>CAYMGV010000064.1:0-14797 GCA_964390105.1 uncultured Anaerolineae bacterium | reverse complement strand
ATTGGCTAACTCTTTGAAGACCTCTGTGATCTGGTCAACAATCCGGGCAGGTGCCGCACGATCTGGCAGGTGAACCAGCATATCGTCCGGCGTTGGTTTGACGGACATTGCTTCTCTCCTTGCAAAGAGAGGCTGTTATAATCTGGGGCATGATGAATCAGGTTGATGTGGCAGCCTGTTGGATGACTTCATTCATTATGCCACAGGTCCCTCCGATTACTGCAACACACCAACCTGTGTTTATGTTTTTTTAACTCTTTTTTGTTTTATGGTGGTTAAGGTGACCCTATGTCTGATGACTGGACTCCGCAGGATTCCGAGCAGTACCGCGCGCTGGCCGATGCCGCTGTCCCGGCCCGTGCTGAACAGGTCGCGGCGCTGCTCACACTGATCCCTTACGGGGCTGACGATGTGTTTCAGGTGGTCGAGCTGTCCCCAGGGGAGGGATACCTTGCCGATGCACTGCTGACCGTCTTTCCATCCGCCACGCTGACCGCGCTGGAATACGAGCCGACCATGCAGGAGATCAGCCGTGAACGGCTGGCCCCCCACGGCGAGCGTGCCAGGGTGATCCCGTTTGACATCCGCTCCGAAGACTGGTACCCACACCTCGACGGCGCAGGTGTGGTGCTGGGGTCGCTGGCGCTGCATCATGTTGATGGGGCGGGCAAGCGTGCTGTATTCGCTGCGGTGAAGGACCGCATCGATTCGCAGGGGGCGCTGCTGCTGGCCGACCTGGTGCTGCCTACTCGCCCGGAGGCCCGTGAATTGTTCCGTGCCACGTGGGATATGGCCGTGAATCAGCAGGGCGCTGAGGATGCCGTGCGCCTGTTCCACGAGGAACGTTGGAATTACTACCGCCATCCTGGCCCTTACGATCAGCCCTCGGCGTTGTTTGAGCAGTTGATCTGGCTGCGCCACGCGGGGTTTGCCTCGGCGGATTGCTACTGGATGCGGGCCGGGCATGCCGTGTATGGTGGGTATCTATCTTCTCGCGCTGAGGGGGAGCGCCTGCCTTACAGCCATGCCCGCATGATCGCCGAGGCCGTGCTGCTCACGGAGGACGATGACCATGCCGGCTGATGACCTGACCGCCCGTGCGCTTGAACATATCCGGCAGCTTGCCGTGGAGATCGGCCCGCGTGGGGCCACCACCCCCGCCGAGAAGCAGGCTGCTATCCATTGTGCCCGCACCTTTGAGGAGGTCGGCCTAAGCCCGTCAATTGAGACCTTCCCCGCTGCCACGTCACGCTATCACCCGCATGTCATCGCCGGGGGTGGGTTGTTCGTGGCCTTCACGCTGTATCCCGTCATGCCGATCTTCAGTGCGGTGCTGGCGCTGGCCTCGTTTGTCTCCATCGTCTCGGAGATGGGCGGCATGAAGAACCCGGTACGCCGCATCGTGCCGCGTGCGGAGAGCCAGAACGTCATAGCCGTGCTGGACCCTGCCGCCGAGGTCCAGCGTGATGTGGTGCTGTTGGCCCACCTCGATACAGGCCGTACACCGTGGCTGTTCCGTACGGCGGGGTTGGTACGTGCTCACCGGGTGCTCGGCAGGGTCATCTTTGCCGTCTTTGACCTGATGGTGCTGGCCTTCATGGCGGGGGCTGTCTTCCGGCTGGCGTGGATGTGGGGCGTGCTGGCGCTGGGCGTGCCGTTTCTGATCGTCTACATGGTGATGACGGTGCAGGCCGATCTGACTCCCTTCTCACACGGGGCCATCAATAATGCCAGTGGGGTTGGGGTTTTGCTGGCCCTTGCTGAAGCGTTGAAGGCCGATCCGTTGGCAAATACCCGCGTCTGGTTTGTATGTGCGGGGGCGGGCGAGGTCGGGTATTACGGGACGGCGGCTTTTTTCCGCCAGCATCGTGACGAGCTGATCAGCCCTGTCGCGCTGGGCGTCGAGGCACTGGGTGCTGCCGGGCCAGTGTGGGTGACGGCGGAGGGGATCGGCGGGCGCGTTCATGCCGACCCCAGTCTGCTTGGCCAGGTAGCAGATTTAGCCGTAGCCCATCCTGGATGGGGTGCATATCCGGTTCGGCTGGCGGGGGTCAACACTGCGATGGGCGAAGCGCTGCGCGCCGGGGTGCCTGCTATCACCGTGATGGGGGCTGGGCGCGATGGCCTGATCCCGCATCAGTACCAGCGCTCCGATACAGTCGAGCAGATCGACCCGGACCTGCTGCGCGGCTCTGGTGATATGGTACTAACTATCATTCGACGGCTTGAAGGGGTGTCAGGCGGTCGCTAGACTCATGGCAGGTAAGACAAACGGTTAATGAGGGTGTCAATACACACAGGACACTTTACCTGTAAGACAACGAGCCGCAACATTCGAGTTGTTCGAGGGGATTCAGGAACCATGAAGCGATCGACTTATAAGCCACAAGCAATCAAATCATCCGAGATCACGCCGGAAGGCGTTTACCTCAACCGCCGGGCTTTCATGAAGGCCGCCGGGGTAACAAGCCTGACGACGCTGTTGGCCGCCTGCGGTGTCCAGCCAACACCCGAAGCCGTCTCTGATGCGGACCTCAGCGTTGGTGCGGCTGTAGATGAACTGGGCGATCCGCTCAACAGCTATGCCGAGATCACCAACTACAATAACTTCTATGAATTCACGACGAACAAGGAACGGGTTGCCAGCATGGTTGGAGGTTTCCCACCTGAGCCGTGGTCAGTGGAAGTAACCGGGATGGTACGCACCCCGAAGACCTACACGATGGAAGACCTGCTGAACACCTTCACGCAGGAGGAGCGCATCTACCGCCTGCGCTGCGTCGAGGCGTGGTCGATGGTGATCCCGTGGACGGGGTTTGAACTCGCCGCGCTGCTTGACGAGGTCGAACCCACCGGCGAGGCGAAATACGTGGCCTTTACCACGCTGTATGATCCGGATGTGTTCCCCGGGCAGGGCAGCAACCTCTACCCGTGGCCTTATACGGAGGGGCTGCGGTTGGATGAGGCCTACAACCCGCTGACCCTGATGGCGACCGGCCTGTATGGCCGTGACCTCCCAGCTCAGAACGGGGCACCGATTCGGCTGGTGGTGCCGTGGAAGTATGGGTTCAAGAGTATCAAATCCGTGGTGCGGATCGAACTGACCGACGCCGAGCCGCCGACCCTGTGGAACCAGATCGCGCCGCATGAATATGGCTTCTACGCTAACGTTAACCCCGGTGTAAACCATCCGCGCTGGTCACAGGCTTCGGAGCGGCGCATCGGTGATGCGGGGCGTCGTGAAACACTGATGTTTAACGGGTACGAGGAAGAGGTTGCCTATCTCTATGACGGTATGGACCTGACCGTGAATTACTAGGTGGTAGGGGCACGATGCATCGTGCCCAGCTAAAGGCTGCCATTGCGTCCCGCCAACAGGAAAATAAAACTATGGAACAAATCCGCGATTGGTTTGGCAGGTTCAGGACGTTTACCCGGCTGCAATGGCTGGTCCATATGGGTGTGTGGGTGTGGACGATTTACCTCATTGTGCGTGCTGCTACCGGCAATCTCACCTACAACCCCATCCAGGCCGCAACTCAGTTCACCGGCAAGACGGCGTTGATTCTACTGACGTTGTCGCTGTTCCCAACACCGTTGAATACCCTGTTCAACCTGCGCTCCGCGATCAAGGTCCGGCGCACGCTGGGTTTGTACGCCTTCTGGTATGCCGCTGCGCATTTCATGCTGTTTGCCGGTGTCGATTACCGGTTTAACCTGAAATTCATCTGGCTCGATTCAGCCACCAAGCCGTATATCTGGGTGGGGCTTGCCGCCCTGCTGATCCTGCTGGCGCTGGCCGTCACCTCGTTTGATTACTGGAAGCGCCAGCTCAGGAAGAACTGGAAGCGTCTGCATCGGTTGAGCTACATGGCATCGCTGCTGGTGGTGCTGCATTATGCATGGGTCCAAAAAGGGAATATCCTCACTTTCAGTGGTAACCTGGTTCAGCCGCTGCTCTTTGCGGTATTGATCGTACTGCTGCTGGTTGCCCGCATCCCAGGCGTGCGCCGGAGGCTGGTGAAGCTGCGCTCGGGTGTGTCACAATCTGTGGTATAGCGGTATTCTGCTGAACACCGATTTTAAAGGGGGAACAATCAGATGCGGAAGTGGGAGATCAAACGGGTGGTGGTGCCGCTGCGCGGCGACATTCACCGTGGTGAGAACGATTTCAACGGCCATGAATGGCATAATTCGGTGTGGACGGAGCAGAGCGGAGAGGCATGGGAGGCCGCTCAAAAAGCTGCCGAACAGGGCTGGGAACTGGTCAGCAGCATCCCGATCCTGGTGGGGCATGAGCAGCGCGACATGAACGCGGGGTCCTCGTATACCGGGGCCTTCTACCTGTTCTTCAAGCGGCCAGGGATCGACGAGGCTGAGGCAGCGCCGAAGATGTCCACCGGGCAGGAACCCAAAGCTGAGACGGGCATGGATAAAAAGCCGGGTAAAGGAGAGTAACCCGGCGTTGAGTAACCCGGCGGATTACGGGTAATACCCCATTGGGGTATCTCCACAAAGTCTTTATGATAAGACTAGTGGTCGATGTGCGGAGGTCCGTAACCCATGCCAACTGAACAAACCAACGTGGTCATCAATACGCCGATCAGCAGAGTGTGGGATTTCATCGCGGACCCCTTCAATATGATCGCGCTGTTCCCGCGGGATCTCAATACCACCTATGGTGAAATTCATGTCCATCCGGGGGGCGGGTATTCGTATCAGACGGATTATCGCTACTTCCGCCTGCATTTCTCATCAAAGAACCGGACGACGGTCTTCGAGCCACCCTCACGGCTCGTGATTGATACCAGCGGGACCTTTCCGCTGCGCACCGAATGGCTGCTTACCGCGCAGGGAGATCGCACCCATTTGAATATTACCCTGGCACTCGAACCACCGGATTCGCTGCTGGTACAGATGGGCATGCCGTTTGTGGTGCAGAACACCCGAAACATCATCCAGGATGTGGCTGACAATGCCGTTCAGGTACTGCAACCACTGGCCGATTTCCGGGTATTGTGAGTGCTACGTGCCGAACGTCGCCTCGTCAGCCAGCCATGGATGACCCCATCGCGTAAACTTATCGAGAAACAGCCCGATCTGCTCACCGAGGTCGGTACTGCTGCTGAACGACCACACCTGGTCCTCGCCGCTGTGTTCCAAACCACCTTCCTTCAGCGATGACATACGGGTATGCAGCCTGCCCGGCCATGCCGTTTCGGGCATGCGGGCCTGGATGTTCGTCAGTTTGAAGCGATCAAGGTTGATCACGTAGCGCTGCGGGCTGTCCCCCGGCAGGTATACACTCCATGGCAGATGCTCAAAATGCACCCGCAGGATCACGTCCGGGTGCAGGTAATTGATAAACCGCACATGGGCCGCATAGACATGGTCGATCTCGGCAAAGGGGTGAACTTCACTGTCAGGTGGCACGATGATGTCAGTGGCCGACAGCGTGTAGCCGAGGTCGGACAGCACCCGTTCGACGCCCGTGGTGATGGGCAGGTTAAAGCTCTGTGCCAGGTGCGCCACATCGGGCGGGTCATTTTCCTCGATCGGGTGTGGCAGTTGCCACAGGTAGTCATTAATGCGCGTCATGTGCCCTCCGGCGATGATCAGGATCAGCCATTTGTAGTGTATCATACTGGCAGTTCAGCAGCCCGTATAAAGCGCCCGGTACGGTGTCATTATATGAAAGTTTCGTGAAACCGGAAGCTAACCGGAACACCTGCACCATCTTTCACGTTATAGTAAAAAAGTCAGCCGCTCATACCGGCCTGATTTTACGTCTTCGTGATGCATTTGATGCCTGCTGTGATTATAATGATTGACACATAGCCCTTTTCCCAGGAGCCACAACCACTATGAGCCAGGAACTGACCACCCTGTCCCTTGCTGATCTCAGCCGTAAAATCCAGGCCCGCGAGGTTTCCCCTACGGACGTGATGGATGCATACCTGTCTCGCATCGAGAAATTAAACCCGCGGCTGAATGCCTTTTTGCACGTCGCCCCGGAGCAGGCTCAGGCCGCCGCGAGGAAGGCCGCAGATGCGCTGGACAAGGGCGATAACCGGGGTCTGCTGCATGGCATCCCGGTGGGCGTGAAGGACCTGATTGACGTGGCAGGTATGCCGACCACGGCGGGCAGCAGCTTCCTGAAGGATAACGTGCCGCTGGTCTCGGCCCCCGTCATTGATGCGCTGCGGCGTGCGGGGGCGATTATCGTGGGCAAGACGAATCTGCATGAATTTGCCATTGGGGCCACCAACATCAACCCACATTACGGCCCGGCCCACAACCCGTGGAACACCGACCTCAGCCCCGGCGGATCGAGCGGTGGCTCGGCGGTGGCGGTGGCGGCAGGCATGGTTCCGTTGGCATTGGGCACCGACACGGGCGGTTCGGTGCGGGTGCCCTCGGCCATCTGTGGCCTGACCGGCCTGCGCCCCGTGAACGGCGGCGTCGATACGCAGGGCGTGGTGGCGATGAGCTATACGCTCGATACCGTCGGCCCGATGGCCCACACAGCCTATGATGTGGCACTGGCGATGGACGCCATCAGCACCGACATACTGGCCCAGCATACGCTTGGCCTTGAGGAAGAACTGTATGGTATCCGCATCGGGTTGATTGCGGACGACCTGTTCTGGGATCAGACCGATGAAGAAGTGAATGTTGCGGTGCGTGAGGCCGTGAAGGTTCTAAAGGAACTGGGCGCGGAGGTGGTCGATATACGACTGCCCGGTGTTAACGATACGATGAACGCGCAGAAGATTCTCGCGCTGGGTGAGGCGGCATGGTTCCACCGTGAACGGCTGGCGGAAAACCCGGAAAGGTTTGGCGAGGATGTGCGTGCCCGGCTGCTCGAAGCACAGGGTTACAGTGCGGTTGATTACATCGGTGCGCAGGTGACACGGAAGCGGTGGCGCTCAACACTGCGGCGGGCACTGGTCGGGGTTGATGTGCTGATCAGCCCCTCGACGGTAACGGTGCGCCATCCCATTGAGGACAGCGAAGGTGTCGCGGCGGCGAAGTCGCTGCTGCGTACGGCGTACCCGTTCAGCCTGGCCGGGCTGCCGGGGCTTTCGGTGCCATGCGGGCAGACCTCGGACGGCCTGCCGGTGGGGATGCAGTTGGTTGCGGCACATACCTCAAAAGTATTGCACACCGCGCACCGCTATCAGAAAGCCACCAACTGGCATAAACGCCGCCCTAACATTTGACACAGCGGGAAGACGCGGTACAATCTATCCGCTGTGCCACTCAGGCACACAACGCCCCCATCGTCTAGTGGACCAGGACGCGGCCCTTTCAAGGCTGAAACAGGAGTTCGAACCTCCTTGGGGGCATATTTTTACCGACTTCTTTACGAAGTCGGTTTTTTGTTGACTGGTCAGTTTTCTGCAACAGATTCGGATAGCGCTTGAGGTAGTTGTATTTCATCATCATGTCCGCTATTTTACCACTCACCTTGATTGCTAACCCTGAATGAATGCTGTGTTGGCAGCACCCCTGCTTAATAAACACACGCTCTACGAGCCTGTGCAGGAGGGGTGTTGGCTACAAAAACAAAACTGCCTGCGGGCCAGCAATCAGGGTTAACCACTCATGAGGCCTTTTTACGTCAGTGTCGTAATCTGGTGTGATGAGCAGTCACAAACCTGTTTTATCAAGTCTTAATAATCATCGGGCATACTTGGAAACAGGCACACAGAGTGCCTATTACCTCCGCATCCACCTTGGGCATGATTATCCTAACTTATTACAGGAGCATACAGATGACAAGGATAGAACACAGCGTATGGATCAACTCCTCACCGGAGGCTGTCTGGGACTTTGGGCTGAACAGCGGCTATCTGCCGGAATGGTTCGTTGGCGTCGAGAATGTGTGGGTGGCCGATAACTATCCTGAGATTGGCTCTACTATGGAGATCGTGTTCCGGGTGGCAGGGGTCGAGGTGCCCGTCACGATGGTGGTAGAGGAACTTCAGCCCTATGATCGCCTGGTTTTCTCGATGTCCGGGATGATCAGCGGCACTCAGGAATGGTATCACCAGCCCCAGGATGGTGGCGTCACGCTGACCCACATCAATGACTACGAACCAGGCGGTGGAATCCTCAGCCAGATCGCGGATCGGCTGGTGGTCGAGCGGCAGGCGGAGAAGCAGCTTATCCAGTCCCTCGACAACTATAAGGCCATGGTCGAGGGCTAGCACGCACTTCTGGCTGTGCCGCAGATCGGCCAACATACCGAAATGACTCCCAGGCCCCGCCTCAATCCAAGGCGGGGTTTTTTCGCCATAGCCGGGTCTGATTTACTCTGGGAAATCATGGGTATCCCCTTAAATGAGAGGTTGGTGTGGATGGATCACAAGCAAGCGGATGCAATGGCCGGAAGAAGTGCTGCGCCTGAGGAAACGCGCCCGGTGCGATCCGCTTGTACCAATCTGGCTGATCGTCAACTTGATATCGCTTTCCCTGCCGCTCCCCTTTGCCGGTCGCTTTACGCTCGGCCTGATCATTCCGCTGGGCACGCTGGCCGCCTTTGGGCTGGAAGACTGGCTTATCCCAACGCTGGACACCTGGCCCGGTCTGGCCTGGTTCCAACGCCTGACACCCACCCCGCGTGATACACTGCGCCGGGTGCTGCTGATCCTGTGCCTGCCCTCGACCCTGCTGGTGAGCCTGTGGGCCGGTCGCAGCGCGGCGGGCACTGCCGCTCCGCCGTTTTACATGCCCACCGCCGATGTTGAGGCCGCACAGTGGCTGGCCGGTGAGGTCGGCCCGGAGGACCTGATACTGACCTACTATCCGATGGGTAACTATTTCCCCCGCATGGCCGATTCTTATATGTTCATGGGCAATCAGTTCCTGGCAGTGGACCTCGATGGGAAGCTGGCGCTCGTTGAGCAGTCCTGGGACCCGGAGACTTCGGACTCATGGCGGGAGAGCCTGATCGATGAATGGGGCGTTACCGTCATCTATCAGGGCAGCTACGAGCGTGCCCTCAGCGGTAATGAGCGGATCACGCTCCCATTTGAGGTGATCCACGAAACCGACGATGTCACCATCTACCGTGTCCGCGCGCCCTGATCTCCCGCCGCCATGCTGCCCCCGGCTGTTGATCGAATCTTCACAAGCCTCTGAACCTGTGATAGACTGTGAAAATAAGCGCAACGTTAGGTAGTTGAAAGGTCTATACCCTCACATAAAGGCAGGTGTTCGAATGGATGAAAACCCGGGTGGTGGGCAGTATGTCACGTATATTCTGATCGGGGCCATGATTGGCGGCGTCCTCGGTTTCCTGTTTGGCTTCGGCATCGGCGGAGTGCCGGGCTTCATTGCCGGTGCGGTTATGGGTGGGGTTTCCGCCAAGCGCGATCCGTTTAACCTCTTTGTCTGATTGCGACGGGCAGCCCGTCGCTTTTGTGTACCTGCGCCTTTTCTCCACATACAAGGAACAATCCTGATGGAATTACAGGGCATCGCGTGCCTGAAATGCGGTACCGTGAACCAGGCCGATAACGTCGTATGTACCTCTTGCGGTGCACCGCTTCAGCAGGTCAGCAGGCCCGCTGATACCGCCGACGCCAAAGCACCCAACCCGGCGTGGCGTGCCTATCTCAAGGTGATCTGGTGGATGAATGCCACGCTGGTCCTTGCCATGCTGATCCCGTACAGCGAGATCATCGGTGTGATCGCTACGGGGATTATCTTCATCTACCAGGGCATCTGGGTGGTGAAGTACGCCCGCGAGATGAACTCCGAGGAGAGCATCATCCGCCTTGCGCTGAAATCGGCGCTGTACAACGCCCTGATCACGTTTGCCGTCAGCCTCGTGTTTCTGCTGCTGGGCCTGCCGTTGAGCCTGCTTGCTCTGGCGTTCGCTGTTATCGCGTCGATCATCTTCCTCGCATGGAACCCGATTGCGGCGTTCATTGTGGTGGTGCTGACTGCCGTCATCTACAATGCGATGACTACCGAATAACTGATGAACACAACAAAACTGGAGGCACCGGGGATCAACCCGGCTGAGTTGGGCGCGGCGCTGGTGGAATGGCTGGCAGAACAGGGCTTTCAGGCGGCGCTTCTCATGGCACGCGATGGCGGAGTCGCGGTGCAGGCCCGCAGGCGTCAGAAGAACCTGTTCCGGATCGATGGATTGAGCCGCTCGATGACGGTGGTACTGTATCGACATGAGCGCTACCTTGTCGTAACGACGGGTAATGCCGATTGGGCCGCCAACGAGCGTACGCTCCCCGGCACGCTGGTCTTCACATGGGAGCAGGAGGCAGCAGCACCTCGGCATGATCCGCTGCCGTTTATCCGGGATTACATCCAGGCCAGTCAGGCTGTGGCGCTGTGTCACCAGTGCGGCCACCCGATCCCGGCTGGTGCGCGCTACTGCGGCATTTGTAATGCCCCGGTACAGGCCGCCCCTGAGCCGGTGCCTGCCGCTAAAACGATCCTGTTTCTGGCTGCGGAACCCACCAACACAGCCCAGCTTCGACTGGGCGAGGAACTGCGCGAGATCGATGAGAAGCTGCGCATGGCAAAACTGCGTGACCAATTCCGGCTGGCCCAGCGGCTTTCCGCCCGGCCTGCCGATATCAGCCAGGCTTTTCTCGACCTGACCCCGGAGATCGTGCATTTCTCCGGCCACGGGATGCAGTCCGGCGCACTATGCTTCGAGAACCAGGCGGGTGGCCTGCACCCCATCGGGCCGGAGGCGCTGGCCGCGCTGTTTGCGCAGTTCACGGGGCAGATTCGATGTGTGGTACTCAATGCCTGCTACTCCGAGAAGCAGGCGCAGGCCATCGCGCAGCATGTGCCGTGTGTGGTCGGGATGGGAACCGCCATCGGGGACCGCGCCGCGATTGCCTTTGCGATTGGGTTCTACCAGGCATTGGGGGCAGGCCGCCCGTTTGAGGCAGCCTATGGGCTTGGTTGTGTGCAGATCGGCTTGCACGGCATCGGGGAGGACCTCACCCCGGTGCTGATCCAGCATGGGGCGTCCTGATCAATACGCCCCACGACCGCGCAGCACCGCCGGGACCGTCATCAGCAGGATGCGGATATCCAGCCACAGCGAATAATTCTGGATGTAGTACAGGTCGGCGTCGGTGTTGAGGTGCATCAGGCTGTCATGGGCGCGTGTGACCTGCCACCATCCGGTGAGGCCTTGCGGCACCTCGAAGCGCTTGATCTGCCAGCTCTCATACTTCTCCACCAGCCACGGGATTTCCGGGCGCGGACCCACCAGGCTCATATCGCCCATCAACACGTTGAACAACTGCGGCAGTTCATCGAGTGCCGTGCGCCGCAGGAAGCGGCCCAGCGGCGTGACATCAGACGCTGCCAGCATCTTGTGCTGAACCTGGTCCAGTGTTTTGCCCGCGTTCTGCTTCGCGTGCTTCTCTGCTGCGTTGTGCGTCATCGTGCGGAACTTGATCACATGCAGCGGCTTCATATGCTCCCCCACACGCTCCTGGATGAAGAAGATCGGGCTGCCCGGCTCGCTGAGGAACACCGCCAGCCCCACGATCAGCATCAGCGGGGCCGTCATGAGGATCATGGCAGCGCTGGCGAGTACGTCAAAGGTGCGTTTGACCAGCCGCTGGAAGGGGTCGAGTGTGGGGCTTTTGAGCGTGATGAGCGGCAGGGTATCAAGCGTGGTGGTTCCTGCATTGAGGAAGATCAGGTCGCGCAGGTCCGGGATCAGGTGGATATCCAGCGAGAGTTTGTGCAGCGCCTTGATCAGCGCCGTGATATGTTCGTCAGCAGTGTCCTCGGTGATGATGATGTCAGAGACGCGGTCGGTCTCCATGCGCCCGGTGAGGTTTTCGATAAAGGCCGGGATGTTTGTGATCTGGCCCGATGACATTTCATCAACCAGGAAAACCCCCGACCAACTGTGTTCTGCGAGCGCACGCTGAGCATCCTTAGCCAGCGTCCCGCTGCCGATGATGATCACACCGCGTGCATCGAAGGAACGGCCCCGCGTCCGCCGGGAGACTACCCTCAGCATGGCGCGGTATGTGGCGATTAGCACCAGTGTGCTGACCAGGAAGTAGATCATCAGCAGGCGTGAGACATCCCGGAATGAGAAGTACATGATGCCCGCGAGCGTGAACCACGCCAGGAAGGTATGGGTTACGATGTGCTGGAATTCCATCGTGAGGCTGCGTGTGCGCCTGGCATCATACAGGCCGTAGGCGATGTAGATCACGCTGAACAGCACCACCGTGATGATGTTCACGACAAACGGCACTTCGTAGGTTGGGGCGGTTCTGCCGACGGGGACCACCGTCCGCGCGAGGACTGCCAGCCGCAGGCTGAGCGCCACAAGAACGATGTCGGAGGCCACAAGGAACAGGGAAAAACGCAGGCTGTGACGGTTAAACACAGGACTCATCCCGGCTGGATATAGGGTGTACTCCTACTTGTGCAGCATGAAGCACATCGATAGACTAGGATGCATCACACAGGGGGCCTGTGTGATCTGACGACGACATCTATTTCATCATGATAGCCCAGACCGGGGGACAACACCACCCCGAGCCCACAGGACCATGCTGCCGGTGTGCTGACCATCTACCCGTTCCAGGGCCGACTTCCGGAGGTGATTCTTGTCCGTTGCGATTGTGACCGGGTCTGCGGGCCTCGTTGGCTCGGAGGCGGTGAGCTTCCTTGTCAGCAAGGGGTTTGATGTTGTTGGCATCGATAATGACATGCGGGCGTATTTCTTCGGGGAGAAGGCATCAACCCACTGGAAGCTGGCGCAGTTGCAGCAGTCAGCAGGCAGCCAGTACACACATTATGACGAGGACATCCGCAACCAGGATGCTATCTTCGGCATCTTCAGGAAGCACGGCTCACAGATCGCGCTGATTATCCATGCGGCAGCGCAGCCCTCGCATGACTGGGCCGCCCGGGAGCCTAACACCGATTTCACCATCAACGCCAACGGGACGCTCAACCTGCTGGAGGCCACCCGTCAGTTCTGCCCCGATGCGGTGTTCATCTTCACCTCAACCAATAAGGTTTACGGCGATACCCCCAACCGCCTGCCGTTGATCGAGCAGGAAAAACGCTGGGAGATCGACCCGGCGCACACGTATCACAACGGTATTCGCGAGGATATGTCCATCGACCAGGCGCTGCATTCGCTGTTTGGCGCGTCCAAGGTGGCGGCGGACGTGCTGGTGCAGGAGTACGGGCGTTACTTCAGGTTGAAGACCGCCTGTTTCCGGGGGGGCTGCCTGACCGGGCCGAATCACTCCGGGGCCCAGTTACACGGTTTCCTTGCCTACCTGATGAAATGCACCGCTACCGGCCAGCCCTATACCATCTATGGCTATAAGGGTAAGCAGGTCCGCGATAACATCCACAGCGCCGATCTGATCGATGCGTTTTACCATTTCTTCCAGTCACCGCGCGTGGGTGAGGTCTACAACATGGGTGGGGGACGCTTCAGCAACTGCTCGATGCTTGAGGCCATTGATCTGTGCCAGGCGATCACGGGCAGCAAGCTGAACTGGACCTATACCGAGGACAACCGCATCGGTGACCATATCTGGTGGATCAGCGATATCGGTAAATTCAAGGCGCATTATCCCGGCTGGGTTCAGACCTATGATGTCGAGGCCATCCTGACCGAAATCTACCAGAACAACGTCGAGCGCTGGCGTGCGGATGCATCCGCATGATTGACCGGGGCAAGCACAGCATTCTCGGCGTGCCGATCAGCGCTGTTGATTACGAGGCCGCTGTGGTTGCCGTCATTGAGGCCGCCCGGGGTCAGCGCACACTGGGCGTCGCGGCGCTGGCCGTCCATGGTGTGATGATCAGCGTCTCTGACCCCGATTACCGCTGCCGACTCAATCAGCTTGATATGGTCGTGCCGGATGGGATGCCGGTGCGCTGGGGGCTGAACCTGCTGCATCGCGCCGACCTGCCGGATCGCGTGTACGGCCCCAACCTGACGCTGTACGTCTGCGAGGCCGCGGCGGGGCACGGCCTCCCCATCTACCTGTACGGCAGTCAACCCTCGGTGCTGGATGACCTCGCCGCCAACCTGCGGGATCGCTTCCCGCAGCTACAGATCGCCGGGATGAAACCATCTGCCTTTCGGCAGGTCACAGCGGAAGAACAGGCGGAGATCGCCGGGGAAATCCGGGCGTCCGGTGCACGCATCGTATTGGTGGGGCTGGGCTGCCCCCGCCAGGAGACATGGGTTTACGAACACCTGGGTTTGCTCGACATGCCGATGCTGGCGGTGGGTGCGGCGTTTGACTTCCACGCCGGGAGTCTGCCGCAGGCCCCGGCGTGGATGCAGCGGCGCGGACTCGAATGGCTGTTCCGGCTGATACAGGAGCCGCGCCGGTTGTGGCGGCGCTACGCGCTCAACCCGCTGTACCTGCTGCTGCTGGGTCTGCAATGGATCGGGCTGTACCGGGTTCCACTGCCTGATGATGACGACTCAGTTGAACCGCTTCGATATGGGTAAGATGAACCCCGATCCCCACTACCAGCAGATTGAACAACGCCGCGCCGAGTGGCTGGGATCACCGCGACCCGGCGACCGCAGCCCGGCTGATCGACCTGCTGGGCGGCACACTGGAGCTGATCAGCACGCTTGATGATCGGTTCCGGGTGAGGATTCCGTAAGGGGAGGTGTTGGTCAGCGGGTGCGCGGCTCGATCAAATCCCACTTGTTGCCGTACAGGTCATAGAACCCCGCGACGCGCCCATACGGCTCGTCGCGGGGTTGCTCGGCAAAGCGGACGCCGTGGGC
>CAYMGV010000063.1:2357-15346 GCA_964390105.1 uncultured Anaerolineae bacterium | reverse complement strand
AGCCGGGCAGCGGCGGCTGCCTGGTTCGCGCCTTTGCCACCGGGGATGATCGAGAACTGCCCCCCGGTCAGCGTCTCGCCGGGGCCGGGCATCCGCTCTGCCCGCACCACGAGGTCCATATTTAAACTGCCCAGTACGACAATGTCAGTCATCGCCATGCTTCAACTGGTTAAGTCCTATCATAATAAACAAGGGTATCGTATTGGCTAAGTGTAGCGTTTGAACCGGAATTGTGCGACCGGACTGCCCCCGGAGAGGCCTTCTCCCCGGTTGAAGTCGCGGAGTGCGTCGGGTATAACTGTGGGGACCGACGACAAGCATACAACGAGGGCAATCATGTATCGACGTACCCGCTGGACTATCCTGCTGATTCTGCTCATCATGCCCATTCTCGCCGCCTGTGGCTCAGTTGGCGGGGACCCCAACTGCCCCGGTGCCGAGGCACGCGGATCGGCCCGCCTGATGATGCAGCTCATGAGCGATTTCTTCAACACCACGCAGGCGGCTAACGCCGTCACCCGTGATGAACTGGACCCATTTATCCTTGAGATGCAGGCCATCTACCTTGAGGTCAATGCGTTGGAGGGGCCGCCCTGCGCCGAGGAAGCCAAACTCAAGACGCTGGCCGTGATGGAGACCGGCATCCGGGCTTACAGTGACTTCCGCGATGGGGCCACCATCATTGATGTGAACCCGCTGTTTGAGCAGATGGAAGCGGAAATGGTGGCGTGGGCACGCGCCGTCGAAGAACTGGACCCCAGCATCATTGATGAGGCCCAGGCGTTGGGGGGGAGTGGGGAATAGACCCGGTTAATACGCTGCATGGCCTGGTCATCCACAGGCCATGCAGCGGTAAAAGCCGTCCCGGTTACGCGGCGCTGGCATTCAGAAGTCCCTGGCAGGCGCTAATTCACCGCCGTGCCGCTGATGCGCATGCCGCCCCCGTAGATCACGATGTCATCGAGCCGCACGGAGTCATCCCAGCCGCTGCGCAGGTCCATCAACGCCGTTTCCACCGCGTCGTTCAGTTCTGAGACAAGGCGCTCAGGCAGGGCTACCTTGATGCCCGCCGCCTCGATGTAACTCTCAAGCGTCGTCACCGAGATCACGCCCTCCACCACATCGACATCAAACGCGATGAAAGCCACGCTCCCACTGTTGAACCCGGCAAAGCTGGCATCGACCGGCACGCTGATGGAGAGAGTCCCGCCAGGGTTCAGGCCGATATCCACGTAGCCGAGGGCCTCGGCTGCACCGGGGTCAGATGTCACCATCTGGTTGATCTGGCGTGCCAGTTCAGCCTCGGTGATGGTTACCTCGAACTGCGCCCCGGCTTGCAGGCCCTGCACCTGCTCGAATGCACGCTCAATCGAAACGCCTTCATCCAGCAAAATCTGCACCGCACCGGGGTTGGGGGTTGGTTCCGGCACGGCTGCCGAACGCCCGCCATTGCCTGGCAGCGGTAAGTTACAGGCCAGCGCGCCCAGCGCCAGCATGCTCAATGCCATCATAATCGGTTTCTTCATACCAATAATCCTTGTGTCTAGTAGTTCCAGGCATCAGAACCGATGCCTGCCATCTTGTCATTATGCCAGGGCTTACGCAGTTGAACCCACTATCGTGTTTTCAATAGCAAAGCCTCGGCAGAAGGTTCTTGCCCCCTGGCCTCCGTTACTGCCCCTGCCCGAGGCTGAACCCGTATTCCCCATCGAAGGTGTACAGCCCTTCGGTCTTGACGAAGTCAAACCCGGCGGCCTCGATGCGGGCCAGCAGCGCCACCACGTCCTTGTGGGTGATGGTCACGCCCTTGTGGGCCTGGTAACGGCAGCGCCAGTGATCGGTGCAGAAGGTCTCCGGCAGGCCGTCCGGCCAGACTTTCTGGCCCCGGTTGGTGACCATGATCAGCGGGAGCGCATCACTGCCCATCTCAACAAGCTGGTTGCCCAGCACATTGGGGTCACGGTCGGCTTCATCCCAGTCAAGGAACACATCGACGCCGACCAGGTCCTTCTGCTGTTTGACCGCCGGTTTCAGTGTGACCTTGGGCGGCTTCTCGCGCCGGTACTCGATGGGGCTGAGGCGCTGCGGCTGCTGACCGAGCCGCTCCACCACCGCACGGGCAAAGTCCATCGTGCCGACGCGCTGCGTGCTGGACTTGGATTTATAGATATCGCGGGTATGGATGCCATCTTCAATGGTGCGCAGCCATGCGTTGTGAACACGCTCGGCGACCTCATGCTGGCCGAGGTGGTTCAGCATCATGACGCCTGCCAGCAGCACGCCGGACGGGTTCGCGATGCCTTCCCCGGCAATATCGGGCGCGGAGCCGTGGATGGCCTCAAACATGGCGTAGTGGTCGCCGATGTTGGCGGACGGTGCCAACCCCACTGACCCTGCGATCTGGGCGGCCACGTCGCTCATGATGTCGCCGTAGAGGTTGGGCGTCAGCAGCACGTCGTAGAACTCCGGGCTGTCGGCTACACGCGCCATGCCGATATCAATGATCAGGTGGTTGCGCTCGATATCCGGGTACTCCTCACCGATCTCATCAAATATCTTATGGAAGGTGCCGTCGGTCAGCTTCATGATGTTGTCTTTGGTGAAAGCCGTCACCTTCTTGCGGCCATGCAGCCGGGCGTACTCGAAGGCATACCGTGCGATACGTTCAGAACCGGGCCGCGTGATCAGCTTGAGGCACTGGTACACCTCCTGCGTCTGGCGGTGTTCGATGCCGCCGTAGGTATCTTCCTCGTTTTCACGGACGATCACCATATCGACCAGCGGATGCTTGGTGTTGATATACGGATAGTACGACACCACCGGGCGGATGTTGGCGTACAGGCCCAGCGTCTTGCGCAGTGTGACATTGACGCTCTTGTAGCCACCGCCCTGCGGCGTGGTGATAGGGCCTTTGTACAGCACGCGCGTGTGTTTGAGTGACTCCCACGCCTGGGGGTCGATGCCGGTTGTCTCACCCCGCTTGTAGACCTGCTCCCCGACATGGATGGGGTGCGGGTCGATGAGGGCGTCGGCTTCACGCAGGATGAACAGTGCAGCCGACATGATCTCAGGCCCGATGCCGTCGCCATAGGCCACGGTGATCGGTACTCGTTTGTCTGCCATGGTGGTGTGACTCTCCTCGTTGTTTGGGGGTGGATCAAGCTGTCAGCGGCAGATGCACAGCCGCATCACTGGCCTCTGTTTCCTGTCACCGCTGATCCGGTGGCAGCGGCACCGAGCCATCTGCCGGGTTGAAGTAGAAATCGGTCATATCGATGCCGCTGACGATCTCGCCTGCGGTGACGGTCACTTCAACCAGTGTATGGTCGTCGCAGTCCACGGTCAGGCCGCACACCGTCGCCTGGGTATACCCGGCCACGGCGTCAAAATCCTGCCCGTAGGCGTAAATGATGTAGGTCCCGGCGGGCAGGTCCATGCGGTAGGAGGTGGTGTTCATGGGATGTGAGATGCGGAACCACGCCCCGGTGCTGCGGTTTTCGGCATAGATGTACAGTGCCGGGATGAACTCGCTGGGGTAGCCGACCGCGCCGGTAATGGCACCCTGCCCTTCCGGTGGTGCGACAGCGGAGGGGCCGCCTTCGCCCACGATAATATCGACGTAAATCTGCGGGCCGAAGCTCCCGCCGCTGGGCGTATGGAGCTGCCAGTAGCCGCGATAGCTGCCGTCATTATCGGGTGCGGTCAGGCCCACGTACACATCGACCGTACGGCCTGCTTCGGTGGCAGGCACCGTGATCGAGGTGGTATCGCCCATCTGATCGCCACGGATAAAGATCAGTTCGGTGCCGCCGGGCCAGTCAGCGCAGCCGTCGTTAATGATCTGCCAGCCCTTGTCAAAATCGACCCCGGCAGCGGTTTGTGTGCCGTCCGGGTAGGTCAGGTCACGGACGTAGCTGGCATCAAACGGGCAGTTGGGGTCGATGTCATCGGTGTTTTGACCGTCGTTATTGCCCGGTGGAACGGGTGTAAACGAATCGGCGGCGTTCGTGTTGTCGTCGCTGGTGGCAGTGGTGGAGGTGGGGTCTGCTGCTGGCATGCTGCCGTCAGCGTCGGCGGTTTGGGGGTCGGGGGTGGGGTCCGGCGTCGTGCCGATGCCGGGCACGTTGCAGGCCATCGCGGCCAGCATCAGCGCCAGCAGCGCGATCAATAGGCTTCGGTTCCAGTGCGTCATAGTCCGTGTGTCTCCTCGTTGATGGGTTGCAGGGTCATTATAGTGGAACACGGGTATTCATGCTGAATCACCCCCCATGACTGTTCGACAACGCGAGCAGATGACACCCCCCTGAAAAGGGGGCAATCAACTTCTGCGGAGGCTTTGGGGGTGTTGTGTTCATACGGCGCACCTTCTCACAGGAGTTCCTGTCAGCCCCTATCGTGGCCCCTTGTACTCGCTGGTGGTGCTCCACGTATCACCCGCCGACGCGGTCCAATTGGATGGTGAGGCTGGTGCGCAGGGCCTCGCTGGGGGTTTTGTCCTGCGAGCGGGGGAACTGGCGGTAGACGCGGATGCGCTCGCCATCGGCATCGAGCAGCACCATCGAGATCGCGATCTTGCGGCTGAAGCCGGAGGTGATACCCAACAGCCGTTGAATCTCCTCGATCTCCGTGTACTCATTGTTGAGGTAGATGAAATCGAGGCGGCCCCACAGTTCGACCTCAAGCTCCTGCAGCACGCCACGATAGCGCGAGCAGTTGATGCAGCCGCCCGCATCCTCACCGAGGTTGTTATAAAAGACGATGAGCTGCGGCAGGCCGGTCGTACCGATCTGGTCGGGGTGATCCTCGCGGTAGGTGTTGGCAGCGGCGACCTCCTCGGCGGTGACCGGGCGGGGTGAGGATTCACCGGGGTAGGCGGCGATCATGGCGTCCAGTTCCGCGCCGCCCAGCGGCTGTGAGGTGGGGGCCATCGGCAGGGGGGGGGTCGGGCGGGTCACCTGCCCGGTGGGCATGGCGGCCAGCGTCCCGTTAACCGCGATCTCCACGACCTGCTGAAAGGCCGTGGCCTCGGCCTGTTGGGTCAGTCGGATCGCGTTCCGCTCCGAATCCTGTACGCTGGCACAGCCGGAGAGCAGGAAGGTGATACTCAGAAGCAGTACCCCCCATCCTGGCAGCTTCGTCACTCGGAGTCCCCCCCTTTTTAAGGGAGGCGGCACAGGTTCAACGGGCCTGTAGGGGGGGTGTCGTTGTCGGTTGGCAGGCTTCATCTTCACGGGCCATTGTCACGGGTTTATGCCTGCGGCAGCCAGACGGTAAAGGCGGTGCCCTCGCCGACGATGCCGCTGCTGTCGAGCTTGATATCCCCATTATGACGCCGGACGATCTCGCGTGCCAGTGCAAGGCCCAGCCCGGTGCCCTGTGCGCTGGATTGATTGCCTGTCTCGCCCCGGTAGAAGCGGTCCCACACCTTTTCCTGCTCCCTGGGGGCGATGCCCGGCCCGGTATCAGAGATGACGAAACCCACACGCTGCTCATCGCGGATGACGATCAGCGTGAAGCCGCCGTCCTCGGTGTAGTTGATGGCGTTGGTGGCGAGGATGCTGAGGACATGCCGTATGAGGCTGGTATCGGCCATGGCGATGGGGTCGCGGTAATGCGGGATCAGCTCCGCGAACAGGCCGCGTGCCTGTGCCACCGGCTCGAAGTCATGTACAAAGTCGGCCAGCAGGTTGTTGAGGCTGGTCGGTTTGGGGTTGATGGGCGTGGTCTGACGCTCCAGCCGTGAGAGCCGCAGCAGATCATCCACGATCAGGGAGAGCCGCTCCGTCTCACGCTCGATGCGGGCCAGGTACTCCTCCTGTTTGGCGGGGTTGCGGCGGATCAGCTTCTGGTTAAGTGTGATGGTCGTGATCGGCGTGCGCAGTTCATGCGAGACATTCGAGGCGAAGGCGTCCTTCATGCGCTCCACCTCCTTGAGTTCAGTGATATCACGCAGGGTACACACGATCCCGGTGATGCGGTTGTCATCGTGGATGGGGGCCATCACAATCGAAAGGTCGATCTCGACGCCGCTGCGCAGCAGGAGTTGTACCTCACGATGGCTGGAAGCCGCGCCCGCGGTGATGGAGTCCTGCATTGCCTTGATCTCGTCGGCAAGGTCCGACCCCAGCAGTGTGCCCAGCGGCTTTTCGAGGACCTCGCCGGGGCGGATACCAAACAGCTCCTGTATCGCTGGGTTGACCTGCTGGATCATGCCATTCGGTGAGAGCATCAGCACGCCGTCGGGGTTATGGCGGAAGATGGCCTCGGTGTGGGTGCGGGCTTCCCTGAGTTCTTTCAGGCGGTCGGCGACGGCCTGTTCCAGCCCAACACTGTAGCGCTGAAGCTGCTCGTAAAGCAGGGCGTTGTGCAGTGCCACGGATGCCTGATCGGTGAAGGTCTTGAGCCGTTCCGCGTCTGCCTGCTGATAGGTGCCGACCTCGTCACTGTCGAGGTTGAGAATGCCGACCGTCTCGCCATTCACGACCAGCGGCACCCCGGCCCACGACCTGATCCAGCGCAGCCCCGCACGGCTGAAGAAGATGCCGTCTTCCCCCGTGTTGGGGATGGTGAGCGTCTCAGCCTCGTTGATGACCTTACGTGCGGCGGGCAGATGCGCCAGCGGCAGCACGTGACCAACGTCCAGGCATTCATACCCGTCTTTCATTAAGTCACACATGACACTCACCACGCGAAGCTGGCTGCCTTCCAGCACCATGATGCAAGCCGCGGTATGCGGGAAGACGCCCGTGATCGAGGTCAGCAGACGTTCATAGACCTGGTTCACATCAAGGGTGGCATTCAGGGAGGCTGCACTGCGGGCCAGTTCCTCGGCAAACAGGCGCTGCTCGCGGTCACGCTGGCGCAGATTCAGCATTTCGGTAATGTCACGGACGACCCAAATCCAGCGGACGATATTCCCGGGTTCACCATAGATGCCGGTCACGTTGTGTGCCGCCGGGAAGACCTCGCCGTTTTTCTTTTGCACGGGGTAGTTGGCGAGATGTGTTTGGGGCTGTGCCGGGTCGCGTGAAAGCATCGACCGGGCCTGCACCCATGATTCCTCGCTGGTGGCAAGAAGCCGGGTCTGATGGCCGACCAGTTCGTGCTGGGTGTAACCGAACAGCGTCTCCGCACCCCTGTTGCAGGATTCGATGATGCCGTTGGCTGCGTCAACGATGAAGATGGCGTCATTGATGCTGTTGTAGGTGTTCTGGAGCATATCGAGCAGGTTACGGCGTTCCTGTTCCGCCGCAATCCGGGCGGTCATGTCATGCAGCGTCGCAATGGTGTACAGGGGCGCACCACTGCTGTCACGGATGGTGGACATCATGTGTTCCACCGGGAAGATGCTGCCGTCCTTGCGCCGCCGGGGGAACTCCGCGATGTGGATCTGATCATGGCCGGATTGCTCACGCATCAGGCGGTCAAACTCGGCCCCGTGTGCGTCATCGACCTGCAGCAGGTTGGCGTGCTGGTCGATCATCTCCTCGCGGCTGTAGCCGAACATCTCCAGCGCGGCACGGTTGCAGTCGATGATGTGGGTCGTCGTCATATCAATGACCAGCACGGCGTCAAACAGGTTATCGTAGGTGCTTCGCAGCAGGCGCTCAGCCTGCTGGCGCTGCTGCTGGGCCTGCCGCCGCTCGCTGATATCACTGATAAAGCCTTCCAGCAGCCATGTGCCGTCAGGCTGTTTGATGCCTGACCCACGCTCCCAGACCGTTTTGACCTGGCCGTCGGCGCAGCGGATGCGGTATTCGACCTCGAATGCACGATCCACAGCGAGGGCCGCCTGCACATCATCCCTGACCTGCTGGTAGTCGTCGGGGAGTATCAGGTCGCCAAAGGCGATGGTGGTACTGTCAATAAGCTGATCGGGGCGGTACCCGGTCAGTTCCCGGCAGCCGCTGCTGACGAACTGCATTGTCCAGTTACGGTCGTTCTTGCAGCGATAGGCCATGCCGGGCAGGTTATCCAGCAGCGCCGACATCTGCCGCTCGGATTCAGCGAGGGCCTGCTCGGCCAGTTTGCGCTCGGTGATGTCACTGCCGGCACCGTAGACACGAATCACGTTCCCCGTCTCCGGGTCAATATCCGGGTTCATCCGCCCCCTGATCCAGCGTGATGAACCGGTGTCCTTATGAACGACGCGGTAATCAACCTCAATGGGCTTTTTTATTTTGGCAGCCCGCAGAATGGCAGCCAGCAGGAGGGCCTGATCGTCGGGATGGACGGGCGGCCCGGTGGGATGAGTGACGATCCGTTCCTTGACGGTGTAGCCGGTGATGTCGTGATAGCGAGGGGTCAGCCAGTCAAACTCGACATCGTCACCGCCCTCGACCACGTTGAGCGAATACGCGTAATTACTGACGGCATCAACCACCGCGCGGTAGCGCTCCTCGGATTCAGCGAGGGCCTGCTCGGCCAGTTTGCGCTCGGTGATGTCCGTACCGGAGCCGTACAGCCGTATCACACGCCCGGTTTCGGGGTCTATCCCAGGGATTAACCGCCCGTGTATCCAACGTATGTCGCCTGAATCCTGCCGGATGATGCGATAATCGGCCTCAACGGGGGCCTTCTGCTCTATGGCGCGGAGCGTGGCTGTTCGGGTGATCACCTGATCATCAGGATGAACGGGAGCGCCTGACGGCAGTGTTTTTACGCGGTCCTCGGCTTTCAACCCCGTGACGGTCTCGTAGTTAGGCGTCATCCACGCAATCTTAACGGTATTATCAATGTGCACATCGAGGGCATAGGCAAAATCGCTGATGGCATCAACCACCGCGCGGTAGCGCTCCTCGGATGCGTGGGCGGCCTGTTCGGTACGGCGCAGGGCGGTGATATCAATGGCGCTGCCCGATACACCGATCACGCTGCCAGCAGCATCACGGATGGGGGACATGCGCGTCTCGATAAATATCTGCTGGTCATGCTCCAGCCTGAGTGTCCAATCGACGGTGGTGTCATGCCCATCCATCACCCTGCGGTAAGCGGCCATGTGAGGTTCATCCGGTGCCGGGGACTGCACCTCACCCCACGTTTTGCCGATGAAGCGTGCTTCGGTGAGGTTCATGGTTTCCAGCGCCCGGCCATAGACAGAGGTAAAGCGCCCCTCGGTATCCAGTGAGAATATGAGGTCGGGCACGTTCTTTAGCAGGTTTTGGGCCATCTGCACGCGGTATTTCTGTGCCGGGTCAGGGTGCAGGCACAGCACGACGCGCCCTTCAACGGGGTGCAGGGTCGCCACGTAGGGGGTGGTTTTGCTGCCGGTTGCGAGGGTGAGTGGCTCGGAAACAGCTTCCCCGGTTTCGAGTGTGGAGCGGGCATGGGCCAGCCACATCTCACGGGCATCGGAGGGCAGCAGGTCGTACAGTCTCGCCCCTGTGAGCGGCATAGTGAAGGCGGATTGAGCCTGCAGGTTGGCATACTCGCAGGCAAAATCGACGACCTGCCCGCTGTTGTCACGCAGGGGGGTGAACGTCAGTATGGGGTTAGGCGAAAGATCAACCAGATGTTGGTAAAACAGGCCTGTCTGCTGAGGTTGATCGGTCTTCTTGTCGTTTTTTTGGCTCATCTTAGGGATACGACCTCTGACTCTTTCCCTAGCGTACCCCGGCACCCGGCCACGTGGAAGTAGGGAAACTGCTTACCTCATTGTAAATGCAAATTGACAATTGTGCAGGAACGCAGCCCAATGTGAAAAAAAGCGCAAATGATCATAATGGAAGGAAGATGATGAAGACCGTACGTGCCGGGCTGAAATGGAGCGGGTTGGGCGGCTGCCCGTGCCGCGATTAGCCTGGCAGGATCAAAGCGCCCCCCTCGATTGAGGGGGACGTTGTTGCTACAGGGCGGTGCAGCTTGCACCCTAGGGGAACAGCCCGCGCGTCAGCAGGGCCTCGACGACGCGGTCAATGGAGACGAGGAAGGCGGCCTCACGCATGCCGATCCCGTGCTGCTGGCTGACGCCCCATACCTCATCGAAGGCGGCACGCATCACCTTGAACAAGCGTTCACGGACGTATTCCAGCCCCCATGAGTCAAACTGGAGGTTCTGCACCCACTCGAAGTAGCTGACGGTGACGCCGCCCGCGTTGGCGAGGATGTCCGGCACGGCCACGATACCCCGGTCGGTGAGGATTTGATCGGCCTCAATGGTGGTGGGGCCGTTTGCGCCCTCGACGATCAGCCTGGCGCGGACCTGATCGGCGTTTTTCCCGGTAAGCTGGCCTTCCAGCGCCGCCGGGATCAGCACGGTGACATCCAGTGTGAGCAGGTCCTCGTTGTTGATGCTGTCGGCGTCAGTGCCCCATCCTTCAAGCGTGCCGTGTTCACGTACCCATTGAAGCGCCGCGGGGATATCCAGCCCGGTGGCCTTATAGTACCCGCCGGAAATATCGCTGATAGCAACGATCTTTGCCTTGTATTCCTTGCTGAGGATTTCGGCGGCATGGCTGCCCACTTTACCGAAACCCTGCACGGCCACAGATGCGCCTTCAATCGGGATGTCCAGTTTATCCAGCGCAAACGCCGTGATCTCGGCAACGCCACGGCTGGTGGCCTCGGCACGGCCCAGCGAGCCACCCAGCCCCAGCGGCTTGCCGGTCACCACGGCGGGGTCGGCGATGCGACCGCTCATCATGGTGATGGTATCGGTGTACCATGCCATGATCTGGCCGTCGGTATCCATATCGGGTGCGGGGATATCGCGGCGTGACCCGGTCATCTCCATGATCGAAGCCGCATAGCGGCGCGTGATACGTTCCAGTTCCGCGCGGGAAATCTGGCGTACATCGACGGCCACGCCGCCTTTGCCACCGCCAAACGGGATGCCCACGACGGAACACTTCCAGGTCATCAGGGTGGCCAGCGCCTGTACCTCGTCTTCGGTGACGTTAGCGTGATAGCGGAGGCCGCCCTTGGCCGGGCCGCGTGCTGTCGAGTGCTGGACCCGGTAGCCGGTAAAGACTTTGATGCTGCCATCATCCATCTTGACAGGGAGTGAGACCTCAAGCTTGCGTTCGGGCACGCGCAGCCATTGGCGCATCCCCTCATCAAGGCCCAGCCGGTCAGCGGCTTTTTCCAGTTGATGATCGGCCATCGCCAGCATCGGGTCTGTATATGAGGTTGAGTGATGTAACGTCATACAGGGAGAGTCCTTTCGCATGTGAAAAATACAGGGGGAAGATCACAATCACACAGGGTTCAGCCTGGCCTGTGCCGCGCTCATGGGGGTAAGGTGTGTGTGTCCATGTACCTGCATTATATATCAGCTTGCCCGCTCGTGGGTTGACGCTTGGTATGCGGGTGTCCGGTGCCAGGTAACTGCTCATCCCGGGCGGGCCCCTGGTCTCGCGGATGCAACCCGATCTTCCCTGCCTGCGTATAGACTCATGAGAGTGGATTTGTATCAAACAAGAGAGGGATCATGGAAACGAGAGAATACCGGTCGCTGTTCTGGCCGATTGTGCTGATCGGTGTGGGCGTTGTGGCGCTGCTGGTCAACCTCGACATCATCGAGGCGATCAATATCGGTGTACTGCTGCGCTACTGGCCGCTGCTGCTGATCATCGCCGGGATTGATGTATTGATCTCCCGCGCCGCGCCCGCGCTGGGCATTGTGCTGGGAATCGCGGTGGTCGGCGGCGTGATCGCGTTGTTGCTGGCCGGGCCGAGTGCCGCCGGGGGCGGCGGGAATAGCCTCTTCATCCTCAATGGCGAGTTGCCCGTGACGACCCAGACCCTGCGTGCCGACCTTGCCGACGCACAGGAGGCCAGCATCCATATGGACCTGCGCAGCGGCTCGACCACGGTGAACACACAGGCTGATCAGCGTGAACTGATGATCGCTACCGTGACGTCGGCCAGCCCGGTTGAACTGCGGCAGGAGACCGAGAATAACACCCGCTTCGTCACGCTGGATGCGCCCGATGGCGTTATGACATTCAGCGGCACAGCGGCCTCCGACAACGATCTGCCGTGGGATATCACCCTACGGCCTGATATCTCCACCGCCCTGAACGTGGATGTCGGTTCAGGTTCCGCAGCGCTCAACCTGGCCGGACTGACACTGGGCAGTCTCATCCTTGAGGGTGGCCCCGGTACGGCGGCGGTTGCGCTGCCCGGTGGTCAGCAGGACGTACAGATCGATGTTGAATCGGGGTCGATCAACGTGACTGCCGACGACCTGATCAGCGGCGTGATTCGCGTGGAAGACGGCGGCCCCGGTACGCTGACCCTGGCTCTGCCCGCCGGACTCGCCGTCCGGCTGGAAGTGAAGGATGGTGGACCCGGTACGGTGCGTCATGATACCGTCTTTGAGCAGATAGAGGGTGATGCCGGGGATGATGAAGGGGTGTGGGAAACCCCCAACTACAGCGAGGGCGAGGGCCTGCTGATCGTGATCGAGGATATGGGTCCCGGCGATGTGCTGATCGAGCTGGGGGGATAGGGGAGATACAAGGCTCCTGTTTTGAAACCTGGACCCTATGCCGTGCGTACTGAACAGTGACGATAGGGTACACACAACGAAGGTGATGAAGATGGCAGACGATTGGAATGAAGGAACCCCGGGGCAGGTCGTTGAGCGGCCCCCCGAAAGCTACGAACCACGGGAAGAACCGAACTACAGCGGCGGGCCGTCCTATGATCGACCGCAGCCGACCCCGGAAGGGCGGCGCGGCTATCGCTCGCTGTTCTGGCCGATGCTGCTGATCGGCGGCGGCGCGCTGCTGCTGCTGATCAACCTCGGTCTGGTGGAGTGGTCGGCGATGTGGCAGTTGGTCAGGCTGTGGCCGCTGGCTTTGATCGCGATTGGTATCGACCTGCTGCTGGCACGGCGCTCACCACTGCTGGGCGCATTGATCGGCTTTGCGCTGGTCGGTGGGGCGATTGCGTGGGTGATCCTGAACCCCGGCTCGCCGACCCTTGTCACACAGGATGCCACCTATGCGGCCCCACTGGATGGGGCGGAATCGGCGGATATCCGC
>CAYMGV010000063.1:0-2347 GCA_964390105.1 uncultured Anaerolineae bacterium | reverse complement strand
TGGCGGCACTCACTGGCGGCAGCAACCTGTTTGAAGCCGATATCACCCATGTGGGCGATATTGATTTTGAAGTCCACGGGAATGATAACCGCACCGTGATCCTGCGTCAGCAGGAGTCATCATTCAGCGGGACGGATTTCGCGAGTATCGGCAACCCGTTCGCTGCTGGTAACAACTCGCCCCTGTTCTGGGACCTGGGCGTTGCGCCCGGCATCCCGCTTGACCTGGAACTGAATGCCGGGGCGGGCAGCCTTGACCTTGACCTGGCCGGGCTGGATATCGAAGAACTGACTCTTGACCGTGGGGCCGGGCAGGTGACTCTGATCATGCCGTCCGGTGCCTACAGCGCCGATGTGAGCAGCGGCGTGGGCGACCTCAACATGACGCTGTCTGCCGGTGGCGATGCCGATATCTCCCTTGAGAACGGCGTCGGCGCATTGACGCTGACCATCCTTGATGACGTGCTGGCCGATATCGAGGTCAGTTCCGGTGTCGGTGAGCTGGTGTTCTACGTGCCGGAAGGCGCACCGGTGCAGTTGGTGATCGATGACAGCGGCCTCGGTGATGTCAGCGTGCCGGGCTGGATGACGCGCATCGAGGGCAGTGATAACGAAGGCGTGTGGCAGTCGCAGTCCTACAGCGACGGTGAGGGCATCCGCATTGAGATCACCGACAGCGGTGTTGGCAGCATCTCGGTCCGGTCACAGTAGATCACATGATCTGCCGGATTCACTTGACAGGATAGAACTTGTGTTCTAAACTGTAAAACGTAACCGAAGCGCAGCCCTCAGCGGGCACCGTGGGAAGATGAGCGCCCCGCATGTGGAGGAGACTCCATGTGCGGGGCGTTGTGTTCTCAGCGCTGCGAGGCCGGGCCGGGTGGCACGGAACGACTAACCCAACACAAGGCGGTTGTGCCGAGGGCAGCGCCCCCTGCCCGCCGCCGCCAGGCTAACAATCATACTCGTCCCGTCAAAAGCCGGATGGCGAGCCACTGGCCCGGTCCTCGTTGGTTACGAAAGAACCTCACCCCGGTGACGGCTCGCTTTGCGAACCTTACACCTGCCCCTCTCCGCAGGCAGAGAGGGGCTTAGTGATCCCTCAGCGTAATTGCTGGAACTATCGGTAGATCAGTTAGAAACTACCGATCCCTTACAAGTAGCGACCCGATTCCCCCTCTCTGCCTGCGGAGAGGGAGTTAGGGGTGAGGTTACCCGATGAATCTCGATCACATCGTGCTGCGCGAGGACCAACAGCATATTGCCGGGCATCCTGCACGTTACCGGGTGGTGGCGTGCGGGCGGCGCTGGGGCAAAACGACGCTGGCGCTCAAGCTGCTGATCGCGGCGGCGCGCGCGGGCCAGCAGACGTGGTGGGTCGCGCCCACCTATGCGCAGGGCTTCTACCCGTGGCGTGACCTCAAAGAGACGCTCATGGATGAGTGGACGGGTAAACTGGAACGTGAGTATTTCATCGAACTGAAGGGCGGCGGTTCGATCAGCGTCAAATCCGCCGATGCGCCCGACTCGCTGCGCGGTATCGGGCTGGATTTTGCCGTGGTCGATGAGGCGGCTTTCATGCACGAACAGACGTGGTGGTCGGTGCTGATGCCAGCCCTTGCCGACCGGCGGGGCCGGGCGCTGTTCGCATCGACACCGCGCGGGCGCAACTGGTTCTACCGGGCATTTACCTTCGGTCAGGACCCGCTCATGCCGGATTGGGAGGCGTGGCGGGCACCCACCATCGACAACCCCATGATCACAGCGGAAGACCTGCACGCGACGCGGCAGGCCATTTCGGCCCGTATCTACGCACAGGAATACGAGGCCGAGTTTCTGCCGGACGGCGGCGAGGTGTTTCACAGTGTCGAGAATGCCGTGCGCCGCGACCTCATCACCGACCCCGCTCAACTGACTCGTACCGTGATGGGCATCGACTTCGGCAAGTCCCATGATTTCACCGCGCTGGCGATCATCGACCTTGACCAGCAGGCCCTCGTCGGGCTGGAACGCTTCACGGAGATGAGCTGGCACCTTCAGCGGGCACGCATTCGGCGGGCCGCCGAGCGGTGGCATGTGACCTCGATTCTTGCCGAGGCCAACGCCATGGGTGGCCCCAACATCGAGGCGCTGCGCCGTGATGGCCTGCCGGTGTCATCCTTCACCATGACGGCACAGAGCAAGCCGCCGCTGATCGAGTCGCTGGTGATGGCCCTCGATGACGGTCACCTGCATCTGCTGGATGACGTGGTGCTGCTGGGCGAACTGCAATCCTACACCTACACCACGGGTCGCTACGGGCAGCAGCATTACTCCGCCCCGCCCGGTGCCCACGATGACACCGTCAT
>CAYMGV010000062.1:0-15713 GCA_964390105.1 uncultured Anaerolineae bacterium | reverse complement strand
GCGGCCATGCGCACCGTGCCGATGAGGGCCAGGTACGCAAAGATGACCTGGAGTGGGATGACGATCAGCCCCGCGATGACCGCCAGCACCGTCACAATGATCATCGGTGCGCCGTCGGGCACCACGTCGAGGAGGGGCAGGGCCAGCATCGTGCCAATGAAAGCCCAGATCAGCAGCGGAATGAGGTTGTAGATGATGCGGATCACGATGCGTTTCAGCCCGTTGATCAGCATACGGCCCCAGTTGCCCTTCCAGGCGGGCAGCACCGGCTGATCCTGCTCAAGGGCCTGGCGCAGCGTCTCCAGCCCATAGCCGTTCATCATGATGGCCGGGATGATCAGGAACCAGGAGGCCCCCACCACTGATCCGGTCAGGAACTTGTACGGCCATCGGGCGTCATCCTGCGGGTAACGAAACAAACGCCAGTTAATCTGCATGGGATATTACTCCTCCAGGTATCATCGTATCACACATGTGCTGATCATCTATACGCAGGCGAACGGTTCGGGTTGCAGCCGGTCAGCCGTTAGACAGGTGGGCTTTCCAGCCGTTTCCCGGTACCGGGGAAGGCGGCTCGATACGCCAGCCCGTAGAAGGCCCCGAGGTACGCCTGAACCACTACCGAGTACACGCCAAATGCGATGGGGGCGAGGATGATGGTCAGGCTGATCAGCATGAACGGGATCGAGAGTACCATCGAGGCGGCGGTATACAGGAAGAAGGCCATGATGAAGTGACGCAGATGATCGATGGCGAGCTGCCACACCTTTTTGAACTCGAAGGCCGCGCCCAGCCTGCCGCCTTCGGCCATCATGTACGTGACGGCCACCATGATGAAGTAGCTGAAGACGAGGCTCAGTGGGATGACACACAGCGCGATCACCGACTGCGTGATGATCGCGGTACTCAGCAGCGTTTCGTTGTTCTCGGCCATGAAACTCAGCACGGTGCCGGGGATAAACAGGATCAGGATCGGGATGATGTAGACGAGGCCGACCGCCGTGTACTTGAGGCCCAGCCCGATCAACTCGCCGAAGTTCTCCCAGCTCGGCAGAACAGGCTCGCCCTGCTTCATGGTGAGTTCCAGCGCACGCAGGCCGTAGCCGACCAGCGCAAACATCGGGATGATGGCGATGCTGCCAATGGTGACCAGCACGCCGATCCCCAGCTTCTTGACCCATTCCTCATCGCGGAATGGGAAGGTGAATAGGTCGATGGTGAGGTTCACGGTTGCTCCTTTATTTCAGGTGTCACAGGGTTACCCCGCCACCGGTTCGCCCTCCGGCGGGAAGGCGCTGTGATACGCCAGCCCGAAGAACGCACCGAAGTACGCCTGCGACAGCATGGCAAACAAGCCGATAGCGACCGGTATCAGGATGATGGTGAAGAACATGATCATGTACGGCACCATCAGTACATAGCTGATGGCATAGTACATTAAAAAGGCAACGCCGAAGTATTTCAGGTTCTGCCAGGCCATCTGCCAGATCGTTTTGACTTCAAAGGCCGCGCTCAATTGGCCGTCACGGGCGACCATATGGGTCGCAGCGATGGTGATCAGGTAGGCCAGCAGGAAGCTGACCGGCAGCATGCAGGCCATCGTGATCAACTGCGCACCGATCATGATCCCGGTGGGGTCGGTGTTGGTCATGACGGCGTACATCACGATGATGAAATACGGGGTCATCATGATGTAGACCGGCAGCATATAGACCAGCGACACCACGGTATACTTGAGGCCCAGCCCGATCAACTGGCCGAAGTTCTCCCAGCCGGGCAGGCGCGGCTTGCCCTCCTTGATGGTGATGTGCATGATGCGCAGGCCGTAGCCCATCAGGCCGAACATCGGCACGATCAGGATCGAGGCAAAGACCACCAGTACGCCGGTCGCCAGCTTCTTGAGCCAGTCCTCATCCGTGAAGGGAAACGTAAACATCCCGGAATCGATCATCATATCATGTCATCCTGTGGCTAATGAGCCGGTATCCGCCCTGGAAGCTGTGTTGAGTGCCATCTGAGCCTCACCATGCCAGCACGGATGCATCGAGGCGGGCGAGGGTGGCCTGCATCAGCGTGATAACATTTTTATAGTCTTGCTTGCTGAGAATAGCGTTTGGGCTGTGGATATAGCGGCAGGGTACGCTGACTGCTGCGACGGGCACACCGGCCCCCGCAGTGTTGATCGATCCCGCGTCGGTGGCACCGAGGCCCGGCTGCTTCATCTGCCACGGGATGCTGAGGTCTTCGGCGGTGTTGATCAGCAGGTTGTTGAGGCGACGGTCATAGATCGCCATACGGTCGATACCGGACAGGGCCGGGCCGCCACCGAGAACGGTGGTGGGGGAGGTATCGTCCTGTTTGGGCAGGTCATCACAGATGGTACCCTCCAGCGCAAAGGCGAGGTGCGGTTCGAAGCGTTGGGCGGCGACCTTTGCGCCGCGCAGGCCAACCTCCTCCTGCACCGTGAATGCGCCGATCAGGTCGAAGGGGTAGCGGGTATCGTCTTGCAGCAGGTGAACCAGCACCGCGCAGCCGACACGATCATCAAACGCCTTACAGCGCACCGTCTTACCGAGGTCCATGAACTCGGAGTCGAAGGCGATGCGGGTGCCAAGCGGTGCCTGGCCCTCGGCGGCGTCTTTCTTGCTCGCGCCGATATCGACGCGCATGTCCTTGAGCTTGACCACGCTTGAGCCGGGGGCCAGGTGCACGGGCACGCCGCCGATGATGCCCGGCAGCCGCTTCTCGCCGACGAGGACGCGCTTGCCGAGCAGGATGCGGTCATCGAGGCCGCCAATGGGTGCGACTTTGAGCGTGCCGTCTGAGCCGTAGCCGTTGACCATCAGGCCGACCTCGTCCATGTGCGCATCGACCATCACGCGCAGGCGGTCGGTTTCGGGGGCGGTGCCGCGTTTGATGGCGAAGACGTTGCCCATCGTGTCGCTGATGAGGTCATCGACATGTTTCTCAACCAGGCTGATGATGATCTTACGGACCTCGGTTTCGGCACCGCTGGGGCCGATGGCTTCTGCCAGTTGTTTCAGGATTTGCATGGGATTCTCACCTGTTGCTTTACCGGGCATTATCTGCAGGATAATGCCGCAGAGTGTGGTTATGTATTAGGATGTTGGTTGGATACCGGGAACAGCACACCCCCCTCCCGCATTTTACCTCACCTCTTGTCGCACAGTAGGGGCACGATGCATCGTGCCCCTAACGGCCGGGGGCCAGGGGGGGAGGTTCAGCCCAGCAGCCCGCGCTGATGCAGGTTGTCCTCAAAGGCTTCGAGGAGGTACTCGGCCTCCGCGGCATCGATGCCGCGTTCCTCGGCGTAGAGGGCGACGGCGTCTTCCCAGCGGTCGGCGCGGATGAGTTGGAGCAGGCGACCGCTGAGGTGATCAGGATGGATCAGGGCCATCTCACCCTGCATCTCATGATAGGCGTCGATGGCGTTGTGTGTCAGCAGCACGGCGCGGCGGGCTTCCTTCTCCTCGACGCCGTAGGAGACGACCAGTTTGGCGATAGCGGCCTCAACCTCATCGATCTCGATCAGGCGGTAGACCTCCTGCGGGATGTTCCGTTCGCCGCGCAGCAGCGCCTCGATCTCGGTGTAGTCACGGGCATCGGTGATGCCGCGCCACACCCGGAAGCCGGTATAGGCCAGCAGCAGGGCTGACGCAGTTCCGCCGATGATCCATAACCAGGGCGGCGGCAGCATGCGGACGGCTTCAATCACAGCGACCCGAATTCGTCCAGTTCGCGTTGAATCTGATCGACTTCCGCTTTGGCATCGGCAAGGCCGCTGCCCGTGTGGTCACGGTGCCACTTGACGGCCTCGATCAGGCGGCCCTGTGCCAGCAGGTCCTCGATGATCCGGCGGTCGTCAATGTTGAGGTCGGTAACCGCCGGTGGCTCCGGCCCCGGCTCATCGAGTAACGCTGCATCGACACGGGGGGTATCCCCCTCGATCATGGCCTCAACCGCCTCTTTTGAGTCGGATAGGCTGAGGCCGCTTTCTTCTTGCATGCGTTTGATGGCCTCGATCTTGCGACCGCTTTCAGCCAGGTCGCGGATGCTGGCGCTTTCATCTTGGGTGTCACGCAGCCAGTCTTCCGTGTTGACAGGCTCATCGAGGTGGATCAGGGCGCGCAGCAGCACCACCATGAGGAACAACAGTGCCCCCCCGGCGCAGACCAGCCCAACAACCTTGATGAAATCGGCAGTAAACATAGGGTGATCTCAGTCCAGCGCCAGCGCGTCGAGGGTGGCTTCAGCGAAGCCACACACGGTTTCCGTCACCAGCCGGGCGGTGCGTTCAATATCCTTGATATGCACGATCTCAACCGGCATGTGCATGTTGCGGATCGGGATGCCGAGGATGGCGGTCGGGACGCCCTCGCGGCTGATCTGGATGGCGTAGCCATCGGTGCCGCTGCTGCGTTCCATCGGTTCGGGCGTGATGCTGATCTCCAGCGTCGCTGCCACCTCGCGGAGATGGTCAAACAGCTTGGGGTGGGCGTTGGGGCCGATCACGAGTGAGGGGCCGCCGCCCAGCTTGAAGCCCTTATCCTCGCTGACGCCGGTGCCGATGCCCCATGTTGTATCGATGGCGATGGCGATGTCGGGGAGGGTGTGCCACGCGGCCACCTGTGCGCCGCGCAGGCCGACCTCCTCCTGCACCGTGGCCGCCACGATCACATCGCAGGCGTGGTCACGCCCGGCCAGTGAACGCAGGACCTGGGTCGCAGCAACAACGGAAACACGGTTATCCATGGCCGGGCCGCTGACGAGGTTCTCGCCCAGCTTGGCGGCCCCGGCAGCAAAGGTCACGATATCACCGACCTGCACCTGTTTGGCGAGCTGTTTGGCCGGGATACCGGTATCAACGACAAGATCATCAAGGTCGGGATATGCCTTACGGGCATCGGCAGGCAGCACATGGGGCGGCCTGCTGCCGATCAGGCCGGGCAGGTCACGCGGGCGCTCAGCGGTGGCGTGAACGGTGACAGGCTGGCTGAGCAGCACGCGCTGATCGATGCCGCCAACCGAGGTAATCCGCAGGAACTGGCCTTCGATGCGGGTGACCATCATGCCGATCTGATCCATGTGGGCCGCGATCAGGATGCGCGGGCGCGGTTCGGGGCCGCTGCCATAGCGGGTCGCGAGCAGGTTGCCCAGCGCATCGACCTCCACCGCATCGGCGAGGGGTTCCCAGTAAGTGCGGATGATCTCGCGCACCGGGGCTTCGTAGCCGGATACGCCGGGCGTGGCGGAGAGTTCTATCAGAAGGTTGTCGAGTTCCATTCCGTAATCCTTTACGTGACGGCTGCCCACTGCCCACGGCCTATGGGGCCGGGGTCTCCGGCGTATTAGACGGTGTCACGGGCGTGTTGCTGGGCGTCACGGGGGTGTTCGTCGGTCCGGCCAATGTGTTGGTCGGCGTGACCGGCGTGTTAGTTGGCGTGACGGGGGTATTCGTCGGTGCATTGGCGGTCTGCGCTGCACTGGTGGCCGCGGCGCTGGTGGCTGCCGCCGCCTGCGCGGTCGCGGTCTGACCCTGCATAAAGGCGGTTTCCTGTGCATAGAGGGTAGCGGTGCCGTCAAGCGCCTGCTGCTGTGCGGTACTGGTTGCCGCGAAGTCTGTGGTGGCGGTGGCGGTGGCAGTTGGCGTGCGCGTCGGCGGGATGTATTGGGTCGGTGTGTAGGGCAGGGTCAGCGTGGGGCCGCCGGGCGTGCGGGTCAAGGTGTGGGTGGCGGTTGGGCCTTCGGTAGCGGTTTCGGTGTGGGTGGCGGTTTCGGTGGCGGTGGCGTCTTGAGTGGCACGACCATCACCACGCGGCCCGCCGCCGCCAAAGCCAACGAGCAGCACAATACCGCAGAAATAAAACGGCAAAGTCGCAAGGATGATCCCGATCAGCGTGCGGCGCGTGCGGCGTCGGCGTTGTTGTTCTTCCATACTCGTCCCAGCCTGTGTGTTACTCGAATTTCCGGCAGTTTACCGTGGAGGTCAGTCTATCATGGCCCTGGTTGATCTGCAATGCCGTCCGTGAATGAGCAGAAGGGGCGGCTCATCGAAACGGACCGCCCCTTCTGCATCCCTGTTTACTGCGGCACGAACTCGTTGGTGAAGGCCGCCTCAAGGTCGAGCGGCGTCTCGATCAGGCCCATTTGCAGCAGCACCTCCTGCATCGATTCCCAATCGGCGAGGTTCGTTACGCCGACCTGATCGGCACGCCACATCTCAATCGAGTGGGCCAGCACTTCCTGCTGTACGGCGGCCACGCCGGGGTCATCCAGCCCTTCGACATAGACGGCGGCCATCTCGTAGGCGTCGCCGGGGTGTTCAATGGTGTAGATCAAGCCCTCCCGGACAGCGGCAACCATGCGGCGCACGCGGTCCGGGTTCGCGGTAAGGGTGTCTTCGTTGGTGATCAGGCCGTTGCTGACCAGCCCGGCCACGGGCATCACGGTCACATCTGCGCCCTGTGCCGCCAACTGGATCGGCTCGTTGTTGCGGTAGATCACGACGGCGTCGGCGCGGCCCGTGAGCAGCGTCTCGACCTGCGTGAAGCCGGTGGCCTGCACGTCGAGGTCAGCATCGGTCAGCCCGGCGGAGAACAGCAGGGCTTCCAGCCCGATATAGCTGGCACCTTCCATCATCGGCGTGCCGACCGTATGCCCGGCCAGGTCGGCGGGCGTCTCGATGCCGGACTCGGCCAGCGCCGCCACCCCGACCGGGAACTGCTCCCACCATTCAAACACGTAGACGATGGGCACCTCGTTAGCGCGGGCCAGCAGCACCTGCTCACCGCTGACGACGGCAAAGGGCGCTTCCCCCGTACCGACCAGCACGACCATATCACTCTCGGCGACGTTCTCAAAGGTCACGTCAAAGCCCTGCTCCGCGAAGTACCCCATCTCCTGCGCGGCGTAGTACGGCGCAAACTGGACGTCGGGGCGGTAGCCGAGGTACAAGGTCAGTTCTTCGAGGTCCTCAGCAGGTTCAGGTGTGGGTGTGCAGGCGCTCAGCAGGGCCAGCGTCACCCCCGTGATCAGGACAAGCGCCCGGCGTGTAGTGTCGTGCAATTCTCTTTCCCCCTTGATGTGGATGATCATGCGGGGGTTATACCCCTGCCGGGTAGGGGTTTCAAGGAAGACCGGGGCTTACGGCACAAACGCGTTGGTGAAGGCGGCATCAAGGTCAAGCGGCTCCTCGATCAGGCCCATTTGCAGCAGCACGTCCTGCATGGAGGCCCAGTCGGCGGGGTCCGTCTGACCGACCGGGTCGCCGTCCCACATCTCGATAGAGCGGGCCAGCACCTCGCGCTGAACCTCGGCCACGGCGGGGTCATCCAGCCCTTCGATGTAGCCTGCTGACATCATAAAAGCGTCGCCGGGGTTTTCGATGGTGTAGGTCAGCCCGGCATGGAAGGCCGCCACCATGCGCTCGACCAGTTCGGGGTTGTTGGCGATGGTGTCCTCGTTGGTGATCAGGCCGTTGCTGACCAGCCCGCTCACCGGTATCAGTACGATATCTTCACCCTGCGCCTCAAGTTGAATCGGCTCGTTGTTGGTATACACGACCACGGCATCGGCCCGCCCGGTCAGCAGCGTCTCGACCTGGGTGAAGCCGGTGGCCTGCACGCTGAGGTCGGAGTCGGTCAGCCCGGCGGAGAACAGCAGGGCCTCCAGCCCGATGTAGCTTGCGCCCTCCATCAGCGGTGTGCCGACTGTGCGCCCGGCCAGGTCGGCGGGCGTCTCGATGCCGGATTCCGCCAGTGCCGCTACCCCGACCGGGAACTGATCGAACATCTCATAGATGTACACCACGGGCACATCGCTGGCGCGGGCCAGCAGCACCTGCTCACCGCTGACCAGCGCAAACGGGATTTCACCCGTGCCGACCAGCCGCACGAGGTCGCTTTCACTGGACTGGGCGAAGGTGACATCGAAGCCCTGCTCGGCGAAGTAGCCCATCTCCTGCGCGACGTAGTAGGGCGCAAACTGCACATTATGCTGGTAGGAGAGATAGGCCGTTATCGGCTGGGTGGTGGGTTCAGCCGCGGGCGATGCGGGTGTGCAGGCCACCAGGGCCAGCAGAACGATGAGGGTGATCAGGCTGAACAGTACGTGGATGTAGTGCTTCAAGTTGGGTTTCCCTTGTATGAACTCAATAGGACAAGTCGGTTTCTATCGGTTGCGGGGTGTGTTACCCCACTTGATCCCCGGCAGCCCGCCAGCGCAGCACGCGGCGCTCCAGCGCAGCGACCGCACCGTAAAGGCACAGTGCCATGATGATCAGCGCAAACACGCCGACAAACATGCGCGCGGTATCGTATTGACCATCGGCCACGCTGATCATGACGCCCAGCCCCGCGTTGGCACCGGCAAACTCACCGACCACCGCACCGATCACGGCCAGCGTTGCGCCGACCTTCAACCCGGCAAATACGACAGGCAGCGCGCCGGGCACCTCCAGCTTGAGGAAGGTCTGCCAGCGCGTGGCGTTCAGCGAGCGCATCAGGTCGTGCAGATCACGCGGGACGCTGCGCACCCCGGCGATGGTGTTAACGAGGATCGGGAAGAACACGATCAGTGCCGCGATCAGGATTTTGCTGAACAGCCCCGGCCCGAACCAGATCACCAGCAGCGGCGCGATGGCGATGACGGGGATGGCTTGCGACGCGACAAGATAGGGCGAGAGTGCCCGTTCAATGGTAATAGAGTGGGCAATGGGGTAGCCGAGTACCGTGGCGGTCAGGCCGCCCAGCGCCAACCCACCCAGTACCTCGAACAGCGTCACAGCGGAATGGCGCAGCAGCGTGCCGTTGGTGATCACACGGGCGGCTTTGGCCGCCACGTCTGCCGGGGCAGGCAGGATGAAGGCGGGATAATTGCCCCAGCGGACGAGCAGTTCCCAGCCGAACAGGAACGCAATGAACACGACTGCCGGCAGGAGGATATTCGAGACGCGCATCAGCGTGATCCATGGATTGGAACGGGTAGGAATGATGGGTTTTGCTGCGGTATCGTACTGCATGGATGCCTGCCCCTCCGGGCTGAAACGGGGCAGGTATGAGATGAGAGAGCCGGTCCGGGTGGGCCGAGGTGCAGGCTGCCAACAAAAGACCCGGGATCACGATGTGATACCGGGGCGATATGCAGCCGCATCGACCGGGTCAGCGCATAACCTGCCTGCGCCGCCAGGCCAACTTCTGCGATCTTCTCTCATCCGGACTGTTACCGTCGGCCCCGGGATTGCCACCGGAGTCCACCGCCTGCGCGGGTCACGGGCTTGTTCGATGCAGGTTCACTGCACCGCCATCACCGTCGGTCGGGAATTACACCCTGCCCCGAAGATCAGATTATTAAGCTGAATCGAGTATAGCAGGTTTGCGAAGGGCCGTCTAGGGTTGTGCATTCACAGATTCCCTGCTGAAGCGCCGTATTGATCCACATCGGGAAATTTGTCACAAAAAACAGGATAGTTGTACTGGCGCTGCCCGTGCGTAATGAGCGATAAACCGCGCTGAACTGGAACGCCTGTGTAACTCCTCATCTGTTACAATCAAAAGAGTTAAGCAACAAGTGGGATAATTAGAAAGGTTTATTATGCTTGAAGCATTTTTTGAGCCGAAAAACATCGCGGTGGTGGGGGCCTCACGCACGCCCGGCAAATTGGGCTATGTGGTGGTCAATAACCTGATCGAGAGCGGCTACACCAAAGAACACACGGTTTACCCGATCAACCCTAAATCGGATGAAATCCTGGGCATCAAAGCCTACGCGAGCGTCAAAGACATCACCGAAGATATTGATCTCGCCGTGGTGGTGATCCCCTATCAGTTCGTCCCGGCCTCGATCCGGGAGTGCGGTGAAAAGGGTATTCCTGCCGCCGTGATCATTTCGGCAGGCTTCCGTGAAGTGGGGCCGGAGGGCCTCGCCCTTGAGATGGAAGTGATCGATATTGCCAGGGAATTCGGCATCCGCATCATCGGCCCGAACTGCCTCGGCGTGATCGACACCTTCACCCCGTTGAATGCCTCGTTCGCGGCAGGTACGCCGCAGCAGGGGCCGATTGGCTTCATGTCACAGTCGGGCGCATTGGGGACTGCCGTGCTGGACTGGTCGCTGGCGGGCCGGATGGGCTTTGGCAAGTTCATCTCACTGGGCAACAAGGCCGATGTGAACGAGATCGACCTGATGGACTCATGGGCCGAAGACAAGAACTCCAACGTCATCGCGGCCTATATCGAAGGGGTGCCGGATGGGCAGAAGTTCATCGAGACGGCACGCCGGGTCAGCAAGATCAAGCCGATTGTGGCGCTGAAATCCGGTGTTACGCAGGCGGGGTCACGTGCGGTGTCCTCGCATACCGGGTCACTGGCTGGCTCTGAGCAGGCTTATGCTGCCGCCTTCAAGCAGGCGGGCATCATCCGCGCGAACACCATGCAGGAGCTGTTTGACTTCGCGCTCGCGTTTGCGCACCAGCCCATCGCCACGGGCGACCGTGTGGGCATTGTGACCAATGCAGGAGGCCCCGGCATCCTTGCCACCGACGCCATTGAGCGCGCTGGCCTGAAGCTGGCGAAGCTGGAAAATGACACCATCCACAAGCTGGAAGAATACCTGCCTAACGCCGCATCTGCCGCCAACCCCGTGGACGTGCTGGGTGACGCTGAAGGTGAACGGTATGCCTATGCACTCGAATTGGTGGCGAACGATCCCAATGTCGATTCCATCCTCGTTCTCCTCACCCCGCAGGCCATGACGGACATCCCCGGAACGGCTGATGCTGTCGTTCAAATGAACAAGAAGGGCACCGGGCTGCCGATCATTGGCTGCTTCATGGGCGAGTACGACATGAAGGAAGGCATCGACATCCTGACGAAGAACGGCGTGCCGAACTTTGAAACACCGGAACGTGCCGTTGCTGCGATGGCAGCCAGCAGCCAGTATCGCGTCATCAGGGAGACTCCGCTGCCCGTCTTTGAGGAACTGTCCGTCGATAAGGCGCGCGTGGCGAAGGTCTTCGAGGAGGTCCGCAAGTCGGGCCGGGTGACTATCGGTGACTTTGAATCACGTGAAATTCTCGAAGCCTACGGCCTGACCATCCCGCACTCGAAGCTGGCGAAGGACGCCGAGGAAGCAGTTGAATTTGCCAGGGAGATCGGCTACCCGGTCGTGATGAAGATCGCATCGCCGGACATCCTGCATAAGACCGACGTGGGCGGTGTGAAGGTCGGGCTGGGTTCTGCCGCTGATGTGCGTGACGCCTATGACCTGATGGTGTACCGGGCCAAGCGCTACCTGCCCGATGCCCAGGTGTGGGGCTGTCTGATCCAGGAGATGTCACCCCCGGGGCTGGAAGTGTTGGTCGGCATGAACCGTGACCCACAGTTTGGGCCGCTGGTGACCTTCGCACTCGGCGGTATTTATGTCGAGGTGCTGAAGGATGCGACCTTCCGTATTGCGCCGTTCAGCAAGGACGAAGCCGAGACGATGCTGACCGAAATCCGCGCCCGCGCGCTGCTGGATGGCGTCCGTGGTAAACCTGCGGTTGATAAGGTCGCCATTGTCGATACGCTGCTGCGCATCGGCCAGCTTGTGACGGACTTCCCGGAGATCGTTGAACTGGACATTAACCCGTTAATGGTGTATGACAAGGGGCAGGGCGCACTTGCCATTGATATGCGGCTGGTCCTGGATCAGTAAGCTGCCTGGCTGTGCCGAAAGTGACTATAAGCCGCCCCTGCCCGCCTTGTACTGGCGGGTGGAGGTGGCCTCCCCGAACCATACCCTTAGCAAGAGGAGCTAGACTGACAGATGAACCCCATCTACATCACCTCGATTGAGAATTTCTCCGGTAAAACGGCTGTGCTGCTGGCGCTTGGGCGGCGTCTCCAGGTTGAAGGTCATAAGGTTGGCTACTTCAAGCCGGTGAGCTACGAAGCATTGGAAACCGGCGGGCGGCTGCTGGATGAGGACGTGAGCTTCGTGCGCAACGTGCTGGGGCTGAAGATCGACCCCTCAATGATGGCTGGCGTTGTTGTGACCGCCGACACGCTGCCACGCTGCCTGAACGAAGACGTCCAGTGCGAATTCCCCGAACAGATCACAGCGGCCTTTGAAGCCTGCAAGGAAGATGCCGACGTGATGCTGCTGGAAGGTGGCGGCAGCCTGCGCCAGGGCCATGTACTCGGCATCTCGACGCCATTTGTGGCGCAGATGCTTGACAGCAAGGTGCTGGCGGTCGTCAAGTACCGGGGGCCGCTGCGTCTGCTGGATGACATCATGACGGCCAAGGTTCGTGTTGAAGAGCGGTTGATGGGCGTGGTGATTAACCGCGTGCCGGACCGTGAGATGGACTTTATCAAGGAGCAGGCTATCCCCTACCTTGAAAGCCAGGATATCCCGGTCTTTGGCACCATCCCGGAGCGTCCAAGCGTGGCCGCCATCAGCATCCAGGAGCTGGTGGACGTGCTTAATGCCGAAGTGCTGACCGGCTGGGGGCTGATGGACAAGCTGGTCGAGACGATCATGGTTGGCGCGATGGGTGCGGCTGAGGCCATCTCACGTTTTCGCCGTTTCCAGAATAAGGCCGTCGTGACCGGCGGCGACCGCACCGACGTGCAGTTGGCGGCGCTCGATACCTCGACGCGCGTGCTGGTGCTGACGGGCAACCTGACGCCGAACCCCGCGGTCCTTCAACGGGCCACCGAGCAGGGTGTGCCGGTGCTGATGACGGCAGGCACCACCATGGACACCATCGAATCAATTGATACCGTGTTTGGCAAGACGCGGCTCGGCCAGCCCGAGAAGCTCGCTCACTTTGAATCATTGATGGCGGAAAACGTCGATTACAAGCGCATGCTTGAGGTCCTGGGCCTGTAATCTCACGACCCTGGACAGGCCACACCGCAGCCTCCTGTTGCCCAACGGGAGGCTGCTTGTGATTCAGGTTGATGCATCAACCCCCTGCTTAAGACACTTTTAACAAGATGATAAATGCAGGTTAATTACAACTCCCCATACTAGGGTATCATGCCGGGATGAAGTTGATCGTGTGGATGGTCAGAATCCTGCTCGCTGTGCGAAGTGGGCGGGGTGAGGTGGAATAGGTGCCGCAGCCGATCACCCACGAAATTGAACTGCACACCCTTCTGTTTTATATTCGGTTACCGGGTGGTATTAAGGTATAATAAGATGTTGCTGCGTATGCTGGAGCAGATGCTGGGCCAGTCGTTTTGGCGACCGCCCGCACAGAAAATCGGTAAGATACCGGCAGGGCAGCCAGCCAACCCGTACCGGGCACCAGGTCTGCGGGTAGAATGGGAGCAGGCAATGGGACAACGATATTTACTTGACCAGGAGATGCTGGGTATCCGCGATGAACTTCTGCGGCTCAGTTCATTGGTGGATCAGGCAATGATGCGTGTGTACACTGCCTTCATTGAGAACGACCAGCAGATCGCGCGGGATGTGGTGAACGGAGATGATACGCTGGATGCGCTGCGCCATCAAGTCGAGAATCACGTCGAGCGCACACTGGCCCTGCAGCAGCCCACCACGCGCGACCTGCGCACCCTGCTGGCAGACCTGATGATCGCCAGTGAACTGGAGCGCATGGGGGACCATGCGCAGGGCATCGCCAGTACACTGCTGCGTTCTGATTTCAGCCTTGAAGGAGATGCCCCGCCGCACATCAGCCGGATGAAGGAAACCGCACGCGTCATGCTGCGCGATGCGATGGATGCCTACGTGCGCCGTGATATGGATCGCGCGCGGGATGTCGCCGCAATGGATCATGACATTGACAGCAACTATCGCCAGTTGATTGAGCTGGTGGTGGCCCAGATGCGCGAGGGCCGGATCGACGCGGAGCGCGGCACGCATCTGATCTGGATTGGGCATAACCTTGAGCGCATTGGGGACCGCGTCACCAACATCTGCGAGCGCGTGATCTACGTGCAGGAAGGCCACCAGGCCGAGGCCGAGCGGCTCAACCCGAAGGGGCACATCGAGGAATCTGCCGCTGAAGGTGAGTAAGCCGCACACCGCCACAGGATGACCGGCACGGGCATACTTGCCTGTGCCTTTTGTTTTGTTCAGGCATGGGGCACGGTACAATGCGGCCCCTGGTAGATATTGTGCCAACGGAGAAGACAGCCTATGGTGACACGTTTGATCTACCGGCTGATGGGCAGCCGGTTCAACTGGATTAGCCCGACTGAGTACAAGGAACAGTTTTTTGATGCCGGGGTCGCCCATACCCTGGTCGATGTGCGCACCAAACCGGAATACCAGTCCGGGCATGTGCAGGGTGCCCGCCTGATCCCGGTGACGGAACTCAATGGCAGGCTCAGGCAAATCCCGGAGGATAAGCCCGTCTTCCTCGTTTGTGAGTCGGGATCGCGCTCGGCGCAGGCTGCCGCCCTGTTGGAACGCGCAGGATTCGAGGAGGTCTATAACATCACCCACGGTACGCCGACCTGCGCTCGCATCGGCCTGCCGATGGCGTAGTTGTGTTGGGAAGCACCCCCACATGACGGTGATAAGCCTTTAGCGGCTGGCCTTATGTCTCCCAGGTTTCAATAAGCCAAGAGTGTACCGATGACAGCGACCCGGTACCAGCGTTGCCCGCCGACGACTGACCGCCACACCCCAGCCGAACATCCCCAGCAGCGTGATCAGGCTCACCGCGATGCCGGTATACACCCACCCCGGCATGAACCGGAACGTGACCACATGCTCACCGGGGGGGACGTACACGGCCCGGAACGCGAGATTCGCGCGGTCGATCTCACTCCGTTCGCCATCCACATAAACGCGCCAGCCGGGGTAAGCGACCTCCGCCAGCACCAGGTAGGCATCCTGATCCGTGACCGCGTGAAGCGTGATCCGGTTGGGCGCGTATTCCCAGAACGCCAGTTGACCCGGCTCACCGCTCTCGCCTGGTAAGGGCTGCGGGTTCTCGATGTAGGCGGTCGTCGCAGGGTCCCACGCCGGGTCATGTACCGCCTCCCATGCGTCCGCCCTCTCCTCGACTGCCACCACGTCATCGATCAGATGAGCCAGCGGCAGCGCCCCACTGTTGAGGTACAGGGTCGGGCCAGCGTCAACGGCCAATTGCGGGATAAAGCTGGCGTCGCCGGGCGGTTCATCGCCCGCGACCACGTACTTGATGCCGAGGAAGTTGTACATCGGCGAGCCGCGATAGCCGACGCTCCACCAGTACGACTCATAAGCGGAGAGAGCCAGCGGCTGCGAGAAGCCGTAGGCGTCATACAGTGTGCCGGACCATTGGGCGAGGTGCGGCTGCCAGCCGCCATAGGTGCTGTCGATCCGGTATGGTGCGCCCTCATCTGCGCCGGGCTGCTCATCGAGCCACGCCAGCGCCTCCGGCTGGTCAAAGCCCGTGCGCGGGTCATCCCGGCTGATCTCGACCGTCATACCAAACGCGATCAGCTCGGCGGCCACCAGCAAAGCCGGCAGCCATTCAACGACGCCCGGAAGCGTGATGCGCTCCAGTAACCACGCGACACCCAGCGCCGCCAGCAGCGCCCCACCAAAGTTGAACAGCAGCACCAGCCGCGCCGGGACTCTGATCTGGTCAAAGCCGGGCAGCACCTCATAGGCGAGGCGGTGCAGCGGGAAGTACGACCCCAGCGCACCCAGCAGCGCGATCAAGGCCAGCACGCCGCAGAAGGTCG
>CAYMGV010000061.1:0-15767 GCA_964390105.1 uncultured Anaerolineae bacterium | reverse complement strand
CACCGCGACGCGGTTACCGCGCGGCATCGGCTGCCATGCCAATGCCCGCGCCCAGTCAAACATCTGCTCCAGCGATTCCGCACGCAGCACCCCTGCCCGCGCAAAGGCTGCATTATAGGCGGCTTCGCTGCCTGCCAGCGCCCCGGTATGCGAAGACACCGCCCTGGCACCGCCGCTGCTTCGACCGGCCTTCAGCGCCACGATGGGCATCTGCTTCGACACCTCCGTTGCAGCCTGCACAAACGCCTCGCCCTTGTCAATCCCTTCAAGGTACGCAGCGATTACCCTGCTGCCTTCATCCTCAAGCGCCAATGGCAGCAGGTCTGTCTCACTGACCACAGCCTGGTTACCGAGGCTGACGACCCGGCTCAACCCGATACCGGTACGCCGTGACCATTCGATCAGGATCGCTGCAATGGCCCCCGACTGTGACAGCACCATGATATCGCCCGTCGCCGGGAACATCGGCATGAAGGTCGCATTCAGCGGGGTATGCACATCTATGGTACCGATACAGTTCGGCCCAAGAATCGCCATGCCATATTCATCGGCCAGTTCTTTGATACGATCCTCGCGGGCTTCGCCTTCCTCCCCGATTTCCTTGAAGCCCCCGCTGCATATGATGATGGCCTTCACGCCGCGCTGCCCGCAGGCATCGACCTCGTCCACCACGTAAGAAGCAGGCAGCAGGATCATGGCAAGATCAAGTGGGTCCGGCACCTGGTGTATATCGTGATAGGTCCGCAGGCCGAGAATGGTGTCCGCTTTCGGGTTGACGGGGTAGATCGGCCCGGCATACCCCGCGTTCTTCAGGTTAACGACGGCATCATAGCCCAGCTTACCCGGATCGCGCGAGGCACCAATCACGGCGATGCCTTCGGGTTCAAAGAACAGCGGAAGATGGTTGTGGTAGTCAGTAGGCATTGTTTCTCACTTCATGTTTCGTGATGATCTATTGGCTTAAAGTGGTCTCAGCGCTTGTTCAACCAGCGCATCATAGGCGGTACGCAGTTCATGATAGACCGGGCCGGGCATCCCTGCCCCTACCGGCTGCCCCGCAATCGACACAATGGGGATCACCCCGCGTGACGAACTGGTCAGCATGGCTTCGCTGATCGAGGGCAAATCATCGCGCTGGATGGCCGTTGTCTCAACTGGCAGCACACGCGATGCGGCCTGCAGCAGCAATCGCCGTGCCACGCCCTCAAGCACACCGTCACCGGCAGTCCTGAAGGTGCCAACCAGGACAAAATAGACGTTGCTGGTTGTACCTTCCAGCACAGCACCATCTGGCCCTACAAGGATAGTTTCATACATTTCTTTATTCGTCAAGGATACACGCTCCTCAATGAAGCGCGTATCCTTGGCGTGTGCCGTGCTGCGCGCTGCATCGACCAGCCCAACGGCTACCCCGTTCTCATACAGGCTTGCCGGGATCGGCTGGTAGGGTTCAAGCGTAATAACGGCAGTCGCCAGGGCATCATAGGGCACCGTCAACCGGATGCGAGCCAACCCTACCCCGCTAACTGCCAGCGCTTCACGCAGTACGGCCCGCAGATCCTCATTGCCCCATGGGAAGTCATAGCCCAGCAGCCGCGCCGAATTGCGCATCCGGTCAAGGTGACGATCCAGCCCGAACACGCGCGGCTCAGCAGAACCATCAGCGGGTCGATACAAACGGAACACCCCGTATACCCCGTGGCCGGTCTTCAGCGTGGCCTCATCGAGTGTGGCCGCCGTCACGTCAAGTGGAGTCAAACCGCCAGCCAGATCAGCACGATACACGGTTATCTCCGCCATGATCAGCCTTCCGCCGCTTCGGCCCGCAGCAGGTCGATGGTTTCCACCGCGTGCCGCAGATGCGGGATCACAATGCTGCCGCCCACCACCAGCGCCACGTTGAGCGCATCGAGCAGTTCTTCATCACTGAAGCCCGCCGCCACGCACTGGATCAGGTGGTAATCAATACAATCATTACAGCGCAGCACTGCCGAGGCCACCAGCCCCAGTAGTTCCTTCGTCTCCGCATCAAGTGCGTTATCACGATAGGCCGCGGTATCAAGGTTGAAAAAGCGCTTGATGCCGAGATGATCGGCATCCTCAAGAATCCGGGCGTTCATACGGTCCCGGTACGCGCGGAAATCATCCAGTCGAGGCATGTTCTACTCCCATGACGCCCGGTTCACGGGCGTGGATAAACTGCAATCACAGAGGGAACATCAGTCCATGAGTTGATCCGAATCGCGGTGTCGCTCTCAAGGTACAGCCCGGTCGAGCCGCCGCCGTCAAGGTTGACGGCCACGAAAAAATCGGCTTCGTTGGTGGTCGCCATCCAGTCACGCAGGTCATACAATGAAACGAACCCACCTTCATGCACCACGATGATCAGCCGTCCGAGGCTGTCCTGCCCGATGGCGGTACGCCGGCTGAGTTCCGGGGATAAGGTGAACTCCACCGGGAAGCGCCCCGGGTACAGCAGCATCGGGCGGCCCTGCACCGCGTAATCGAGCGGCTCGGAGTCCGTGTACGGATACTGCCCCAGCGAGCGGATGTTCAGCGTATCATCCCGTATCGTCATCATGCCTGCGTAGCCAGTCCGCGCGAAGCTCTGCCCGAAGCGGCCTTCCTCGGCAGCAATCAGGCCCAGCGAGGTTCTATCCGGCAAAAAGAACCCGGCGTTGATCGTCAGCGTCGCACCGAGGTCACGATGCCAATCCCCCACCGTACGCGGTGATGACGGTGTATAATGCACACGCACATCCCATCGTGCCGGGTCGATACGAACAGCATGGCCGACCACGGATTGATCCAACCCTGATACCGGGATCAATACGTCACGGGTCTCCAGACCCTGCCCCACGGGCTGCCAGCCCTCCGCTGCCACAGCTTCAGGGGCCGAAGTTGGTGTCTCAACGATGGGGGTCGGTCCATCGCCCACCGGGATCGGCGTGCGAGTCGGCTCAACAGCAGGGCTGAACGCCGCCAACCCCGGCAGGTTACACGCGGCACTGCTCAACATCAGCGCCAGCAGCGCCCCGACCCAACCGCTATTCAGTCGGGCTGTCTTGGTGTGTCTTGGCATCAGGCTTAAGCGGCTTGAAATCATTTCCGTGCAGCATGAACAACGTCCCCGCGACCGTGAACACATCACCCACGCTCAACCGGAAGCGGCCTTCAAGCCTGCCACCGTTGGCATACGTGCCGTTCAGGCTGCCCACGTCCTGTAGATAGAAGGCATCACCCTCTTTGATGATCTCGCAGTGATACCCGGATGCTTCTTCATCTTTCACAACAACCTCATTATCAGAAGCCCGGCCAATTCGGATCGGGGCGTCACCCAATGCGCGTGCTTCCTTGCGCCATGCCAGCCAGTTCGGCGCTGGCCCGCTGCGCTCAACTGCATCGCGGCTGGCCTTCATACGGTTGTGCGCCCCGGCAGACGACGCCGATTTCTGGAAGCCGCGCATACTGTACATGGTCTTGGTGACACTGGTCTTGCGGGCATGGCTGTCGTAGCGGCTCTCACCGATCTCCATATCGACCGCTTCCTCGCGCAGCATGTCATGTTCACGCTGAAGATCGGGATCGACGATCCCGGCTTCCTGTATCGCATCAGCGATGTTAGACAGCGTGCGGCTGGCGGTGTGGAAGTCGCCTTTATCAGCGTAATCGACGGCCTGCTCACGCGCACGGGCTGCCTGCAACATATACACAGATTTCGCCACCTCATCATTGCGGTTGCGGCCCTCAAGGCCAGCAACCGCCTTGACATTAACCATGATCGACAGGTCGAGTACGCGGTGCTGCACCGTCTCCTCGCCCAGTTCGTCATATTCAAAGCGCAGCGTCCCGACCTTCACTTCGCCCTCATCGCCATGTTCAGGTAAAGCCAGTTCGATCAGGAAGATCTTCTCCTCCTCCGCAAACAGATCACCCAGCCAGTACTCCGCTCCCGCGGCCCCGTCGGTCTGCGTGTAATTGGTCAACTGGCCCACCAGTTTAACGCCCGCCTCCAGCATCACAGTGATCACGAGGTTCTGCCCAACCACGTTGAGCAGATCGGTCAGTTCTTCCTTGAAGATTGCCGGGGCTTGATCGGGGTTATCGATGAAATAGAACGCCCCTCCCCCATTGGAAGACATCCGCGTGAGCAAATCCTCATTGAAGCCCATCCCGACGCCCATCGTGGTTGTCGTCACACCCTCGGAGCGCTTGCCAGCGGCCATCTTGCCCAGCCGCACATGGTCCGTGATGCCCTGGTTGGCGAGACCATCGGTCAGCAGCAGTACACGGTTAACACCGCCCTCGGTCCGTTGGGCCTCCACCAGTTGGCAGCCTTTCATCCACCCACCGGAGAGGTTGGTCGAGCCACCCGCACGAATGGTGTTGATCGCCTGCACGTATGGGTCCTTGTAGGTCATGAAGCTGGATGCCATCACCACATCGACCATGTGATCATAGGTCACGAGGCTCAGGCGATCACGCGGGGTCAGGTGCTGAACCAGGAAGGCCGCGGCCTGCTTCACATGATCGAGCTTATCGCCCGCCATCGATCCCGAACGGTCCAGCACCAGGCTCAGGTTGAGCGGTGGGCGGTTCAGGCGCTCGTCGCTGCCGACCCCCGTGATCTTCGCGAGAACAAACGCGTTTTCCCCCCGATCCAGCGCGTAAACATCGTAATCCAGCACATAGGTTGCTTCCATAACAGCTCCACTAACTGATCAGAAAAACGGGCCATGCCCATCGCATACTCATGTGACTCAATACGCAGGGGAATGGCATCTGGTATCAGTTAGTATAGCAGCAATTGGCGGAGAGCATAGTGGCGAGGCAGCACAAACCCCCACTACTAATTGCGCAGCGATGATGGACAAAAACGGGCGTGAAAGTGGCCCTTCACGCCCTGCTTGCTCAGTCGGAAACCAGGATGGGGAGCTGCTGTGCCTGGCTGATCCAATCCCCCACCCGCATCTCATCAGGCGGATTGTTAAGAATGCGCCGTTTCTGGTTGACCACCAACAGTTGGGCCGCCAGCGTGTGCGGGTTGGCGTGAGCAAGTTGATACATGCTCTTGACGCCCACATCCCACAGCAACTCGAAGACATGATGATTCATACCGCGAATACGGCATAGGTCCGCGCAATGCGCCCAGCGCGCCAGTGTTTGGGCCGGGATGCCGGTCTGCCGGGCAACCGTATTACGGTTGGCCGGGCTGCTGCACCGTTCGAGTAGGTCCATCTGAGTGCGGATGCCGGCTTCAAACAGCACAGCGGCGCGCTCATCGGGGATGGGATAAATATCGGTCACGTATGCCATGTTAATCCCCCTGACACTACTACCTGTATTTCTTCTATCGTACAGGAATCTTCACTGTAGGTAAAGGGGCGTATGACCATTGCCCAGGTGATCTTTGTCCTTCCTACAGGCCAATATCCGAGCAGGAGATCGGTTCACTGCCTGTTGCGCCAAACACCTCTGTCCAGTACCACCGGTATTCGGCTGCCTCACGGTTAATCACGCCCAGCCCGAATTCCCGGTAGCCAGGGTCGAGGATATTGGCGCGATGCCCCGGCGAGTTCATCAACATCTCATGGACGCGAGCCGGGTCGTTTGGCCCCCCGGCGAGGTTCTCCCCCACCAGCCGCCATGGGTAGCCCGTCGCGGTGACGCGCGCCGAGACATCACTGCCATCCGACCCCGTGTGGCTGAAGAAGTTGTTCGTCGCCATATCAATGGCATGGGCCAGCGCTGCCGCCCCCAACTGCTCGTTGAGCGTCAGCGGAGTCAGGCCGTTGTCACAGCGCGCCTGGTTAATGACAGCCAGCATCTGGCCGCTGTAGTCGTAGGCCTGGTAATCCCCTGCCCCGCTGTACTGCTGTAACGCCACGGTTGCGGTCGAACTGGGCGCGGGTAAAAAGGTGCTGGTCGCGGCCATCGTAGCCGGTGGCGCTGTCGTATGGGTGGCGGTCGGCGCTGGCCGGGTTGCCGTTGGCGGTACCGTGGCCGGAGTCGGTGCTGCGTGAGTCGCGGTTGCCGCAGGCGCAGGCGTTCCGCTGCTGTTCGTGCCGCTGGCACTGTTCGTTTCGAGCACGGGGGTCGTCATGGCGGGGCTTGCGGTGGCAGTGGCGGTGAGGGTGGTGGTCGCAGTAGCTGCCAGGTCAGCAACCGCCACCGATGGATTCAGGGAAAGCCAGCCCAGCAGCCCCACGATCAGGAGGATGGCCGTAATGGCGATGATCATCATCCCCACGGCAGCCATCGTGACAATACGGTTTGATTTCATAAGCTGTCATCCTTCCTGATCCTTTGTACGCAGGGCCAGGAGGTCTCGTTTCATTCCTGTTGTAGAATCACTGTCCGGGTCGGGAAGGCAAACTCGATGGCTTCCGCATTGAACTGCTTCAGCAGGTTCAGGTAGATTTCCTGCTGGATATCCATGTAAAGTACATAATCCCCCGTATCGACGTAATACACCACTTCGAACAACAGCGCCGAATCACCAAAGCCGCTGAAGTGCGCCCGGTCAAACCGCGCACCTTCCACCGGCTCAATGAGCCGCTCTATCATGCCCGGTATGGCTTCAAGCTTCCCGGCGGGTGTGTCGTATGTCACACCAACCTGGAACACCACGCGGCGTTCCTCCATCGTCTTGAAGTTCTGGATGCTGCTGTCAAGCAGGTTGTTGTTCGATAAGATCAGTTCTTCACCCTGCAGGCTGCGCACACGCGTGGTGCGGATGCCGATCTTTTCCACCGTCCCCAACATGTCACCGACCACGATAAAGTCGCCGATCACAAACGGGCGGTCCAGCACAATCGCCAACCAGGCGATCAGCTCACCCAGTACGTTTTGCACCGCCAGCGCAACCGCTATGCCGGTAATACCCAGCCCCGCGATCAGAGAGTTTACTTCAACGCCGGGCAGGTTATCCAGCGCGAGGATCACCACAATCGACCACACCACCAACTGCATGAGCAGGTTCAGCGCGGAGACCGTGGTCTTGTCCATTTCCTGTTCTTCCGGTGTCCGGCGTTGCACCCACCCCCGTATCGCGAAACGCAGCAGCTCTGTCCCCCAGATACCGATCTGGATGAGCGCAGCAATGATCGCGGCGGTGCGGAAAAACACCTCGACCTCCGAAGGCAATACGATGAACTGTGTCCCGGCGAACAGCGACAACAGCAGGAACACCAGCCCATTGGTGCGTGCCAGCACATCCGCTATGACATCATCAAATGGGCTATCGGTCTTCTTTGCTGATTTGCGGAGCCGCGAGACCACCGTCCCTCGCAGAAAGTACAGCGCCACCTGTGCAATAATGACCACCAGCAAGGACACCAGCCAGTTCCACAGCGTATTCCCCATAAAGGTGCGCAGCAGCAGTTCCTGCAGCGTCGACAGCATGTTGTTCTCCTTCTGTTGTAAATATCCCCAGTGATGGTAACGCACCACGCACCACACGTCACATCTATAGAAAAACGGGTAATAAATAGCGCCCCAACCAATAATAAAAACTTATATATGTAAGTTTCTAATAAGTGACATTTATCAGGGCAGAACATTACAGCTATCCATTACATCAGCGCCCATTAGCTTTTAAACTTGAGTATGATGTGAAACTATTCACAATACTGGACGTTAACAATCCGATTTAGCATTGTTATCCTGGGGTGGAATAAGCCATCCCTTTGCACAACAGGAAAGGGGAAACTGTGAAAACCTCATCACATTTCGCTGTCCTGGGCTTGCTGGTGATCGCCGCGCTTGGGCTGCTTGCAGCCTGTGGCCCGGTCGATATTGAAGACTACATCCCCTATGATGACTTCGCCACCCTTACGGCCCAGGCACCGACCGAGGTTAGTTTCCTGGATGATAGCGCCGAGGATGCCGATGACGGCACCCCGGATGCCACCGCTACGCCTGAAGTTGCCGAAGATGCAAACTGCCAGGACTGTCACTCCAACCAGGAGGTTCTTGAGCAGCTGGCCGTCGAAGAGGAGGCCGCCGGGGAAGCACTTTCCTCCGGCGAAGGGTGAGGTGGCGAAGTGGCTCCGTTGGAGCCATGGGAAAAGGTCCTGGTCGATTTAGATTTATTGGCCGAAGACGTCCACGGTTCTATCAGTTGTATTGAATGCCACGGCGGCACCACCTCTGCGGATTTCGAGGAGGCTCATGACGGCCTGATCCCGGACCCCGCTGACGAGGAACACCAGGTGTGCGGTCAGTGCCATTCAGACATCCAGGCAAGCGCCTCAGAAAGCCTGCATACCACCCTCGCTGGCTACGATCATGCCCTGTATGAGCGCAGCGTACCGGAGAATCACCCGGTCCTTGAGGACATGGAGGCCAACCACTGCAACAGCTGCCACACCACCTGCGGGGACTGCCATATCTCCCAGCCGGACAGTGTCGGCGGCGGCCTGCTTGAAGGCCACCAGGTGGTACTCACACCACCCATGACGCGGACCTGCACGGCCTGCCACGGCAGCCGCGTTAAAGATGAATACACAGGCCGCAACGAAGGCTATTCCGCCGACGTTCACTTTGCCAACCGCATGAACTGCGTTGAATGTCACACCGGCAACGAGTTGCACGGTATGGATGTTGAAGCCGCCCATCGCTACGATGGCGCGCGCACACCACAATGTGAATCCTGCCACGCAGGGGTTGTGGGTGAAGACTCCGACATCCCCGAACACAGCATTCACGGGCTGGACACCATGTCCTGCCAGGTGTGTCACTCAATCGCATACAAGAACTGCTCCAGCTGCCACGTCCAGCAAAACGAGGAAGGCATCCCGTACTATACGATTGACCCCTCGTGGATGGAATTCCGCATCGCGCTGAACGAGGAACCCAGCGAGGAGCGCCCGTGGAAATGGGTTGTGGTCCGGCACGTTCCAATTGACACCGAGTCCTTCGCCTACTACGGCGACGACCTGCTGACCAATTTCGATGAACGTCCGACCTGGCTTGAGGCCACACCGCACAACATCCAGTTGAGCACGCCTCAGACCGAATCCTGCGATGCATGCCACGGCAACGCGGAGATTTTCCTGACCGAAGACGCGGTTCTACCCGCTGAACTCGAAGCGAACCGGACGATCATCGTACAGGAAGTCCCAGCTACACCCTGAGTGAGTAAGGGCGGGCCATGACCCAGTGGCCCGCCCTTCAAAAGAAACCTTAGTAAAACAGGAAGGCATCCAAATGTCACGTAAATACATTCTGCTTACCGGGTTAGTCTTCTCACTCCTCCTGAGTGCATGCACCCCGGCCCCGGTTGAAGAAGCCGTGGAAGCGCCTGTCGTCGAAGAACCGGCTGAAGAAGTTGTTGAAGAAGAGCCGGTCGCTGAAGAAGAACCTGCCGAGGAAGAGCCTATGGCAGAATTCGACATGACCCCGGCCATGGCTGATTTCCTCGCCAACATGGAAGGCTACAACTTCACCAATCCTGCCGCCGTCAATGAAATGCTCATCGAAGGCGACATCTTCCTGATCGACGTCCGTGAAACCTCCGAACTGGAGGAAAATGGCTACATCGAAGGGGCCATCAACCTGCCGATTGGCATGCTGCTGGATGACCCCTCCGTGCTGCCCGCTTTCGATACCCCGGTTGTCGTCTACTGCGGCAGCGGCTGGCGTGCCGTACTCGGTGCAACCCAGATGGGCCTGCTCGGCTACACCGATATCAAGTCCATGGTGGGTGGCAGCTACGGCGGATGGGTTGAAGCTGGCTTCCCGACAGTTGAAGGCACCGGCGCTGAGCCTGAAGTCCTCGACGCTATCGAGTACGACGAAGCCCTGCTGGCCCAACTCCAGGAATCCCTGCACAACCTGCCGCAAGGCTGGGGCTTGCTTGAAGCCGCTGCACTTAACGAAGAATTGGTCGAAGGCGCAGCCCCGATCATCATCGATGTTCGTAAACCGGGAGAACTGGCAAGCGAAGGTTACATCGAGGGGTCGGTTCACATCCAGCTTGAGGAAATGGTAAACATGATGGACGCCTGGCCGGAAGACAAGGATGCTGACATCGTTGTCTACTGCAAGGTGGGAGACCGTGGTAACATCGCCGCTACCATCCTGCGCGCCGCCGGGTACACCAACGTCCGCAACGTCAAGGGCGGCTTCACCGCATGGGTCAAGGCTGGCCTGCCATACGAGGGCGGTGCCGCTGACCTCGTCACGCCGACCGCCGCATACCTCGCCAACATGGAAAGCTACAACACCATCACCCCCGCCGCCGTCAACGAGCGTCTGATTGAAGAAGACCTGTTCCTGATTGATGTCCGTGAAGCCTCCGAACTTGAAGAAAATGGCTACATCGAAGGCGCTATCAACCTGCCGATTGGCACGCTGCTGGATAACCCCGCAGTGCTGCCCGCGTTTGATACCCCGCTTGTTGTCTACTGCGGCAGCGGCTGGCGTGCCGTCATCGGCACCACCCTGCTCGGCCAGCTCGGTTACACCGATGTCAAGGCCATGATGGGCGGCAGCTACGGCGGTTGGGTCGAGGCTGGTTTCCCGACGGTCGAAGGTACCGGCGCTGAACTCGTCGAACTGAACGCCATCGAGCCGGACGCCAAGGTTCTGGCTGAACTTCAGGCCGCCGCCAACAACCTGCCGCAGGGCTGGGGTTTGCTGGAATCAGTCGCGCTGAACGAGGAACTGATCGACGGTGCAACCCCGGTCATCATCGATGTGCGCAAGCCGGAAGAACTGGCCGAGAACGGCTGGATCGAAGGTTCCACCAATATCCAGCTTGAGGAAATGCTCAACCTGATGGATATGTGGCCTGCTGAGAAAGATGCTGATATCGTCGTCTACTGCGCCGTTGGTACCCGTGGCAACATCGCCGCTACCATCCTGCGCTCCTTCGGCTACACCAACGTCCGCAACGTCAAGGGCGGCTTCGGCGCATGGGCCGAGGCTGGCCTGCCGGTCGTCACTGAATAACACCGCACGTCCGATACCGCACGTCATCGTACGGTACTGGCAAAACAGCCCGGGGCTTTCGCTCCGGGCTGTTTTTTTGTTGATAAAGCAGGTGGTTCCTACCCTTCCCCACCGGGATTGTCCGGGGCACGCTCCCACGCCTTGAGAAATTCCAGCGTTTGCGGCGCGGAGTGCAGATAGCCAAACCGCGCGTCATGGCCCCGTCATTGATGCGCCGCGCAGCGCCGCACTTAATGCCATGCGCGTGTAGCTGCGTTCACGCAGGCTGCCGCTTAACCCTACGATCTGCATCCGGATGTTGTCTTCCGTCATCAGGAGGTGTCCTTTTCCAGTACCACGCGCCAACGCCAGGCAGGTATACCGGGCGCAATCGGCTGCTGATGAAATGATTGCTGCCGGAAGCCATCCTCGAACAACATCCTGATCGTCGAGGGAGCCAGCGGCCACGGCGGGCCTTGTGGTAAATCTTCCTCTGAACGTACCCGGCAGAATACATACAGTATCCCGTCACGGGTCACAAACCGGCTGATACGCCGCATAGCATCGCGCTGCATCCCGACCGGCAGAGACTGAACCGTACGCGATTCGAACACCAAATCAAATGCCCCAACCCAAGCAGCCGGGGGATCGAACAAATCCGCGACACGGTAATCAACCCTACTCTCCGGGAACCGGGCGCGGCACCAGTCAATAGCCGATGCGGCCACATCAAACGCTGTCACGTTGAGTCCGCTTTCGGCAAGATACTCGGCATCATCACCGAGGCCGCAGCCTACCACCAGCGCGCTGCGCCCGGCAAAGGCACCCCCATTGGCCTCGACCCACGCCATCAACCCCCAATCCGGCTCATAGCGTGCCCAGGGCACCCGTGACAGGCCCTGCCGGGCACGCGCATACAGTGGGTCAAACCAGTTGAGCGCGTCGTTTCTGTCATCTGGCGATTCCATTGATGCTGTGATCACTACACTCCCTATACTATAATTACCCTAGCGTGAGCGTAGCATGAGACGCCGCCGCTTACCACCACAACACACACCACAGGCGATAGGGGCTATCACATGACACAGCAAATCAAGGTCATCATCATTGGGGCTGGTATCAGCGGGTTGATGGCTGCCGGGCTGATTGAGCGTGCCGGGCAGCGGGCTATCGTGCTGGATAAAGCCGCCCGCCCCGGCGGGCGCATGGCAACCCGCCCGGTTGCTACCGGCTGGGCTGACCACGGTGCGCAGTTTTTTACGACCCGTGAACCGGAGTTTCGCGAGTTCATCAACCACTGGCAGAATGAGGGCATCGTGTTTCGCTGGTCCTATGGCTGGAGTGACGGCAGTGTGCAGATGTCCCATCTTGAGGGCCACGCCCGCTACGCCGTACATGACGGGATGAACCAGCTTCCAGCGCACCTCGCCCAGGACATCGACGTACGCCTCAACGCACAGGCTGCCGCTGTCATGCTGAATGATGACGGGGACGGCTGGCAGGTGCGGCTGCTTGATGGGACCACCTTCGAGGCCCCGGCCCTGCTCATGACTCCGCCCATCCCGCAGTCGCTTACCCTGCTGGATGCCGGGACGGTGGCTCTTAGCCGTCATGACCGTGCCGCGCTGGAAGACATCACCTATGACCCCTGCCTTGCCGCGATGTACCACGTTGACGGTGAGGTACACCTGCCCGAACCGGGTGCCCTTCAGCGTCGCCAGGAGCCGGTTTACTGGATGGCGGATAACCAGCGTAAGGGGATTTCCCCGCAGGCGCGTATCATTACGGTGCAAGCCAGCCCCACCTACAGCAGCATCAATTACGATGCCGCCGATCAGCAGGTCCTTGATGACCTGCTTGAAACGCTGCGCCCCTTCATGGCCGAGGGTGCCGTCATCAAAGAGCGCCTACTTAAACGCTGGCGCTACGCGCTGCCGCTGCGCCCGCATGAAGGCCGTTTCCTGGTGGCCGGGGACCTGCCCCCATTGGCTTTTTGCGGGGATGGTTTTGCCAGCGCCCGCGTCGAGGGGGCTGCCATGTCGGGGCTGTGGGCCGCCCGCGCGCTTTTGAGCGCCCTCACCAGCGCTGAATAGGGGCTTTACGCCTTCCGGTAAGCCTGAATCGGTGGTACACTTTCCTTATCATCATGGTCAGGAAAGTGAATGGATATGAGTTCCCTTACTATCGGCTCGGCAGTCGCAAAGCCGGGTTCGATCCAGGCAGGCTGGTTCAATGGCGTCCTGCTGCCCACCGGATCGCCCGACCGCATCCCGGTCATCATCGCGCAGGGCCAGCAGGATGGCCCGGTGATGTGGATTACCACCGGCATTCACGGCGATGAACACGCCGGGATGATCACACTCCACACCCTCATCACGGAAGACCTCGTCAAGAATCTCAAGGGCACCCTGATCGCAGTCCCCGCACTCAGCCCTGCCGGTATGCAGATCAAGAAACGGGTGCCCTTCACCAGCACCAACGATCCGAACCGCCAGTTCCCGGATATCAAACCGGCCTCCGGCGACGACACCCCAACCGGTGTCACCAGCGCGCTGGAAGACGCCTTCAACCGTCTCTATGAGGCCATCATCGCCACATCCCCCTGCTGCCTGATCGACCTGCACAACGCCTGGATCGGCTCGATTCCCTTTGTGTTCCGCGACCCGATCTTCTACTGGAAGGGCAGCACCCGTGGCCGTGGCCGCCGGGAGTCCCAGAAACTCCAGGCACAGGTCGATGAATTGATCGCGGCCTTTGGCTTCACCATCATCAATGAGTTTGCCGCCGATTCGTACATCTCAAAAGATTTGCATCGCTCTGTGAGCGGTGCCATCCTCAATAAGGGTGGGATCCCGTCAATCACCGTTGAACTCGGCTCATGGATGCATGTCGATCAGAATGTGCCCGAAGCCTGTGGTGCAGGCTTGCGCAACGCGATGCGCCTTTACGGCCTGCTTGATGGCGAGCGCGAACCCATTGAGGGCATCCCGGTCATTGATGCCGGGTTCCGGGTGCGCCGCCACATGGCCCCTTATGTACCTGCCTCCGGCGTAGTTCACATGCTCAAACGCGCCGGAGAGCGCTTCTCGAAAGGCGAGCCACTGGTTCGGCTGGTGGATATCTTCGGGCAGCCCGTCGGCCCCGATGATGGCCTGCTGCGCAGCGAATGGGACGGCTTCGTCCTCGGCTGGCAGCACGGCGTGATCCGCTACCAGGGCGAAACCGTGATGGGCCTCGCCATCCGTGACGACTCCGACCTGATCGTGCCCTACCCGGAATAGACACAGCTTGTGCGGGCGCTGCAAGTGAGGCAATACCCCTACTCCAGCAGCGTCTCTCTTAGCTGATCGATCTCCGCCATTGTCAGCCCGGCCTCATTCACCAGGAACGGGATCACGCCGCCGTGTGTCTGATCGATATGGTCAAACAGGTCGTTGATCAACCGGGGAGACGTCGCAATCAGCGGCCATAACTGCTGCGCCTTGAGCCATGTCACACCGTTTTCCACCATCTGCACCTCGATGTCATTCAGCCAGTATTCAGCGCTGAGGTTGCTCATCAGATAGTCATTGATCACGGTGCCCCGTGGAACACCGACCGCCTCAAGGATCAGCGCCGTCGCAATACCGGTGCGGTCCTTGCCCGCCGTACAATGATACACCACGGGCAGCTTTCCAGGATCGGTGATATCCCGGATCAACTGACCGTACTTCGCGGCACCCTCGTCCAGCAGCGGCCCCCGGTAGGATTCGCTGAAGATGTCCAGTAAGCGGTGACGGTTCATAAAGACACGCAGCCGCTTCATGGGTTCCTGCTCCACTATACGCAAGGAGATGACCTGCACACCGTCGGGCAGCTTGCCGGGGCGTTCAGCCGTTTCCTTCGGCGTGCGCAGGTCATACACGCGCTGAATCCCCAGCGCCGTGAATCGATCCCTGTCTGCTTCGGTTAGTTCGGAGAGAAAGGCCGACCGGTAGACCAGCCCGCACTTCACCCGGCGTCCCTCGACTGTTTCATAGCCACCGATATCGCGCATGTTAAACACGCCATCCATTTCGACCGCGCAGGGTTTGCGTGCTTCGAGAAACGCCTCATCCGGCAGCACAAAAAGTTCTTCGTAGGTGTACGGCAGCACCTTATTCAGCCACCTGATGCGCGCAATCACCGCCACCAGCGCCATGCCGAGCAATCCCAGCAGCACGTAGACAATCGTCATTCGACTCCACTTTCCAGTTTGAAGATTATTCAGAAATAACAGTACTGCGCGCTGGTTAAGACCGCTTTAACCGCGCCCGGTGGTCAGTGGCCCACCCGCTTCACGCCGGGCCTGCTCACGCCTTGGGATGATCGCACCACGATGGAATACCCACCACTCGATGAGCAGCACCAGCAGCGCCAGCCCCCCCGCGATCCACCAGGTATCCCGCTGACCCAAGCGGTCCTGCGCGCCAATCTCGCCGATCTCGGCCCCACCGATCAGGATGGCGCTCCGTGGCGTGATGCGGCTTTCCCCCGGCGCAAACAGGTTGACGGCAAAGGCCGCTTCCTGCTGCACCTCCAGCCCATCAAGCAGTTCCACGCGGTACAGTCCGGTCTGCACCGTATCAACGAAGGTCAGCGGCGCCCCATCTGCCGGGAAACGTTCCACGGAGCCATCCGGCAGCGTCACGCGCACGGTGATGCAGGACTCCATCGGGCTGTACTTGCTGGCGTTGGACAGCAGATTGACCAGCACCTGGATCACGCGATGGCTGTCCAGATTCAGCACCGGAAGTACGAGCGGCTCTTCCAACACCAGAGTCTGCTGGCGGCGGTTCAGGAACGGTTGCGTC
>CAYMGV010000060.1:0-15903 GCA_964390105.1 uncultured Anaerolineae bacterium | reverse complement strand
GCACCGCCACGGGCGCACGCCCCGCGATTTCCCCGGCCAGCGCCAGCGCCTCAGCGACGGCATCGGCAGCAGGCACCACGCGGTTGACCAGCCCGAAGGCGGCGGCCTCCTCGGCACTGAGGCGGCGGTCGTTGAGGATCATTTCCATGGCGATGGCCTTGCCGACGGCATGAGTGAGCCGTTGGGTGCCGCCTGCCCCGGGGATCACGCCGAGGTTGATCTCCGGCTGGCCGAACACGGCATTATCCCCGGCGATGATCATGTCGCACATCATCGCCAGTTCACATCCGCCGCCCAGCGCAAAGCCCGCCACCGCCGCGATCAGCGGCTTATCGAACTTCGCGATCTGATCCCAGGTGCTGATCATATCGGCCTGCACCATTTCGACGGCGGTCTTCTCGGCCATCTCCTTGATGTCAGCCCCGGCAGCGAAGGCCTTCTCACTACCCGTGAGGACCATCGCGCCGATGGCAGGGTCGGCGTCAAAGGCAGCGAGGGCGTCGGTCAATTCACGGATCAACTGGTTGTTGAGCGCATTGAGGGCTTTGGGGCGGTTGAGCCGCACCAGCCCGACCCTGTCGTGGGTCTCTGCGATGATGGTTTCGTAGGTCATGGTTCGTCATTCTCCGTGTGTGCTTGGGTTCCTTCGGGGTTAGGTTAAGTATAAGGCTGTGCTGGAATCCGTTCACGCACGTTCCGCCAGCCCGAAAGCCGCCGCGCCCAGCAGAGCCGCCTGCGCGTTAAGGATCACATGGACCGGCATCGCGGTCAGCAGGTCACGGAAGCGGCCCTTGCGGCGCAGATGTTCGAGGAAGGTCTCGGTTTGCAGGGCCTTAAGGATGCGCGGCGGGATGCCGCCGCCAAGGTAAATCCCGCCGGTCGAGAACACCTTGAGCGCGAGGTTACCCGCCTCGGAGCCGAGGATTTCCACGAAGGTGATCAGCGTCTGTCGCGCGAGTGGGGTATCTTTTTCCGCGTCCTGTGCGGCATTCATGATGACGGGCGTGGGGTCTGTACTGGCAGCGATCGCCTCCGTCATCCAAGCGGGTTCCTCGGCGAAGCCGCTGGCTTTGAGGTAGGCGTAAATGTTGGGGATGCCGATGCCGGAACACACGCGCTCATAACTGACGTGATGATGCCCCTGCTCATTTAGGTACTGGAGCAGCCCGATCTGGATCGCGCCGACCGGGCCAAACGAGGCATGTCCGCCCTCGGAGGCGTGAGCATAATAGCGCCCACCGAAATCAACCAGGAAGGCTTCACCCAGCCCGGTGCCGGGGGCCACCACCGCAATCGCGCCACCTCGCTCGGCCTCACCTTCGCTGAGGGTGAACAGGTCATCCGGTTCGAGGATCGGGATCGCGCAGGCAATCGCCTCGAGGTCGTTGAGCAAGTCCACAGCATCCCAGCCAAAGGTCGATTTCAGGTTGGCGGCATCGACCACCCACGGCAGGTTCGTGACCTGCACACGGTCATCGACGACCGGCCCCGCCACACCAAAACATGCCGACTCCACCTCTTTGCCGACTTCGGCAAGGTAGTCCCTCACGATGGCTTTGAGGCCGTCATACTCCCCGCTGGGGTAGGACTTCTCGAAATAGGGTTTATGTGCCCCGTCCGCCTCGGAGAAAAGCGCCAGGTTGGTTTTGGTTCCGCCAATATCACCTGCAAGCAGCATGTCACATCCTGACTGCCCGCCACCCGGCAGGCCTGTTGATTGTTCAGAGGAGTCTGCTGCAAGTGTACCGCTAAACAGGGGGTGTACTCAATATCCAGCGCGGGGAATACCATCCTGACACCGGGGCCGCTTCATGATAGAATTCACGCTACCAACTCATACCAGATGGATGTGACACCCGTGATCGATCTCAAGAACCGTTTTCATCTCACTCGTGCCTTTCTCGTATTGGAGGCCGCCACCTGGGGGCTGATCAGCCTCAAGCTGCTGCTGTTCCCCCCGGAAGGGGTGATTACCTTTTTTAAGCTGTCGCTGACCGTCGGTGCTGCGCTGACCGGGGTTGTGACCGTCGTTGTGCTGGCGCTGGCTGTCTTTGGGGGTGGGCTGTACCACGTCGTATTCACCGACGCCCGCGTCCGCTGGCTGCGGCGGTCGGGGCTGCTGGGCCTGATGATGCTGATCGCGCTGATCCCGGCGCTGGCGTTTACATGGTATCGATTTGGGCTGCTGCCGCACATCCTTTTTGGGGTGGCCTTCCTGCTGATGGCGCTGTACCTGCTGCTGCTCCAGCTTGAGGAGGGCAAACGGGCCTCTGCGATGCTGATCATCGCCAGCATCGGCGTGGTGGCGCTGGGCCTGACGCTGCGCTGGGGGATGATTTTGCTGGATTACGTGTGGTCCGACGAAGGAATTTACCTGAACACCGCATCGAGTGTGATGCGCGGCGGGCCGATCAGCGCACCGATGTTCCGCGCCCCGGCGGAGATGCTGCTGCGCCCGCCGTGGGGTTACACCGTCGCCGTGCATGGGCTGTGGGCGCGGGCGGCGGGCCTCGGGTTGATACAGGGCCGGTCATTGACCTACCTGATCGGGGTGCTGCCGCTGCCGCTGCTGTTCCAGACCCTGCGCCGCTGGTATGACCGGCAGACGGCGTGGGTCGGGATGGCGCTGGGCTCGCTCAGCTTCCTGTGGATGCAGACGACCTTCATCCGCAATGACGTGCTGACCCTGGCGGCGGTCAGCGGGCTGGTACTGCTGCATGTGTGGGCATGGCCGCAGAAGAAGGCGTGGCCGCACTTCCTGCTGGGGCTGGCGGCGGCTGTCGCTTTAGAGACGCACCTCGTCGCGCTGGGCTATATGTTCGGGTTCGGGGTGGTTTATCTTGTGCGTGCGGTGAGAGAACTGATTGAGACGCGCTTCGACCTGCGGCGTGCCATCCGCGATCCGCTGTTTGTCTACGTCGGCGGAGCGCTGCTGGGGTTGGGCGTCTATGTGCTGGTCCATGTGGTGTTCTTCAGGCTTGGTCCACAACGTTATCTCGACTCGATGCTGCTGTTCCTCAGCAGCGATACCTCTTTCCTGCTGGGCACACTGCAATCTATCGGCTGGAAGATGTACTACCTGACAGTCTACAGCACCGCCGAAACCGTGATCATGGTGGTTGCCATTATCGCGGCGCTGATCCGTGGCCGCGAGTCCGACCGGCATTGGGTGATCCTGCTGATGGGGTCGTTCCTCGGCTACTGCATGGCGGAACGCACCAACGAAATCTCCTATCTGCTCTCGCTGTGGCCGGTATGGACGCTGGGCCTCGGCCCATTGATTACACGCGGATTCGGGGATCGCCCGATCTTTGCCTTCTCACGTACCGAAATCTATCGCTGGGTGAGCGGCTTTCTCGCGGCGTCACTGATGGCGAGCTACGGGTTCAACATGCTGCTGCTGCGCAGGCAGGACCGCCTCGCAGGGGATGGCCGTGCGGTGCCGATTGCCAATCTGATCTATGTCGAGGTCCCCGCCGACCGTACCGTGATCGGGCCTTCTGTGCTGTTCCCGCACCTGGTGGATTATCGAAACTACCTGCTGCTGGATGGCAACGATAATTACCTCGGTGCGACGCTGGCGGGCCTGCCCCCGGAACAGGTGTGGCAGCGTAATGTACTGGAGGAACACCCGGCGGCGCTGATCGACATTGTGCCGATCACCTCGGCTGTGACACCGGATTCATATTACAGCTACTTTGCCGCGCTGGGTGTGCCCGAAGGTGAGAACGTGGTGCTGCTGCCCGGCTGGGACGCCATTACCACCTATGAAGCTCCCGCTTCCGACGAGTTCACGCTGGCGCTGACTGCGCACCGCATCGATGCCGAGGGCCAGATCGTGCTGGTGCTGGGCGTAGGGGGCACAGCGATCCCCGGTGGGGGTGTGCAGGTTCTTGATGATGCCGGGGATGTCCTCGGTGAAGCCGTACTGATCAGTGGGTGGGCGGGCGAGCCATCCTCGGCATGGGAGCCGTACTCCTTCCATGACGTAACGCTGCCGCTTACGGTTGAGCAGGTATCAGGGCCGCTTGAGCTGCGCTTCATTGATGAGGCCGGGCACCCCATCGCCTGCGGGAATGCTGGATGCGTGTTGTCTGTTGGCGGTTAATCAGGAGGAGTGAGGGGCCGCAGCTTGCATTCCCGGCGCAACGAAACCGTGTTCGGCTGCGTACTATTTCGATAGAGAGTTATTTCCAAATTACCCACTCAGGAGATACTATGCAGAACGCCTTGCGCCCGGTGCTGGGCATCCTTCAGATATTCGTTGGGATTGGTGCTATCCCGGCTGGCCTCATGTTCATCATTCACCCGGAAGGCGGCAGCATGATGTTGTCCGCTGATGCGTTGGCAGGGTCGCCCTTCCCCAATTTCCTGATCCCGGGCATCGTGCTGCTGCTGGTCAACGGCATCGGCAGCCTGACCGGGGCTTACCTCACCTTCCGGCGTCATCCGCTGGCAGGCTGGGCGGCGCTGGGGCTGGGCCTGTTCCTGGTCTTATGGATCGTGATCCAGGTCAGCATCCTGGGCTGGCCCCCGCACTGGCTTCAAAGCATGTATTTCATTTTAGGTGTCATCGAATTAGCACTAGGAAAACTCTACCATGACAGCGGACAGCTCTCCCCTGCTTAAGTACGATGCCACCCGAATCACCGCCACGACCATCGGCGTGATCTTCGGGATCGGCGGGATGAACCACGGGTTCTTTGAGTTCCTTCAAGGCAACCAGCCGACGCCGGGGCTGATCATCCAGGCCATCGGGCCGGAACAGCGCTTCTGGCCGCTGGGCACCGAGGAGGCCTTTACCATCATCCCCAACTTCATGATCACCGGGCTGCTGGCAATGCTGGTTGGGCTGGTTATCATCGTATGGTCGCTGTTCTTCCTCGATAAACCGCATGGCCGCGCGGTGTTTCTCGGCCTGTTTATCCTGTTGTTTCTTGTTGGCGGCGGTATCGGGCAGGTGGCGTTCTTCATCCCCTCATGGGCCTTTGCCACGCGCATCGATAAGCCGCTGACCCGCTGGGCGAAGACCCTGCCCCCATCGATACGCCCCGCGCTGACATGGGTGTGGATCGTGACGCTGATCGGGTTCGTGATCTGCATCCTGATCGGGCTGGAAATGGCGGTGTTTGGCCGCTTCCCCGGCCTCACTGACCCGACGGCCATCCAGAACACGACACTGCTGTTTGTGCTGGCCGCGCTGATCTTCAGCATCCTGTCGTTTATCGCGGGGTTCGGTCATAACCTGCGCCGGATGCAAGCCGCCTAGCATTCTTCAGATGCGATAACAGGGCCTGTCGGCTTCCGGGCAGGCCCTGTTTGATCCCCATTTTGTCCCATCAAAATATGGCAGATTTCTATTTGTGACATTTGTCACAAATAGTTATGCAATTTAAAACAGCCTAATGTGGGTCTTGTGTTTTATAATCAGGTTGGCATTAAGCAGCGGCTGCGCGATTTTGCCGCGTCTATAAAAGGGGACACCATGTCATACAAAGCCTTACAACTGCCATCGGACGACAAACGATGGAAGATCGTACAGGGAGCCATGCGCCGTAATGGATTCCGGCACGATGCGCTCATTGAAACGTTGCACACGGTCCAGGAATCGTTTGGGTATCTCGATAAAGAGTCCCTGCTTTTTGTTGCCGATGCCCTGAACCTTGCCCCCAGCCATGTGATGGGGGTTGCAACCTTCTACCATTTCTTCCAACTCAAACCGGCTGCTGACCATGTCTGCTCAGTGTGTACGGGGACGGCCTGTTACATCAAGGGAGCCAGGGAGTTACTGGTGTATCTCAAGGATGAACTGGGCGTGCAGCCAGGCGAAGTCACTGAAGACGAACTGCTCTCGCTGCTGACGGTACGCTGTGTCGGGGCGTGCAGCCTTGCGCCTGCGGTGGTACTGGATGGTGAGGTGATCGCCGAAGTTACACCGGATGTGCTGGGGGATAAGCTGAAGGGATTAAAGCAACATGATCTCGCATGAGACACTTGAACAGATTTCTGAAGAGGAGCAAGAGGCACAGGGTGCCTACGAACACAGCATCCACGTTTGCACCGCTGCAAGCTGCCGATCAATGGGCAGCGCTAAGGTGCTGGATGCCTTTAATGAAACGCTGGATGACGAGGAACACTCATGCAAAGCCAAAGGGGTTGGGTGCATGGGCCTCTGTGCAAGAGGGCCGTTGGTCAAGGTGCAGCCCGATGATGTACTGTACAGTGACGTCACCCCGCAAGACGTCAAGGACATCGTCGACAGCCTGGGGGTTGGCCCTGTTGAACGCCTGCGCATCGATACCAGCATCCCATTCTTTGCCCGTCAGCATAAGCTCGTGCTGGCAAATTCCGGGGAAATTGACCCGGAGCGCATCGAGGAATACATCGCCGCTGGCGGTTACGGGGCACTGGCGCTGGCGCTGACCATTATGAACCCCGAGGACGTCCTCCAGGAAGTCATGGACAGCGGGCTGCGTGGGCGCGGCGGGGGCGGCTACCCGACTGGCCTCAAGTGGGTGACGGTTGCCAAGGCAGACAGCGAGCAGAAGTACGTGGTCTGCAATGCTGATGAGGGCGATCCTGGCGCGTTTATGGACCGCGCTGTGCTTGAAAGCGACCCGCACCGCGTCATCGAGGGAATGGCGATTGCCGGGTACGCCGTGGGTGCCAGCAAGGGGTACATCTACGTACGTGCTGAGTATCCACTGGCGATTGAGCGCCTTACGATTGCCATCCGGCAGGCCCGCAGATTGGGTGTGCTGGGCAACGATATCCTCAATACGCCGTTTTCATTCGATGTGGAAATCCGGCTGGGGGCGGGGGCCTTTGTGTGCGGTGAGGAAACCGCGCTGATGGCGTCGATTGAAGGCAAACGCGGCAACCCGCGTCCGCGCCCGCCCTACCCTGCCGATCATGGCCTGTGGGGCAAGCCAACCACCATCAATAATGTCGAGACGCTGGCAAGCATCCCCCCCATCGTCCTCAATGGGGCGGAATGGTATACGCAGGTCGGGACGGAAAACAGCAAGGGCACCAAGGTCTTTGCGCTGGCCGGTCAGGTCAGCAATGTTGGCCTGATCGAAGTACCGATGGGGACTACCCTGCGCGAGATCATCTTTGAGATCGGCGGCGGGCTTCCAGCAGGCCATGAGTTCAAAGCCGTGCAGACCGGCGGGCCATCCGGCGGATGCATCCCGGCAGACTATCTCGATACCCCCGTCGATTATGACTCGCTGAAATCGCTCGGCTCTATCATGGGGTCCGGCGGCATGATCGTGATGGACAATACGTCGAACATGGTCGATGTGGCGCAGTTCTTCATGGAGTTTTCCAAGGATGAATCCTGCGGTAAGTGCATCCCGTGCCGGGTTGGCACCATCCAGATATATAACCTGCTGGAGAAGATCATCAACGGGGAAGCCGATACCGATGACATCGTGATGCTGGAAGAACTATGTGACCTGGTAAAGCACGCCAGCCTGTGCGGGCTGGGTCAGGCGGCACCGAACCCGGTTCTCGCCACGCTGCGCTACTTCCGTGAGGAGTATGACGCGCTGCTGACCACTGAGCCTGTGGCAGAGGAGGGCTAACCATGCCAAGAAGAGCTACCATCAAGACGCTGACCATCAACGGACGTGCCGTGGGTGGTCATGAAGACCAGACGATCCTTGACATCGCACGCGAGAATAACATTCATATCCCGACGCTGTGTCAGTTGGACGGGATTTCAATTGTGGGTGCCTGCCGCTTGTGTATGGTTGAGATCAAAGGCTGGAATAAAATGGTCCCGGCCTGTGCCACCTTCGTTGACGAGGGGATGGAGATCATCACCAACAGTGACCGCATGCAGGAGTACCGCCGCATGATCCTCGAACTCCTGTTTTCCGAGGGTAATCATGTGTGTTCGGTGTGCGTATCCAATGGTAACTGTGACCTGCAGGACATGGCGCAGATGCTGGGCATGGATTACGTCCGCTACCCATACCTGAACCCGGTGCGTGAAGTTGATATGTCTCACGAGCGCTTTGTGCTGGATCGCAATCGCTGCATTCTGTGTACGCGCTGCGTCCGCGTCTGCGACGAGATCGAAGGGGCACATACGTGGGATGTCAGTGGGCGCGGCACCAATGCCCGCGTCATCACGGATCTGTTCGAGCCGTGGGGCGATTCGATGTCCTGCACAAGCTGCGGCAAGTGCGTCAACGTTTGCCCGACTGGCGCACTCGTCGAGAAGGGGAAGCCGAAGGGCCAGATGAAGAAGCGTCGCGAGTTCCTCGGTTACCTGACAAGGATGCGCGAGGGTTAAGGAGATGGCCGAAATGACCAAACCGACTGTTGCAACCGTATGGCTGGACGGATGCTCCGGCTGCCATATGTCGTTAATCGACCTTGACGAGCGCCTGATTGATTTGGCCGGGGTGGTGGATATTGTCTACAGCCCATTGGTTGACCACAAAGAATACCCTGAACACGTCACCGTAGCGCTGGTTGAAGGCGCGGTAAGCAGTGAGGAAGACCTGCACAAGATCAAGATGATCCGCGAGCGGACTGATATCCTCGTTGCCTTTGGTGACTGCGCGGTAGCGGCCAATGTGCCTGCAATGCGCAATCCTTTCAAGGTGGATGACATCCTGGCACGGGGCTATATCGAGACGGCGGAGATCACCGACGGGGTACCCGATCAACTGGTCCCGGCGCTGCTGCCCTACGTGCGCCCCCTCCAGGAATACGTCGAAGTGGATGTCTTCATGCAGGGCTGTCCGCCGTCTGCTGATGTGATCTACTACGTCCTGACCGAACTCGTGGCGGGCAGAATGCCCGACCTCTCAGATAAGACGCGGCCCGGCGCATAAGGAGACATGATGTCCAAAACTATCCTGATTGACCCGGTCACCCGGATCGAAGGTCATTCCAAGATCACTATCCAGCTTGACGACCATGGGGCCGTCGATGATGCGCACTTCCATGTGACGCAGTATCGCGGCTTCGAGAAGATGATCGAAGGTCGTCCGTTCTACGAGATGCCCGCCATCATGGGGCGCATCTGCGGTATCTGCACCGTCAGCCATGAGCTGGCATCAGCGCAGGCCTGCGAGGCCATCATGTCAATCCGTGTGATGGGCACCGCTGCCAACCTGCGTCGCATTGTTAACCTGGCATCGCTGCTGCAATCACACGCTCTGAGTTTCTTCTATCTTTCCTCGCCGGACTTTCTGCTCGGCATGGAGTCCGACATCGCAAAACGCAGCCTGTTCGGGCTGCTGCAAAGCCACCCCGAGATCGCGAAAGACGGCGTGTACCTGCGCCGCATAGGTCAAAGCATCATCGAGCGTATCGCCGGGCGTCGCATCCATCCCGATTGGATCATGGCGGGCGGAGCCGCGTCACCGCTGGACCCCGCCGTGCGCGAGGCGATCATCGCGGAACTACCGGAAGCCAAACGGGTGATCCAGCACACGCTCGACTGGTTCAAGCGTACAATGGAGGGCTACCAGGAGGAAATTCGCCTGTTTGGCAATTTCCCAACCGCCTACCTTGCGCTGATGAACGAGCACGAAGACCTGCTCGAACTCTATCGCGGTCGTCTGCGTATGATCGACACCAGCGGCAACCTCCTGGCCGATTTCGCCCGGAGCGAGTACCAGGATCACATCGCAGAGAAGGTCGAACCGTGGAGTTACCTCAAGTCTCCATACTACAAGCCGATGGGCTACCCCGACGGCATTTACCGGGTTGGGCCGCTGGCACGCCTCAACATCCGTGATAAGCTGGGTACGCCTGAGGCAGACCAGGAGCTGCTCGAATTCAAGGGGATGGTCAGCAGGGGGACCAGCTCGTTCTACTTTCACTATGCCCGTCTGATCGAGATGCTGTTCGCTGTAGAGCGTATCGGTATCCTGCTTGATGACCCGGATATCCTCTCGAAGCGCGTACTGGCTAAGGCCGATGCGAATGTCGAGGAAGGCGTGGGCGTCACGGAGGCCCCGCGTGGCACGCTGATCCATCACTATAAGGTCGATGAGATGGGGCGGCTCGTATGGGCCAACCTCGTTGTATCGACAACACATAACAACCTTGCCATGAACCGCGCAGTTCAGCAGGTGGCCCGCCGCTATATTGATGGGACTAACCTGACCGAAGGGATGCTCAACCGGGTTGAGGCCGTCATCCGTACCTTTGACCCGTGCCTGAGCTGCTCCACCCACGCCCAGAATCAACTGGCGCTGGATGTGGAACTGCGTGGCCCGGAAGGGGAACTGCTCGACCGTGCCCTCAGAGGCTAATGCTCAGCGAACACTAATCATCGGATACGGTAACCCCATACGGGGAGATGATGGAGTCGGGCCGGTGGTGGCCCGGCTCCTGCTGCCTGACCTCACCCCGGTGGCAGAGGTTTTGATTGCCCATCAACTGACGATAGATTTGGCTGAAACCATCACCCATGTCGACCGGGTGATCCTGGTCGATGCGGTAGCGGATTTGCCCCCCGGTGAGGTGCAGGTCTATGTCATCACCCCGGAGGATGGCGCTCTCGACATGAGTCATTACGTCACGCCGGGGGCGCTGCTGCTGGCCGCTGAGGTGCTGTATGGCCGCTCCCCGGCTGCGGTGATGGTCGGTATTGGGGCCAGCCACTTCTATGGTGAGGGCCTTACGGCACCCGTGGAAGCGGCGGTCGATGAAGCAGCCCGACTGATCCGGGAGATGCTGTCAGACTGAATCGATTGTTGCAATAAGTGAGGGTGATTGTACCATTATAGTAGGCGGATTCGATACCCAACCTGGAATGGACCCTGTATGTCAAGCCAGCCCGAACAGAAAACCCGCCGTACCCGTCGTGACCGTACCGGGGAAATCCTGTCCGAAGCCACGAAACTGTTCGCAGAGTATGGTTTCCAGGGTACTTCGCTCGCCATGGTGGCAAAGGCGGTGGGCCTGACGGAGCCGGGCGTGCTGCATTACTTCCCCAGCAAGGTGCATCTGCTGCAAGGGGTACTGGCCTATCGTGATGAGAAGGAGATCGCCAAGTATTCGGGCCTGATCGATGCGGACAAACGTGATATCGGTGAGATGTTTGAGATACTGGCAGACGTATACCGGGCGAATGAACAGGTCCCGGAGCTGATTCAGTTGTTTATCGTGCTGGTGGGGGAGAGTATCTACCACGAGCATCCCTCGCATGAATTCTTCGTGTCGCGCTATCGAAACACACGTGAGATGTACATCACCGGGCTGAAAAGTCTTCGTGTCTCCCCGCTTCCTGGTGACATCGACCTCAATAACATGGCAACCTTGATGCAGGCCTTTATGGACGGCCTGCACATCCAGTGGCTGCTGGACCCCGACCAGGTCGATCTGGTGGGGACGTTTCGACTGTTTGAACGGATCGTTACGGGCTACCTGCTGGGCGATTAACGCCCTGCCCCGGCTCACGGTATGCATGGAATAAAAGCATGCAGGAGGAATTCAGATGAGTGATACGACTGCACCCAACTGGCTAAACCGCGATATCTATCCCTTCAGCCCGCATTATTATCAGACATCCGCAGGCCGTATGCATTATGTCGATGAGGGGCAGGGCCAGCCGGTGGTGATGGTACACGGTAACCCGTCGTGGTCCTTTGAGCACCGCGACCTGATCAAGGCGTTGTCACCGGATTTCCGCTGCATTGCGCCCGATCACATCGGTTTTGGCCTCTCGGATAAGCCGATCAACTGGACCTATCTGCCGGAGGAGCAGGCCGTCAACTTTGAAATCTTCATGGAATCGCTGGACCTGCAAGAAGTGACGTTGGTAGTCGGGGACTGGGGCGGCCCGATTGGAATTTCATATGCCATCAGGCACCCGGAGCGGATCAAGGCACTGGTCATCACCAACACGTGGCTATGGTCGGTTAAGCGGGACTGGTATTATCAGATGTTCAGCGGGTTCATGGGCGGCAGGATTGGCCGTACCCTGATCCGCCGGTACAACTTCTTCGCCGGTACGATGGTGCGCACCATCTTTGGGGACAAATCCAAACTGACCGAGGAGGTCCACCGTCATTACCTGATGCCCTTCGAGAACGTGGAGGAACGCAAGGGATCGTGGGTGTTCCCGTATCACATCATTGAGTCTTCCGAATGGCTGGATGAGCTGTGGTCCCTGCGTGAGTCGCTGATCGGCAAGCCGATGCTGCTGGCATGGGGGATGAAGGACATCGCCTTCCGGGAGAAAGAATTGAAACAGTGGGCCTCGGCCTTCCCCGGTGCGAAGATCGTGCGTTATCCGGCTGCCGGGCACTTCGTCGCGGAGGAACAGGCAGGGGCGCTGGCGGCGGAAATCCGCGCGTTACTGGCCTAGAGGCAATCAACCGGGCGGTCCCATTGACGGGGCCGCCCTCCTTGTTATCTTGACAGGTTGATCAGCAGCACGGAATCCCCATCACCCACCGACAGGCGCTCACCTGTAGCCGGGTCGTAGAACCCGGTGCGCACCACGTAGGTCCCGGCGGGCAGGGTGCCCAGGTCAAGTGTCAGCGGGTTGGCGATCACCTCATTGGGTGCCCACCATGACGTGGGATAGCCGTAGTTCAACGGCACTGCATCGACCTGCGCCGCAACGCTGCCCGCCGCATCCAGCACATGCACAAAGTAGGTGTAATCCGCATCGATCATGTCCTCGGCCAGCCAGTACAGCGTAACATACAACTGATCGCCGTCCTGTGCGGTGTCAGCCCCCAGCAGTGTGATCGATGCCTGCTGGAACGGGGTGCTGAGGATGAGCGTCGGGGTCGGCATCTCGAAGCTGCGCGGGCGCTCGGTGATGGTGACGGGAAGTTGAGCGACATTTCCATGCGGCTGACCGGCCTCATCGGCCATGTCAAGCGCCAGCACATATTCCCCCGGTTCAATGTCGGTGGGGATTCGTAACCATGTGGTCGTCACCCCCATCGCGCCATCAGACCATGCTGAAAGCGGCAGGCCGTCCACAATGGGGTGGATGTCCTCGTAGGCGATCTGACCGCCCTGATCCAGCAGCCGCCAGCGGGCCAGCAGGTCCTCGGTGATGTCCCCGTGATACAGCCACGTGGTATTGATACCCAGCGGCGGCCCCTGTTCGAGAGTGATCGAGTCAGCATCCAGCCCCACGGCCAGCCCATCGATCAGGGGAACCATAACCGGGACATGCCACGGACGCCACCCGGCATCGCCCTGTGCGTTGGCAAAGCCCCCCGTTACGGCAACTGCCCCCGGCTGCCCCGGGATGCTGTACCCGAAACGCAGGCCGAAAACCCGGTCCAGCGGCAGGTTCCTGTCATGGGTTAGATTGCAGGTGTACAGCACGGGTTCCCCGGCACGCCAACCGCCGCCGGGTGCCGCGGTGAAATCACATTGGCCGTAGCGCGTGCCAGCCTCATCGACAAGATGCAGGTACAGTTTTGTGTCGGGATCGGGTGCAGCGTCATACACTGCCATCAGCCTCACCGACCAGTCCTCGCCGGGGCGTGGCAGTTCACTCCCGCCGATCAGCCCGGTAATCGCAGCCCCGTTGGAGAAGGTGACAGGTTCTACCAACGGGATGCTTGGCGTAAACGCTGAGGCTGGCGGCAGATCGGTAAGCAGCAGCCCGCGTGAGGGCATCTCGGCATCACGGAGCAGATCGGCAAAACTGGGGTAGCCCCCGGATGTGACCGTGGTGGCCCCGTTTTCCGGCAGCGGTAAGCCCTGCCCTTCCCACACCACGCGCAGGTCAAGCCCGTGCTGCTCGGCCATCACGCGCTGAAGCACCGCCCATTGACGATAATCGCTATCCGCCGAGGTGAGCGCAATGACCTCATGGCCTGCCTCGAACTGCTCAACCATCAGCGCGATCTGAGCATCGAAATCAGGGCCTGAGGTGGTTTGCAGCTTCCAACTCAGTGTGTGCAGTGGCAGCAGCGTGGCGATGATGGCCCCGGTCAGCACGGCACCCAGCCAGTACGGAACGGGGCGGCGACCCTTGACCCCGCCCATCAGCGCCCCATCAACCAGGTAGGCGGCGGGGGCGGCAGCCATCATATGATACGAGCGGTAGGGAAAGTCGATCAGCAGGGCCAGCAGCGGCACCGCGAAGAAGGTTGCCGTGATCACGATGCCGGGCAGCCCTGACTCACGGTGCCCTGCACGGGCCAGCAGCCAGGTTGCACCCACAAAAAAGATCGCTGCGGGCAGCAGGCGGAGCGGTGTGTAATGATAGGTGCCCAGCGTGGCCGCCATCGTCTCGATGATGTAGCCGAGGCCCCGGTTTTGCCCCACGGAGAGGTCAGAGCCACCGCCGGATAGCAGGTTCAGTGCACCGATGTTGAGCAGCCACGGCAGCAGGACCGCGAGCGCGATCAGCAGGCTGCCAAAGCCATCCAGCAGGTAGGCAGGCCATCGCCCTGGCCTGCGGATCACGGCGACGATCCACATGGAAAGTGAAATGGGGGCCAGCAGCACCAGCATGGGATGAGTCTGCATGGCGAGACCCAGCAAGCCGAGGTGAATCCAGCGCATAAGGCGATTATCGTCATGATAGCCAAGCAGCCCGGTATACAGCCATGCCATGACCAGCGGCGCACCCAGCCGGGGGTTCCAGATGCCAATGGATGAGGTTATCGCTTCGGGATGAATGGCATACAGCAGCGCCGCGATGAGGGCCGCCCGCACACCGAAATAGCGTCTGCCGACCGCATACAGCAGTGCCACCCCAATGACATTGAGCAGCCCGGTGAACATCCCTGCGATGCGAGGGTCGGGCGTGATGGTATATGGCAGGGCATACACATAGATGGCGAAGGGGGAATGACTGCGTCCGACGGACATCGGCGGACCGTCAAGGGTGAATACACCGTCACGCGCGATACGATATGCGAGCAGGGTGTGGGTCGCGCCATCGGTGGAAAGCGGGCCGAGACCCGTGTGTGCCCAGCGTAAGGCCGTGGCGATCAGCAGGATCAGGGCGACGATCAGCAGGGTCAGCAGGTGGCGAGTCTTGTTTGTCATAGACAATGGTCCGTGGGTGTGCCGCGATTTCACAGGAGCTATCATAGCGTATCGAAGCGCGGAAAGAGAAATACGGATGGGGTTCCGAGGGATGATCTGGCTGGGTACGGGGGGCGGCAGGGTGAGTGGTGCGGTTGCACACAACACCCCCTCCTGGCAAGTGGACCGGAGGGGGTGTTGTGTGGGCCATGCCGTGCTGAGCGTTACTCCCAGGAAAGGTGGATGATGGTCTCCTTGCCGCCTTCGTCACGGCGGCGATTCTTCTCATCGTACCATACGGTGAACAGCGTGCCCGCTGGCAGGAAGCGTTTGCATGCGCCATAGACGACGCCGTAATTGATGTCGTCGGGGTCAGGTGTGCGAAGGTGCAGTATCCAGTGCTGGTCAGCGATCTGCTCGGCGCGGACGTAGCCGCGATCAGCGCCACGGTTAACGGCATCGAAGGCATCACCCCAGGTGCGGACGATCTCCTCGAAGGGCAGTTCGTCGGCTTCGGGGGGCCATGCCCCCCGGGCGATGGTCATCCCGGCGTCGATGAGATCGAACATGGCGGAATCACTGGAGCTGAGAATCTCGTTCCAGAGGTCCACGTACATCTGCTTCGGATACCACTTGTTGGGGTCAATCTCGGTCATGCCGAGTTTTTCGAGATGGCGCTCAATGCGCTCGCGATTGATCGCATGGATAAAGCCATGAATGGCACCGCCCAGGACTTCAGCATCAGTTCCGAGGGCTTCAACATGTAAGGTCATTAGCTGTTCTCCGTGTTGTGTTGAAAATAGGGTGATTAATGTGATTCTAATAGGTGAAACGGGGATCAGTGAATGGGGTAATACCCTTATACTCGACTTTATCCATTTTTGAGCAGAGAGCAGGGGCAGATTACGCATAAACCCA
>CAYMGV010000059.1:0-16065 GCA_964390105.1 uncultured Anaerolineae bacterium | reverse complement strand
GCGGCGGTGATCGAGCCGCCTGCGCAGCCGGTATCACTGCCGCCCGCTGACCGCACGATCCGGCTGGAGAGCGTCTCCTTCCGCTACAGCCCCGATGAGCCGTATGTGTTCCGTGATTTTTCGCTGAAGGTCCCACACGGCGGCAAGGTGGCAGTAATGGGGCCGAGTGGGGCGGGGAAGTCGTCGCTGGTCAACATGCTGCTGCGCTTCTGGGAGTACGAAAGGGGGGCGATCACGGTGGGCGGTATCGACCTGCGCCACCTTGACCCGGTGACCCTGCGCGAGACGTTCGGCGTGATGACGCAGCGTACGCACCTGTTTAACACCACCATCGCCGAGAACATCCGCATCGCGCGTAGTGATGCCGGTGATGATGCGGTGATCGAGGCCGCACGGGCTGCCCACGTCCACCAGTTCATCGAGTCATTGCCGCTGGGCTATGATACGCGGGTGGGCGAGAATGGGATGGCGCTCAGCGGTGGTGAACGGCAGCGTATCGCGATGGCGCGGGTGATCCTGAAGGACTCGCCGGTGTGGCTGCTCGATGAGTTCACTGCCAACCTCGACCCGGTGACGGCCAACAGGCTGCTGACCTCGGTGCTGGAACTGGCGAAGGTGCGCACCGTGATCATGATCACGCATCGCGCGGCACTGGTGGAGCAGGGGGCGTTCGGGGAGGTGGTGCGGCTGCAGGGTGCTGCTGTACCGGGGGTCTCAAGGTGAATCCCGGCATATGTAAGCGTTTTCAACCGGGGAAACGCTTGACAACACGTTAAAACTCATTTAGCATGAATCTGAATGAGAGCGCTCCCATTGCGCACACACTAATGACCCTGTTATTTTGGAGCGCCGTCCTGAGAGCGCTCCCAGGAATCGCAGAAACCAACCATGTCCAGCTACCTGAAACCGCCAACACTAGAGCAGATCGCAGTTGCTGCCGGGGTGTCCCGTTCAACCGTCTCACGCGTGGTCAATGATGAACCGAACGTGCGCGAGGCAGTGCGTGAGCGGGTGTGGCACTACATCGAGGAGATGGGGTACTACCCGAACGCGGCGGCACGCAGCCTTGCCAGTGCCCGGTCGCGGGTGTTGGGGCTGGTGATTCCAAGGCGTGTCGATACGGTGTTTGTGGACCCGTTCTTCCCGGTGCTGCTGCAAGGTATTTCAGACGGTGCCGCCGAGATGGGGTATCAGTTGATGCTCTCGATGACGGAAGGCACCAATGCAGCGGATTTTTACCGTTCCGTCGTGCGCAGCCAGATGTTAGACGGGCTGCTGGTATCCTCAGCGGATACGGGGGACCCGATCATCAAACGCATGAGAACAGGCGATACACCATTGGTCACGATAGGCCGCCACCCAACCTTCCCGGAAGTTCACTGCATTGATGCCGATAACCAGCAGGGTTCCAAGGATGCCGTCCGGCATCTGTTGGCTGAAGGGCGTCAGCGTGTGGCGCACGTCAGCGGTTCACTGGGGACCACCGTCGGGCGTGATCGTCTGTCGGGGTATCGCGTGGCGCTGGCCGAACATGGCATCCCATACGATGAAAAACTGGTGGTTGATGGGAACTTCACGGAAAGCGGCGGCTACGAGGCAGTGCATCAATTACTGCCACATCAGCCGGATGCGATCTTTGCCGCCAGTGACCTGATGGCCCTGGGCGTGCTGGAAGCCCTGGGCGAAAAGAATCTGGAGGTTCCCGGCGATATCGCACTCGTCGGGTTTGATGACAGCCGGATCACGCAGTTGACGAAACCTCCGTTGTCGTCGGTCCGGCAGCCGGTGTATGACATGGGGCGGGCCGCCGTTGAGATGCTGGTGAGCCTGATCGAAGGGAATGATACGCCTCAGACGAAGTCGTTCCCGACGCAGCTTGTCGTAAGAGCCTCATCGAGAAGGTGTGCCCTGTGAAAGGGTTTTCAGGGGAAGAAGGAGGTGTCTATACCTGGAATGTGTTTGAGTAGAACCTGGCAGGAACTCGACCAACAACCCAAACATGAGAAACGGTGAGTGGTGCCCGTCCGTCAACGAACACCACTCGGGGTGAAATCTAAGCGACTTCACCCCCCATTATACAAGGAAGGATGAATATGTCTAAGTTCCCGCTTTCGATGGCCTCCGGCCCGGTCGTGCGTCCATGCGATCCGCGCCGGTATCCCGCTTGAAGGGTATTTCGCGTGGTCCTTCCTCGATAACTTCGAGTGGGCATGGGGCTATACGCGGCGTTTTGGTCTCGTGCATGTGGATTACGAGACGCTGAAGCGTACACCCAAGGCCAGCGCGGCCTATGTTCGTGACGTGATCGCAGCGAATGCCGTCATTGATTGACGGTCTGACAGCGCTATACCCGTGCCGGTCGGGAGTTGGGTGCCTGTACCCCATCTGACCCCATCATGCCGGTATACCTGGTCAAACAGGACGCAGGCCCCGACCAGCCCGCGTCCTGTTTGGATTCTGGGAAAGAGATCACTGACGGTAGGGGCATGATGTTGAGCTATCAGGAGATGCTGAGGCAACTCGTATTGGTTGGAAATATAGGGGGCTTGATGCGTAGGGGCTTGCTGCAGCAAGCCCCTGCTGAGTCACAAGTCCAGCCGCACCGGCACCGCACCCTGCTTCGACGACTCCAGCGCCGCCTCGATGATGCGCAGTTGCAGCAGTGAGTCCGGGATCAGGACAGGAGGGGGGGCCTCGCCTCGGATGGCGTCGCGGACCCCCGACCAATACGGGCGGTAGTCACCGGGCAGGGTGGCGACCTTCTCGGAGAACCCGCCGCGTTCTGCCTCGAAGCCGGTGAGTATGCCCTCGCTGCCTGCCGGGGCGATGCCGTAACCGGGGGCACCGGGCCGCAGCCCGGCCTTGACCTGTGCCTCCTGCGGATCGACGCCGAGGTTTTCGTAGGTGGCACGGCTTCCGCGCAGGTGGAAGCGGACGGGCGGCCCGGCGTTAAACATATCGACATCCAGCCGCACCTGTAACCGTGGTCCATAGCGCAGGTCGACCTGGAAACCGTCGATGACTCCGTCGCGTTCCGGGTGCCGCGACCATACGCGCGCGCACACCGACTCCGGCGGGCCGAACAGGGTCAATGCCTGGTCGATCAGGTGCGGGCCGAGGTCATACAGCACCCCGCCATAGTGGCTTGCGTTCTGCTTCCATGCGGCGCGTTCGGCGGCCTGCGGTTTGTAGCGCGGCCAGCTCATCAGTGCGTAATGCACCTCACCGAGTCTGCCATCTTCAACCAGCTTTTTGACGGTCAGGAAGTCGCCATCCCAGCGGCGGTTCTGAAACGGGATCACGAGCCGGTCGGCTTTCTCAGCGGCGGTTATCACCGTGCGGACCTCGTCGCTGGTCTGGCCCAGCGGCTTCTCGATCACGACGTGTTTACCGGCCTCCAGCGCCTTGATACCCTGCTCGGCGTGAACGTGGTTGGGCGTGGCGATCACGATCAGGTTGATGGCGGGGTGGGTCAGCAGGTCGTCGAACGCGCGGACGGCGGTCACGCCGGGGTAATGGGTGGGGTCAACTTCGCGGCTGGTCAGTACGGCGTGCAGGTCGAGGCCATCCGTGGCTTTGATGAAGGGGGCCATGAAGACCGTGCCGGAGAGTCCCCACCCGGCGAGACCTACCCCGGTAGATGGCTGAGTCATGTCGAATCCTTTCATGGGCGGTGATGGTTGAGTTTAACCCGGTTATCCGTTATGCTTGCAGCAGATCACGCAGGTGATCCCCCACAGGGACTCATCGACCATCACACACACACGATGAGCCGCGCTTCCCGCAGATCGAATCACTGCCACAGTAGCCGGTCCGGGAGGGGGCGCGCAAAAGGGAGGGCTGCATGTCTCGATTATGCCGGATTCTATCAGGGCTGGCACTGCTTGCGTTGCCAGTGACGCTGGCAGGTTGTGATCTGCCTGCGGATACCGCCGGTACGGCCAGTAACCCCGCGTCGATCTGGGTACTGCTGCCCGACAGCGCCACCTCCGCACGCTGGGAAACCGACGACCGCCGCTTCTTCGAGGAAGCCTTTACCGAGTACGGCGTACCCTACAATATCGTCAATGCGGAAGGCGATGCACGCGCCCAGCAAACACAGGCTGAACAGGCTATTACCGCAGGCGCTGAGGTGCTGCTGCTCGTCAGCCTTGATCCCGGGTCAGGTGCGGCCATCGTGGCGATGGCCCGCGAAGCCGGGGTAGACATCATTGATTATGACCGCCTGACCATACAGGGGCCTGGCGCGGATGTGTACGTCAGCTTTGACAACGTCGAGGTGGGGCGTAAGATGGGGCTGCTGCTCGAAGAACGTATCGCGCCCGGCGGCCCACCCCCGGCAGTGGTGCTGCTTAACGGCGGCTTTACCGATTATAACGCGACGCTCTACCGGGAAGGCGTGCTGAGCGTCGCCCAGCCGCACTTCGATGATGGGTCATGGCGGTTGGTGGCCGATGAACCGGTGCCGGGTTGGGATAATCAGCAGGGGCTGGTGATGTTTGAGCAGATTCTCACCACCAACCCGGATGTTTCGGTGGTGTTTGCTGCGAATGATGGGTTAGCCAATTCTGTGATCACCGCTTTTCGCAATGCCGGGATCGTGCCAGCAGAGGCAGGTATCCTGATCTCCGGGCAGGATGCGACCATCGGCGGGATTCAGAACATTCTCGCGGGGGACCAGTCTATGACGACCTACAAGCCGCTGCGTGACGAGGTTTACGCTGCCGTCGAGGTGGCGGTGCGCCTGCTGCACGACGAACCTATTGATGATTTGACGGGGGGACGTACCATCAATAATGGCACCAACGACATTCCCTTCATTGCGCTTGAGCCGGTTGGCGTGACCATTGACAATATCCAGGATACGGTGATAGCGGATGGTTTCCGCTCATGGGATGAGGTCTGTGTCGGTGTGTATGCCGCCTACTGCCCTGAAACCGAGTAGCCGGTTTATGCGTCCACGTTCCCCTTCGTCCGGTCACACGGCCCGCCCAAAGCGGCTGGCGATTCAACCGCCCGGCAGCACGATCTCCTCGATCATCCTGCTTGTTCTTGCCGCTATCGTGCTGATCTTCGGCCTGCGCGAGCCGTCCTTCTTCAGCCCGCGCAATTTCGTGAACCTGATCCTGCAAATGGCAGGGGTGCTTGCTACGGCTATCGGTGTGGTGTTTGTGCTGCTGATCGCCGAGATCGATCTTTCCATTGCCTATGTCGGCGCGGTGGGCAGTGTCAGTATGACGCTGCTGCTGCGTGAGGGGTTTACCGACTGGCCGTGGTGGGCCGCCATCGCGGTGGCACTGCTGATTACGGCGCTGATCGGTCTGCTTCATGGAGTCATTATCACCAAGACGCGCGCCCCATCCTTCATGGTGACACTGGCGGCACTGCTGATCTGGAGCGGCGTCGTCTCGATCATGACGACGCAGTTCTCGGTATCAGGCACCATCCCCATCCAGGACCCGGTCGTGATTGGCATCGCCAACAGCTACTTCCCGCCGTTCTGGAGTTGGGTGATCTGGGCCGTCTCGATGATCCTGTATACCCTCGCGCGCTGGGAGTCACGGCAAACGGCGCTGCATCAAAACCTTGATGTCCTGCCGCCTGGCATGTACATCCTGCAGGTATTGCTGGTGGGGTTGGTGGCAGCGTCGGCTATCGCCTATGCCAACCTCGACCGTGGGATGCCGGTCATTGCGCTGCTGCTGCTGGTGCTGCTGGTGTTCTGGTCACTGGTAGCATCAGGGACACGTTTCGGGCGCTATGTGTATGCGGTTGGCGGTAATGCCGAGGCCGCACGCCGCGCCGGTATCGATGTGGGGCGTGTCCGCATGATCGTCTTCATGATCTCAGGGCTGATGTCCGGGGTGGGGGGGATCATTCTTGCCTCGCGGCTGCGCTCGGTGGATACCAACACCGGGGGCACCAATCTGCTGCTGAGCGCCATCGCGGCGGCAGTCATCGGTGGCACGAGCCTGTTCGGCGGGCGTGGTCGTGTCCAGGATGCCTTGCTGGGCGCGCTGCTGATCGCCTCGATTGACAACGGGATGGGCCTGCTGGGGCTGCCACCCGGCACCAAGCTGGTGATTAACGGTGTCGTGCTGCTGCTTGCCGTGGTCGGTGACGCGCTCAACCGCTTCACTGAGGATACGACGATGTGAGGGGTGAGGCTCAACTACACGATTGGCCGCAAAATCTGCGCACTTTCCAGCAATTAGGGGGAACCCCCTAGTTTGGTTGGGGGATTTGGGAGTATAGGCGCGCCCGTCTTTCCTCTATGATGAGACTACACACACATGCAGCAGAATGGAACAGTCACCAACTGCTGCGCGGGTTTACTCAACGGCACTGCCGCGCAAATAACAGTGCTGGCCGAAACAGGAACGACCTACTCACACACACGCTGCTCACGCTTAATCAGGTTAACCGGAAGGCTTTGCCTGTGGTGTTTGTGAAGCTTGCCTCCTGCCATCGACCCGGTGCCCCGGTATCTCCCGATGTGAGGAGGGATGAGACATCAATCTCACCCCCGCCTGACTGATGTTTACCATAGTGACAGGAGATAAGAGAAGATGCACAAGAAAAGCTGGCTGCTAGTCGTCATGCTGGTGCTGTTGGTGGGCGTCATGGTTGGATGCGCACCTGCTGCTGAGGCACCGGTTGAAGACGGTGGCGAAGAGGCCGCGGGCGAAGCCCTGGCCGTTGGTATCGTACTGCCAACCCGCGACGAACCGCGCTGGGTACAGGATGAGAGTCGTTTCCGTTCGGCGCTGGACGCCGCTGGCTACGAAGTGGAAATCCTGTTCAGCCAGGGTGACTCCGCCCGTGAACGCGCCAACGTCGAAGACCTGATCACCAAGGGCATCGAAGTCCTGATCATTACCCCGCATGACGGCGACGCCGCAGCAGCCGCTGCCGAAGTTGCCCGTGAAGCGGGTGTGACCGTGATCTCCTACGACCGTCTGATCACCAACACCGACGCCGTGGACTACTACGTGACGTTCGACAGCGTGGCCGTCGGTGAAGCGCAGGCCCAGTACCTGGTTGACAACGCCGAAGGCGAAGGCAACCCGCTGTACCTGTATGCCGGTGCTTCCTCCGACAACAACGCCTTCCTGTTCTTCGAAGGTGCCTGGAATGTCCTGCAGCCGAAGATCGCTGATGGCACGTTCTACATCGTCAACAGCAGTGAAGCCGTTGCCATGCAGGACAACGCTGAACTGACCCGTGAAGAGATGGCCGGTATCCTCGGTCAGATCACCACCAACTGGGATTTCAACACGGCCAAGAACCTCGCCGAGTCGAACCTGACCGCTGCGGCGGCAGAGGACAAGGGCGATGTCTTCATCCTCGCGCCGAACGACGGTACTGCTCGCGCTATCGCTGACGCCTTCGCGGCTGACGGCGACGTGACCAACTACGTCGTGACCGGGCAGGACGCCGAGCAGGCATCCATCCAGTACATCATCGATGGCCGCCAGTCCATGACCGTCTTCAAGGACGTTCGCACGCTGGTAGCCGACGCCATTAACATGGCCGTGACCGTGCTTGAGGGCAACACCCCCGAGACCACCGGCGCATACGATAATGGTGCTTTTGACGTACCGGCCAAGCAGTCTGAAGTCGTGACGGTGGACTCTGGTAATGTGGTGGCCGCCCTGATCGACAGTGGTTACTACAGCGCTGACGACTTCACCGGCCTCGAAGACATGGACAGCGCCCCGGCAGCGGAAGAGGTTGCAGGCCGCGTCGGTATCGTACTGCCGACCCGCGACGAACCGCGCTGGGTGCAGGATGAGGCCCGTTTCGCCGATGCGCTGGACGCCGCTGGCTACGAAGTGGAAATCCTGTTCAGCCAGGGTGACTCCGCCCGTGAACGCGCCAACGTCGAAGACCTGATCACCAAGGGCATCGAAGTCCTGATCATTACCCCGCATGACGGCGACGCCGCAGCAGCCGCTGCCGAAGTTGCCCGTGAAGCGGGTGTGACCGTGATCTCCTACGACCGTCTGATCACCAACACCGACGCCGTGGACTACTACGTGACGTTCGACAGCGTGGCCGTCGGTGAAGCGCAGGCCCAGTACCTGGTTGACAACGCCGAAGGCGAAGGCAACCCGCTGTACCTGTATGCCGGTGCTTCCTCCGACAACAACGCCTTCCTGTTCTTCGAAGGTGCCTGGAATGTCCTGCAGCCGAAGATCGCTGATGGCACGTTCTACATCGTCAACAGCAGTGAAGCCGTTGCCATGCAGGACAACGCTGAACTGACCCGTGAAGAGATGGCCGGTATCCTCGGTCAGATCACCACCAACTGGGATTTCAACACGGCCAAGAACCTCGCCGAGTCGAACCTGACCGCTGCGGCGGCAGAGGACAAGGGCGATGTCTTCATCCTCGCGCCGAACGACGGTACTGCTCGCGCTATCGCTGACGCCTTCGCGGCTGACGGCGACGTGACCAACTACGTCGTGACCGGGCAGGACGCCGAGCAGGCATCCATCCAGTACATCATCGATGGCCGCCAGTCCATGACCGTCTTCAAGGACGTTCGCACGCTGGTAGCCGACGCCATCTCGATGGCTGTGACGGTTCTCGAAGGCGGCATGCCTGGGACGACCGGTGCCTACGACAATGGTGCTATCGAAGTGCCGGCCCTGCAGTCAGAAGTGATCACTGTGGATGCCGAGAACGTGGTTGAGGCTCTGATCGACAGCGGCTACTACAGCGCTGACGACTTCACCGGTCTCGAATAAGCCACACCTGTCTGAGTAACCTGTACCCGGGGATGGCAGTCACATCGCCATCCCCGGGCCTTCGCTAACCGGGGGCTGCCCCAATTTCCCAACGCCCTATATAATGAGGTAACTGGTAACTGGTCACTGGCATACCCGGTAGTTAATCCGTCAATTGCGTAAGCCTGATGGAGTTTGCATCATGGAAAACTCTCCCCTTTTGGAGATGAGGCACATCACAAAAGAATTTCCCGGCGTTCGGGCGTTGGATGACGTCAATTTCGAGGTGGCAGCAGGCACCATTCACTGCCTGGTGGGTGAGAATGGCGCAGGCAAGTCAACGCTGATGAAGGTGCTGAGTGGGGTTTACCCTCACGGGGACTACGACGGCGATATCGTGCTGGGTGGGGACGTGCAGCGTTTCCACGGCATCAGCGACAGCGAAAAGGCCGGGATCGCCATCATCTACCAGGAACTGGCACTGGTGCCGGACATGGCGATTTACGAAAACATTTTCCTCGGTCATGAGATCAGGAAAGGCCCGATGATGGATTGGAACGAAACCGTCAAACGGGCAAGAGAAATGCTGGAAGTGGTAGGGCTGGATATCAACCCCTCGATGTTGGTCAAAGAGATCGGTGTCGGCAAACAGCAGTTGGTCGAGATCGCCAAAGCTTTGAGTAAAGATGTTAAGCTGCTCATCCTCGATGAGCCGACCTCAGCGCTGAACGAAGAAGAAAGTGACAACCTGCTTAACCTGCTGCGTGAGTTGAAGACCCGTGGCGTGACCTCGGTGTTGATCTCGCATAAGCTGAAGGAAGTCATTAATGTGGCCGATATCGTCACTGTGCTGCGCGACGGCAAGACGGTTGCCACGTTGGACGCGAACAACGGTGAGGTCAATGAAACCGTGCTGATCAAACACATGGTTGGCCGTGAGATTAACAACATTTATCCCGCGCGTACGCATGAACCCACAGACGAGGTCGTGTTTGAAGTGGAAGGTTTAAATGCGTACAGCGTTGTGCTGGGCCGCTACCTGCTGCAGGATATCAACTTCAAGCTTCACAAGGGTGAGATCGTCGGCTTTGCGGGCCTGATGGGGTCTGGCCGTACCGAGCTGGCCCTGAGTATATTCGGCAACCCACTGGGCTACCGCCTTGAAGGCGGGCTGACGCTGGAGGGTGAGGCGCGGAACCTGTTCCGTACCCCGCGTGAGGCCATTAACTCCGGCTTTGCCTATGTCAGTGAAGATCGCAAGGGCAACGGCCTGATCCTGATCCAGGATGTCAAGGAGAATGTGACCCTTGCCAACCTCGAAGAGATTTCGCGGGTAAGCATCGTGGACACCAATGAGGAAATCCGGGTTGCCAGCCATTACCGTGAATCACTCGATATTCGCACGACCAGCATCGAGCAGAAGGTCATCAACCTCAGTGGTGGGAACCAGCAGAAGGTTTCCTTGGCGAAGTGGCTGTTCGTCAAACCGCGTATCCTGATCCTGGATGAGCCGACACGCGGTATTGATGTGGGTGCGAAGTTCGAGATATACACCATCATGAACAACCTGGTGGAGCAGGGGATGAGCATCATTATGCTGTCCTCGGAACTCCCGGAAATCCTCGGCATGAGTGACCGTGTCTACGTCATGTCATCGGGCAGGCTCACAGGTGAGCTGTCTGCGGCTGAGGCCACCCAGGAATCCATCATGCAACTGGCAACAAACTAGGAGTTGGAGATGTCGTTTTTTAACAATGCCTGGAAGATGGCAAAGGCGAACATCCGTGACTACGGTATGTACATCGCGCTGTTTATCATCATGGCGATCTTTACCTTTACCACCGATGGGATTTTCATTTCATCGCGTAATATCAGCAACCTGTTAAACCAGATGGGGTATATCGGTGTGCTGGGTGTGGGTGTGACACTGGTCATCGTGATCCGCCACATTGACCTGTCCGTTGGTTACCTGTCGGGTTTTCTCGGCGCGGTGGCGGCCATCTCCATGGCGCGGTGGGGCTTCTCCGCTGGCGCATCGATTGCGCTGGTGCTGTTCCTGGGTATCCTCGCTGGTCTGCTGGTGGGCTTCCTTGTTGCCCAGTTGAATATCCCGGCATTCGTCGCGACGTTGGCTGGCTGGCTGGCCTATCGCGGCGCACTGCTGCTTGTCACTGAGAAGACGGGGACCATCATTATCCGTAACGATGCCTTCAATGCCATCGGCAATGGCTACATTCCCGATATCCCCGGCATGGAGGGCTTCCTGCCTGGCGTCCACATGCTGACGCTGCTGCTGGGTCTGCTCGCCATTGGGTTGTTCATTTTCAATGAGATCATGGGCCGCCGCAACAAGATGACCTACAACTTCGAAGTGCTGCCGATGGATATGTTCATCCTCAAGCTGGTGATGGTTTCGGGGTTGGTGGGTGCCGTGTCGTGGGTGTTAGCCGGTTATAACGGGATGTCATGGACGGTGGCGATTGTGTTGGGCGTGACGGGGATTTACCATTTCGTCACGACGCAGACAGTGCTGGGCCGCCATATCTATGCGGTGGGCGGTAACCCTGAAGCTGCCGAACTGAGCGGTATCAGCGTCAAGCGCATCACGTACGTGGTGTTCGCTTCGATGGGGATGCTCTCCGCACTTTCGGGTATCCTGTTTGCCTCTCGGTTGCAGTCGGCGACGACGACAGCCGGTACGCTGTTTGAGCTTGACGCCATTGCTGCCGCGTTTGTGGGTGGTGTGTCGGCGGCTGGTGGTGTGGGTAAGGTCACGGGTGCCATCATCGGCGCGACTGTGATGATCTCCCTCACCAGCGGTATGAACCTGATGGGTATTGGCATCGCGCAGCAGTACGTGGTGCGCGGGCTGGTGCTGGCCGCAGCCGTCATCTTCGACGTTGCAACTCGGAAGACCCGTGGTTAATATCATGCCGGGCCGGGGCTTGTTGCATCACCCCGGCCTGGTTTCTCTCTTTTGATGATCCGTTTGTCCGTTGACATCCTTCCCGCCTGTATTGGTAATCAGAGTACGCCATTATGACCCCAGACATCGTTCGTATGATCATAGCCGACGACCACGAGATCGCGCGGTCCGGTATTCGCAATGCACTGGTGGGGCAGCTTGGCATTGAGATCGTGGGTGAGGTCAATGATGGGGCCGAACTGCTGGCGGCACTCGAATCGACCCCCGCCGACTTCCTGATCATGGATGTCTCGATGCCGGATTTCGAGCCGCTGACCGCCATCCGGCTCATCCGCGCGCGGTACCCGGGCCTGCTGATCCTCGTTGTCAGTGCCTATGACGATGACATCTACGTGCAGGGCCTGCTGAGTGCCGGGGTCAACGGCTATCACCTCAAGGACCAGCCCCTCAGCGATCTCAAGTTGGCCGTTGAACGTATCCTTGATGGTGAACGCTGGATATCGAGCCGCCTGATCCGCAAGTTGCTCACCCCGGAGCAGAAGTCAGGCAGCGTTGAGCTTTCTTCCCGCCAGATCGATATCGCACGAGGGTTAGCGAACGGCCTCAGCAATCGCGAGATCGCAGATGAGCTGACGCTCAGTGTCAAGACGATTGAGAACCACCTGACGCGGCTGTACCGCCAGTTGAACGTCAACAGCCGCCTTGAAGCCGCTGCTTTCATCCACGATCATCCCGAACTGCTGGCCCATAAGGGCCGTACCGCCGCCCTCGATGCGGACGACCTTGCCTTCCCGGCATCTAACCAGGCATCCATCATCGTGGTGGATGACAACAAACGCTATCGTAAGCAGCTTGGCGGTATGATCGGGCGCATGTACCCTGACGTCATGATCTACGAGGCGGGCAGTTGGGCCGAACTCCAGACCATTGTGGATCACATCACGCCGCAGGCCGTCTTCATGGATGTGGTGCTGGGCGACGAGGACGGTATCAGTTGCACATGGAAGCTGCGCCAGCGCGACTCCTCGATCCACATTGTACTCATCAGCGCCTACCCGGACCGCGAGTTTCACCGGCGCGGGGTGGAATCGGGGGCCGTGGCGTTCATTGATAAAAAGAACCTCGACTCGGCCACGATCCGGCAGATTCTGAACGACGTGCTGGTTTTCTGAGGTTGAGGTGAATACGGCATGATCGCGCAGAGCGTATGCGTGGGGTGTTATCCTCTCAGCATACACACGGCAGGCCGCGATTGAGAGGCAAACCGGACATGCTCAGTATCCAGGGGCTAACTCGAACGCACGGTAGCCAGAAGGCGCTTAACTCGGTCTCGTTCAGTGCCGGGGCCAACGAGGTCATCGGTATAGTGGACCGCGAGGGGCTGGGTATCCTCGAACTGGTTGCCATCCTGTCAGGGCAGACCACGCCGGACAGCGGGCAGGTCTGGCTCGATGGCCGCCGTCTGCAATGGCCGTTCTCCCCGCAGAAGCAGAACATCGGCATCCTGTACCGTGAGCCGGAGATCGTCGGCGCATTTGATATCGCCAGCAACATCTTCCTCGGTTGTGAGATCGATCAGCGCGGGCCGGGCGGCTCGCTTGGGGCCTTCAGCACACGCCGCATGTTCGATGAGACGATGGGGCTGATCGGCAAGCTTAACTTCAACCTGCCGATGCCGTATACGCGCGCCTCGAACCTGTCCGCCGAACAGCGGCAGCTCGTCTCGATCATTCAATTGGTGGTGCGCAAACCACAGTTGATCGTCATCGATAACCCCAGCCGTACCCTCAGCCTGCCCTACCAGGAGCAGCTCCTCGACCTGATCCACCAGTGGCAGGCCGAGCACCGCACCGTGATCTTCAGCAGTTCCAATCTCGATTACCTGTTTGCCGTGTGCGACCGCATCATCGTGCTGCGTGAAGGCCGCGTCGCGGTGGACAGCCCGGCGGACCGTACCCGTCGAGAGGATGTGGTTTCTGCGCTGGTGGGTGATGGCGACCGTATGCAGATCACGCCGGTTATCTGGGCGCTGGACAGTTATTACCAGGCCCTCCGGCAAGCCGAACTGCTGCGCCATAACAAGGCTCTGCTCGAACAGGACCTCGCGCGGCAGGATACCATCAACCAGCAGCTTCTTGAGCAGCTTTCGATCCAGGTCAACGCGCTGGACCGGGCCAACTTCGCGTTGCAGCAGGCCCAGCGCCGCCTGCTGACCGAGCGTGAGCAGGAGCGTAAGCATCTTGCGCGTGAACTGCATGACCAGATGATACAGGACCTGCTGACCTCCAACTACCAGCTTGAGGCGTTGATCGAGGGGCCGGGCATCACAGATGAGATTCGCCGCCGGGTCGATGATGTGCGGCACAGCATGCAGACCATGGTGGACGATCTGCGCCAGATTTGCGGCAAGCTGCGCCCGCCCACCATCGACAGTTTCGGGTTGAGTGCCGCGCTGACCTCGTACACCAGCACATGGAGCGACCGCACGGGGATCGAAGTCATTCTTGATATCGACCCCGATTTCCGCCGCCTGTCCGAGGAGATCGAACTCTCCTTGTTCCGCATTGTGCAGGAGGGCCTGTCGAACGTGCGCAAGCACTCGCAGGCCAGCAAGGTGTGGGTGATGGTTCACCATCCCAACCCGCGTATGCTGCATCTTTCCATCGCCGATAACGGGGTTGGCCTGGATGACCAATTCGACCTCTCACGGCTTTCCGAGGCCGGGCACTACGGCTTACTGGGCATCACCGAGCGCGTCGCGTTGATGGGGGGGCGCATCAACTTCCGCAACCACCCGGAGGGCGGCCTGCTGATCCAGGTCGAGGTGCCGCATCCGCGCACGGAGGGCGTTCCGGTGTTTTAGCGATTACGCTCACCCCCTGCATGATCCCAATTAAAAAGACAGCCCGTGATGACGAAGCCGATGAACCACGGCACCGTCGAACACGAGCAGAAGGGGGTGCGTATGCAGGCAGCTTGTTTAGCTGGTTATGATGCGTTTGCCTCTGAGGCCCATGCGGCGATATCGGCGCGTTTGGGGATGCGCCCATAGGACACGACATTGTCGTTCATGACAAGGCCCGGCGTACTCATGATGCCGTATAATGAGATATCAGCGAAATCGGTAACCTTTTCGAGGTCATAGGCGATGCCCGCTTCATCGAGGGCAGCGCGGGTTTCGGCCTCAAGACGTTTGCAGTTGGCGCAGCCGGAACCGAGGATTTTGACGGTCAGTGACATAATGGTTACTCCTGTGATGTAGGTACAAGCTCAGATTGGCAGGTCGGGCAGTTGCACGGCGTATCGATGGCGGTATCCCCGCGCATTGGCAGCCGTTCACCGGAGACGTGTTCGGCGGTGTGGTGAACCGCTGCCAGTAACGCGCCGATCTCAGGGCTTGCCAGTGAATAAAACACGTACAACTCAACGCGCCGGTCTGTGACCAGACTGGCCTCACGCAGCCTCATCAACTGCTGGGAGATGTACGCCTGCCGCAGACCCAGCTCCGCCTCGATATGACAGACGCAGGCTTCATCCCTGCTGAGTATCTCAAGGATTCGCAGCCGGGTTGGATGTGCCATCGCCTTGAGCAGCGCGGCCATGGTATCGTAACTGTGTTGTTCTTCCATGTGACTTTATATTCAGTAAACGGAATACATGTTCATTGATGAGAATACACGGTTTGGGCGGGGATGGGTAGTGATCTTTGTCATGTTCTCAAGGGGGATGGTCATCCAGGCATGATCAATGCAACCCGTCAGCGGGTGGGGTGAGGTGAAAAGGCCTATACGTAATGCTGCTGCTGACTGATTGATAACCGGGCTGAAGGCGGTGTGCAGGCACAGGGTCCGGCTACCCCTAACCGGACCCTGTCCCCCCCAATGAGCGGCGAGGATCAGTGTGTGCGACCCTCGCCTCCCGGAAGTTGTCGTCGTTAGAACTGCGCCTCCTCGGTGGAGCCGACCAGCGCGGCGGTGCTGGCCTGCCCCGCCGTGATGGTGTTCAGCACGCTGTCGAAGTAGCCGGTGCCCACCTCATGCTGGTGACGGGTAGCTGTGTAGCCGATCTCCTCCATGCTGAACTCCTCGTCCTGCAGGCGCACGTAGGCGCTCATCTGCTCACGATGGTAGGCTTCGGCCAGCTTGTAGGTCTGTGCATTGATGGTGTGCCAGCCCGCCAGCGTGATGAACTGGAAGGCGTAGCCCATCGCTGCGAGGTCCTCCTGGAAGGTCGCGATCTGGTCCGGCTTCAAATAGCGTGACCAGTTGAAGCTGGGCGAGCAGTTGTAGGCCAGCAGCTTGCCGGGGAACTCGGCATGAATGGCCTCGGCGAAGCGGCGTGCGTCCTCGATGTTCGGCGTCTTGGTCTCCATCCACAGCAGGTCACAGTAGGGCGCATAGGCCAGTG
>CAYMGV010000058.1:0-16345 GCA_964390105.1 uncultured Anaerolineae bacterium | reverse complement strand
GCCAGCGCGATACGCTGGGCCTGCCCGCCGCTGAGCCGGGTGGCATTCTCACCGAGGACGGTATCGTAGCCATTGGGCAGCGTCGTGATAAACTCATGCGCCTCGGCCAGCCGTGCCGCTTCATGCAGTTGGGCCTCATCCGCGCCCGGCGCACCAATGCGGATGTTCTCCGCCGCGCTCAGGTTGAACAGGGTCCCGCGCTGTGGCACCCACGCCAGCCGGGCGCGGTAGGCGCTGGTATCCAGTTCTTTCTGATCGACGACCTCGTCCCCAGTGTCGATCAGGATGCGCCCTGCATCCGGTGTGATGAAGCCCAGCAGCAGCGCGGCCACGGTCGATTTACCGCTGCCCGTCGCGCCGACAAAGGCGATGTGTTCCCCCGCTTTGACCTCAACATTGATGCCATCCAGCGCGGGACGGTCGCCGCCCTCATACGCAAACGAGACCTCCTCAAAACGGATGCCGCGCACCCGGTCGAGCGCCTTCGAGCCACCCGCAGCAGGCAGCGCCGTATTCAGGATCGCATAGATTCGATCCGCCGCCGCCGCCCCATCCTGCCCGGCATGGTACTTCGCACCGAGGTTGCGCATCGGCATGTAGAACTCCGGCGCGATGACCAGCAGGAACAGCGCATCGAGGAACAACATGTTGCCCGCCAGCAGCCGGAAGCCGATCTCAACCGCCACCACGGCCACGCTGATCGTCGCCAGGAACTCCAGTGCAAACGCCGAGAGGAAGGCCACGCGCAGCACACCCATCGTACTCTCGCGGAAGCGGTCGGTAATCGTCTCGATGATGGCGACCTGCGGCCTGCTGCGGTTGAACAGCTTGAGCGTGGTCAGACCCTGCATCACATCGAGAAAGTGCGCGCTCATCCCGCCAAGCTGCCCATACTGCTTGCGGGATAGTGCGCCTGCCACCATACCAATCAGGGACATGAATACCGGGATCAGCGGGAAGGTGACCAGCAGCACCACGAAGGTCAGCATATCGATGGGCAGGGCCACGCCGAGAATCACCAGCGGCACCAGGAATGCCGTGAAGATCGCGGGCATGTAATCACGGAAGAAGCTGTCCAGCGCGTCCATGCCGCTGGTCATGGCGGCGGCCAGTTCGCCGCTGCGTTCGTAGGCGGTATAGGCCGGGCCCAGCGCCGCGAGGTGAGAATCCAGCCGCGACCGCAAATCCTCCTTGACCCGGATCGAAACCTCCGACGCACTGAGCTGGATCAGGGTGCGGTTGGCGGCCCGCAGCGCGATCAGGATCGCCAGCCGGGCGAACAGCCCGCGCAGGTCGGCAAATACCGCGCCTTCGAGAAAGGCCGCGTTGATGATGTGGCTGAGATACCACGCCTGCCCCAGTACCAGGAGGCCATCAAGCAGGCTGAACACCACCGAACCGATAAAGGCCGCCCGTGCGAGGCGAGCCTCCGCCATCAGGCGTCTATCCATAGTGCGTGGTCCTTGGAACTAGATAACTATTCTTCGTTTTTGGCCTCACCCCTCCCGCGCAGCACGGCAGCATTGCTGCCTTTGCTGACGCTCCCCCCCTTGTATCATGGGGGACAGGGGGTGAGGTAAACAAAACCGGGGCGAGGACTTGTGGGCCTCTGCCCCGGCATCTATTCTATCTCAGTGAGACAGGCTGATACAGCCCCTCCCTGGGTTCTGTCTGCAAAGTCTGTCATAACACCAGGCTGTCACTTTTTACCTCACCCCTTCCGCACCGCTAAAGCGGTGCTCCCTCCCCTCTCCGTATACGGAGAGGGGAAACGGCGAGTACAGGTCGCAGACCTGCGCGAGCCGAGGGGTGAGGTGAAATGTAGTTTGCAGACACACCACTTAGTATTCGAGGTGGCTCTCGGTGCTCAGCCGTTTACGGAACACCCAGTAGGACCACGCCTGGTAACCCAGCACAATCGGCACGAAGATCAGCGCCACGATGCTCATCACCCGCAGCGTGTACGGACTCGACGAGGCGTTATAGATGGTCAGGTTGAACTGCTCACCCAGCGAGGACGGCATCACGTTCGGGAACAGCCCTGCGAACAGGAACATGGTCGTCCCAACGATGGTCACCCCCGTCCCGATGAATGCCTTGCCGATCTCGTCTTTGAAAACCATGTAGGTCGCGGTCAGCAGTGCGACCACGGCCAGCACCAGCCCGATGATCTGCACGACGTTCATGGCGACAAACAGGTCACTTTCGATGAAGCTGTAGCCGAGGAACGCCACGATCAGCACGACCACCGGGATCACGATCTTCTTCGCGACGTCTTTCACGCGGTCAGCCACCACACCCTCGACCTTCATGCCGAGGAACAGCGCACCGTGCAGCGTGAACAGGGTCAGCGTTACCAGCCCAAACAGCAGGCTGTATGGGTTCAGCAATGTGAAGAAGTTGCCCGTGAAAGTCATGCTGCCGTCAATCGGCACGCCGCGCACGATGTTGCCGAAAGCCACGCCCCACAGCAGCGCCGGGATGGCGCTCCCCAGGAAGATCGACCAGTCCCACAGGGCACGCCAGCGCGGGTCATCGTCCTTACTGCGGAACTCGAAAGCCACGCCGCGCATGATCAGCGCCAGCAGAATGACGAACAGCGCCAGGTAAAACCCGCTGAACAGTGTGGCGTACCAGTTGGGGAACGCCGCGAAGATCGCGCCGCCCGCCGTCAGCAGCCACACCTCGTTACCGTCCCAGTGTGGGCCGATGGTGTTGATCACGAGGCGCTTTTCCCGGTCATCTTTTGCCACGAAAGGCAGCAGCGTCCCGACGCCGTAGTCGAAGCCTTCAAGGAAGAAGAACCCGGTAAACAATACCGTAACAAGAATAAACCAGAGTACGTTCAGAGTCATTGGAGGGCCTCCTAGTAGGCTTTCTGGAGCTTCGGATCGTCTGACGACTCCGGAAGCTCAATGATGCTGCCGTCCTCGGAGGGCATACCCTTGCTGCCGTACTTCCACAGCAGGTAGAAGTCGGCCACCATCAGCACGCCGTACACCAACGTAAAGCCGATCAGGGAAATCCAGAGGTCAACAACGGTCAGGTTCGGGGAGATGGCGTCCTGTGTACGCATCAGGCCCTGTACGATCCATGGTTGGCGGCCTACTTCAGTGAGGACCCAACCGGTTGCGTTAGCCACGTAGGGCAGCACAATCGTAAAGGGCAGGATAGCCAGCAGCCATTTCTGCTCCAGCAGATTGCCGCGCCACACGTAAAGCAGGCCGATCACGGCAATCGCCGACATCAGCAAGCCGAAGCCCACCATGGCACGGAAACCCCAGTACAGCATCCAGATCATCGGCGGTACATAGTCGGCATCCGGGCCATAAACCCCCGCGTACTGCTCCTGGTAGTAGGCATTCAGGTCATTGATGCCCGGCACCATGCCGTCGAACTGGTCATAGGCAAGGAAGCTCAGCAGGGTCGGTATCTTGATGTTGACCACCGCGGTACGCGCTTCCTCATCGCCGACCTGGAAGAACGACAGTGCCGCCGGGGCTTCGCTCTCCCACAGGCCCTCAGAAGCCGCCAGCTTCATCGGCTGCTTATCGAGCATGAACTGCCCGCCAAGATGCCCTACCGAAATGGTGAAGATCAGCGCGGACAGCCCGAAGATCAGGCCGAAGTTCATGGACTTCTGGAACATCGTCTTCTCGCGCTCATCCTTCGCACGGGCCAGCCGGTAGGCGCTGATGCCGATCACGAAGAAGCCCGCGGTTGCGATGGCCCCGAAGACCACATGCGGGAATTGGTATGCGAGGTTGGGGTTGGTCACCACCGCCCCAAAATCGACCATCTGGGCACGCCCATTAATGACTTCAAAACCGACCGGGTTCTGCATCCAACTATTGGCGATCAGAATCCACAGGCTTGAGATGGCGGTGGAAAATGCCACCAGCCAGATGCTTAACAGGTGCAGCCCCTTGGACAGCTTATCCCAGCCGAACAGCCACAGGCCGATGAAGGTGCTTTCGATGAAGAACGCCATCAATGCCTCGATTGCCAGCGGCGCTCCGAAGATGTCACCGACAAAGCGGGAATATTCAGACCAGCCCATACCGAACTGGAACTCCTGCACGATGCCGGTGACCACGCCCATAGCGAAGTTGACCAGGAACAGCTTGCCCCAGAACTTCGTCATGCCTTTGTACATCTCATCACCGGTGCGGAAATAGTAGGTCTGCATTACCGCGACAATCAGAGCGAGTCCAATAGTCAGGGGAACAAAGATGAAGTGATACACGGTTGTTACAGCGAATTGCAACCGTGCAAGGTCCAAGACACTCATAGATAACACCTCTCGAATAGCCTACATTTTCAATCTGTAAAGTCTAGTATCTGTGCAAAAATCCCATTAGTGATTTTTGTAACCTTTTATACATGATAAGTTCTGTTAAGGTATGACAACAAAAGAACATCCTAAATTAACAGGATGCCCTGGGTGCAGATTCGATCACGACAGACCGAGGCGGTTTTAGTTAATCTCGATGGAATCGACGCGGAAATCATCCCCACTGACAACCTTCACCCGTGGACTATGACAAACCGGGCACAGCAGCTCACCCCGCTCCGGCGTAAATTCGGTTTCGCACTGGTGGCAGTACAGTACTGCCGGGATGCGGTGGAAATGCAGGGTCGCTTTTTCGGCGATAGATCCCTCGCTGATGATGCCCCAGTAAAACTGGATCGATTCGTCAATCATCGAAGAAAAATCACCGATGGAGAGATAGATATCGGTGACCTCTACGGCGCTCGCCCGCTCGGCATGGTCCAGCACAATCCTGAGAATGCTGCGGGTAACCGGCAGTTCATGCATAACTTATCCCACTCGACCTTCTGACATTAAACTGAGGATAGACTGCGTCTGTGGATGCTCAATAAACAGCTTGAAGCGTGACTGCGCCAGCGTCATGGAGTGTTCATCACTGTACCCCATGTTAACCGACGTGCTCAACTGTATCCCTTCGACATCCACAATTGCCAGTTTGCCCAGTGGAACACGCGGGGCCACGGACAGCAGCGGCACAAACGAGACACCGAGGCCATGTTCCACCGCCGAGACGATCGCCTCCGGGCTGCCCATCTCCATACGCACATTGAACTGGCTCACATCAATGCCGAACCGCTCCAACGCACGGCTGACCGTCTCCCGGCAGGCCGACTCACGATTCTGGCAGATGAACTGCGCCTCCACCAACTGATGCGGCATGATGCTGTCTAGGCCCTGCCACGGGTGCCCGGCTGGCACGACCAGCACAATCATATCGCGGAACAGCGTACGGCACACGATCCCCTCGCACGGACCCGCCGTCGCCGTAAACCCGAAATCGACCACGCCATCCAGCAGGCTTTGCTGCACCTCGGCAAGGCTCATCACCTCAATGGAAAACCCGACATCGGGATAGCTGCGCTGAAACCGCTCGATCAGAAGCGGCAGCACGTAGTCGGCGGAATGTGCGCTGCACCCCAGCCGCAGCCGCCCGCACACCTCCGAGGACATCCCCCGCACCATGTCCTCGGCCTCATTGGTCAACGAGAGGATACGTTCCGCAAGGGGCAGCATGGCCTCACCCGCCGGGGTCAGGTTCATGGTGCGCCCCTCGCGTGCAAACAGGTCCACGCCCAGGTAGGCTTGCAAGTTGCGAATCTGCATGCTGACGGCAGGCTGGCTCATGTTAAGGTTACGGGCCGCCGCCGTGAATGACCCGGCCCGTGCTGCCATCATAAAAACCTGTAACGCGTGGATATCAAGCATATTAACCTCGCTATGAGGCAGGTTCCACCAATGCTACAGCGAAATCCGCCGGGGTGACGCCGGGTGAGTCCACGCTCTTGCTGAGGTAAAACTCCGACAACCGCGCCTCAACCGCCGCCGCATCCGCCGCGACGCCTTCAAGGGCCGCTTCCATCGCAGGAAGTTCAGCCATGGGGAAGAAGAAGAAGTCACCGGAAAGATGCACGTCATAGAGATGTCCATCCTTCTCAACCGCCGTCGCGCGGATCAGGCCGCCACCGGATTTATACATGCGCTGGACGACGTGAGTGCCTTCCGCAATGCGCACGCTGCGCGCTTCGCTCTCGCGGCGGTCGTTGCCATAGGTCCATTCATCCTGGCCCAGCATCGACTCCCACATCTCCTCCGTCTTGGCACGCAGCGCGTCATCGACTTCGCGCGGGGTGAACTCACCCAGCAGCGGCGTGTAATGCTCCACCAACCGCGCACTAAGGGCGTCCATATCCGGTGTTTCACCGAGAACGCGCGTCATCGTGGTCAGTGAGTCATACATCGTCTTGTGGACTTTGTCGCGGAATTTCTCACTGGGCACGCGCAGACTCTTGACCATCATATCATAATTGAAATTGAGCATGAAGTTCCCGACGAGTACCATCATGCCATCGATTTCAGCCGCACCGTTGCCGGAGATTTTACGGCCATCGACAATGATATCATTGACCGGCTTGAAGCTGGCCTCGACACCAAAATCACGGAAGGTCTGTACCACCGGCGCAAGGAAGCGGCGATAGAAGGCATCCTTAACATAGGGGACATCGTCACGGCTGGGGTCAAGGATCAGTTGGTAGAACAACTGCCCTGTATCGAGGTATACGGCACCGCCGCCTACCTCACGCCGTACCAGCGGAATCCCTTCTGAGTCAAGGAAGTCCACATCGACTTCTTTACGGGCATCCTGGTGATAGCCCACGCAGACATAGGGCTGGCCCGGCTGAAGCAGGAACAGGCCCTCGCGCCCAAGGTGCGCCAGCGCATGATACAGCCCCTGGCTGTCTCGCCAGGATACCGTGCCAAGATTATAGAGATCCATCACTTTTGTCCTTTTTAGTCTGTGTACGTAAAGGTGCCCCACTCCCTTATATACTAGGGTGGGGTATTTTCGGGCATTTGTGTAGTGCTATACATCACCCCGAAGGGTGTATTCCGACATGTTCAGGGATGGCAACGCCCCACCCCGCAAGGCGGCGCAGCGCCAGTTGGATCACGGTCGGCAGGGTCGCTTTGACCGGGTCACTCATGCCGACGCCGATCTCAAGGCTCAGCGGTTGCACGCCGATCAGATGCAGATGCGAAGGGTATTTTTCACGGACGAGCGCCAGCCCCAGCACCTCCTGGAAGGTCAGTTGATGCTGCGAGAGCTTCGCGCCGCCAAACACCGGGATATCGTCATCGGCCAGTTCGATCACGGTGCCGGGGTCTGCGCCCGCATCGACCGCATCCAGCAACAGCACATAGTCATGATCCTCGACCAGCGGCAGCAGGTTCAGGCCCAGCGTGCCACCGTCATGGGCCAGTACACCGGGGGTATCCGCCAGCAGCACCTGGAGTTCCTTCACCGCGTGAACGCCGACGCCCTCGTCGGTGTTAAGGAGATTACCAATACCCAGCACAAGTATCTCAGGAGTCGGTTCAGTCATGGGGTCATCCCGGGAACTGGGGGCAGGCTGCAATGGGTGCAGCCTGCCCGGGTTACGTTAGGAGATGTGGTTTAGTAAACCTTGCATCCGATGCCCTGGGTCAGATCATGATCACCCAGGTCCTTGCCCGTGACATCCATCAGGTGGATGGCGCAGGCCATGCAGGGGTCAAAGCTGTGAATCGTCCGCAGGATTTCCAGTGGCTGCCCAGGGTCAACCATCGGCGTGCCCGGCAGCGAGGCTTCGTACGCGCCCGGCTGCTCCAGGTGGTCACGCGGGGAGGCGTTCCACGTCGTCGGTACGATCATCTGGTAGTTCTCGATCTTGCCACTGTCGATCACAATCCAGTGACCGAGGGCACCACGCGGGGCCTCGAACCAGCCAGCACCTTCGGCATGGTTGGGCCAGGTTGACGGCTCCCACTTCTCGCCGTTCCAGTTCTGCGTGTCACCTGATGCAATGTTCGCCAGCAGGTCGTTGTACCAGTCCTTCATCGCATAGGCGATCACCTTGGACTCGAAGGCACGGGCAGCGGTGCGGCCCAGCGTCGAGAACACGGCTTCAATCGGCGCATCGAGCGCGGTCAGCGTGCTGTCCACCAGCTCCTTGACCATCTCGTTACCGGTGGCGTACATCATCAGCACGCGGGCCAGCGGGCCAACTTCCATCGGTTGATCCTGGTAGCGCGGGGCCTTGAGCCATGTGTAGGACTCCTCCACATCGAGGTAGTCGTACGGCGGGGTCGGGCCGGTGTAGTTGAACTCGGTCTCGCCGCGCAGTGGGTGCAGGCCGGCGTCCTTGCCACCCTCGTAGTTGTACCATGAATGCGCGATGTATTCCTTGATATCAGGGCCGGCAAAGTCGTACAGGTCCGGCTCGATGATGTTGGTCAGGTCACGGCCCAGGATGACGCCACGCGGCACCAACTGGTTGTTGTAGTCGCGCGGATCACCCAGCGGGAACTCACCGAAGGTCAGGAAGTTGCCAAGCCCCTCACCCCACTGCGCCCATTCCTTGTAGTACGGGGCGATGGCGAGCAGGTCAGGGAGGTAGACCTGGTCCACAAACTCGATCATGCTGTCGATGGCCTTGCCAATCAGCGTCAGGCGCTCTGTATTGAGAGCAACATCGCTGTTGAGGTCAATCGGCGTCGGGATACCACCCACGAGGAAGTTGGGATGCGGGTTCTTACCCCCCAGGATAGTGTGAACCTTCACCACATCCTTCTGCCAGTCCAGCGCTTCGAGATAGTGCGCAGTCGCCAGCAGGTTCACTTCGGCGGGCAGCTTGTAGGCCGGGTGGCCCCAGTAACCATTGGCGAACAGGCTCAACTGGCCGCTGTCCACGATGCGCTGCACGCGGCTGCGCACTTCGCTGAAGTAGCCCGGTGATGAGTTGCGCCAGGGTGAGATCGCCTGCTGAATCTTTGAGGTTTCGGCGGGGTCAGCACCCAGCGCGGAAACCACATCGACCCAGTCCAGCGCGTGCAGATGATAGAAGTGCATCACATGGTCATGCACGTACTGCTGGGCGGTCATCAGGTTGCGCAGCATGTTGGCATTGGGCGGGATGGTGATGTCCAGCGCATCCTCTACCGAGCGAATCGACGCGAAGCTGTGTACGGTCGTGCAAACACCACAGGCACGCTGGGTGAAGGCCCAGGCCTCACGCGGGTCACGATCCTTGAGGATGATCTCAATGCCGCGCACCATCGTGCCCGAACTCCACGCATCCGTGATGACACCGGCCTCATCGACCGATGCCTCCATGCGCAGGTGCCCTTCGATACGAGTCAGGGGGTCTACTACAATTCTTTCAGCCATATCAGTCCTCCACCAGGTTGTCTGCAACAAGCTGGGCCATCCCAAGGATTTCCCAGTCCAGCCCGAAGTTGTCCACACAATCCAGGAACTGGAGACGGCAGTTTGAGCAGGTCATCGCGACCTTCTTTGCGCCGATCTTGTTGATTTGGTCGATCTTCAGGGTAAACGCAGAGCGACGTATCGCATCGGCGTCCGTGATGGCAATCACGCCACCGCCACCGCCGCAGCACCATGCGCCTTCACGGTTGGGGGTCATCTCAATGAAGTTATCCCCGGCCAGCAGCTTCAGCGCGTCACGCGGCTGGTCGAAGTTGCCGCCACGCCGCTGAATCTTGCAGGCATCGTGGAAGGTCACGCTCTCGTCGATGACCCCTTCCTTAACCTTGATCTTGCCGCTGCTGAGCAGCTCACCGATGACCTCGGTGATATGGACCACCTCGAAGGGCAGGTCCTCACCCAGCAGGTTCGCAATGCGATAGCGCAGGTTATCATAGGCATGACCGCACTCTGACACGATCAGGCGCTTGACGCCCAGCGTCTTCGCGGCATCAATGACGCGGCGGGAGATGAATTCTTCCATCTCGTCTGACCCTGCGTACAGGCCAAAGTTCGTCACTTCACGCCCAGGGAAGCTCAGCGTCCAGTCGATCCCACCCTTATTGAGGATGGTGGCGATAGCCGCGAGGTTGTCCGGGAACTTCATGATCTCAATCGAGGAGAAGACGAGCAGCGCCTCGGCACCTTCCTTGTCCACCGGGAACTCAACGTCCCAGTCATCCTCAACCCATTCGATGCGGTCTTCAAAGGTATCGTCATCGACGCCCAGCGGGCTACCGTTCTCGATCTGGTTATCGAGCGCCTTCTGCAAGTCCGGTGGGGTCAGGCCCGCGTTGTACAGGCCAGCCCGTGCCTGGTGGATCAGGTCGCCAATCTGGATGCCCATTGGGCATACCATCGAGCAGCGCTGGCACATGGTGCAGGCGTGGTAGTCATACTCAACCCACTGCTGAAGGTCTTCTTCTGTCACGGGTTTATCAAGCCCAACAGCCGCTTTCAGCCGTCCGATGGGGGTAAAGCGCTGCTCATAGGCACGCTTGACCAGTTCCATCTTCCACACCGGGGCATATTCGGGCTTGCCGGTTGCCACGTAGAAGTGGCAGGCTTCGGCGCAAATACCGCAGCGGGTGCAGGCTTCAAGCTGCGCCGCGATGGCTCCGCCGGTTTCCATAATGAACGTATCGATCGCACGTTCTTGAACAGTCGTCGTCATGTCAGCACCTTTCCGTTACGGCTGCGCGCCGCGCTGGGCGAACTTCGCGCCGTGACGCGCCTTGCTGATGAAGTAGAAAACAAAGTGTGAGATGCGGCTCAGCGGTATCCAAATCAACAGCAGGTTAATGGTGAGAACATGGATAGTGAAGCCGATTTCATAACGGGCAAACAGGCGGTGCGTCAGGAAAAAGCCGGTGATGAACGGCAGGAATACCATCAGCAGGTTGATGAAATCCGCCGGTTTGCTGAGCAGCCGCAGCACCGGGTTGACTAACCGATTGACCCCCAGCACGATCATCGCCACGATGGCAACCGCCGCCATCCAGTCAACAATCGGCAGCGGCAGCGTCGGCCAGCCGAAGCCCAGCAGCGACTTCCAGACCAGCATGTGCGCCGCCCCCAGGAACACCACAACGATCAGCCCCAGGTGGAACAGGCCACCTGCGATGTAGGTCACGATGTTGCGCGTGCCCGTTTCACTGAACCGGGGGATGAATGGCAGCACGATCAGGCCCTTGAGGAAGGCCAGGATGGAGCCACCCACCTTGCTTTTCTTGGCAGGGACATGATCCTTGCTCCAGCCCAGCGCGATCACGCTGACCAGCCGGTACGCCATACCCAGCACGAAGAACACCAGCGCCGCGTAAAACATCGGGCCACGAACAAAGTACATTGCTTCAGTCCAGTTCATGGTCATTATTCCTTTTCTTCTTCGGAAGCCACCTCGGCAGCCTTCTTATGGGCGCGATTTTTGGCCGCCGCATTGGCCCCGGCAACGATACCACCGAGAGCCGCACCAGCCGCCGCCGCGCCACCAATCGTGATCAGGTCGGGTTTCTCAAGCGCGGCACCCTGCCCCGCGTAGAACCCGCCGCCGTCCCAGAAGTTGGGCTCGGAGCAGCCCAGGCACGGGTGCCCGGACTCGACCGGCCAGCTTGTGCCTTCATTCCATTTCAGGCTGGCGCAGGCGTTGTAGGTCGTTGGGCCTTTGCAGCCGAGTTTGTACAGGCAGTAGCCCTTCTGATAGCCTTCGTCGCCAAAGTCATTGGCAAACAGCCCCGCTTCATAGAAACCACGGCGAACACAACGGTCATGCACGGTTTGTGCGTAGAACATCTTGGGGCGGCCCAGTGCATCGAGTTCAGGCACTTCGCCGAACACCAGCACGTGCGCGATGGTGTTGGTCATGGCCTCAGGGATCGGCGGGCAGCCGGGGATGTTAATCACCGGTTTATCGGTGATCAGTTCCATCACGCCGTAGGCACTCGTGGGGTTCGGTTTGGCACGCGGCAGGCCGCCAAAGGCGGCGCAGTTGCCAACGGCCACGATAGCAAACGCACCTTCAGCAGCCTCACGCAGAATGGCATCGGCGGATTTACCGGCAATCGTGCAGTAGCCGGGGTTCGCCAGCGGGATGCTGCCTTCCACCACGAGGATGTACTGACCGTGATAGGCTTCCATGGCCGCATCCTTCGCGGCTTCTGCCTGGAAGCCCGCCGCCGCCATGAGCGTTTCATGGTATTCAATGGTAATATCGTTAAGGACGAGGTTCGTCAGCGTCGGATTCTGAGATCGGCTGATCGACTCCGTGCAGCCCGCGCAGTCCTGGAACTCTAGCCAGATTACAGGCGCGCGGGTTTGCGTTTCAAGGGCAGCCTGCACGCGGTCCACCTCGCCAAACGTCAGGCCGAGGGTGCCCGCCAGCAGGGTTGAAAGCTTCATGAAATCGCGGCGGGACAGCCCACGATCCTTCAGCATTTCATACACTGTTTTATCTGTGTCTTCAAATAACATGGTTTCCTTCCTGATGTGTGAAACCGGATGGGGCTTTGGCGGCACCCGCAGGCACCGCCCGCCCAATTCCTCTTACCATTAATGGCCTTTATTCGCAGGAAAACCCTTCAGCTTCCATGAAAGCCTTGTACGCATCGACTGCCGCCTGGCCCGTCAGAAGTTCATCCTTCTGAGCGTCCCAGTCCGGCACCTCAAACTCCGCGATCCAGCCCACGCCGTAGGGGTCACTCACGACCAGGCTGGCGTTTTCCGTGATCGCCTCGTTGATGGCAACCAGCGTCCCGTTGACGGGTGTCGGCACCGGGCCGACGTACTTGCTGCTTTCCATCGTGCCGATGCTCTTGCCACGCTTCAGTTCCTTACCGATGTTCTTGCTGCGCGGCGTGACAGCAGTCAGGGCACCAGCCATCTGGGTGGCGGCGACCGTCATACCAACGCGCACCTTACCATCGTCCATCTGCCTGGCCCAGGAGTGCTTATCAATGAAGTAGTACAAGTCTTCAGGAATCTCGCATCCGTTAACCGTAGCCATAAACTATCTCCTCCTAGAAGGTCAGAACCTTGCCTGCATCTTCGGCGAGGTCCCACATGGTGGCCCCACCCACAAACTGAACGTGTTCGATCAGGTCGTCGGCGCTCAGGCCATGCAGTTCCATCGACGCGGTGCAGCAGTAAAACGGGATTTCAGCCTCAATACAGTCATTGAGGTACTTGGCGACGTTCTCACCACCCTCACGCGGGTAGACCGTCTCCGCCACACCCTTTTCCAGCAGTGTGGTGCCATCGATAGTGAAGAACATCTCCACTTCGAAATCCATCGCAACCGCCAGGCTGGCGAAGAAGAACGGGGTCGCACAACGGCGCGGATCGTACTTGCCGCTCGTCATGATAATCAGGATTTTGTCATCCATTCCGGGGTAACTCCTTTAGAAGTACAGTGTGATATCGGCGTCAGCGGCATATTCGAGGAAAGTCGCCGCACCACCAATTTCGAGTTCGTCAATCAGGTCTTCGCGTTTGATGCCCAGCACGTCCATCGTCATCTGGCAGGCGATGAAGCGCACATCAAACTCGATGCAGGCTTCCACCAGCTCAGGAACCGACGCCGTACCGGCCTTGTTCATCCAGCCCTTCATCATGCCGGTGGCCGCTGCCGTCATACCCGGCAGCATCCCGATGATGTTGGGCACCGGCACCGGCATGGCCGGGTTACCCACCGGGGCAACCTGGAGCTTGTGCATCTTCTTCTTATTGATGATGTCCAGCCCGTAAAAGGTGAAGAACACCGCCACTTCCATGTCCATAGCCACACCCGCTGAAGCCAGGATCAGCGGGGGATACGCTGCGTCGAGGGTGCCGTGGCCGGCAATCAACGCCATACGTTTTGTTTCGCTCATTGTAGGTGCCTCTATTCCTTCTCTAGTAGACCAGTGCGTTCACGGATTCGGAGATATGGGCGATGAAAGTCGCGCCGCTCACAACCGTTGCGCCTTCAATAAAATCGGCAGCAGGGTCAATCTGGCGGGACTGCACGCACGGGCCACAGACGAGATACTCGCCGCCCATCTCGCGGTAGTTCTCCATCAGTTCTGCGAGTGACGGGAACCCTGATGCAAAGACATGCTCCGCACAACCGTTGCGCATCAGCATCACGCCGTTCCCCTGGAAGCCCAGTACCACCTCCATATCCGACGCCAGCGCAGCTAATGCCATCACAAACGGGATGCTGGCCCGTTCGGGGTCTTCAGGCCCGTGGGTTGCAATGATAATCATCTTGCCGTTTTCGCTCATTTTCCGGCTCCTTTCGAGGTTCGCATGAGCGGCCTTTAACCGTTACACCTTCTCAATATAGAAAATCTGCTTGTCGCCGTCTTGCTCGTAATCAACGAGCTTATGACCCGTCTTCTTGGACCATGCCTCCATGTCCGGCTTGGCCCCCGGATCAGTCGCGATCATCTTGAGTACCTGGCCGGGTTCCAGCTTGTCTACTGCCTTCTTGGTTTTCAGGATAGGCATCGGGCAGCTCATCCCTGAGCAATCCAGGGTCTCGGTTACTTCAACAGCCATTTTCATACTCCCTTTTGAGTTAACTAAGCGCATCAGCGCGCGATTCATAATGCTAGATGTGCATCGCAATCAGGCTGGATATCTCATCAACACAGCCCTGTAATTGATGCCGCTCCCGGTCAAGCTCCGCACAAATCCCCAGCGACGCAGCCAACAACTGGGCCATCACCGCGACCTGGTCACGGGTAAAGGGGCTTGATGCCCCGATATCAATGGCCGCCACGGTCCGTTTGATCGGCCCGACCCATACATGGCACAACGCCCCTTCGACCGGGGCATCACTCAACCGCATTTCGATGCCCGTCATCTCCTGGAAGGCATCCAGCAAATGAGCCTGCGCCGGCGTAAAGAGGCTCTCACCCGCGTCCCCATCGTCTGCTTGCAGCGCAGGGACTGACAGGGCCTCCTCGCGGTTTTTCAGCCATGCTTCCACCGCGCTGCTGGGGAAACGCCACTGCGACCCAACCCGAATAGCGGGCAGGCCCTCGTCCCGGATGAGGCGATAGATGGTGACTCTGCTGATCTGTAGGCGTTGTTCGATGTCGCGTGTGGTAAGTAGGTCCGATTCCATCGGAGTTCTCTGTATCACTTGGATACCCTATTTACACTCTAGCATAGAAACGAACTCGTTTTTACTCGATTCGGTTATCGGTAATCATTAGATTCAATTATGTATGATGTCGAGTCATCATCATTGCCCGGAAGCACAGAAAGCGGCCTCACCGATCTCGCGTCTGCCTGCCGCCTGATCGGTTTTGGGCAGGACGTATTCATCATCCATCCAATCAGGGCTTACGCAGTACAACTGCGTAAACCCTGCAAAATAATAAACTGGCGCGTTTCTATCAGATCGGGTTTAATAGGGGCAGGCTCCGAACTTCCGCCCCTACCCTATACCCTCTACTGATAAAAAGCCGGAATACCCTTCCAGGCTGATACTGCTTATGCTGCTGCACCTGCTGTGCAAGTATCGCCGCTGTTGACACAGGAGTTACTCACGATGACGACCCTGAAACCGGAGAGACCGCAGGCCTCCGCCAGCGCTTCCAACAACAACCAACCCAGCCAAACCAGCGAGACACTCAAGATCAAAATGCCAACTGCCCTGAATCTGTCTGCGCTTTCCACGACGGAACTGGTGATGCTGCTGGAAATGGTGTCTGTCGAACTCAAGAACCGTCATGGCGTAGTTGGATCACCGGCCAGCCGCACCGACATGCTCGCAGCGGATGTGCCTAATCTGACCTTTAAGGAAGTCACCGGAATCCATGACGATGCGTTCAAAGTGCTGCCGGAGCGCCTGTCCGAAAGCGAGGTGACGAGGAAAAACGCATGGAAGTTTGTGCTGGTCTCCCCCGATGACGCGGCAGAACCCATAGCGATCCAGGCCGTGGGCGATGTGATCATCGGGCGCAGCGAGGAAGGCGTCACGCCTGACCTTGACCTGACCGCTCACCAGGAGAACGCCCCACGCAGCATTTCACGCGTTCATGCCGTCATCCGCCCCGGCGAGAAGCATCTCACCCTGACGGACCTCGGCAGTACCAACGGCACGTTTATCAATGGTGAGAAGCTGGTGGCAGGGCGTCCGATTACCCTCAGCAACAAGATGACGCTTACCTTTGGCAAGGCTCATTTGCAGGTTCAGCTCATGCAGAAACCTGGCGCTAACGCGAAGGATTGACCGGTCACCGCGTCAACACATCAACAGCGGAGCAGACAGACCACCGTTTGCCTGTCGTCTTCCACGCGACTGGAGTTTTTTCCGCGCGTACCCTACAATCTGAATCAGCACATACCATAAGTAGGGGGTTGTTGCATCAAACCCCTACTCGCAGATGACACCTCCCAAATCCTCGCAGGCTCGGATTTTACGCCCCCGCAGGTGCAAGCACCTATCAAAAAGGGGGCAATCAACTTCTGCCGAGGCTTTGCTATTGAAAACACAATAGTGG
>CAYMGV010000057.1:0-16355 GCA_964390105.1 uncultured Anaerolineae bacterium | reverse complement strand
TGCGGGCAATCGCACCCCGTATATGGACCCGCATGCGGGCGGCGCGTTCGTGGGGCTGGGGCTGCATCACACGCCGGGGCACCTGGCCCGTGCCGTGATGGAGGGCGTCGCGTTTGCACTGAAGGACTGCATCGACGTGATCAGCGTGGGCGACCCTGACCATATACCGGGGCGCGTGATCCTTTCTGGCGGGGCGGGGGCCTCGGTATTGTGGCGCTCGATCCTGGCCGACGTGTTCAACACCGAGCTGCTGCAAACGGCGGGTTCGGTGCAGGCCCCACTGGGCGCGGCACTGCTGGCCGGGGTTGGTGCGCGGGTATATCCCCACATTCGTGACGCCGTGGCCCGTCTGCCGGACGCCGAATCGACTGTGCTGCCATCTTCAAACGTGGTGCAGTACGCGGAGTTGTACGCGGCCTATCGCGGGCTGTATCCTGCGCTGCAGGATACCCTGCATGATCTGGCCCGGCAGTCGGGGCGGTGAGACTCAAAAAGGCGGGCCTGTCGCCCGCCTTGCAGTTTGCCTGTGTGAGCTTATGATATGTGGCTGCGGGCTATCTTAATGGCTTCATCACGGGTGGCGACAATCCGCGCCGACAGGCCGCCGTACTGCTCCTGTTCAACCGCCATTGCAATCGTCTGCGCCACATCACTTTCCCCGACGATGATCAGGGACGTGGTTTCCCTGAGAAAATCAACTCCGCCGAGTTCCCGGAAATGGTCGATCATGAATCCAAGCGCTTGAACCTGCTCGGCAAAAGTCCAATCCGCGCTGGAAAAATCGGCAATGACAAATGTATCAGCGTTATCACGGATGAATTTATACACATCCTCCCGGACCTGCCTGCGTGTTTGCGGGGGCATGCCGCCCTGTTGGGTGGTATGCTTGATCAGCACGATGGGAGCATCCTCAAGAATAGTGACCTGGATAGTCATGGCAGCAATGAATCCTTTGAACCATCAATAGCACAACAAACGGAGGATATTATAGATCATTTTCATGCGGGGGCAATCAAAATCATTTACTTTAATGAGAATTTTAGTAACTACTCAGGCCACTTTTTGTGCCTAATTTGAGATATCGAACGATCTTCACGCCATATGTTTTGTACCTGAACACAATCCAAAATGTCAATCAAGATCGCAAATCTGAGTACAAAATCAGGCTGAGTAGTAACGAATTTTAAACTACTCCACGGGAACACCCCAGCGGTTTTTTGGGGGGTGCTGCCGACCCGGCCTGTTATAATCAGGCTGCTGGTTTTGTTTAAGGACGGGAGTTCATTTTGGGTACTGAATCCTTACATCTTGATGGGTTGGAAATCCTTGAACTGCAGCTCATCCTGTTTGTGCTGATCGCTATTGGGGTGGCGATCCTTGCGCGCCGCCTGCGTGTGCCGTATACGGTGGCGATGGTACTAACCGGGCTGGCGGTCTCGTTTGCGACGGCGGGGCAGGATTTGATCACGATTGACCTTGAACCCGAGTTGATCCTGCTGGCCTTCCTGCCCGGCCTGCTGTTTGAATCGGCGTACCATCTGAACCTGAACGAGTTCATCGGTAATCTCAAGGCGATTCTGCTGCTTGCGGTGCCGGGCATGCTGCTCTCGATGGGGATTATCGGCTTTCTGCTGCACCAGTTCCTGGGCCTGCCAATGGTCGAGGCGCTGTTGTTCGGCGTGCTGATCTCCGCCACGGACCCGATAGCAGTGGTGGCGCTGTTCAAGGAACTGGGGGTCGATAAGAAGCTCGGCATCCTTGTCGAAGGCGAATCGCTGCTCAATGACGGCGTGGCGGTGGTGCTGTTTGGTATCCTGCTGAGCCTGGCACTGGGCGATGGTGAGTTTAACCTGGCACGGTCGCTGGGGGAGTTTGTGATCACGGTGGCCGGTGGCGCACTACTGGGCTTCGGCATCGGGTCGCTGTCCAACATCGTGCTGACCAGCAACGAGGAACACCTGGTCGACATCGCCGTGACCGTGATCGTCGCTTATGGCACGTACTGGGTGGCTGAGGTCGCGCTGAGTGGGCTGGTCTCCCCGGTGATCGCGGTGGTGGTGGCCGGTCTGACAGTCGGGACTCACGGCGCGGCAGGCGGTTATTCCGCCACATCGGAGACTACCATCGTCGGGTTCTGGGAGTTCATCGCGTTTCTGCTGAACTCGTTCGTGTTCCTGCTGATCGGCCTTGACACGCACCCGGAGAACTTCGTGGTGTACGCCGGGGCGCTGGCGATCTCGATCAGCGTGATTCTGCTGGCGCGAGCGCTGGTCATCTACGGGATGAGGATGGTTATCAACGCGGTGTCCCCGCGCTCAGGTGACGGGCAGCAGAAGGAGCATGTAGCATTACCGTGGTCGTGGTCACATGTGCTGGTTTGGGGCGGCCTGCGTGGTGCGGTCAGCATGGCGCTGGCGCTCAGCCTGCCGCTGGCGCTGCCCAACCATGAGTTGTTCCGCGTGCTGGCTTTTGGATATGTGCTGTTTTCCATTGTGATCCAGGGTGTCACCATGAAGCATCTGCTCTCGTGGTTGGGTATGACGACCCCCAGTGAGGCCCAGCATACCTACCAACTGAAGCGCGGGCAGGCGGCAACAGCACAGGCAGCCATCAGTGCCATTGAGGAACTGGAGCGCACGCATGTGATCTCACCGCAGGCTGCACGTGAATGGACCCGCCACTTCCACCAGGAGGTCGATGAACGCTGGCGTGAACTGGTGAAAATAGATATTGAGCACGATGAAAGCCTGGGCCGTGCCAATGTGTACATTGCAGAGCGTGAGGTTGCCAACCGCAAGAAAAGCGCGCTGATGCGGCTGCTCAACCTCGGCATCATCTCCGATGATGTGTATGACGAACTGATCTCCGATATTGATCGCCGCGTGGCCGATGATACGATACTGCCCAGCTATTCGGTGACTGAATCCATTGAACGAAGGGGAGATGCATGAGTGATGAACAGATGTCGGGGTGGGTGGTTGCGGAACGCAACGTAGCCCTTGACCACCCCTGGGTACGTATGATCATCGATACACTGGAGCGCGACGGCGAGCGCAAGCCGTACTACTATCTCGAAAGCCCGGCGGATGCGGTGGCGGTGGTGGCTGTTACCGCTGATGGAAACCTGCTGCTGACCCGGCAGTACCGCCACCCGGTCGGCGCGGTGATTTATGACATCCCCGGCGGGCGCTCCGACCCCGGTGAGGACCCGCTTGAAGGGGCGCGGCGCGAGCTGCATGAGGAAACCGGCTGTGAGGCCGGGCATATCGAACTGCTGGGCCGCGTCAATCCGTTTCCGGGGTCGCTCAAGGTGACTCTGAACCTGTACTTTGCCCGTGATCTCAAGCCCGGCCTGCAGAACCTTGATGAAGGGGAGGAGCTAGAAGTCCATGCACTGCCCTTCGAGGAGGTTTACCGGGGGGTGCTGGCGGGGCATTACATCGATGGGGCGCTGCAAACCGGTGTGCTGATGACCCGGGCCAAAGGGTTGGCCTGAATCTGACCCGTTTGGGGCTATTCCCGCCCCCCCCCGTGACAGTTTCGGTATACACTGATCATAATCGACAGGCAAAAGAGACCCATGATCGAACTGGATCGTGCATTCACACTCGATACACTGACCCGCATGGTCGCCATTGATTCGGTGAATCCCGGCCTTGTGCCGGGTGGGGCAGGCGAGGGGGCCATGGCCGATTACCTCGCAGACCTGTGCCGTTCAATGGGGCTGGAGGTGACGTTGCAGGAGACTGCGCCGGGCCGCCCCAACGTCATTGCCCGCTGGGCCGGGAAGGGCGGCGGTAAAAGCCTGCTGCTGACCGGGCATACGGACGTAGTCGGTGTGTCCAATATGGAGATTCCCCCATTTACACCGACGCTGGAAGGGGATAAGCTGTATGGTAGAGGCTCGATGGATATGAAGGGCGGCCTTGCCTCGATCCTTGGGGCGGTGCATGCCCTTCAAGCCAGCCGGTTTGAACCGGCTGGCGATATGATCCTTGCGTTTGTGACCGATGAGGAGTACGCCAGCATCGGCACAGCGGCGCTGGTGGGGCAGGTCAAAGCCGATGCCGCGCTGCTGACCGAACCTACTGGCATGGAGATCGTGATCGCGCATCGCGGGTTTGCGTGGGTGGAGATCACCACGCACGGCTTCGCGGCACACGGCAGCCTGTACGATGTCGGGGTCGATGCCATTGCGCACATGGGGCGTGTGCTGGCCGAGATCGAACGGCTGGAGCGTGAGGTATTGCCCCAGCGAGAGCATCCACTGCTGGGGCGGGCATCATGCCATGCCAGCGGTATCAGCGGTGGGCTGGGTGCCAGCACTTACCCGGATCGCTGTACATTGGAAGTTGAACATCGACTGCTGCCCGATGAGGATGCAGGCACGATTGAGAACCTGTGGGCCGATGTACTGGATCGACTGCACCGGGCCGACCCCGCCTTTCATGCCCGGTTCGAAATGGGGTTCAGCCGCCCCGGCTACGAAATTGATGTCGATGCGCCAATCGTGGCGGCGCTGCGTACGGCCTGTCACGATGTGCTGGGCCGCCCGGCACCCATCAGCGGGATGCGCGCATGGCTTGATTCGGCACTGCTGGCCGAGGTCGGTATCCCAACTGCTATACTTGGCCCCGGCGGTGCGGGGATGCACGGCCCGGTGGAGTACGTTTCGGTTTCAGATGTGCTGGCATGTGGCGCAGTTATTGCACAGACGGCACAGGGCTGGGTCACCTGATGTCAACCAGTATAAAAGGCAACCAGCAGGATTAGAGAATGCAAAATGATCGATAAAGAATCCCTGATTGTCAGCCTTCATGATCTGGGTGCTGTTAAGTTCGGTGAGTTCACTCGCCCGCGTGGTGATGTGTCACCGATCTTCATTGATACCAGCCTGCTGATCGCCCGGCCCGGCACGCTTCGCCGGATCGCGCGGCTGATGGAAAATCTCAGCATCGGGCTGACATATGACCGGCTGGGTGCGCTGCCGATGGGCGGCATCCCGATTGCGCTGGCCCTGAGCCTGACCATCGACCGTCCGCTGATTTACCCGCGCCCGGGTGCGCTCAACAGCAGCGGTCAGCGGTTGATCGAGGGGCAGTATCAGCCGGGTGAAACCCTGCTGCTGATTGATGATGTGCTTTCGACCGGGCACACCAAGCTCAAGACGATCCGGAGGCTGGAATCGCTGCGACTGCATGTACCTGAAATGATGGTGCTGGTGGATCGCGGGTTGGGCGGTGCCACCATGCTCACCGAGTCCGGGTGCCGGGTGCAGTCGGTGCTGACCCTGGTCGATATCCTCGATACGCTGCTGCGGCTGCGGCGCATTTCCAAGGAACAGCATCGCTTTGTTCATGCGTGGATCGAGGAACACCAGGTGCCGCACAGGAAGGAGAAGGCGTTAGAGAAACCCGGCGCAAAAAGGGGTTGACGCGGCCCCGTACGCACGCTATACTTCACCCCACGTCACATTCCACCGTAGCTCAATGGCAGAGCATCCGGCTGTTAACCGGAGGGTTGCTGGTTCGAATCCAGCCGGTGGAGTCTCTAACCCGGGGCCAACTCGAACCGTCCTGAAAAGGCAGTATTTGTGCCTATAGGAGGTTCCGCGTGGCTCCTTTTGATTCATGGCTTCCCCGTACAGGCATCATTCACGGTGAGCGTCTGACCATCGAGGTGTGGTATAATCGTCGCCGACTCCACTCCTCTCTGGACTATCTCAGTCCTGCCGCTTATGAACAAACCTATTGGGACAATTTACATGTCCATTAATCTGTAGCCAGCCCAGTCTATAACACTGGCCTATAATGGATGGTACAGGAAGCGATATCCCAGTAATACTCCGCATTGAATGACGCAAATTGTCAAATTCGTTTTTCTGGTAAACGATTCGTTTACCGATCCTGAATATACTGGAAAAGTAACCTACCTGAGAGGGACTTATGCCAGAAGAAACCCGCCTGCGTCTGAAGAAAGTCATCAGCTTGCTGAGAAACTACCCCGAAGGCCTCAGCACCCCTGAGATTGCGCGTCATCTTGATGTGACTCGACAAACGGCTTTGGCGGATATTAATCGCCTGAGCCGGGAAGGGGTGCCCATCTATGAGGATGGCAGCCGATATGCCCTGGACCCTCACTTCCAGAACCAACTATCGTTATCCCGTGCAGAAGCCTGGATGTTGTATCTGCCGTTGCGCCGGATGGTCCGGGCACATATGAATCGCATTCCTATTGTGCGCGATCTGCTGTATCAGGTGACCTCATTGCTAAACCAGGATATGGTCGCGCCCTTGCTGGAGCATGACGAAGCGATATCAGATGAATCGGAGGTGCTGGACACGGTGTTCACCGACCTGGTAGCCTGCTGGTTTGAGTATCGCCTGGCGCAAATTACCTATCGCCGACCCAATGCCAGCCGACCTAACACGCTGGTTGTACAGGTGTGGTGGTTTGAGCCTGCGGTATGGTCCGATGCGTCCTACGTCGTTGGCGGTTTGGTGGGCAGGGATCAGCAGGTTGAGCCGGTTACATTAAAGATTGACCGCATTCAGGCCGTGACGATGCTGGATGATCGCTTTGATGCGCCCGATCAGGATGTTGTATTGAGTGCGATCAACCAGACCTGGGGTATCTGGCTGGCCGAGGAACAGCCGGTGACCGTCCGGCTGCGGTTTCACAACCGCCAACTGGACCGCCTGCGCGAAACGATCTGGCATGCCACCCAACGGCTGACTGTTCAGGATGATGGATCGATATTGTGGGAAGCGGAGATCGCCGAGCCGCAGGAGATGCTGCCGTGGATACGCGGCTGGGGCGCGGATGTGGAGGTGCTGGAACCCGAACACATCCGGCAGCATGTTGCATCTGATGCGGAGGCTGCCGCCAGATTATACGGTCGGCTTTCGAGTGATGAACCCAGCTATTTTTGAGGGATAAGCAGCTATGACTGAACCCGCTAAAAAGAAACCCTATCATTACCAGGAACTCGTCGATCAGTGCGGGTTGGCCGGACAGGACATCCTCCTCCAGGCACCAACTGGCGCAGGCAAAACCCGCGCAGCATTAATGCCAGGCATCCATGGCTTTGCACGGGATCGGGACACTCAGCTAAGCAAATACCCGCCTCGAATCCTTTATGGGGTGCCGATGCGAGTGTTAGCCCGCAGTTTTCAGCATGAGTACACCGAGACGGCGCAGGGACTCCGTGATAACACGCCGTGGGAATCACACTGGCATCCCAGTATTCAAACCGGGGAACAGCCCGAAGACCCGCTCTTTGAGTCACGGGTAATCTTCGCCACAGTAGACCAGCTTCTTGCCAGTTTCCTGACGCTACCTTACAGCCTGCCGGGGCGCCTGGCGAACATCAATACGGGCGTGTTGGTAGGGGCCTACCTGGTCTTTGATGAGTTTCACCTGTATCCGCGTGACCAGATGATGCTGACCACGCTTGCCATGCTGAAGATGCTGAAGGGGGTCAGCCGTTTTAACCTGATGACGGCCACCTTTTCCGAGCCGCTGCTGCATGGTATCGCTGGCCTGCTTGGGGCCGAGGTGATCGCGAATGCACCGGATACGCCACTCGAAGACGGCCTGTTCGCTGATATCGACCGGCTCAGGGGGCAAACACGCACATGGCAGACGCAGCCCGGCATCCTGACCGGGGCCGCTGCCGCTGACCTGATCGGGGGTGCAAAGCGGGCAATGGTGCTGTGCAACACGGTGGACCGTGCGCAGGCTCTGTACCAGGACCTCAGGCGCACGCTGCCGGATCATGATGTGGTGCTGCTGCATTCGCGGTTTTATCGCTCTGATCGTCGTGCGATTGAGGATCGCGTGCTTGCCAGCCTGGGCAAGGAATCCGGGGAGGATTCTCTGCATCGGCCTATGGTGTTAGTTGCCACGCAGGTTGTGGAGGTCGGACTGGATATCAGTTGTGACGTTCTGATCAGCGAATGTGCCCCGGCTGCCAGCCTGATTCAGCGGGCGGGGCGCTGTGCCCGCTGGCCCCGTGAGGGCGGCGGCCCGGCGGAAGGTCAGGTCCATATCTTCCAGCCGTTTGATGCGGAGGGTCAGGTTTCTTACGCACCCTACATCGATGAGGGCAACGAGGAAATCTGTTACAACACATGGCAGGAACTAAACACCCCTCGATTTGATGGGGCGGTGATGCGCTTCCCGCAGGAACAGCAGTTGATCACGGCGGCGCACGGTGCGGCTGATAAGGCCTTTGTCAGCAACCTCGAAGAGATGATCCGCATCCGAATCGGCGAGATAACCGACTGCCTTGCCAACCGGGATCGTGGCTGGCTGGGCAGCCTGATCCGTGAAAATACCAGCGTGCCGCTGTATGTTGCGGCCAAACCCAACGATGATGATACGATGACCAGCAAGCCGTGGAATGTTGAGGCGTTCAGTGTCAGCCGGGGACAGGTGGCCCGCCTGATGAACAATGCACTTGAGGTCGGCGTTGATGCTGATACGCCCCTCTGGGGTGGGGCTTTGATACGGGAAGAAGACTCCGAACAACCCTATGCCCGGTCGGTGTTTCGATGGGATGGGCTGCGCGAGGGCAAGGATGCGTATGGACACAGTTACACCCAGTTTGCCGCGCACCCCGAAGCGATCAGCTATTCATCGGATCTGGGGTTGGCGTTCTACCCCGGACAGTATCAGGCTGAGGGACAGCGAGTGGAAACCCGTAATGATTATGAGCGTCCACTCTATCATGCTGAACGCTACTACGAGCATATTCACGGCCTCTATCTGGCCTACACGCGCCCCATTCAGACGGGTAAACGCGCCCTTTCGGCGCTGCAAGGCGAATTCCTTTACCCACTGGGGCGCATGTGTACCCGGATAGGGTTGAATGCTGAACAGGGTGAACAGGTCATGCGATTGACGCTGGCCCTGCATGATATCGGGAAGCTCAACCAGCCGTGGCAGGCGTGGTGCCGGGCGTGGCAGCAGGAGCGGGTTCGTCGAGGTGGGCGGGTTGGCATCGATCTTGATGACCCCGCTCCCTTAGCCCACACTGATTTTGACACAGCCAGCATACAGGAACGTACCTGGCAGAAGGAACTCAAGCACGCGCCACGCGGAACTCATGCGGTGGAGAGTGCACAGGCCGCCGCTGGCCTGCTTTGGGATGTGGTGGAGGATGACCTCTGGGTGTCGGTGGCACTGGCTGCCATCATGCGGCACCACACCCCGGACGCTGAAAGCTGCGGCCCCTTCAGGATGGTTGACGGCGGCCCTGATGCCGCTCAACAAGCACTGGAACTATGCGGTTTTGAGGCCAATGCAGGGCCTATGGCGGGGCAGCTTCAACGGGAGTTTCGGCACAGCGGCACCGACCTTGAGGATGCACTTGATATGCTGATGCCACATCGCACCGAGTATCTGCCTGCGCTGATGTACCTGCTTTTCGTGCGGGTGCTGCGACTGGCAGACCAGCGATCAGGCTACTATTGGCAAAAATACAAAGATGATGTGTAGACAAGCAGATTCAGGGAAGGAGACGCGATGACTGAACAGACCATTCTTTACGTTGAAAAAGATACAGACCTGATGCGGTCCACCTTTGTGGCCGTGGGGTTAGCTCATCTGCTGTACGAGCTGCAAAACAGCGGCGACGTCCGCATCCGGGATCGGGGGAGCGCCTATGAGATCGTCGGCGACCTCAGCCCGAATGAGTATCTGGCGGTGGTCACTGAGCGGGGACGCCTGCCGTCGCTGCTGCCTGCATTGCTGAAGAAGCGTACCGCCAAAGAACTGAAACAGATTGAGTCGGGTGAGGTGGATGAGGCCGAAATCCTGTGGCGCTATGTGCCGGAAGGGTTCCCGTCATCTCTCGTGGTGGATTACGAGGAGGAGCGGGCGAAAGCTGACGCCGACCGCAAGGCACGGAAGGAAGGCGGTGGCGAGGGTGAATCGGCAAAACGCGACCCGCGTTTCCCGCTGTGGGCACATCTACTGTCGAACTTTAACCGTGGAACCATCATGCGGGTTGGTTATCCCCTGGTGCTACATATCTGGCATAGTCACCAGGGGGAATTTGCCGGGGCGTTATTTTCAATGATCCTGAATGCCTATGGCAACTATCCAAACGATCTTATCTATGTACAGGAGAAATGGCAGGAAGAAGTAAAACCTGTATTGGACTACGCCGGCTTTGAGCAGTTTGGGTGGGGTGGGAACGCTGCTGTTGTGAGTAACCTGTCACTGGTTTCTCCGACAACCGCACAGGGTTCAACAACCAGCAACAGCGTCCGAATGGTGAACACCGATATCCCAAACACATTCTGGCTGGAGTTCTATCTCTCATTAGCCGGTTATATGGAGATCGGTATTCCCTATCGGTCAGATAATGATGCTCTAGTGTACTATCCACTGCCCCGTGACATCCGGTTTTCAAGGCTATCGAGCTTGATGAGTGATTACCGCAGCAGCGGCATTACCCGTGAATTGTATGACTATTCCGGTGTCATGCCGCGAGCCAAGGTCGATGTATTGTGCCAGGTCACGTTTTACCTGGAGATGCTTTCACATTATCACCACAATACCCCAGATCGGCGGCGTGTGGATGCCATTGATGGGCTGGTTGGCTACTACTACAAGAACCTGACCGCGCACATTCCGTTTGATGAAATCACCTTTGCGCTGCCGCCGTGGCTGCCTCTCGAACTGGATCAGGAGAAATACCTTGAGGCAAAGGAGATTCTTGAAACACATCGCCGTATTTTGCGGGCTTTGCGTGGTGATTATTCGGAGGAACTCGCCATTCTCTCAGCCTACCGCAGGTTTGCCACACTGGGAGATGCCGACGACTGGGTTGAATTTTGTGTATTGTACGGGATTCACCGTTTCAACAAGATGGTTGATCAAGGGTGGTTACCGTGGATTGAACTGAGCATATTGGAGAAAACGCTTATGAATCAGGATCGGAAAGACTATCGGCCTGTACTGGAGACAGAGGAATTCCAGCATATTGCTGCTGCGATTCGGGCCTGCACAGTGACGCTGCGCTATTGGAAAGATGTCAAAAAGAAACAGACCGCGTTTAAGGTCCGGCATGGTCTGGGTGATGACCTGCGACGCAATGCCCATGACTCAGATCGGTTCATTGCTGCTCTGAGTGACTTCGTTGCGGATTACCAGCGTGAAAGCAGCGCAGTGCAGGCCAACACTGGTGAAACACGCGCGTTTATTACGGATGGTGACCTCTATGAAGTGATCGGACTGATCCCGCTCTATGGATCGCGGGTGGTGGCAAACCTGCTGGTGGCAGCGGGCTACGCCTCGGACTATGACCGTAATCGTGCAGAAGCTGAATAAGTACAGGAGCAACAAGGAACATGACTGAACTGAAATCCCTATCCATTGCGGCTCGCGTGATGATCGATATGCACGCACTGAACAATGAAGGCAATGAATCGAACCGGCTGATGACGCGGCAGGTGGGCATCGTGACACCCGGCTATGATGAGGCCAGCGGCGAGGATGTCTACCTGCGCAGCACCGTGAACGCCATCAGTGGCGATATGAACAAGCACATCTTCTCGGATTACCTGCGCCACATTGCGCTGGATAAGGGCCTGCCGCTGTGCCCTGCCTGTGTCGATCTGGACCCGAGCCGCATGACGGCCAACCCCGGTTTTGAGGACTGGGTGAAGGAAACCAAGGATGGCCCGGCTACCGTGGACCGGCTGATCTCATGCACGCTGGATGATATCGGTGGTCTGCTGATCACGGCAGGGGGCAACTCGATCAAGCGGAAGTCGGCAGTGGAGTTTGGCTGGACGGTGGGCTTGCCCGGCATCACCGAGGTACAGGAGTTCATCCATGCCCGCCATGCCGTGCGGCGGGTGCACAAGTCGCGCGTGGACCGGGGCGCTTCCGAGGAGGAGCGCACCCAGGTGGCCGAGGAGATCAAATCGAACCTGGGCCAGATGATCTTCAACCGCCCGGCTTCCTCCGGTGTGTATGCCTTCGTCGCGCATCTCGACGCGGCGGCGATTGGCTTTAACGACATCACCGGGGAATACCCGGAGCAGGTGCCGAACTGGTCCGGTGAGGAGATGATCGGGGTGGATCGCGGGGAACGGCTGCGGGCCGCGCTGCTGGCACTGGCGCAGACGGTGCTGCAACCAAAGGGTGCAGCGACCTCGACACAGCTCCCGCATGTTCTCGATATCGAGGGCTTTGTCAGCGTATCGAGTTCAGCGGCGGCGGCTCCACTGATCAGCCCGCTGGTGGATGACTATCGTGACCGGGCCGACTCCGTGGCGGGGCTGCTGAACCAGATGTACAGTGAGTCCGTGTATGTGCTGCCGTTTGCGGGGCAGGATGGCCTGCTGGAGCAGGTCAACAGAGTTGTTACCAACTACGGGCCGGGCCGCTACGGGAGGCAGTAAGATGTGGGTCTACACGACCTTTGAACCGGTCGCAGCCTTCGGGCTGCGACCCTCCAACACGACCAGCAGCGGTGGTAAATCACTGGTGTGTCCGACGCCGTATGCCATCAAGATGGCGCTGATGGACCGCCTGATCCGGGAGATGGGGCTTAGCGATGGGCTGACTTATTTCGAGGCCGTGCGCGACATGAACGTCTGGTTATCGGGATCGGCAGTCCTTGCGGTTACGCGGACCTTTCAGAAGGTGTTCAGGCCGGGAAAAACCAAACCCAACCCGGATACCGGGCGCATGGATGTGTGGACTTCCACCATCGCCCAGCGTGAACTGGTGATCATGTCCGGCTCGCTGACACTGGGTTTTGACTGCTCTGATGACGCGCTAAGTGACCTGCTGCTGCCGACGTTGGCGGGCATCAACTACTTTGGCAAACGGGGCAGCTTCATGCAGTTGAGCTATGGGGCGTACGAGGAAACCGGCCCGCGTGATGGCTTTACCAACCTGAGCCGCCCACCGGATGCCAGCCAGCTTGGCTTTGGCTTCCTGCAGCGTATGGATGACATGCGCCCGGATGCGACCTTTGAGGACGTGGATGCCATCAACGGCAGTCCGCGTGGGGATGGGGGGCGGATCAGCTATACGGTGGTCCTGCCATACGAACTGAACCGCCATGCGTTTAACCACACAGTGTACGCGCGGAAGGGTGCTGTGATTCGATGATCCCGGTGACGACCTTACAGGTGACGGCAGCCAGTGCTGGGCCAATTGACTTCGGCAGCAATCCCGGGTCAAGCATCCGGGGGGCACTCTACGAGGCTTTACGGGCGATGTATGACACCCATCAGCCGGTACAGGGCCGCGATGATGACGAGGCCAACCCGGTGGCATGGCTGCTGGCGCTGGAAGATGAGGCGACCACAGGCGGAAAGGACGTGCCGCGCCCCATCGCGGTGCGTCCCCCGCTGGAAAATGACAGGCCGGGCGCGGAGTTTGGCCTGTCATTCATCGGGCGGGGGCGTGCGTATATCCCGATGGTGCTGTCGGCAGTGCAGGCGATGGGCCGGATCGGAGTGGGACGCGGACGGGGCACCTTCGAGGTGCGTGAGGTGCTGTCCGTCGATCCGCTGACGGGGCAGACGGAAACGCTGCTGGACCGTAATGGGCAGCAGGTCGGGCGCATCCCGGAACCCGCATCAGCCGAGGCCTATCAGCAGGCGGCAGAAGGGCTTGCCGCTGGCAGGCTTACGGTGCGCTTCCTCACGCCGACTCGTATCGTTAATAAGGGCAGCCTGTGCAGTGCCCCGGAGTTCCGCCCGTGGGTTCAGCGCCTGCTGGAGCGCACGCGGCAGCTTGGCGAGCTGTACACCGACGCGCCGCCGTGGATAGCGTTCCCTGACCTGCTGGCCGATGCTGACCGGGTGCGACTGGCCGTGGACGAAACGCATTGGGTCGAGGCGTGGTCCGGCTCACGCAGGCAGAACGCCCGCCGACCCACCAGCGGGTTTGTTGGCCGTGTGGTCTATGAGGACGTGTCGCTTGCCCTGATGCCGTGGCTGCTGCTGGGGCAGGGCCTCCAGGTCGGGAAGAATACGGTCAAGGGCTGTGGCTGGTACCGGGTATCGACATGATCCGTGACGGTCCATATCAAGGACACTGAAAGGATCAGGCGGGCGTCACGGCTGCGTTCCAAACTGCTTAAACTATGATCCGTATCAAGGACACTGAAAAGGAACATTGCGAGTATTGCGTCCCGGTTGAGTCGATCCGCGTTAAGGATATCCCGGGCTATTCTTGTGCTGGTTAATGATTCGTTGACCAGAATCCATACCATAGGAGGTAGAGGATTGTAACGTAAAAGAGGAAAAGAACATGGCAATTATCGAAGATTTAATTGTAAGCGAGTACGGCGCATTCGTGGGATTAAAGGGGCGGCGCATCCGGGTAACGGTGCCCGCCGAGGACGTGAAACACATCGATGCGCCGCTGCTGCACCTGCGCGGGATTCACATCCTGACACGGTCCGCCAGCATCAGCGCGTCGGCGCTGGCCGCCTGCTGCGCGGAGGGCGTCCCCATTCACTTCATCGACAGCTACGAAGGGAACTACGCCACGCTGCTCTCCCCCAACCTGACCACGGTGATCGAAACGCGACGGCATCAGCTTGAGGCTATCCACAACGAGACCGGTCTGGCCGTCAGCAAGCGGTTGGCCGGGGGCAAAATCCGCAGCCAGGCGGCATTACTGCGTTACCTGGCACGCCGCCAGCCGGATGAGGTGGCGCACAACCTGCGCCAGACCGCCATCGACCTGACGACCTATGCCGACCGGATGGAAGCGGTTGAAGCGTCCTGCCTGGCCGATGTGCGCGCGGAACTGATGGGCATCGAGGGATATTCGGCCCGCATGTACTGGGAGGCGGTAGGGGGACTGCTGCCGGGGGAATACGGATGGGCTGGCCGGACGGGACGTCATGCAACGGACCCGCTCAATGTGCTGCTGAACTACGGTTACGGCATCCTGTACGGCGAGGTTCAGAATGCGCTGGTGATCGCCGGGCTGGAACCCTATGCGGGCCTGCTGCATACGGATCGGCCCGGGAAACCCAGCCTGACGCTGGACCTGATCGAGGAGTTCCGCGCGCCGGTGGTTGACCGTACCATGATCGGGCTGGCAAACCGGGGTTACGAGGTGCAGTTTGACGAGGATGGCAGGCTGGAACGCGATTTCCGGGCGAACTATGCCGGGCATATCCTCTCACGGCTGGGGGCACAGGGTGCTTACAACGGCAAACGCTATACGCTGCGCTCCATTATCCAGATGCAGGCGCGGCTGCTGGCAACAGCCCTGCGCGACGAAACGGAATATGTCGCTTACACAGGAGGTTAGCCATGCTGCGCGTGATGGTAGTCTATGACATCAGCGACGACAAAGTTCGGACCCGTGTCAGCGAAACCTGCCTTGACTACGGCCTGGACCGGGAGCAGTTCAGCGTGTTTACCGGGCAGCTCAAACCCACCCATCTCAAGGAATTTACAAAACTACTGCGGTCCATCATCAGCAGCGGCAGCCTGTTGATCGTCCCGGTTGGGGCTGATGACTGGAAGCGGCGCGTTATCATCGAGGAGTAAAGGGCATGTTTGATTTGGCTGAGACACGCGATACATCGTACTACCTGCGGATCAATGAACTGAAGAACTACGCCTATTGCCCGCGCATCAGCTACTACACGCTGTGCCTGGACCTTGACCGGACGACGCGGCTGGCTGAACTGGGCATCGAGGCAGAGCAAGATACCCGGCGTAAGGTCAGCCGACGAAAGGGGGCCTTGCATATCGTGATAGCCGGTGAGCGGTACTTCAACGTGCCGGTCCACTGCCACCGGCTGGAACTGGTTGGCCGGGTCGATGAGGTGGTCATCAGCGAGGGCACTTGGTACCTGGTGGATTACAAGGATGTCGAGAAAGATTACGGGTACTGGAAGCTCCAGATGGCCGCGTACCGGGCCTGTGTCGAGGAGATGACCGGGAGCAAGGTTGGGGGATGTTATATCTACAGCATTCCCCAGCGGCAGTATCATGAACTGGCCCTGACGAAGCGCGAGGACAACAAGCTGATCGATATCATTGATGACGTACAGCAGATGGTGGCGGCGGAACGCTGCCCATCCCCGGCTGCACAGGTCGGCAAGTGCCGTACCTGCCAGTACCGCCGGTTTTGCAACGATGTGCAGTAATATGAAACTCCCCCGTGATTCCGCGCAGAAACCGGGTTTTTCTTTCCGGGCTGGTTTTCAAGGGGAAATCACCCGGCGCAAGAAAAAACGACCTCACCAGGGCCTCTCTGCGCGGTTTTCAGTTGCACATGTACGTCAGATGACCTATATTTGGAATCATACGTAAGGGTTGCAATCCATCGGTCCGTATCAAGGACACTGAAAG
>CAYMGV010000056.1:0-16701 GCA_964390105.1 uncultured Anaerolineae bacterium | reverse complement strand
CGACCTGTCCGTCAGGTCGCTCGGCCCGTTCTCGTTTTTTAATGTACTGAATTTGATGCTTGGCTCAAGGCAGTCATCCGCAATACCGTTGGCACAGAACGCAAATCGGCGGCGAACCGATGGAATAAGCGCTGCACCTCTATTGATCAGCCGTTTATGACGGAAAGCCGGGGCGAGGCGACACTGCTGGATGTGTTGGCCGACCAACGCGAGGAGAGCCAGCGGGTTATCTGTGAACTGCTGGCATTTGTCGAGGAATCGAAATCCCTGCTAACTCAGGCTGAATACCAGGCGCTGCAACTGTCCATCGCTGGCTTCGATGCGGCGGAGACGGCCATCCTGCTGAACCGGGAGGTAGGCACAATCTACCAGATGCGCAGCCATCTGCGGAAGGTGCTGCGCAGGGCATGGCTGGACGGGACAAACGAAGGAATCACAATTTGAGCAAGGTTACATCCCATGAGGAGGCCCAGTCGAGGCTGGGTGACGTATTGTACCTGCAGATCAGCGGGCGTGACCCGGCCCGTAAACTGCCGGGCGTGGTTGCCCATATTGAGCAGTGCGCGGACTGCCGCGCAACCCTGCGTGCCCTGGAAACCGCGCAGCGATCTCTCAATGCCAACCGGGCAGGACACAATCAGCGCTACCGGGTTGAAACCATCCACCAGCCAGGTGACTCATGGCTGGTCATCCTGTATGTTGCCCCTTCTGCACTACTGCCCCCCGACGACGATGCCCCCGACGATAAAAAGCGCAGCATCCGCCCGATTCAATCCGGGGGACGATTACTGCTGTTCACCACTATCGATGTGGGCGGTGATACCGGCCAGGTGATGCTGGTCCTCACCGATCATTCAGGCGGATACATGATCACCGCGGATATCATGGTAGCTGGGTTCGCCCATACGCTGGTGGCCCACCTGTACCTGGATGGGGCGGAGTACGTCTCAGCCGTTGAAGAGGGTCAGGCCTGCTTCTATCTGCCCAGCCTGACAACGGAAGATGACCTAAGATTTGAACTCAGACTTGAACGGTGAGAGTCACAGTGCCACGTACAGACAGCGCATTAAGCAGGAACTCTCAAACCTCACGGCTAACATCCCCCCCACCTATATCTACACGCCCGGCTTCTCAGGGTACCTTGCAACCCTGAATCAGAAGTCTCCGGGTGCTATGCTGGTCGAATTGATGGCGATGGCGCGTGCCAACCCGCTCCAAACGGCCCGGCTGCTACTGGCCGCCGACCGCCTGCCTGACCCGGTATGGCTGATGGGCGTGAGTATCACGTACCTGGTCTGGGGCCGTCATGCACGCGCAGCCGAAGTGCTGGCTCATACGCCCGATGATCAGTTGGATGGCCCGGCAAAGGTGGTCAGGCACTGGGCGCGAGTGCTGGCAAATCGCGCCATTGAAACCCGGCCCCGGTCCGTGGGCACGTTGTTTGAGATCGCCGATGAGCTGGATACAGCAGGATACAGCCGCGCCGCGCGCCAGTGCCGGATCGACGCCTATGGCGGGATACTGCCGGGTACGATGACGGGGCAGCAGTCTGCCCAGCTATCAGCACTGCTTGAAACGATTGAGACACATGATCCGCCCGCTGATTGCATCTATGCCAGGGCCGTCACTGCACTGCTGTGGGCTGGGCAAAACCAGCTTGACCAGGCCGAACCACTGCTCGAAAGCGCGGCGGACCTGCTGGACCCACATCGCATGCCCGCGCTGGCCGTCTACCTGCAATACCTGGATCTCGCACTGGCATGGCATCAACGCAGGCTCACCAGGATGCGTGCCATTGGCAGGGACATCCGCAAACTGTCGCAGCAGATCAACCACCCGTACTACGCTCTGCGCTCTGACCACCTGCTGGGTCAAGCCTACTTCGAGGCCGGGGACTACGAAGACGCTCTCATTGTGATGATGCGTGCCCACCATACCGCCGGGGTGCTGATGCTGCCCTTCTTCCGCACGGCGACCCTGCTTGATATGGGCAGCGTGCTGCTTCAACAGGAAAACTACAGTACCGCCGCGCATTACTTCGCACAGGCAGAAGTGCAGGCCGAAGCACAGGGCCTACACTTGCTGAAGGCCACCGCACGCATGAATCGCGGTGTCGCTGCGCTGCGGATGGGCTATTACGCCGAGGCGCTCTCGCATCTGCGTGCCGTGCTGCCGCTGTTTGAGGAAGCCAACGCCCCGGAATACCTCGCGCTGGCCCTCGATAACCTCGCTTCGATCTACATGACACTGGGCTACCTCGACCCGGCCCGCGATTACTATCAAACCGCGTACCGGGCACTGCATGATGCCCGTCTCACGCAGCAGGCCATCCGGCCTGCGCTGCACATGGCATGGAATGCGCTCGTGACGGGCGAGATCGGCCAGGCCCATGATCGATTATTAGCGCTGCGCCAACGTATCGAGGTGAGTGATGTGGCCCAACATCTGGCTGAATACGCGGTGCTGTGGGCCGAACTTCTGCTGGCGCAGGGCGATACCAGCGGCGCGCAGACCGCATTTGAGGCTGCCGCCTCAACGGCTCGTAGTTTGAACATGACGGCCTTTGCGGTACGGGCTGAACTGGGCCTGCTCGAAGTGGCCGTCAGGGAGGGTGCCGGTCATCCCGGCTTCCGGGCATGGACGGACACTGAGATCGATGAGTTGGAACTCCCATTTCAATGGAAAGCGCTCGCGCTGCGCGCCCAGGTTTACCTCAGCCGGGATGATGCAGGGGCCGCCCTGCGTGATTACCGTGCCAGCCTGGACCGCATCAACCGGGCACGGCGCTCAGTGGATGATGAGATGTTTTCCGGGTACCTGGCGCAGGCTACGCAGCAGGTCTATGAGGCCGCCTACCTGCTGGCCTTTCAGCAAGCTAACCCTATGGCGGCACTGGATATTGCCGATCGCTACAGTGCGCAGGTGCTGGCCGCGCGCAGCCAGCATACCAACGACCTGCTGACAGGTGGTGTCAATGATCTGCTGCGACGGCTGCGGCGCTGCATGAAGCAGCGCTACGGCTCGAAGTGGGTGGTGCTGCGTTACGTGGTGCAGGAGATCGAGGAGGTGCGTCAGGCCAGCGTATTTCAACTCAGCGCCGAGGGTATGACGCACATTCCCCTGCCAGAACACCCCGAAGCCCGTATGGCACTGCGGATGCTGACCGGGTTGGACGATTCGTTTCGGCGGATCGGGTACGGTACTGAACAGCGTACCATGCGTCAGCAGGCATTCCGGGCACTGCTGCCACCGGGTATCCTCGATCACCTGCATCAAGACGGCTTGCTGGTGATCATCCCGTCAGGATATCTGCACAGCATGGCCTTCGCCTCGCTGATCAGCCCCGGGGGACGCTCACTGGTGGAATACACGGACGTGCTGTACGCCTATTCCGTTTCGGGGCTGGTTCACACGCTGGAACAAAAGCCCGTTCAATGGACGGGGAAAGAACCCGGCCTGATCCTCTCGCAGAGTCAATTTGAGAAGCAGGGATATCCGCCGCTGCCCTTTGTCCAGCATGAGGTCAATCACATCGCGAAACTGCATCGCACCGAGATCATCCACACGGACACCCTGCGCACCGAGGACCTGCGCAGGCAGGGTCGCGGGGGTGACTTTGCCGATCACCAGTGGCTGCACATCGCATCACATGCCCACGCAGACCCCAGTACCGGGGCCTTTGACGGCATCCTGCTGGGGGATGACGTGTTGTTCCTCGATGACATCCGGGCATGCCGAATCAAGGCGCAGCGGGTGACGCTTTCAGCGTGCCAGACCGGGCTGGGCTATTATTACTATGGCGATGAACTGGCCGGATTGCTACAGTCCTTCCTCGGGTTGGGTGTGTCGTCGGTGGTGGGCAGCCTATGGCATACCTCGGACGTACTGAGTGCCAGCCTGATGGGTTTCTATTATGAGAAGCTGGCCGAAGGAGCCAGCACCGCCGAGGCGCTCAGTGCAGCCCAGCGCCGCGCCGATGCAGACGGCATCCCACCGTACTACTGGGCTGCCTTCATCGCATCGGGGATGCCCTGAGCGAACGGGCCGGGCGGGTGTGCTATCATGAGAATACACACACCGTTCTGAGGAGTATCCCGCTGTGACTGTCATCACACTTGAACATATCAACCTGACCTTCGACGCGCAGGATGGCCTCATCGAGGCCCTGAAGGACATTCACCTGCGCATCCTTGAGGGGGAACGGCTGGCGCTGCTTGGCCCGTCTGGCTGTGGTAAAACCAGCCTGCTGCGCATCGTGGCGGGCCTGCTGGAGCCCACCTCGGGGCGGGTACTGTATGACAACGTCCCCAGCCGTGAGATCGCGATGGAGGACCGGGGAATCGGGATGGTGTTCCAGGATGGCGCACTGATGCCACACTGGGATGGCCGGACGATCATCGGGCTGTTCCTTGAACTGCGCAAACGCGAGGACGAACTCGATGAGCGGCTGAAGGAGATCGCGCAGATCACAGGGCTGGGCATGAAAAAACTGCTGACGCATCGGCCCAATGCCCTCTCGATGGGGGAGCGGCAGCGCGTGGGGATTGCGCGGGCACTGGCGCGTGACCTGCAAATCCTGCTGCTGGATGAGCCGTTCTCCAGCCTCGATGCACAACTACGTTCGCAGGCCCGCCTTGAGCTTCAACGGCTGCTGCAACAATTCCCGGTGACAACGATCTATGTGACTCATGATCAAGTCGAGGCGATGGCAATCGCCAACCGCATTGTGGTGATGCGCGAAGGTCGTATCGAGCAGACCGGCGCGTACCAGCATCTGTACGAAACGCCTGCCAACCTGTTCGTGGCCCGGTTCATCGGGGTACACGGACTCAACTGCCTCAAGGGTGAGATCACGGAAGATGGCTGGCAGGGCTATGGATTTGGGCCGTTCCCCATCCGGCGCGACCTTGGCACAGGCACCGCCGTGCTTCTTGGCATTCGCCCGGAACACATTCATCCGGCCACCAGGGGCGACCCCGGGACCGTGACAGGGCGCATCCAGGAGATCACGCCGTTCTTCTCAGACCGGCGCACCATGCTGCGCGTGGCACGCGGCATCGATGAATGGACGATGTTTGTACCGCTGGATCACGGCTTGCGGCCCGGTGAGATACTGCCCTGCCGTATCGATCCGGCGGGGATCCTGTATTTCGATGCGGAGAACGGTCAGCGGATCGGGTAGGCAGGGCTGTGTTTATATGTGGGGCGCGTCGCAACAAGTTGCGGACCCACAGCCCGGCAGGAGATATCACGCCTGCACCTTGATTCTGATAGACACAAAACGACCCTGCCAGTTGACAGGGCCTGTGTGGTTGTGATGCGATCTAGTCTTCGACGAGCAGCGCGTCAGTGTTGACACCCTGGATGCCGGGGATGGCGGTGGCGAGTTCAACGGCCCTGGCTTTGAGGTCCTCACTGGGCACAGTCCCGTGCAGCGAAACAAAGCCATTGTAACTATGAACCTGCAGCGAACGCCCCGTCCAGAGTTCCGGGATGCCACCCAGCGCCGCACTAACGGCGATCTCGAAATCGTTGTCATCCCACAATTGATCAACCACATGCTGCACGCCTTCAATGCGAGCCACAGTGACCAGCACACGGCGACGCATGGGTTCGGTAAATGTGACCCCGCTGATCGTCACCACGCCATCCTGCACACTGACTTTAAGAGGTGACTGCGATTCACGCACGGAAATAATATCCTCAATGGCATCGACCACAGCCTCATACAGAGCGCGGTCCACCTCTGACATTGTCACCGCTTCCTTGACCATTTGCACCGCTTCCTTCCACGTAACATCAGCCCCAATGTGGCTGATTTGAGTTACCTTAGTATACCACGAAGCGCGGCCCGCTTACCGGAAGAATTCTGCTAAATCCGCCGTCTGAAAGTGCCGCCGGAAGGCGTGTGCTTCCTTGAGCAGCGCTTCGAGCGCATCCTCAACCTGGGCCTGCTGCTCCATGGGGGCTGCTGTGCCCCCTGCGCTAACACGCACACGGGCAGCGTCGAGCGTTTCTATCATGATCTTACCTTGCGCTTCGGCCAGTTCCAGCCCGCGCCGCACCGTGATCTCGCGCTGGCCGGTTGCAGCGGCCACGCGCAGGATATGCAGGATGTTGTTTTCCCTGTTAATGGCGTACTTGATGGCCCCGGCTAACTTCCGGTCAAATGTGGTGTCATCGACCAGCGGCCTGACGACCAGCATCACGCGCGAGGCACCACTCTCCTCGACGGCACGCCGTACTTCAGCCGGGCCAGGCGGTGCGGTCCAGATCACCAGCGTGCTGCACGGCTCGATCTCATGGCGGCGCTTGACCCATCGTTCATCAATGGGCACCTGATCCTTATCAACGCCATCGGCCCACACGATCAGGTCAGCGGTATCAAGTTCGGGGGCCGGGTCAGGATGCTCGCGCAGGTCCACCACGGCGATGCGCTCTGCTTCCTCACCGGGAGCGCCGGGCACAGGCCGTGCATCGACCCATTCCAATTGCAGGGAGCGCCGCCCGCGATAATCATTAATGCGCGGGATGAACAGCAGGTCGAAGCGTTTGGGCGGCATGGGGTAATCCTGCCCGCGCCACCACGTCACTACGAACTGTACGCCGCCCTCATCTTCAATGGTGAGGCGGCGGTGGTTTTTGGCTGCCCCGAACACGGCATCGGCCACAAGGCGCACGCCCGGAGTCATCAACTGCACAGCAGGGTTGCCCGCACCAAATGGAGCCAGCCGGTTGAATTCCTCGGCCAGTTCCATCGTCACATCACCGAGGGCTACCTCGGCATCGACACGCAGCCCGGCTTCCACATCTTCCTCCCGGATATCATCAATGGTGTTGGAAAGCTGCGCCCGGAACAGATCGACGTGTTCCTCCGGCAGGGTGACGCCCGCTGCGCCCGGATGCCCGCCATAGCCCAGCAGGAAATCACCGTGTTCGCTCTCGTCCTCCTCAGGCTGGATGAACTGCTTACCACGTTCCGCCACCAGGGCAATCGCCCGGCCAATATCGACCCCCGGCACCGACCGTGCCGATCCACGAGTCGGTTTGCCTTCCTCGCTGCACAGTACCACGGCGGGTTTGCCGTACTGCTCAACCAGCCGTGAGGCCACGATACCGATCACACCGGGGTGCCAGTTGGGGCCGCTGATGACCGTCACAGAATAGCTATTGACCAACGTGGGATTGCGCTCGATCTGATCCAGCGCGGCGCGATAGATCTGGTTCTCAATCTGCTTGCGCTTGTTGTTGAGCAGCTCCATCTGTGAGGCGGTGGCCTCAGCGCGGGCCTTGTCACTTGTGGTCAGCATCTCGACCGAAAGGCTGGCGTCATCGAGACGGCCCACGGCGTTGAGGCGCGGCCCGATCTGGAAGCCAATGGTATCGGTGGACATATTCGCCACATCCACGCCTGCCGAGGTCATCAGCGCAACAAGGCCGGTGCGCGTGGTGGTGCGCAGGCGTTCCATGCCGAGTTGTAACAGGTAGCGGGTGTCCTTCTTCTGATCGACCACGTCGGCGACGATGCCCAGCGCAACAAGATCAAGCAGCCCGGCGACCTCACCGGCACGGCCTGCCAGTTCGTAGACGGTCTTCATCAACAGGTAGGCTACCCCGACACCGGGCAGATCGCGCAGGGCATGACCTTTAGGCAGGCGCTGCGTCGCGACGACGGCGTAAGCGTTTTTTGGGATGCCCTGCAAGGCGATGGCGTGATGGTCCGTCACCAGCACATCGACCCCGGCGGCATGCGCGGCGTCCACTGCTTCAAAAGCTGCAACGCCGGTATCGCAGGTGAGCAGCACATCGATCTTCTCCGGGCCGTTGAGGTACTGACGCAGATCATCGGCCTGAACGCCGTGCCCGTAGCTGTGCCGCTCCGCCGTCCACGGCTGCTGACGCTCACGCGGGGTCGGGCTGCGCAGCGGCACAAGGTAACGCGGATTCACCCCCAACCCGCGCAGCCCATCGACCAGCAGTGAGGTGGCCGTCTGGCCGTCCACGTCGAAGTCACCCCAGATCAGGATGCTCTGCCCGGCCTCAACTGCATCCAGCAGACGGCGGGCGGCCTTCTCTATGTCCGGGAACTCGGTGGCGGGGGAAGGGGTATAGTAGGCCGGATCGAGAAAAGCGCGGGCCTGATCAGGTTCGGTGATGCCGCGTGCGGCAAGAATGCGGGCGATCAGAGGGTGTCCGCCCACGGCCTGCTTCAATTCATCGCTGGGTGTAAGGTTCGGCGGGGTCAACCAATCCACTATATGACTCCGGTTTGATGTGATACAATCACGATGCGGTACAGGTGGGGCGGTCACACTGCCGCTGCACCACCCTGAAATCGAATCATGACACACCCCGAATGGATACACAAGCTGGCTTGCCCGGCTCTGCGATACGACGTTTGAGGTAGTCCACACACAAAGCCAATAAAGGAGACCCATGACCTCACAAAAAGACCCTTTCAATGCTCAGACCACCCTCGTAACAGGGGGCGGTTCCGTTTCAATCGCCCGGCTGGATGCCCTGTCAAAAGCCGGGATCGGTCATATTGATACACTGCCGTTCTCGATGCGCGTGATGCTGGAGCAGGCCCTGCGCCAGTTGGACGGCTTCCAGGTGACCGAAGAAGACGTGACCTACATCGCGGGGTGGAACGCCGCCGACCCCGGCGGGATCGAAATCCCGTATCAGCCTGCCCGCGTCGTGTTGCAGGACTTCACCGGCGTGCCCGCCGTGGTCGATCTGGCGGCCCTCCGTTCCCAGATGGCGCGTGTCGGTGGCGACCCCGAACGGATTAACCCCAGGGTGCCGGTTGACCTGGTGATCGACCACTCCGTTCAGGTCGATCAGTTCGGGTCGGCCTTTGCGCTGATGTTCAACGCCGAACGCGAGTTCGAGCGCAACCGTGAACGCTACGAGTTCCTGCGCTGGGGCAAGGAAGCCTTCGATAACTTCCGTGTGGTGCCGCCCGCCACGGGCATTGTTCACCAGGTCAACCTCGAATACCTCGCTAAAGTCGTGCAGACGCGCGAGATAGACGGTGTTACCACCGCCTATCCTGATACATTAGTCGGCACCGACTCGCACACCACCATGATCAACGGCCTCGGCGTCGTGGGCTGGGGTGTAGGCGGCATCGAAGCCGAGGCCGCCATGCTGGGCCAGCCGATCTACATGCTGATGCCGCAGGTGGTCGGTTTCAGGATGAGCGGACAGCTCCCCGAAGGGGCCACCGCCACCGACCTCGTGCTGACTGTGACGCAGATGCTGCGTGCCCACGGCGTCGTGGGTAAGTTCGTGGAATTCTACGGTGCGGGCCTGAGTCAACTCAGCCTAGCTGACCGCGCCACCATCGCTAATATGTCACCGGAATACGGCGCTACGATGGGCTTCTTCCCGGTCGATGATGAGACGCTGGCCTACCTGCGCAACACGGGCCGCGATGCCGACCTTGTGGACCTTGTCGAGCGGTACACGAAGGAACAGGGCCTGTTCCGTACCAATAACACGCCCGACCCGGCCTTCACCGATACGTTGGAACTGGACCTCGGCACGGTTGAGTCAAGCATCGCCGGGCCAAAGCGCCCGCAGGACCGCATCCTGCTCAGGGAAGCCAGCCAGTCTTACGCCAAAACCTACCATGAGATCACCGGCAACGGCACTGAGAAGCACGCCGCAACCGTCACCATCGAACACGATGACGACAAGCTCGAAGCGACCGTGGAAGACGGCGCGGTGGTGATCGCGGCCATCACAAGCTGCACGAACACCTCTAACCCCACCGTCATGGTTGGGGCCGGGTTGCTGGCGAAGAAGGCCACCGAGAAGGGCCTGACCGTGCCGAGCCACGTCAAGACCAGCCTTGCCCCCGGCTCCAAGGTGGTGACACGCTACCTGACCGACGCGGGCCTGATGCCGTACCTCGAAGCGCTGCGCTTCCACACGGTGGGCTATGGCTGCACGACCTGCATTGGTAACAGCGGGCCGCTCAAGCCGGAGATCGAGGAGGCCATCCGCGAGAACGATATCGTCGTGACCTCCGTCCTCAGCGGCAATCGCAACTTCGAGGGCCGTGTGCATCCGTTGACGCGCGCCAACTATCTCGCATCGCCGCCGCTGGTGGTGGCCTATGCGCTGGCAGGCCGTATGGATATCGACCTTGCCACCGAGCCTATCGGGCAGACGCCTGAAGGCGAGGACGTGTATCTGAAGGACATCTGGCCGACGCAGGACGAGATCCGCCAGACGATCCAGCAGGCGTTGAAGCCCGCGCTGTTCGAGGAAGAATACGGCAACGTGTTCACCGGCAACGAGGAATGGAATAACATCCCGGTGGCCGAGGGTGAAATCTTCGCATGGGATTCAAGCTCCACCTACATCCAGGAACCCCCCTTCTTCACCAGCATCACGTCGGGTGATGAGCCGGACATCGAGGAGATTCACGGTGCCAGGGTGCTGGCGCTGCTCGGCGATACTGTCACGACCGACCACATCAGCCCGGCGGGGGCCATCCCCGGTGACAGCCCCACCGCCGACTACCTGCGGGGCAACGATATCGATCGCCGCGACTGGAACTCCTACGGCTCACGCCGTGGCAACCACGAGGTCATGATGCGCGGTACGTTCGGTAACATTCGCCTGCGCAACCAACTGGTGCCCGGCACCGAGGGCGGGTACACCGTCTATCTACCGGAGGGTGCCGCCAGCCGTGAGGATGGCGAGGAGATGAGCATCTATGATGCTGCCATGCGTTACCAGTCTGAAGGGACGCCGCTGGTAGTGCTGGCCGGCAAGGAATACGGCACCGGCTCCTCGCGTGACTGGGCCGCCAAGGGCACCTATCTGCTCAATGTCAAGGCTGTCATCGCTGCGAGCTATGAGCGTATCCATCGTTCCAACCTGATCGGTATGGGCGTGCTGCCACTCCAGTTCAGGGACGGCGAGGGAATCGCCTCGCTTGGCCTGACCGGTTTCGAGACCTTCGACATCACCGGCCTCGATAACGACATCCAGCCACAGCAGGAACTGACCGTTACGGCGACTGCGCCGGATGGCAGGAAGACCACCTTCCGCGCCGTGGCCCGCATCGACTCGCCGGTCGAGGTGAAGTACTATCGCAACGGCGGCATCCTGCACGCCGTCCTGCGTGACATGGTGCGCGAGGCTACCAGCTAACTGGCACGGGGTTGTAGAAGCATCTAGACTCAGGGGGTGTGACATGGTCTCATCCCCTGTTTTTTATGCATGGGGTTTCACCCCCATACCCCCACAAGGAGCGTCCCGCTCCTTGACCGGGTTATTTGGGTTGGAGCAGGCGGTGGTATTTATCCGTTATTGATGGTTAAACAGGATCAGCCATAATCCGATGCCTGTTCCTGGTACTGCTCGCAGATGGGCTTTGCCCATCTGCATAGCGATCTGCAGGAGCGTAAGGCTCCTGCCGGGGTTTGGGGCGGAGCCCCAAAAGGATAACACGCATGAACAACAAATCGGCCATTGCGCTTGTAATCGCGGCGCTGACGCTGGCAGGGCTGGCGTGCAACGTCGCCAACCCGACCGGGCAGAACGACCCGCAGGGCACCTTACAGGCGGCCTATGCCACCGTGACGGCACGGGCGGCCAGCGGCACCCAGCCGCCAGTTGAGGTGACAACAGGCGGGATCGAGGAGCCGGAGGAAACCGCAGCGGCGGAGGCCACCGGCACGCTGGAGCCGACCCCGACCCAGGTCCAGACGCCGACGACCTCCCCGACACCGCCGGATGCCCGTGTAGACAGGGGCGCACCATTCGAGATTCCACGCTGCGGGCTGCCGGTACTGGTCGATGGTGCCCCCGGTGACTGGGATGATCAGCCAAATGTGGCGATGGTTTCCATCGTGCATGTAACTTATGGTGAGGAAGAATGGACCAACGCCGATGATAGTGCGGCATCGGCGCGGCTGTGCTGGACCGACACCGCGCTGTACCTGTACATCGATGTGACCGATGATGCGCTGGTGCAGACGCAGAGCGGTATCGACATTTACCGGGGCGATGAGGTCGAGATCACGTTTGATGGCGACCTGTATGGCGATTTTTACGAGGACGACTTTAATGACGATGACCGCCACTTCGGAGTAACGGGCGGGAACTTCAATGACGTGGGCGCGGACAGCGTCCGCTACCAGCCGACTCAGGCCACCAGCACCACGATCCAGGTCGGTGGGCAGCGCCCCATTGGAACGGGCGGCAGTTACGCCCTTGAGATCGGCGTGCCGTGGTCTGAACTGGGCGTGACCCCGGCGGTCGATGCTGCGTATGGGCTGTGCCTCGCGGTGAGCGATAACGATCAGGCTGGTGAAGCTTCGCAGGATTCACTGACCTCGAACTGCTCCGATCTTTCCGTATTTGACCCGACGACATGGATCACGGTGAGAATGGCGGAGTAGGGGCACGGTAGGGGCACGATGCATCGTGCCCCTACTACCCCGTCTCTTTGATTTCTTCCCCCGGCGCGGTGCCATCGGCACGCAGGATGAACCCGACCAGTGACGCCACGATCAGCGCCAACCCGATCACCTGCCCGACCCGAACCCCCTCGAAGATGGTGGCACTGTCCGCACGCAGCGGCTCGACCAGCAGCAGCGCCAGCCCGATCAGCAGCACGCCGATCTGGGCCATGAAACCCGGCGTATAGCCTTCGGTTTTGGCGCTGGCGTTCATGCGCAGCAGCAGGTACAGGGCACCGCCCATCGCCAGCATGACGTATATCTGCGTGGGGTGACGCTCTGCGCCCCACAATGGGATGGCCCACGGCAGCGAAGTCGGTATACCGTACCACGTCCCGGCGAGGAAGTGCGACAGGCCAACGCCCAACATCAGCACGACAGCCCCGGCGGTACTCACATCGAACAGGTCCAGCAGGTCGAGATGTTTGCGGCGGGCACGCCAGATCAGCACGCCCGCGCCGACCGCCAACCCGATCAGGGCATTCTCGGTGCCGGGCACCAGTGAAAATACCGCCCGCAGAAAACGGCCAAACGGCTCAATGCTGCGGTACAAACCGAGGTTGAGTAGCACAAAGCCCAGCCGCGCACTCAGTACGGCGGCCAGCAGCGCGGTAAACCACACACTGTATAGGGTGTCGTCATCCATGCCACGGGTCTTACCGAGCCTGGAAGCGACCTCAAGGCCGCCCCACAGGCCCAGCAGCAGCGCCAGCCCCGGCGTGCTGATCGACATCGGCCCTAACTGTAAGACAGGCAGCATTATGATCCCCCTCCAAGTTCCCGCATCTGGCGGCGTAAGGCGGCTTCCCCCAGTGAGCCGATGTGCATATCGACGATCACACCGCGCTCATCGATGAAGTACGTGGTGGGGAAGGCGCGCACGTCGTAAGCCCCGGCCATCGCGGCGTCGGGATCGAGCCAGACGGGGTATGAAATGCCCATCTGATCGACGTACGGCGCGACCAGCCCGGCTCCCTCGTTGACGTTGACACCGATGATCACCGTATCGCCTTCGAGGTCCTCGTAGGCAGCGACCATGCCTGGAATCTCCGCCTTGCAAATGGAACACCACGTCGCCCAGAAGTTGAGGACGACAGGCGTGCCCCGGTAGTCACTCAATGTGACGGAGTCTCCATCAAGGGCTTGCAGGGTGAAATCAGGAGCGATCTGGCCCAGTTGGGCGGCATCGGGGCGGCCCGGTGCAAGCTGCGCGGTGGGATCGACGCGGGTCATATCGATCCATGCGCCGCCCACAATGACGATCACGACCGTTAAAACAATCCACTGCCAGCGGGTTTGTGGCATCGGTTGGCCCTCCTTGTCCACTTACGTACATTAGAGGTGCTTTCAGTCAGCGCCCCTGTTGCCCCTGCAAAGGGGACGGATTTTAGAGTTTGGTAGTTGTAGATTGGCCGTAATAACACAACCGATCCACAACATAAAGGCTATAAAACTGGTAGCTGACCGCTATCTACAACATCAGCGTCGCGTCACCGAAGGAGAAGAAGCGGTAGTCCTGCTCGATGGCGGTGGCGTAGGCACGTTTGATCAGCTCGATGCCGGAGTCGTCCGGCCCTGCGAAGGAACTCACCAGCATCAGCAGCGAGGACTTCGGCAGATGGAAGTTGGTAACCATCGCATCCACGACGCGCCAGCGATAGCCGGGCCGGATGAACAGGCCGGTGGGTTCATCGATGGCGGTGACCGGACGCCACGGGCAGCGATCGCCCTCAACCTCATAAGGGCTGCCGGTGATCCCGGCGCTGCGCAGGGCGGCGGTTTCAAGCGTGCGGACGGCGGTGGTTCCCACCGCGATCACCCGCCCGCCGCCGAGTTTGGCCTCGTTGATGGTGTTAGCATCCTCGGCGGCCAGGGTGGCGCGTTCGGTGTGAATATGATGCTCGCGGATGTCCTTCGCCGTAACCGGCTGGAAGGTGTCAAGGCCGATATGCAGCGTGACATAGGCCATCTCGACACCCTTACGCCGCAACTCGATCAGCAGGTCAGGCGTGAAATGCAGCCCGGCGGTCGGCGCGGCGGCTGACCCCTCGATACGGGAATAGACCGTCTGGTAGCGTTCGGGGTCTGAGAGCGGTGTGTGGATATAGGGCGGCAGCGGCACCTCGCCGAGGTCATACAGGGCGTCCTCGACCGGATGATCAAAGTGGATCACGCGCTCAGACCGTTCGCCTTCCTCAACGATCTTGCCGCTGATGGTCGTCCCGCCACCGGGCGCAGTGAAGGTGAGCCGGGTGCCGACGGTGACGCGCTTCCCCCCGACAAGGCCGTTCCACTCGGCGGGGCCGCGTTTTTCCAGCAGCAGGAACTCAACCGCGCCGCCGGTCTCGGCCTTGATGCCGTGCATCCGCGCCGGGATGACGCGCGTCTGGTTGAACACCAGCACGTCGCCGGGCTGGATGTACTCGATCAGGTCGCGGAACACGCGGTGTTCGATCTCGCCGCTGGCCCGGTCGATCACCATCAGTTTAGCGCAGTCGCGGGGTTCAACGGGCGTCTGTGCGATGCGGCCTTCGGGCAGGTCGTAATCAAAGGTGGACAGGTCAAACGGGTCGGTCATAGTGTCTCTTGGGTGAACTCAGGATAACAGGTGAATACTGTATCGTAGTATTGGACGCGGTATCAAGGCGGAGTTTTACTTGCGAGGTTTCGGTCTGATTAACCAACACCCCCCGCCTAAGCTCGTGGAGCTAAAAAGGGGGCAATAAAGTAACTGCCAACCCGTTGGTATTTACGAGCTTCTGGAGGCGTTGCTACTGCCGGTTCAGCAGGCGGAGGACCACGTTCAGCACGACGGTGAGGATGATGCTGAGCAGAATCATGCTGGTGATGGGGGCAAAACAGCCAAAACGACCATCCGATGACTGCCAGCGGATATCGCCGGGCAGGCCGCCAAAGTTCTGCAAGAACGGCAGGCGACCGGCCAGCATGATGACCCCGCCCAACAGCGCGATGCCGATCCCGACGATCAGCAGTATCCGCCCGATATCCGGCACCTGGTTCATGATGATGGCTCCTTGCCCAGGTCGTGCATGTCAACTGCGTTGAAGATCGTGTAATCGGCCATCTCTAGAACATGCTCATCTGGTTGATGTCACCGGGTGGCTCGATGCCAATGTGCTTGTAGGCGTTGAGCGTCGCCATACGCCCGCGCGGCGTGCGCTCAAGGAAACCAAGCTGAAGCAGGTACGGCTCGTAGACATCCATGATGGTGTCCGGTTCCTCGCTGATCGAGGCGGCTATCGTCTCAAGGCCGACGGGACCCCCGCCGAAGTTCCGGATAATGGTCGTCAGTACGCGGCGGTCGGTGTCATCCAACCCCAGGTGATCGATGGCGAGCAGTTCCATCGTCTCGGCAGCTACCCCCTGTGTGATGACTCCATCGGCCCGCACCTGGGCATAATCACGAACGCGGCGCAGCAGGCGTAGTGCCACGCGGGGCGTACCGCGCGCCCGCCGGGAAATCTCGGCAGCGCCCTCCGTCTCGATGGGCACCTGCAGCATACCAGCAGCGCGTGTCACGATCTGGAGCAGGGCTTCCTCGCTGTAGAAATCCATGCGAAACACCGCCCCGAAGCGGGCACGCAGCGGCGCGGTCAGCAGGGCCAGCCGTGTCGTGGCACCGATAACGGTAAAGCGCGGCAGCTTGAGCCGCACGTTGCGGGCGCTTGGGCCTTTACCCACCACGAGATCAAGTGCGAAGTCTTCCATAGCCGGGTACAGCACTTCTTCCACCACACGGCCCAGCCGATGCACCTCGTCAATAAACAGGATATCGCCCTTGCGCAGATTGGTGAGGATGGCCGCCAGATCGCCCGCGCGCTCAATGGCGGGGCCTGCCGTCACACGAATGTTGACGCCCATCTCATGGGCCATCACATGGCTGAGTGATGTTTTACCCAGCCCTGGCGGCCCGTAAAACAGGATGTGGTCGAGGGCCTCCTCGCGGGATATGGCCGCCTCGATCAGGATACGCAGGTTCTCGACGAGCTGGTCCTGCCCGTAGATGTCATCCAACATGCGCGGGCGCAGCGCCGCGTCGATGTTGATTTTGGGGGAGTCTTCGGGCTGTTTCTGGCCGGATACCATCCGGTCATCGTCTGTCATAGGTGGATCCTCGCGTCAGGGTGAACAACTGTTTCACATTAGTTAACATTCAGAACAAGAGGAAGGGGTAGATCACCCCTTACCCCATAAG
>CAYMGV010000055.1:0-16729 GCA_964390105.1 uncultured Anaerolineae bacterium | reverse complement strand
CCTGCCGTGGCTTCCCTCTCCAGCACCACAGTACCTGTGCCTTGTTCTTCTTCCGGCAGTGGTTCGACGGGCCTGCCCTTGGCGACATCTTCAAGCGCATCAACAAGCTCCGATGCCCCCTGGTAACGCACCTCCGGTCGCTTGGCGAGTGCCCGGTTGATGACGTGAGTCATCGCCGCCGGGAGGTCGGGCATGGCCGCGCGCACATCCGGTATCTGGTCCTGCGCATGAGCCAACATGACTCGCAATGGCGTCTCACCGTAAAAGGGCTGATTACCTGTCAGCATCTCGTAGACGGTGGCACCCAGTGCATAAATATCAACGGATGGGCTGGCCTCGGCACGGTCGATCATCTCCGGGGCCATATAAGCCGGTGTGCCGACAAGGCCGCTGCCCGTCAGTTGGGACGCGGATTCACTGATCTTGGCGATGCCGAAGTCGGCGAGGTAGGCGTTACCGCTCTTATCCAGCAGCACGTTACCGGGTTTGAAGTCCCGGTGAATGATGCCCTGCTTATGCGCGTGGTCCAGCCCTTCGGCAATCTGGCGTGTCAGCCGGATGGTCTCTGCCAGTTCCAGCGGGCCATCATCGCGGATGTGGTCCCGCAGGGTGCCGCCATCCAGGTAGGCCATCACGATATAGGGCAGGCTGTTATGCTCACCATAATCGTAGACGGGCACAATGCGCGGATGCTGCAACCGGGCGATGACCTGCACCTCTCGCTTGAAGCGCTCAAGGAAGGTCGGGTCGTTCATGAAAATGGCTGGCAGCACTTTAACCGCCACCTTGCGCCCGATAGACGGCTGTTCGGCGAGATAAACCGTCGCCATCCCACCCGATCCGATCCGGCCCTCTATTCGATACTGTCCGAGGGTTTGCCCCACCAGCCCCCCGGTTGAATCCCCAAACTCAGACATATCCTGTGGTCTCCTGTGTCATGAACCCCGTACCGGCTCATGATTATCACTCATGGTTACAACGTACGAATCCGCCACCCCGGATCATGTGTACCCGTAGTGTGCCCGAACTTGGCAATAGGGGCAAGTCGCTGGATAGAGGCCAGCGGCAGCGGGTAGCCCAATGCCGCCCGCTGCCATCTGACCGCCTTTTGACGGGCTTTGCAGACAGACCCTAGTTCGGCACTCGCCACAATCCAATCGGGCCGGATGACATGCCACCGCCCATACCAAAGGCCAGCACGCTGCCATCCGGGGACCACACAACGCCGTTGATCTCATCATTGCGGGAGGCCAGCGCGCCATCCAGTTCCCATGTTGCAGTATCCCACAGCGCGATGGTGCCGTCACCGCTGCCCGTTGCCAGCAGTGTGCCATCGGGGCTGAACGCCACCCCCTCGACGCGGTTGGTGTGGTACGTCAGCGTCTCGACCACGTCACCGCTGGCAACATCCCATACGATGACGGTTGTATCGGCGGAACCGGTAACCAGCAGTGCCCCATCGGGGCTGAATGCCACCGACCATACCCAGTCGGCATGCCCATTGAGCGTATACAGACGGTCACTCGTCTCTGCATCCCATACGATCACGCGCTCATCGCTGGAGGAACTCGCGATCCGTGTCCCGTCAGGGTTGAAAGCCACGCCCAGTACCCAGTTGGTATGCCCACGCAGCGTCATCAGCGGCTCGGCTTCCATGGCATCCCAGATGATGACGAGGTTATCGGCACCTCCCGAGGCCAGCCGCGTCCCATCGGCAGTCCACGCCAATGAGTACACGGTGTTTTCATGGCCGATAAACCGGTTCAGTACCTCGCCGGTTTGCGGGTCCCATGTCATCAATTGGCCGTTGGTGCCCGCCGATGCGATCTGACTGCCATCCGGGGACCATCTGACTGACGTCACCGCGCCTTCATGCTCGGTAAACAGCAGCGATGCCTCACCGGTGGCGAGGTCCCAAACGATAGCGGTGTTATCTGCGGAACCGGTGACGAGGTACGCCCCATCAGGGGAGAACGATGCATCATTTGATCCGATATCGTGCCCATCAAGAAAGGTGAGGTTCGGGTCCTGTTCCGGTGAAGGTCGCCCCACCGAGGCCGGGATCGAGGCTTCCGTCTCGGGTGGGTCAAATACGCCGGAGAAATAGGCCGCCAGCACCACCGCGGCCAGCACAGCCAACCCCAGCGCAGCCCACAGCAGCGGCGACCGACGCTGGCGGCTCAGCTCGATCAGGGAGCGTGTGACGTTGGGTGTAGCGGTATCCATGCGGGCGGCTCGCATGGCAGCAGCCTTCGCCTCCGGGCGTTCCATGATGACCTCGGTGGCATGCGGTGAATACACATCGATGGGTTTGCCCGCCAGTGCATCGGAGAGCGCCGTGGCTAATGCGCCTGCCGCCGGGTAGCGGTTATCGGGATTCTTGGCAAGGGCACGGCCCAACACCGGGGTCAGCCCAGCGGGCAGGTCCGGGCTGACGGCGAGGATATCCGGGGCGGGGTCAAGGATATGATGTACCAGCACGCCCATCGGCGTATCAGCGGTAAATGGCTCACGACCTGAAAGCAGTTCGAACAGGATCACCCCCAATGAGTAGATATCGCTGCGCCCATCGAGGTCCGCCTGCCCCATGGCCTGTTCCGGGCTCATATAGGCCGGCGTCCCGATCAGGCCGCTGCCCGTCAGGCTGCCGGGGGCATCGGTCAGCTTAACGATGCCGAAATCGGCGAGGAAGGGATCGCCATATTGATCGTACAGGATGTTACCGGGTTTCAGGTCACGGTGGACAATGCCCTGTTCATGGGCGCGATCCAGCGCCCCTGCCATGCGGTTCACCAGCTTCTCGGATTCCTCGAAGGGCATGCGCCCTTCCAGCATGCGGTCCGACAGTGTGCCGCCCGACATATAACGCATCACGATAAACAGATGGCCGTCCTGCTCCCCGAAATCATATATCGGTACGATGTTGGGATGCTCCAGCCGCGCGATGACTTCCGCTTCCCGCTTGAAGCGGTCACGCAGGTCGTGGTTGAGCGTCACACTGGGCGGCAGAACCTTGACCGCCACGTCACGCTTGACGGCGGGATCATGTGCCAGGTAGACGGCGGCCATTCCCCCTTTACCCAGTTCTCGCACAATCTCATATCGCCCAAAATGGGAGAGTTCGGACATAAATTCGCTCCATTCTGAAATGCCAGTGCCCCGTATGGATTATATACAGGGCACCTGGCCGATGCGATGAAATCGCAGCGTATTACAGGGTAATCGCATCAAATTGATGGCCGTGGTCGTCGCCAGCAGGTGTGCGGGGCAGATAGTGGGTTCATCTGCGTGAGTCTTTCTCCCTGATCATAACGTGCTGCCCTGCTGATGGGTTCCACCCCGGCCCGTTAAAGGAACAGCGGCACAACCCCGCGAACCCCTCTACACCCCTTGTATCACCCTAAAGAAATGATGTTCTCTAAAATCAGCTTATAAAAATCCCCTTAATATTATAAAGCGGTTATAACTTTGTTTGGTTTTTGTTTGACGACTTTGTATAATTCACTTCTCGTTTCAAACTGAATGCAGTTAAAAATGCAAAATCCAGCGTCACTATGTATCGTTTAAGGTGTTACTACCCTTCTACTCTCATATCCTTGCAAGCCCTGAAGGGTCACGATAGACTCCGGTTATCAGGTTAGTCTAAACGCAGTTGCCCACTTTCAAGGGAAATAGCATCATGGATATTGGTATTGAGTTGTTGGGTCTGATCGGAGGGTTGCTGCTCGGCGGCCTGTTGGGGCTTCTGACACCCAACCCACACAAGAAGCACAAGCCCCAGCAAACACCCGTACCGGTGCCTGTCGAAAACGAACAGAAACGCGGGGGATAGGGTACCCATTCCCTGTTCGAACCTGCACGTTAAGTTTCGCCCTGCGGTTTTGGCCCAGGGCGTTTTTTTATTCTGACTATCCATTGTATTTCAAGGGGGAATGTATGGATATCAACGCGATCTTCAAGGCTCTTGCCGAGCCAAACCGCCGGGCCATCCTGGATTTACTTATAGATGGAGAAAAGATGGCCGGTGAAATCGCCTCGCAATTTCAGATTTCCGCACCGGCTGTGTCCCAGCACCTCAAGGTTCTCACCAAAGCCGGTGTCCTCAACCTGAGACGAGATGGCACCAGGCGCCTGTACAGCATCAACCCGGAGGCCTTTAAGACCGTTATCACCTATTCAGACACCTTCTCACCCAAGTAGATCGGACCCAACCAGAACCCCGGACGCAGCATCTACGGTATCACCACATCCTGCCTCCGGGGGATGATAAAAACAGTGCCGCCCGCTACAATCCGCCCTGTCATGCTGACATCAGGGGAATTGAAGTTAAGGAACTTATGCGTCGTATCCTGCTGGGCACCCTACTTGTGGCCCTGTTACTGGCAAGCTGTTCACCCGTCGAGGATCAGGACGCCGCCGCCGGGCAAAGGAAATCAGCACCGCTGGCAGGCGCTATTGTCACGCCGGGTAACACAACATCCGTCACGGGGGTTTCCCTGGTGGCATGTCACCTGTCCTCGTTTACCCCACAGGGGCTTGGCCCGTGTGAAATCAACGGCCCCGTGGTTCAAACCGATGCCCTGGGCCGTTTTCGGATCGAGGGGTTGGCCGATGGTGACTACCTGCTCTTGATCGATGCCGGGCTGGGCACCTTTGAGGAAACCATCACACGGCTGGCGGGTACATCGCTGCGCCTCACCGATACCGGCTGGGTGCGCGATGACCTGCTTGGCCTGCCAGCAGATTCCCCGCTGATCGTCGCCGCACTTGAGGGTGCCACCCAGCCACCCACCCCGGAAAACCTTGAGTTTGCCCGTCAAACCCTGTGGTTTGAGGGCGTACCGTTCTTCATCGCCCGCGCACCGGATGACGCGCCGCTGGTCATTGAAATCCCTAACAACCGGCTCACCCCAACCATTCAATACCGCCAGCCAACCCCGGTAGACCGCGCCGCCGTGCGGGCCGCTACCGGGCCGCTCTCACGCGATGAGGTGGCCCTGCTGGACCCCGACCTCGCTGCGCGCTGGACAGCCTTCATCAATGGCGATGACAGCGCCTTCCGTGATACCGACTGGATGGTGATTGAGACGCTGCGGGCCGGGACGATCCATGCTATTGCCAACACGCAGATCAGCGCGGTCGAATCGCTGGACGATGGGACGCTGCTCAAGGCGGTTGGCTACACAATCCGCGACGTGCAAAGCGGTGAGGTGCGCGCCGCTGCCTACCTCGATGGCAGCAGCGGCGACGTGATCGAGATCAGCACGGGCTATCACCTTAACGTGAGCGACAGCGGGGACACGCGCATCGAGACCGGACCGGGCGGTGAGCAGTTCTACCACTACGGGTTCAGCTATTACCGCCGATGGGATCGCATCCTGCCCGACCCCATCATCGAGCAGATCGATACGTTCTATGGCTATGGCGCGGACACCATCGAGCGTGGATACGGCAGCTACGCAGGGCTTGCCAATACCTTTGGCGGTGACCTCTCACTGATCCCGTGGGATGAGACCACCGCCGACCTGATCCGAAACTGGCAGCCCGCCCCGGAGTATCCACCGTGGGCTTACCTGCCCGCTTCCGGCACCGTCGATGTGAACCGGTCACGCTTCCTTGAGGCCATCCAGGCCGGGCAGATCATGATCAACTCCGCCAGCCTGGACGATTTCATGCGCAGCAGAACGCTGGCCAACAGCGGCTATCTGCCCGATGCCACGCGGCAGGAGGTGATCGATACGCTGCTGACGCCGTATCGAAGCGGCCACCTGTTCAGCGATATGGAAGCCGCTATCATCCTCTCGGCCACCTATGACGGCACCGCCCCGATGGAGATCGTCATCTCGGACCGGCTGGGCGAGGGCTTCATGGTGCCGCGTCAGCGGCAAAACGTGATCTATATTTCGCAGGATGAGGTAGCGAACGTCCTGCTCGGCTACCCGGGGGCGATCAACAGCCGCTGGGCGCATGAGATGGCGCATGTCCTCGATTTCCGGGCACCGCAGTACGAGTTCCGATCTGCCGGGGGCCGCGTGTGTGAACCGCTCAAGTACATGACGGAATACCTGTGGTGGGTGCAGCGTTACCCCGGCGATGCCCCCGACTGGGACTGGCTGACCATCAATTCAGGGCTGGCACTGGCGCGTTTGCTCACTGATGAGTATCACAATTCAGGGTGTTAGCTGCGGCTGCAGCGCAGCGATCAAGTGACCTGCTGAAAAGACAGGACTTGCGATAGATTGCCTAAACGCAAAAACTCCCCATCAGGGGAGTTTTCAGTCCGCCGGGCAGGGGTCGAACCTGCAACCTTTGGTTCCGTAGACCAACGCTCTATCCATTGAGCTACCGGCGGTTGGTTGGTCTGCCTGAGTGAACCCAGGCAGGCATCAGTGTAACCTGATGCGAGGGATGATGGTACCACGAATGAATGCGGCTGGCAAGGGATTTTCAGATTTTCAGAGCTCCAGGTCGGCAGATGAATCCACACCCTGTCAGCATGGCTCAACTTGACGCGGCCCGCACCGCACGCTAAACTGCGGATTATTAAGAGTGCTATAGTCGCTTTATCAACAGTAAAACGGTAACAGGAGCCACAGATGCCCCCGTTTTTCTACTTCCGCCCGTTTGATTTTCACCCCGATACCCGCGAGCCGGATCACCGTGCCCGCTTCCTGTTCTTCCGCCTGCCGGTGGAAGTGGAAGATGAGCGCACCGAGGAAATGCTCAATACAGCCATCTGGCTGATCAATGCCGCCGTTCTCGGCCTGATCGCGGTGGTGGTGCTGTTGTTTGTCACCGGCGTCTTTTAAACCTCTCCGCAACGCACAGGCGGCACCTCATGGGGGGCTGCCTTTCTGTGTCTGCAATACCATCAGCAGCTATGCCCAGGTTGATCTTCGGCACCGGGTGTCTTGACGGCATCCTGCCCGCTGTGGTAGACTTCCGCTCAGTCATCCAACATACATAAAAGCGGTAAAGATACATCCCGTGAGGATGGGGTTCAGAGAGGGGCCGGTTGCTGCAAGGCCCACCACACCCACAGGGTTTCCACTTTGCCCGCAGCGCCCGGAGGTAATGCCGGGCCGGGTCCGCCCGTTACAGGGGAATTGAGGGCATGACCGGATGGTTGTGCTGAACTCAGGTGGCACCACGGGGAATCCCTCGTCCTGATCGATAAGGACGGGGTTTTTTGTTATCCCGGTGCCAACACCGGCAGCCCGATATGCGCCTGGCACTTGTATCAACCAACACCCTGACACAAAAGGAGACGATTATGCTGGATATCAACCTGATCCGAACCGAACCCGACCGCGTGCGGCAGGCCATGCGTGACCTGTTCGACGAGGAAGCCCTCAGCCGCATCGACCTGATCATCGAACTCGACGAGAAGCGCCGTGCGCTGCTGTTACAGGTCGAGGAGATGCGCGCCGAGAAGAACAAAGTCAGCAAGGTCATCGGCCAGACCCGCGACCAGCAGGAGCGGCAGACCAAGATCGACCAGATGAAGAAGCTCAACGGCAACCTTGAGAAATCCGAGGCCGAGCTCAAGGAAATCGAACCGCAGTTGGATGAGGAAATGCGCTGGGTGCCCAACATCCCCGCCGAAGGCGTGCCGGTTGGCCCGGGTGATGAGCACAACGTCGTGCTGCGTGAGGAGGGCATCAAGCCCCGGTTTGACTTCGAGCCAAAGGCCCACTGGGACCTCGGCCCGGAGCTGGGCATCATTGATTTTGAGCGCGGCACCAAGCTCTCCGGCAGCCGCTTTTACGTGCTGATGGGGGCCGGGGCACGGCTCCAGCGGGCGCTGATCGCGTGGATGATCGATGTGCATGTCAACGAACACGGCTATACCGAGGTCTACCCGCCCTTCATGGTACGCGGTGAGATGCTCGAAGGCACCGGCAACCTGCCCAAGTTCGGTGAGAACCTGTACCGCGATATCGAGGAAGACTTCTGGTGGGTGCCCACCGCCGAGGTGCCCGTCACCAACCTGCACCGTGAGGAAATCCTCGAAGCTGATGAGCTGCCCAAGAAGTACGTCGCCTATACCCCGTGCTGGCGTCGGGAGAAGATGAGCGCGGGCCGTGACGTGCGCGGCATCAAGCGCGGCCACCAGTTCGATAAGGTCGAGATGGTGCGCGTTGTGCCCGGCGACCCCGAAATCAGCGACGCTGCCCATACCGAGCTGCTGAACGATGCCGAGGCAATCTGCCGAGCGCTGGGCCTGCCGTACCGCATCGTGCAGATGTGTACCGGCGACCTCAGCTTTGTGGCGGCCAAGAAGTACGACATCGAGCTGTGGGCTGCGGGCTGCGGCGAATGGCTTGAAGTCTCCTCAGTCTCTAACTTCCATGACTTCCAGGCCCGCCGCATGAAGATGCGCTATCGCCCGGAACCGGGCGGCAAGACCGAATTTGTCCACACGCTCAACGGCTCCGGGCTGGCCCTGCCCCGCGTCATGATCGCCATCCTTGAGAACTACCAGCAGGCCGACGGCTCCGTCATCGTGCCGGGGGTCCTGCGCCCGTACATGGGCGGCCTTGAGGTCATCGAAGGCGTGTAATTTAAGAGGTATTGCCCTCCTGCACTTGTGACAAAACCGCCTCGCATAAGCTAGGCGGTTTTCTTTTTAAGTTCCTTGGAATTAGATGTTCAGTCCCACCTTGTAATGACGATTACAAAAGCCGCTGGTATTGATAATCGGTTAGATTTTCGGTTTTGCCAGCGCAGATTCTATTATAAATGGATTGTAATTCTATCATTGCGACTTCTTGTTCCACAAAGCGAAATGCAGATGCAGCAACATACTGTTGTTCCATATCAAAGCTCAACCAACGACGGCCTTGCTGCTCAGCGACGTAGCCTGTGGTATTGGACCCGGCAAAGACATCCAATACCAAGTCATCCGGATCAGTCAGAAAACGAATGAAAAATTCCGGTAATTTAGCTGGAAAGCGAGCAGGATGGCGTTTGATATTCAGAGACTTGCAGGTCTTCAGATAACTACTTCCGGATTCGCTATTTGGTATTTTTAGCAGATTAGGGGGGATAGCTCCACCATTGTCATTTGCAAATCGATCACTGATTTCATGCCCGGATGGACGTGAATTCGGGGTATAGTACTTCCCAGGATTCTTGAGCAGTTTTTTCATACGATCACTGTACTCTACCAGCACATTAGACACATTTGCCTTGGGCCACTCTGTTTTACTTAACCACCAAACCGTATTGACTGCATCTTTAGCACGAATCTTGCGTTTGTTCACCCACTCAATGGGACTTGGTAACTTGGATGGATTGAACCAGAAAAACTCTTCGGCAAGATGGTAACCTAACACATCACAGAAATGAAGAAGGACACGATAATTATATAGACTCCGAACGGGCTTCCCCTTTTGATATGCTCCGCCAAGGTCGATTACCAAGCTGCCGGTAGCAGTTAACTTGTTAATCAGAAGTTCCCCAAATTGTGATATCCAGTTTATGTAGTCCTTCTGCGATTCATTGCCGTACTCCTTCTGACGCTGCAAGGCAAAAGGAGGACTGGTCATTACCAAGTCGATACTTTCATCAGGTAAGCCAGCAATGAGTTCAAGGGAGTTGCCCAAATAAGCAGCTCCTTTTTGAGTTAAGTAGGCTGGCGAATACTCAAGCAAAGACCTTGAATGTGACATATCGAAATCCAATACTAGTATTCATCACAATGTTACTTATCGTCTGTAGACTCATCGTATGCATATTGGTAACTTATCTTACTATGAATCAGCAAAAAATGCGCCTTATTTTCGCCGCCAACCTACGCAAAGCTCGTATCGCTCAGACGTTATCTCAAGAAGAACTTGCTGCGTCTGCCGGGTTGCATCGAACGTATATCAGTTCAATTGAACGAGGCGAAAGAAATATCAGCATCGACAACATGCAGAAACTTGCTGTTGCACTGGGTATTCCATTGCCAATACTTCTGTTAGACACGGAACTAACCGAGCTGGATCAGTTAATGCCGTTTATACATCAATACCAGGCACTTGCAACAAAACATGGCATCCATGATGTATTTCAGGATAATGGCGGAAAACTACTTCAGATGCTGATTATAACTGGATTAAAAGTCCTTCCTGGAAGGGAAGGGAATGATGCCATTGATGAATATGGTAACGAGTACGAGTTAAAAGCTGTCAACATAGCGTTGACTACAAGCTTTTCAACTCACCACCACTTAAATCCTGTTATTCTCAATAAGTATCGTCAGGTCAAGTGGATGTTCGCGATCTATGAGAACATCCACTTGATTGAGATATACCGCCTTGAAGCTTCACAGCTTGAACCCTATTTCCAGAAGTGGGAATCACGTTGGCACGAACAGGGCGGAAAAGACATCAACAACCCCAAAATCCCCGTTTCATTTGTACGTGAAACAGGTACTCCCCTGTACCCTCGCTAAACCCACTCACGTCACCGGCTGATCGCGGAAATCCGGGCCAATGAACTGCTCCATGCGGGTCAGCAGAAACTCTCGCATGATCTTGCGGGATTTATTGTGCGGTGCGGAGAGCGTGCCCTCGCGCCAACTGCCGTCGCCAAACTCGGCGCGGTTGTTGGCGAAGTGCCAGCACAGCCCATTGACGAGGTACTCCAGGTCCTGCCCGCGCAGCGGTATGCCCTGTTCGACCATATCGACCACATACGGCTTGATCGGCAGCTCCTGCGCCACGGCACGAGTCAACTGCCCAGCCCAGCCGCGCCACAGCGTCCAGAAATACCCCTCAAGGTCGCTGGGGTCCTCGCCAGTCAGCGACCGATACAGCATCAACGTCACCTCATCCAGATCGGCAAAAGGCCAATCAACCAGCATCACGCGCTCGCTGCCCGTCGCCACATCGCGGATGATGACCTCGTAGCGCGTTTGAACCTGGCCGCGTGCCATCAGGTTCATCAGGTGATCACGTACCTGCGGATCGGCCATGAAAGCCGCCCGCACTTCCGGCTGCCCCACTGGCTGTTCCTCGACCCCGCCATCCTCATAATAGTCATCCATTGCTTGTCTCCTTCAGGCTCCGATGCCCCATAGCATACAATCCGATGACCACGCGGGCAATTACTGGAAGGGGTCAGGTATCAGCCAACAGCCCAGCCTCGGTGTTCTTCGCAGAGTTTAGCACGCTAGAATTAAGGAGAGTATTCATCACAATCAACCACACTGAGGGAATTATGGCAGCAACCGTCATCCTGCCTACGCTGGTCTTTATCATGGGCACCTATATCGTGTTCATGGCGCTGCGAGCCGCCATCCGTACCTACGTGGTGCCCCGTGCCGAGGGTGACCCGGTCACGATGCTGGTATTCGTCTTCATAAGAAAACTGTTTGGCAAGGTTGCCGGGCGGGCAACCACCTATGAAGCTGCTGACCGCGTCATGGCGTTCTACGCCCCGGTGACGCTGGCGGTGCTGCCCGGTGTCTACCTGATGCTGGTAGAGCTTGGCTTCATGCTGATGTATTGGGCACTCAACGGCATCAATACGCCACTGTATGCCGCCTTTCAGCAAAGCGGCTCCTCCCTGCTGACACTGGGCTATGCACCTGCCATCACCCCGGCAGAAACGGTTCTTTCCTTTATTGAGGCCACCATCGGGCTGGTACTGACCGCGCTGGTGATCGCCTATATCCCCGTGATCTACAACGCTTTTTCCTCGCGAGAGAAGGCCGTCAACATGCTCGAAGTCCGCGCGGGCAACCCACCCTCCGCCGTTGAGATGCTGGTGCGCTTTGCCCGGCTGGGCCGTCCACAGGGCAGCATGGCGGCCATGTGGACGGAGTGGGAGGCGTGGTTTGCCGAACTGAGCGAAACTCACACCAGCCTGATCGCGCTGGTCTTCTTTCGATCCCCCCGGCCCCATCAGCACTGGCTGAACGCCGCCGCTGCCGTGCTGGATGCCGCGGCGTTCCGTGCGGCGGTGGTTGATGCACCCCGGCAGGTTGAGGCCGAGCTGTGCATCCGTGCCGGGTACCTCGCCCTGCGGGCCGTAGCCGATTACTTCGACATCCCATACACCCCCTCCCCGCGCCCTGATGACCCCATCAGCGTCACGCGCGAGGACTGGGAGTGGGCCCTCGCCCGGCTGGAGGAGGCCGGGGTTCCGATCAGGCCCGACCGTGAACAGGCATGGCGTGACTGGGCAGGCTGGCGTGTCAATTATGACGCCGTGCTGACCAAGCTGGCGACGATTACGATGGCTCCGCCTGCCCTGTGGAATGGAGTCAAGAAGCCGTAGGCTTTGTTAAGAGGCCAGTATGCCGCTGTGTGGGAGGGTTGAGTTCAAAACCCACCATCTCCCCCTTGAAAGCCTGCCGTTTCCCTGGTGCCGGGCACCTCAACCCTGTGACCGTCCACCCCTTCGCCCGTGCTGATTTGGCACAGGCCCGCTTCGATTGTTAGAATCAGCAGGATAATTGTATTAAAACTCACACAAAACAGTGGGCATCATCCCCCTGTGTTTGGATGGACAACCAATGCCAAGCAAATTGACCTTAGACGTCTGGCCGATCACCAGTGCCGGGCAGGCTGAAAGCAACGAAGATTCCGTCATGGTATACATACCGGACCCCGGCACCGCCCGGATTCAAGGCACGCTGTACGTCGTGGCCGACGGGCAGGGCGGCGCACCGCGCGGCAAGCTCGCCAGTGAGTACGCGGCCCGCCGGGTGATGCACGCCTATTACACCAGTGACGAGCCGGACCTCGGCCTGCGCCTGCGGGAAGCCATCGAAGCGGCCAATACCGACCTCTACGAATACGTCAAGCAGCGCCCTGAACTGGTCAAGCTGGGCACCACACTGACCGCCGCCATCGTGCGCGGTGAGCAGGTCCACATCGCCTCCGTGGGCGACAGCCGCGCCTATCTCGTCCGTGACGGCGAGATGGTACAGCTCACCCGTGACCATACGCTGGTACAGCAGTTGGTCGATGAGCAGGCCATCACGCCCGATGAAGCCCGCAGCCACCCGCGTCGTGACGTGGTGCTGCGCCAGCTTGGCGCTGAAGAAGATATCCGCGTCGATGTGTTTGATATGCGCCTGCGCCCCGATGATACACTGCTGCTCTGTTCCGATGGCCTCAACCACACCCTCAACGACGAGGAGATCGCCGGGATCGTCAGCACATCCGTGCCCCGTAAAGCTGCTGAAACGCTGGTACAGAAAGCCGTGGACCGTGGCACGAAGGGCAACGTCTCCGTGATCACGGCACTGGCCCGTGATGGCGCACCGCCACTGACCACCCCCATTCCGTACCAGTGGGACGGTCAGCCGCCCAGCTTTGAAAGCCAGCCCTCTATGGCGCTGCGCTCCGAGGAACCCGAAGGCGATACCACCGGGCAGCTTCCCCCCACCCCGCGCGGCACCGATCCGCTGGCGGCCACCCAGGTGCGCCCCTCCCCGGTCGATGAGCCGCCGGTGGGTGACGAACCGGGTGCTGGCACACTGCGCACCCAACCGATCCCGCGCCCCCCCGCAGGCTGGCAGGACGCACCGCAGGCAGCCGATGAAAGTGGCTGGGCCGATGCGACACAAGTCAACCCGCCGACCCCGCCGCCGCCATCACGCCAGCCCACCGATCAGGGCACACCGACCAGCGTTCCGCCTGCGCCCGTACAGCCCGCCCCAAATTACGAATCAACCGTGCAGCCTGCACCACCATACGGGGCCCAGTCCCCGGCAGGCCAGCCGCCGCAGCCGCCGCTTCAGCAGCCACCACAGGGCGGGTATTACGCTCAGCAGCCGCCGCAGGGTGGCTACGGCACCCCGCCAGAAGGCCATCCCTACCCACAGGAGCAGGGCTATCCACAGCAGCCGCCCGCTGTACCGGGGCAGGTGCCGCAGTATGGGCCTGCCGTGCCGCGTGGCTACCAGCCTCCCCCCGGCTACGAATATGATCCCGTTACCGGCCTGCCGCCGACACCCATCCAGGGGCCAGCCAGCCCCGGCGGCTACCAGCAGCAGCCACCCTACAGCCGTGATCGTATGGCCCCGGTACAGGGGCAGCGACGCGGCATCCCGGTGGGGCTGTTTGCGGTCGTAGCAGTGTTTTCGGTACTGCTGACCGTGGCGATGGTGCTGTTCCTGATCAACCCGTTTGACTGGGACCTGCCGCAGTTTGGCGGTAACGGTGGGGAACAGGCCGCCGAGGAAACCCCGGCTGTGGCTGATGCACCGACCGAAGCACCCGTCGAGCAGCCCACCGACGCACCCACCCCGACCACTGCCCCCACCGAGGCCCCCGTCGTGGCCCCGGCAGGGATGGTGCTGGTTGAGGATGGCGCGTTCGTACGCGGTGTGCCCGGTGATGAGGCCGATGCAGCCACGCTTGACTGTATCGACGAGGCCGAAGACAACACGATCTGCTACCCCGAATACTTCCAGGATGCGCAGCCCGTCGAGGAGATCACGCTCAGTGCGTTCTTCATCGACGTGACCGAAGTCACCAACGCCGATTACGCGGCCTGCGTCGCAGCGGAGGTGTGCACGGAACCGTCCAACCTGATCTACTACCAGGATACCGCCTTCGCGCTGCATCCTGTGACATACGTCAATTACGACCAGTCTTCCACCTACTGCGAGTGGGCCGGTAAGCGTCTGCCCACCGAGGCGGAGTGGGAGAAGGCCGCCCGCTGGAACGGCGACCTCGGTCAGTCCACCACCTTCCCGTGGGGCAATCAGTATGATCCCGGTCGGGCCAACACCGCAGCCGCCGGGCTGGGCGGCACCGCCGCCGTACAGACCTTCACGCAGGATGTGAGTTACTTCGGCGTGTATGATTTGACCGGCAACATCACCGAGTGGGTCACCGACTGGTACTATCCCGAGTACACCGGGCTGGGCACACTCAACCCGACCGGGCCGGACAACCAGCCGCTGCCTGAGCCGTATCGCGTGGCACGCGGTGGCAACTGGCAGTCCATCGAATCCTATTCGCGGTCGGGCCATCGCTATGATGTGCCGCCAACCAGTTCGACGCCGTGGCTGGGCTTCCGCTGTGTGCAGGATGTCACAGCAGGCGGCGCGGCCCCTGCCGAACCGACCGAGGCACCCGCCGAAGACGCCGCTGCCCCGGCTGAGGAAACTGCGCTGGCCCCCACCGAGGATGCGGGCGCAGCCGCCGCAGAACCCACGGCCACACAGGTTCCGTAGGGTTGGGTTGGAATCAACAGGGGCGAGCATGAGTAGGCTCGCCCCTGTTTTGTTATACTTGGGATGTGTATCCAGTCGATCCTATCCCCCATTCACCCGTGAGTAAACCCGTATGGGACGCATCCTCACCAAACAACTCCTTACCGGCCTGCTGACCCTGCTGATCACCATCACGCTGGTGTTCTTCTTCGTGCAGATCATCATGCCCGGTGACTTCTCCGGCAACTACATGTTCCTCGGCATTTCACAGGCCGAGCGCAACGCCATCCGCGAGGAACTGGGCCTCAACCTGCCGCTGCATCAACAGTACTGGAACTGGCTCAGCGCCCTGCTGCGCGGCGACATGGGACGTTCCTTCATGCCGGGCCGCACCCCCGTCACCGACATCCTCATCACGACGCTGCCCAACAGCCTGCTGGTATTCGGCACGGGGCTGGGTATCGCGTACTTCCTCGGACAGTGGCTCGGCAAGGTGACGGCGTGGCGCAAGGCCGACCTGATCAGCGACTCGATGACAATGGGGGCGCTGGTGTTTTATGCCTTCTTCCCGCCTGCGCTGGCCTACCTGCTGCACTGGCTGCTGGCACGCAGGCTGGGCTGGCTGCCCTCCAACCTTGAAACCTGGTATAGCCGTTTCACGCGGGATTTCCCGACCTTCAACCCGTGGCTGGTGGTGCAGGATATGGTCGTCGCGCTGCTGATCAGTGCGGGCGTGGCCTTCATCGCGTCGATACTGGTGCGGCGCTTCCTGCGGCGGCCCCTGCCCCCGATGCTGGCCCTGCCGCTGATGCTGACCACCTGGGTCTCCCTGTGGTTTGCTATCGGCTACGGGCCGCAGGCGCTGCGCGTCATGATGGCAACCGCCATCCCGATCATCGCTATGGCGCTGCTCTCCATCGGTGAGATGATGCTGATCACCCGCACCAGCATGACCGACACCCTCCATGAGCAGTACATCCAGACGGCACGCGCCAAGGGATTGAAGGATCGCCATGTGCGGGATCGACATGCCATGCCCAACGCCATCCTCCCCGTGATCTCCAAGGTCGTGATCAGCCTGCCCTACCTGCTGGGCGGCCTGACCATCATCGAGTATTCAACCGGGTGGAGCGGCATGGGGCTGCTGCTGTTCTCCTCCGCTGACAACCAGGATATCCCGGTCATCCTCGGCATTTTGCTGATGATCGGCGTGCTGGTCATCGTCAGCCGTATTGTCCTTGAAATGCTCTATGCCCTGCTTGATCCGCGCATCCGGGTAGGAAACCGCTGATGGCTCAACACCCCGACCTTGAAACCGCCCTCGACTCCGCCCGCCGTGGCGACCGTCATGCCGCCCTCGCTTTGATCGCCCGTCTGCTGCATGATCGCCCGGATTATTACGAGGCCTGGGTGATCTACGCGCTGCTCACCGACGACCGCAAACAGGCGGTACGCTGCTGGGAGGAGGCCGTACGGCTGCGCCCGGCGGATCACACTGCCCGGCGCTCGCTGGGTGCGTTGATCCATGCCGCCAGCAGTGACGAACCGGTCTCGCTGGATGAGGCG
>CAYMGV010000054.1:1738-16801 GCA_964390105.1 uncultured Anaerolineae bacterium | reverse complement strand
CGAAGGCGCCCGGGCTTCTACTGACGCCTGCATCACCAGACGCACGGGCGGGCCGGACCGCTTCTTCTTCACTCTCACGGGCCATACCCAGGACACCGTACACGGCGATACCAAGGAACATCAGTACCAGCCCAATCGGCGCGACAAGGCGCAGGATGTTAGCCATGCCATCAATAGGTCGCGTACTGCACACCCCAACCTGCTGATCCTGCGTCACAGTGCCGGAACCAATCAACTCCTGCAACTGGGACAGGTTGGCGGCCTTGACTGCATCCTGTGCGCCGTACACCTCGCTGGCATAGCGTACAGCCTCTTGCAGATCACCGTTTTCCTGGCAGATAAACGACAGGCGATAGGCGGCCAGGCTGTCGTTACGATCCAGGCTGTAGGCGTCGGCGACGGTCTGAACATAGATACCCTGGTAACTGATATCCATTTGCCAGATGCCAGTATTGACGATCTGGGTGCTGGCGGTACCGAAGGCATAACCGAGTGCCCCGGCCAGTACCAACACGGCAACGAGTACGAAAACCAGGATTAACGGGGAGGACTTGTCACTCATCATACAGGTGTGGTCCTATGGATTGTCTTGCAATCTAATAAGGAAGGGCGGCAGGGCGTCCCTCATGATTATTGTACTCTAAGCCGCCAACCTTACAAGTCAGCGGCTTTTTGATAGGTCAATCCCGGTCTCAGACCTGGAATTCACCGTCCTTGTAGAACAGCGCACCATCGACGGTGATCTCGCCGCCGGAACGCATATCGCAGATCATATCCCAGTGCACGGCGGACTTATTGGTGCTGCCGGTATCAGGGTAACCTGCACCGACAGCCATATGAACCGTGCCGCCGATCTTCTCATCGAACAGGATCGAACGGGTAAACTGCTGAATCTCACGGTTGGTACCGATGGCAAACTCGCCGAGTATGCGCGATCCGGCGTCGGTATCCAGCACAGAGTTGAGGAAGTCCTCGCCCTTGGCGGCAGTGGCCTTCACGACCTTACCGTCCTTAAACTCCAGTTCGACACCGTCCACCTCACGCCCGCTGTAGATGGCGGGGTAGGTGAAGCGCACCCAACCGTTAACGGAATCTTCAACCGGTCCGGTGAAAATCTCACCATCGGGAAAGTTCTTCTTGCCATCGGCATTGATGAAGGTCCGGCCCGCGATAGACAGCTTCAGGTCAATGTTATCACCTGTAACGTGGACGTCCTGCTTGCCCTTGAGCCAATCGACTAAATGCTGCTGCTCGATGGCAACCGCTTTCCACGCGGCAACCGGATCATCAAGGTGCAGCTTGCAGGCGTTGAAGACGAAATCCTCGTATTCGCTGAGGCTCATCTCGGCGTCCTGTGCGGCAGATTCGGTGGGTAAGCGGGTGCCAACCCAGCGCAGTTCCCCGGCCCCCTGCCGGTGCATAAACGTCTCGATGATGTTCTTCATCGCCGTTCGTTGACGGGCCATGCGCGCGGGGTCCACCGAGGACAGGGCGCGGCTGTTCTGCGGTGCACCAAAGGTCATGCGGACATCGGCATTAGTGGTCAGCCATTCCGTGATGGGATCACCAAAGTCAAGCTGAGCATCACTGCCTTTGCGCAACAGCACCTCGTCGAAGGGATACGGCATCACCTGCACAACAGGGTTGCCACCCATCTCGATCACCTTCTCATAAGCGGCGAGGGCGGCTTCCTCGGCCAGCGGCTGGTAACGAATCCAGGCGAGGTCGTTTTCCCTGATTGCAACGGAATACTCAGTCAGCACTGCTGCCATTTTCTCGATACGAGGGTCCATTTCGGGGGATTCTCCTGTGATGTTGTAAGAAGGGAATTCCCCCATATTATGACGCACGCCACGCGGCGGGGCGATTCCGTATTTTACCAACAGCACTTGGCAGTTGCGGCAGGATCAGCTTTGACAAGCGATCCACACGGGTGATAGACTGCGAGGGACTTATCCCCAATACAGGAGTTTGATGCCGATGATGTTTAAACGGCAGGAGATTGAGCAGCGCGAGCGTGATACACTGGCCCCTTACGGCCTGAAAGCGGGCGATTCAAAGGGGCGAGTTTACCCCGAACAGGAGCCGAGGTATCGGACCGCCTTTCAGCGTGACCGGGACCGCGTGCTGCATACAACCGCCTTCCGGCGGCTGGAATACAAGACGCAGGTATTCGTGAACCATGAGGGTGATTACTTCCGTACGCGGCTGACACACACGCTGGAGGTTGCGCAGATCGGGCGGACAATCGCCCGGCAGTTGGGTGCCAACGAGGACCTTGTAGAGACGATCTGCCTCGTCCATGACATCGGGCATCCGCCATTTGGGCACTCCGGGGAGCATGTCCTCAACGCCCTGATGAGCCAGCATGGCGCGGGATATGATCACAATCAGCAAACACTGCGCATCGTAACAAAACTGGAAGCCCGCTATGATGAATTCCCCGGCCTCAACCTGACCTATGAGACGCGTGAGGGCATCGTCAAGCATGAGACTGAATATGACGTGGCGACCATCGGCGCGGCGTATGAACCGGCTAAGCTGGGCAGCCTTGAGGCACAGATCGCCAATGCTGCCGATGAGCTTAGTTACACCGCTCATGACCTTGATGACGGGCTATATGCCAGGCTGATCCACCCGCAGCAGCTTACAGATATCCGGCTGTGGAATGACGTGCGCGATCAACTGGGAATCACCTCGCCGTATGTCGATGAGATGACACGTCACCGCATTATCCGGCGGCTGGTCGGCGTGATGGTACGCGATGTGTGCGAGGCTACCAACGGGCGTATTGAGGCTGCCAACCCGCAGTCGGTGGAAGACCTGCAAGCCCTGCCGAACAACGTCATTGGCTTGAGCGACGAGATGGCTGGTATGGTGCGGGAACTCAAAGACTTCCTGTTTCAGAATATGTATTATCATTATCGCGTGGTGCGCATGGCTCAAAAAGCCGAGCGGCTCATCACGGAGTTGTTTAACGCCTATTATGAAGAACCGAAGCAGCTCCCCACCAGCACACAGGCCCGCCTCAAGGAGAGCGACATCTCACTGGCGCGCGTGATCTGTGATTACATCGCAGGTATGACAGACCGTTATGCTCAACAGGAACATGATAAGCTGTTCAGCACCCACATGCGCACCTAGCGAGGCCGAACATGGCTGCTGAACGATTGTACTGGCTGGGGTTCAGCCTCGTTAAAGGCGTCGGCCCGACGCGCTTCGGGCGGCTGCTGGCGCAGTTCGGCTCGATGGAAACCGCGTGGCACGCCGCCGATTCGGAACTGGCGCAGGCAGGGCTGGACCGGCGTGCGCTGGCTGCCTTCAGAGATACCCGCAGCCAGATCGACCTGAAGGCTGAACAGGCGCGGCTGGACCGGCTCGGTATCGCGCTGCTGACATGGAACGATGATGATTATCCTCCCCTGCTGACCCAACTCAGGGAGATCAACCAGGCTCCGCCCGTGCTGTACATGCGGGGCACGATCTCGGATGCCGATGACTGGGGGATCACGGTAGTGGGGACGCGCTCGGTTTCAGCGTATGGCAGGCAGGTGACGCGCACGCTCGCCCGTGACCTTGTCTCGGCGGGATTGACGATCATCAGTGGGCTGGCGCGTGGCGTCGATGCAGAAGCACATGAAGCCGCGCTGGAGTCGGGTGGTCGTACGACAGCCGTTTTGCCCTGCGGGCTGGATCAGATTTATCCTCCTGAACACCGGCGGCTGGCGGCACGCATCATGCAGGCGGGCGCATTACTCAGCCCGTTCCCACCTGGCACCGTTCCGGATGCCAGTAAGTTCCCCGTTCGCAACCGCATCATGAGCGGGCTGGCCCGCGCGGTGCTTGTAACTGAAGCCGGGGATAAAAGCGGCGCGCTGATGACGGCCAGCGCTGCACTGGAACAGGGCCGCGAGGTATTCGCCGTGCCGGGGAACATCACCACACGGGTCAGCCAGGGAGTCAACCGGCTGATCCAGGATGGCGCTCACCCGGTTTTGTCAGCGCAAGACGTGATAGATGTCCTTGACCTTGATCGCGTCACGCAGTATGTTCATGCGCGCGCTGTGCTGCCTGAAACCAGCAGCGACGAACAGCGTATCCTGAAGCACATGTCAGGCGACCCGATCCATATTGATGAACTTGCCCGGCAGTGTGGACTGCCGGTTTCAGAGGTCAACAGCACGCTGATGTTCCTCCAGCTCAAAGGGCTGGTTCGGGAAGTCGGCACGATGACCTTTGTGAGAGAATAACGTCTGAATCATAGTGGAGAACTCAATGACCGATCACAGATATGCCATGATCATGGCAGGTGGTGCGGGCACGCGCCTGTGGCCGCTCAGCCGCCAGGCCAGGCCCAAGCCGCTGCTGTCACTGGTGGACAACGAACGTTCGATGTTCCAGATTTCCGTCGAGCGCCTGCTGCCGCTGATCGATGCCGACCGCATCTATGTGGTTGCCAACCCCGACCTGTGCGTGATGCTGAATGAGCAGACCCCGGACATCCCGGCGGAGAACTTCATCGAGGAGCCGCGCGGCAAGGATACCGCCCCCGCGGTGGGGTTGGGCGCGCTGCACATCCGTCACCGCGACCCCGACGCGACCATGGCCGTATTAACGGCTGACCATTACATCGCTGACGAAGAACGCTTCCGGGCCGTGCTGGAAGCCGCCTTCCATCTCGCGGGGGCGGGGTCCGTGGTAACGCTGGGCATCACACCGACGTATGCTTCGACCGGGTTCGGCTATATCGAGCGCGGTCGTCATGTGACCGATCAAGGCGACATCCCCGTATACGAACTGAGCCAGTTCGTCGAAAAGCCTGCACAGGCCCGCGCCGAGGCCATGATCGCCGACGAACGCTACAGTTGGAACAGCGGAATGTTTATCTGGCCGGTGGCCCGTGTGATGGCGGAATTTGAAAAGCACGCCAAGGCCATGTACGCTTCTTTAGGGGAAATTGCAAACGCTGTCGGCAGCCCCGCGTATGATGACGTGCTGAAACGCCAGTGGAACGATATCAACCCAATCTCGGTGGACTACGCCCTGATGGAGAACATCCAGGGTGATGCCCTTGTGATCCCGGTCGAGATGGGGTGGAGTGATATTGGCAACTTCGGTACGCTGTATGACATCCTCTCCGAACAGGGGGAGGGCGGCACCACCTCAATGGTCAAGGACCCGGTGATGCTTGACAGCGGTGATAACCTAGTATTTAGTACACGCCTCGTTGCCACACTGGGTATTGAGGACCTTGTTATTATCGATACGGATGACGTACTGCTGGTTTGCCATCGAAGCCGGGTGCAGGATGTGAAGAAACTGGTTGAAACACTGAAGAAGGAACAGCGAATAGAGTACTTATGAGTGATGAACTGCAAGCCTACTGCGTGAAGTGCAAGGAAAAACGCACCATCGCATCGCCTGAGCCGGTGTTTACCAAATCGGCACAACCTGCCACACGGGGGGAATGCCCTGTGTGTGGCACGTCGTTGTATCGCATGGGCGAGACGCCTGCCCATGACGGTATGGAGCGCCCTGAACCGGCCCCAAGGAACCCGGCAAAAAAGAAGAAGACAAAAGCAAAATCGAAGCGCAGCAGAAACAGCAGCAAGAAAAAGAACGGGGGCAGCCCTCGACGGCGTGGTAAGCTGGTCATCGTCGAATCTCCGGCGAAGGCCCGCACCATTGAGAACTACCTCGGCTCCGATTACAAGGTCATGGCCTCGGTCGGTCATGTACGTGACCTGCTGAAATCGCAGCTTTCTGTCGATGTCGAGAATGACTTCGAGCCAAAGTACCGCGTGCCCAACGACAAGCGGCAGGTTGTCAAGGACCTGATCGCTGCCGCTGAACGCGCCAAGGAAGTCTATCTCGCCACCGACCCCGACCGTGAGGGCGAGGCCATTGCATGGCATCTGCTTGAGTCGGCGGACCTTGAGGAAGAACGCACGCAGCGTGTGGTGTTCTACGAGGTTACGCGGGATGCCGTGCGCGATGCCTTCGAAAACCCGCGTCAGATCGATATGAACCTTGTTAACGCGCAGCAGACACGCCGCATCCTCGACCGGCTGGTGGGCTACGAACTCAGCCCACTGCTGTGGCAGAAGGTCCGTCCACGCCTGAGCGCCGGACGTGTGCAGTCTGTTGCCGTGCGGCTGATCGTCGAGCGTGAACGGGATATCGAGAATTTTGACCCTGAAGAATACTGGACCATTGATGCAGAACTGGCTCGTCAGGCCGATGCCGCCAACGCTGACCGCATGCGCTTCACAGCGCGGCTGTTCAAGATCAACGGTGAGGACCCCGTCCTGCCCGATGAGGAGACCGTCACGCCGCTGGTGGCGGAGCTGGAAGCCTCCCGGTACGACGTCACAAAGGTCAAGCGTGGGCAGCGCCGCCGCAACCCGTCAGCGCCGTTTATCACCAGCACAATACAGCAGGAAGCCTCACGGCGGCTGGGCTTCAACGCCAGCAAAACGATGCGCATCGCCCAGCAGCTTTACGAGGGTGTGGACTTCGGCAAGGGTGACGTGACCGGCCTGATCACGTATATGCGTACCGACAGCACCAACGTTTCGGATAAGGCTCGTGAGGAAGCCGCGCAATACATCACCGATACCTATGGCACGGAGTACCTGCCTGAAAAGCCAAACCGGTTCGGTAAGCGGAGCAAGAACGCGCAGGAGGCCCATGAGGCCATCCGCCCAACCAGCGTGATGCGTACGCCCAGCACGGTAAAGTCATTCCTCACGCGGGATCAGTATCAGCTGTACCTGCTCACTTGGCAGCGCTTTGTCGCCAGCCAGATGACCGCCGCCATCTATGACACGCTGCGTGTCGAGATCATGGCAGGTGATGCCAGCATCGCACCGAAAAAGCGCCCCTATGAATTCCGTGCCACGGGTTCGACGCTGCGCTTCCCCGGCTTTCTCGCGGTATACGGTGATTTCTCCAATGAGGATGACCCGGAAGGCTCCGACCTCGGACGTATCTTCCCCGAACTCACCGATAATGACCTGCTCGACCTGCTGGCGCTGATCCCGGAGCAGCACTTCACACAGCCACCACCCCGTTACACCGAAGCGACACTGGTCAGGACGCTGGAGGAACTCGGCATTGGGCGGCCCAGCACCTACGCCCCGATTATCAACACCGTGCAGCAGCGCGGCTACGTGACGCGTGAGGGCAAGATGCTGATCCCGACTGATACCGGGGCCATCGTCAACGACCTGCTGGTAGCGCATTTCCCCGAAATCGTCGATACGACATTCACCGCCCGCATGGAAGGTGAACTCGACCAGATCGCCTCTGGTGAGCAGGACTGGGTGCCACTGCTGCGCGAGTTCTATGACCCGTTCAAAGCCGAGGTGGAACACGCCCGTGAGCATGTCCCCAATGTCGACCTGGGTGTCGAGGAAGTAGGGCGTGAGTGCCCCAAGTGCGGCGAGCCGCTGGTCATCAAGTGGGGCCGTTATGGCAAGTTCATCGGCTGCTCCAACTTCCCGACCTGCCGCCACACTGAGCCGTGGCTGGAATACATCGGTGTGACCTGCCCTGAGTGTCGCGAGGGCGAGATCGTCGAGCGCAAGACGCGCAAGGGCCGCACCTTCTACGGTTGCTCCCGCTATCCTGAGTGTGAGTACACCAGTTGGAAGCGCCCGCTGCCCGATGCCTGCCCGAACTGCGGTCAGCACCGGCTCGTCATTCAAAGCCGCCGGACCGTCATCTGTGAGGCCTGTGAGACCCGTCACGAACTCAACCAACTGCCATCGGTACGTGAGGCTGAGGGGGTATAGCAACTGCTCATTTGGGCTTTGCCCCAATCCCCAGCAGGAGGCACCGCCTCCTGCATCCGGGTTATTGGGTTGGTTCAGGATGCGAAACTGATCCATACAGCGAAAAAGCTGCTGGCTAATAGCTGCTGATGCTAATCCGCCAGTATATCAATCAGCGGCTTGAGGCTGGCCCAGCTGCGGTTGCGGGCATAGGCGACGGCCAGCGTTTCGAGTACGAGGCGGTCACCGGGGGCCTCCTCAACCTGCTTTTCGAGGAAAGCGACGACGTTGGGCGGCACGGGTTTGTCATCAGTAAAGAGCGCTTCATAGGCCTTGCGCAGCTTGTTGACGAAGGCGTGCATGCGGGCGAAATCGCGGCGCTCACGGATGAGCCAGCGCACCGTTTCAAGGAGTTCGGTGGGTTCAAGGGGCTTGATCAGGTAGTCACGGGCACCGGCTCGCATGGCATGGCGGATGTCGTTCACATCGTTAACCAGCGAAAGCATGATGATCTGTACCCTGTCGTTTTCCTGTAGGATCGCGCGGGTAGCCTCGGCCCCGTCAAGACCAGGCATGTCGTAATCCATGATGACGACATCGGGTTTATGAACCCGCGCCATCTCAATGGCGGTGACGCCGCTGTCAGCGGTGCCGAGAACGTTGATATCCTCTGCCGAAGCCAGTTGTGCCCGGATATCCGCGACCCCTTCCGGGGTATCGGTGGTGATCAGAACCTGGATAACGGGCTGTTCGCTCATGCCGACCTCGACTGATGGATAGGTAGAAGTGATCTGCCCTTACTGTACCAGTGAAGGGGGCAAGGGCCAAGCTCGATAGTTGAGATAGTCGTGTCCTATTCCTCGGTTTCAATCTCCGCGATGGGCATCATACGGTCCTGCTCCCAGATTGGCGCATCCGGCCTGCCACCTTTGCCCATAAACAGCAGGTCACGCAGCTCGAAAATCTGATCGCGCAGCATGGCCGCCTTCTCGAATTCCATCTCCTGCGCGGCGTTCTTCATCTGCGACTCAAGCTGGCCGATCAGACGCTCGATCTCATCATCCGGCAGGTCGCCTGCCGTGGCAGCACCAGCGGCGGCCTCCTGCATTGCCTGCGTCTTGACACGCTCTGTCAGGTCGTGGACCTCTTTCATGATGCTGGCCGGGATGATGCCGTGTTCCTTGTTGTATGTGGTCTGCTTTTCACGGCGGCGGTTGGTCTCGTCTATGGCGGACCGCATCGAATCCGTGACGCGGTCCGCGTACATGATCACGCGCCCATCAACATGACGCGCCGCCCGCCCGATGTTCTGGATCAAGGCGGTTGATGAGCGCAGGAAGCCCTCTTTATCGGCATCGAGGATGGCGACCAGCGAAACTTCCGGCAGGTCGAGGCCCTCACGCAGCAGGTTAATACCCACCACGCAGTCATAGATACCCAGCCGCAGGTCACGCAGGATTTCGATACGCTCCAGCGTATCGATCTCGCTGTGCAGGTAATGAACCTTGATGCCCATCTCCAGCAGGTATTCGCTGAGCTTCTCGGCCATGCGCTTGGTCAGCGTGGTGACCAGTGTGCGCTGGCCGAGTTCGAGGCGCTGACGAATTTCACCGAGCAGGTCATCGACCTGGCCCTCGACGGGACGCACCTCAACTTCGGGGTCGATCAAGCCGGTGGGGCGGATGATGGCTTCGGCAACATGCTGGCTGTTCGCCAGTTCGTACGGGCCGGGCGTGGCAGAGACATAGATAGCCTGGTTGATGCGTGCCTCGAATTCCTCGAAGGCAAGCGGGCGGTTATCAAGCGCGCTGGGCAGGCGGAAACCATACTCGACGAGATTGAGCTTGCGGGAACGGTCGCCGCCCCACATGCCACGAACCTGCGGGATGGTCATGTGCGATTCATCGATAAACAGCAGGAAGTCATCGGGGAAGTAGTCGATCAGCGTCCACGGCGGGCTGCCTTCGGGCCGCCCATCAATGTGGCGTGAGTAGTTCTCAATGCCCGAACAATAGCCGACCTCGCGCAGCATCTCAAGATCGTAACGGGTACGCTGCTCGATGCGCTGGGCCTCAAGCAGCCGTTCGTCAGATTTGAGGTTGGTAAGCCGTGTATCAAGCTCGGATTCGATGGCGTGTATCGCGTCCTGCATGCCGCCAGCCTCGGCGATAAACTGCTTGGCCGGGTAGATGGTGATCTCGTTGTGTTCCTGGATCACCTCGCCGGTCATGCCATCGATCTCGGTCAGGCGCTCGATCTCGTCGCCCCACAACCCGATGCGGTAGACATGCTCGGCATAACCGGGGACAACTTCGATGGTATCGCCACGGACCCGGAAGGTGCCGCGCCGCAGTTCCATGTCATTGCGGCTGTACTGGATGCGGGCCAGGTGGCGCAGCATGGCATCGCGGCGGATGGTCATCCCCTTTGACAGCTCCAGCGTGGCGCTGGCCCATGCCGCCGGGTTACCGATGCCGTAGATACAGGAGACAGAGGCCACGATCAGCACGTCACGGCGGCTCATCAGCGCGGCGGTGGCCGCAAGGCGGAGCCGGTCGATCTCCTCGTTAATGGTTGCTTCTTTCTCGATGTAGAGATCATGACGCGGCACGTACGCTTCGGGCTGATAGTAATCGTAGTAGGAAACAAAATATTCCACGGCATTATGTGGGAAGAACGCGCGGAATTCGGAATAGAGCTGGGCAGCCAGCGTCTTGTTATGCGCCATGACCAACGTGGGGCGGTTGAGCTGCTGGACGATGTTCGCCATCACGAAGGTTTTGCCGGTGCCGGTGGCTCCCAGCAGGGTCTGATCACGGTGCCCTGCGCTGACCCCTTCGATCAACTGCCGGATGGCTTCCGGCTGATCGCCAGTTGGTTTGAAGTCTGATACCAGTTCAAAATAATCCATGATTCCCCCGCTTGAATGGCCTAGAACGCCAGTTCGATACAAGTGGTTGATTATAGCACATCCGGGAGAATCTATCGCGCCGATTTCGCCGGAAACCGGGGGCGAGTTTTGGCATTCAGATAGCTATCAGTACGCACCTGAAAACACTACTTGGTCACGTAAATGGGATTGGAGAATATCCAGCCGCGCAGCTTGCCCCTGTACTCGATGTAGGCTTCGACACGGTATACGCCGGGCTTACGGGCAATGTAGGTTTTGTTGGTGCCAAGTTCGGTTTCGACCACGTTGCCGTCTTTCAACAGCCGAATTTCACAGACGGCAGGGCAGGCGATCTGTAATGTGATGCCGTCACCGATGCGAATCCTATCGCCCATGATGGCGGAGGTGTTGTGTCCCTGTGCGGAGAAGCGGAAGCCGCGCGTCGATGCGGGATAGTCGTACCCCACAAAGGCGTTGCCATTCTTCAGCGGGGTAAAAATGACGGCGCGGTCGTGGTCGATATCGTGGTTGAGGGCATGCTTGGCGAGGACGTGCGTATTGACCGAACGAAACAGGTGCTCGTAAGGGAAGATCACTTTGGTGATGGGGCCGAGCGAATAGGGGAAGGCGTGGGCATCGGAGTTGCCAATTGCCACAACACGCAGCCCTTTCTTGAGCAGGTCATCCCACAGGCCAAGCGTTTCCGGCTGTGGGCCGGTGATGACCCTGTCTGGATTGAAGGCGGCCTGCACAGCCTCACGCCAGCCGGTCAGGTACAGCTTGAACTCCGACATATAATTCCACAGTTCGATGCCGGTGTAGCCGCTGATGGCCCAATCGACCCACGGGTATTCCCCTTCACCAAAGATTGGGGCTGGGCGATCATGTGGATGAGCCAGGAAAGCCAGGCCGCCCTTCTCGCCGACTGCATCCAGTAAATCCTGCGGGTTCCCGGCCAGCGGTGTGAGTTCGTCATCGATCTCGAAGATCAGCATGTGGTTGGCCTGCGGGTCGCGGCGCATATCGTGTACTTCCTCGCCGGTCAGCAGCAGTACACGCTCACCGGGGCGGGGACCATAATAGCCCTCGACGCCGGTCACGCGGACGTTGTGATCCGTCACCACGATGAAATCCAGCCCGGCAGCGACAGCCGCCTCGGCAAGATCAGCATGGCTGCCATGACCATCCGAATAGGTGGTGTGCATATGCAGGTTGCCAACATACTCATGATAGGTTTGCACGGATGGTCCTCCTGTGGGTGGGCTTCCGGTGATTAAAATAAACTGGGCTGCGATGGGCCTTTACGCGATCCCTTAATGGGTTTGGCCGGGTACAGGTCGCGTGCTTCGTACCAATCCTCTGATGGCCCCTGCCAGCCAAAGACGGCCAGATCGACCCGACCCTCATCATCAAATTCTACCCCTTCTGATTCCAGTAAAAAACGCTGGTGCTCGTGGCCTTCGCCCGGTGGCAGGCTGATGGTGCCCTGGCTGTTGATGACGCGCTGCCACGGCACGCCCGTCCCGGCGGGGGTTTCGCGCATGGCTGTGCCGACCCAGCGCGCCCGCAGACGTCGATATGCGGACGGCGCAACACCGTCCGGGGCCGGGATCATGGCAGCGACCTGCCCGTAGGTCGTGACACAACCTTCCGGCACCTCCCGTACAATCTCCCATACCGTCTCAAAATAGGGTTCGGGATCGGGTGGGTGGGTAAACATACCAGCCATAATCACCTTTCAGCAGGTGGCGTTGTCAAGACGAAACCTGTATACTGACCGCGACTCAGCGGGCGAACGGCATCACCCTCATCATACCCGAAAACACGCCACGCCCCTTATGGGTATACCGCAAACAGGGGACTTTAGCACAGGGAACAGGACCTCGCGTGAGCAAGCTATCCAACCGTGACATCGCCTCGATTTTTGCCACCGTGGCCGATATGCTGGAGATCAAGGGCGAAAGCATCCACCGCATCCTCGCCTATCGACGTGCCGCCGAAACTATCGGTGAGCTGACCCGTGACCTGCAAAGCATCTATGATGAAGGCACGCTCACTGACCTGCCTCACATCGGCAAGACACTGGCCGACAAGATCGAGGAACTGCTGACCACCGGGGAACTGGAATTCTTCAACCGGCTGGCTGACGAAATCCCGCCCGGCGTGGTCGCGATGCTGGCTATCCCCGGCCTCGGCCCGAAAAAGGTAGCGCTGTTCTGGAAGGCACTGGGCGTTACCACCATCGAGGAACTCAAGGTCGCGGCCAGTGAAGGGAAGCTGCGGGCACTTTCCGGGATGGGCACAAAAAGCGAGCAAAAAGTGATTGACGGCATCGAGGCACTGGACCGCCGTACCGGCCGTGTGCCACTGGGCGCAGCCTATCCGCTGGCGATGCGCATCCTTGCGCATCTGCTGGAACAGCCCGGCGCGATCAAGGGTGAAGTGGCCGGGTCGCTGCGGCGGCGTAAGCCCACCATCGGCGATATTGACATCCTGATCGCCAGTAATGACGCCGCGCCGATCATGGCCGCCTTCACCGGGATGGACGAGGTATCGCGTGTGATCGTCGAGGGGCCGACCAAAACCTCGGTGGAACTGGTCAACGGCCAGCAGGCCGACCTGCGCGTCCTTCCCGAACGGCACTACGGCACACTGCTCTCGTACTTCACCGGCAGCAAGGAGCATAACGTCCGGCTGCGTGAACTGGCTCTCAGGAAGGGCCTCAGCCTCAATGAGATGGCCTTCTCGCACGTCGAAGGGGAGGGCGAGGATATCCTGTGCCCAACTGAAGAAGACGTGTATAAGGTGCTTGATCTGCCGTATGTCATGCCGGAACTGCGCGAGGATCGCGGGGAGATCGAGGCGGCGCAGGCGGGCACCCTGCCCGACCTGATCACGGAGGCCGACATTCTCGGTGACCTGCATCTGCATACCACCTGGAGCGATGGCAAGCTGAGCGTGCTGGAGATGGCGCAGGCCGCTATAGCCGCCGGGCGACAGTACATGATGGTCACCGATCACAGCTACGGGCTGGGCATGGTCAGCGGCCTGAAGCCGGGGGACATCGCCGCGCAGCGGGAGGAGATCGACCGGGCCAATGCCGAACTGGGCGGGGCTTTCACGATCCTGCACGGGACGGAGTGTGAAATCCGGGCCGATGGTACGCTGGACTTCACCGACGAGGAACTCGCACAGTTTGATATCGTTCTCGCGTCGCTGCATACCAGCCTGCGCCAGCCGCGCAAGCAAATAACGGAGCGACTGCTCAATGCCATCCGAAACCCGTATGTACGCATCATTGGACACCCGCGCGGGCAGCAAATCCCCGACCGTGAACCGGCAGACCTCGATATGGAAACAATCTTCGCGGCGGCACATCAGCATGGCGTGGCCCTGGAGATCAATGCTAACCCACGGCGGCTCGACCTTGACGACGTTCATGCACGCAGGGCCAGCGAACTCGGGGTAAAATTAAGCATCAATACCGACGCACACGCACCCGAACACTTTGACCTGCTGCATTACGGCATCGCAACGGCACGGCGCGGCTGGGTGACGGCGGATGATGTGATCAATACGCTACCCGTTGACGACCTGCTGAATTGGGTTAAGGAACAACAACCATGAGCGATGAAATCCGACATACCGGCTATACCCAGGTGATCAAACAGGCCTTCAAGGGGCTGGACGACGCTGCCGTCGATATGCTGCGACAGTTTGCCGTCAAGAAGTCCTACCCCCCCAACACGATACTGTGTGCCGAGGGAGACGTGGCCGATACCTTCTACCTGATCACCGGGGGCAGGGTGATCGTCACCCGCAACATGGAGGGCGATGACCAGGAATTTGTGCTGGGCTTCCTCGGGCAGAACCAGTACTTCGGTGAGATGGGGCTGATTACGGATGAGACGCGCGCGGCCACCGTCACCACACTGATGGAAACCGACGTGCTGGAGATCACCAAAGACCAGTTCGAGCAGGTGTTTACCTCCAGCCCGGCGATGTCACGCAACATCCTCAGCGCCATGATCCAGATCATCCGTGATACCGACATGCGCGCCATTGAAGACCTGCAATCACGCAATGCTGAGCTTGCCGAAGCCTACCAGGAACTCGAAGCAGCCCAGGCCGACCGCATCGCGCGGGCCGCACTTGAAGCACAGATGGAAGTGGCCGCGCTGGCCCAGCGCAGCCTGCTGCCCGACCTCCTGCCCGATGTGCCCGGCTACCAGTTCGCGGCTCGTTTTGAGCCTGCCCGGCATGTTGGCGGGGATTTTTATGACATGAAGCGGTATGAAAGCGGCCAGGTTGCGATGGTGCTGGCTGATGTGTCCGATAAGGGCGCGCATGCGGCGCTGTTCATGGCGGTGGCCCGCACGCTGTTCCTGACGGAAGCCC
>CAYMGV010000054.1:0-1728 GCA_964390105.1 uncultured Anaerolineae bacterium | reverse complement strand
CCGCCACTACATCGATCCGGTCGATGTGGCGACCTCGGTGCATGAGGGCCTGCTCAGTGCATCGGATTACGATATGTTTGTGACCGCGCTGTACGGTGTGCTGGACCCTAAAACCGGGATTTTCCGCTATGTACGGGCCGGTCACGATGAGCCGCTGCTGATTCGCGCGGATGGGACATCGGAGTTCATCGGCGGGCGCGGGCGCTTCCTCGGGTTGTGGGGGCAACCTGCCCCGATCTTCGAGGAGCAGCAGGTCGCACTGAGCGCCGGGGACGTACTGCTCATCTACAGCGACGGCGTCACTGACATGCGCGATACGAAGGGCCATCCATTCAGCCGGGAGCAGCTTCGGAGCCTCGTGGTGCCGCTGCGCCACTATGATGCCGACCGCATCGCCCGGACCATTTACAACGCCGTGCAGGGGCATCGTGGCCCCGTTGATGCGTTTGACGACTTCACGCTGCTGGTGATCCGCGTCGAGTAGCCCCCCCGCATAGACGCCGTGAAGTCAGGCGGCGGTGTTAATTCGCATTTCCCAAATCGACACTTATTGAACCATGGAACCAAACAGGTACAAGCACCTATGAGCCAGTTTCCTGACGATCAGCAAAATACCCGGCCTAACCCACGCACCAGCAGGCCGCAGCCGCGCCCGCCCGTTGATGCAACCCGGCGGCATCAGCCGGTGCGTCCGCCCAGCATTCCGCGCATTGATGAACCGGGGGGCAAGCCGCCCAGGAACCGCGCGCCGCTGTCTGTGCCGTGGTGGGCCTTTGCGCTGACGATCCTGATCGTGGCCGGGCTGACCTGCGGGCTGTGGGCTTACGTGCTGGCCGCCCAGGGGGACAGCGCATCGGCACTTGATACAACACCGACACCGATCTTCGTGGTGATCACCGCGACACCCACGCTGCAAGGTGCGCTGCCGCCGCCCACATCAGAACCAGGTACACCGGGTAACAACAGTGGTGACGCCGCCGCACAGCCAACCACCCCACCCGAACCAACCGCCATTCTGCCGCCGGAAGCCACTGCCCCCTCCGTCGGAATCCCGATCAGCGTCGGCGCACAGGTGCGCGTTGAGGGTACAGAAGGGGCTGGCCTGGCCGTGCGGCAGGGTCCCGGCACCGATTACACCTATTTCTTCGTGGCCGATGACCAGGACGTGTTCACGGTGCAGGATGGCCCACGCAGCGGCGATGGATACAACTGGTGGTACGTGGTAGACCCCAATGATGAGAATCGCGCCGGGTGGGCGGTGGACCTGTTCCTCGTGGTGCAGCAGTAAAGCACCCCCTGTTGGCCCTGTGGGCCAATCCGTTCCCCTTACGATTTTTACCTCACCCGGAGGGTGCGAATTGGGCGTATGTATCGACCATTGGTCGAAGTGAATTGCGAGAACCCTGAACAGGGAGACAAAGCTACAACCGCAGCGTCCACGCCCTGTTACCATAGCGTGTTTTGATGAGTTCCTCGGCGCGCGCCACTTCCGCCGGGCTGATGTCATCCTGATCAAACGAGAGATTAAGCGCACGGCTGAACCCGTCCGTCAGGGCATCGGAAACATCTGCAAAAGTCAAATCGACCCCCAGCACATCGGCAAGGGTGGCGGCGCGACGCTGCACTCGGAAGCGGGCGTCCTCGCGGGCCTCGGCATCGGCAAAGACCAGCGCCTCACAGATGCGGGTGATGCGGCCCGTCAGTGGCAGCGCCCCATGCTGAAGCACC
>CAYMGV010000053.1:0-16861 GCA_964390105.1 uncultured Anaerolineae bacterium | reverse complement strand
GGCAGGCGACCGGCGAGGACCGCGCCCGGCTGGCCGCACAGGCCGCGATGACCAATGAACTGCTCGACGTGACGATCAACGGTGCCAGCGGCATCCTGTTCAACGTGACAGGCGGCTCGGATATGTCGCTGTTTGAGGTCAACCAGGCCGCTGAGATCATCCAGGAGACAGCAGACCCCAACGCCAACCTGATCTTCGGTGCCGTTATCGATGAGAAGATGGGCGACTCGATGCGCATCACGGTGATCGCAACGGGCTTCGGCCAGATTCGTACCTCGCGCCCGCGCTTCAGTTTCGCCAGCAATGAGCCGTCAACGAGTGAAACCACCAGCACGGTTCCGCCTGCCCGCGAGGAGGCTGCTAAGCCCCCGGCGCAGCGCCCAGGCACCTATGCTGATGAACCCGCTGAGGATAACATCGAGGTTCCGGCCTTCCTGCGGCGGCAGCGTCGGAGCGGCAGCAACTGGGATTAAGCTGGCTGACGGCTGAGGAACAGAATCAGAAACAGGGCATGGGTTCGCCATGCCCTGTTTGCCTTTTTACTGGGCCGGGCCGGGTGATGACCTAGAACTGTGCGTCCTGTGGGAAGAACATCTGGCTGGAGTCGAGGTGGAGTTCCTGCAGCGCTTTGTGATTCTCCTGTTCGAACTCGATGTGCAGGCCCTCGAATACCTTCAACTGCTGTGCCGATGGCTCGCGGGTGAACAGTACCAGCGAGCTGGTGTAGTTCCCGGTAAACAGGATCAGCCAGCGGCCCCCTTCGACCTGGGTGCTGCGGCGCACGCCGGTGTCTTCTTCCTCGTTGAGGATGGTCAGCATCGGGCCAAGCAGGTTACGCGGGATGTTGAACTGGCCCAGTTCCTTGAGGATGATGCCGGAGCGATCATCCACGATAACCATACCTTCCGGCAGTGACACCATCTTCTGGCGGAGGGTTTCCGTCTGGCCCTGGCTGATCGGTGCGGCACCCTCGATGATCTGCTCAGTGCCACCGGCAAGGATGCGCTCGATCAGGGTTTTCTGCCGGGCGTAGCGGGTAAATATCGCCTCGTACTGATCCTGGTTCAACTCGCCGCGCGCAAAAGCGTGGGTGGTATCCTTCAGCTTCTGCTTGAGCAGCCTCTGCGCATCGACTGCGGCCTCGCGCGAACTTGGCGCGACAAGCTGCGCCGTCCCCATCTGCTCAATCCGGCGGATATCGCGTGCGTTGATACGCCCGGACCCATCGGCACGCTGCGGGATAAGGTCATCGGGTAAGTCCGGGAAGGGTTCAAGATCAGGTGGTGTGGTATGTGGTGTGCGGTCAGAACGGCTTTTGGCGGCACGCCTGAGCAGCGATGCCGCGGTTCCGGAGACCGGTACGTGCTTTTCGGTTTCCATAGAGACTCCCCTAAGTCACTGTGAGAGTGTGTACCACAAGTTTAACATGATCTTACTTCATGCCATCTGAATTTTCTCTAATGATTGCCCTGCCTAACGATACGGCTCAGTTGGCGCAACTGCCTCACTGTGTCGATAATTGTGGGACATCATCAACAGGCCCATGCGTGCGGACCGGGGCCAGAACCGAAGGATAAATGGGATGTCTGCCGATAGCTCTGAAACGCTGCGTGCTGAATTGAAACAGGCCTATAAACGAATCAAACTGATCGAGGCGCTGGATGACATCCGGGACCAGATGCCTGAACCTTCGCAGATGCTGGCGGGGATTGTGGATACGCTGGTTGCGCAGTTCGAGGGGGATTTTGGGCTGATCGCACTGCATGACCGGGAGAGCGGTCAGCTTGAACTGAAGGCAATCAATGACCGGACACGCCTGCTTTCCGACGCTGACCCGCGCTTGCTGCGCGAGCTGGCCGAGTTCGCGGCTCAATTGGATGCCGTCGAGATGTGGATGGGCCTGCCCGATGGCGTGGAAGGCAATGATGCCGGTCTGCTGGATGGGGTTTCAACAGCCGGGGTGCCCATTGCAATGGGGCCGCATGAGCGGCTGGGGGCGCTGCTGCTGGGGCGTCGTAACCCGCCGTTTACAGCCGAGGAAATCGTCATGCTGAAAGCCGCTGAGGGCCAGGTTGATTCGGCGGTGATACAGGGCTATGCCTACAATGACCTGCTGCAGCGCAACCGTGAGCTTGAAGTGATCTATCAGGTTGACCGCATCCGGGATCAGCAGCTTCCGTTTAACCAGATGTTGAACGGGGTGCTGCAGGAACTGCGCGGCGCGATCCCGGCGGAAGTCGGATTCATCATGTTGTACAACAATGCCGGGGGTACGCTGGAGATGCGGGCTGTCACGCGCAACGATCTGTTCCGTACGGCAGCTTATTCCAACCGCGTGCAGGCGATCGCCAACGAGGCGCTCGGAACGACTGAACTGGTGTGTTACAACAACCTCGATGCCGATGATCTGAAGTCCGTCCTGTGCATCCCGTTGATCCTGCGGGAGGAAATCCTCGGCGTGTTCGGGCTGGTGAACGGGTATGAGCCGGGCGGGTTCACGGAGCAGGACCGCCGACTGCTGATCGCCATCGCCAGCCAGATGGACACCGCGATCTTTGAGAGCCTTGAGCAACGGCGCATGCGGCGTCTGCTGGGGCGCTCGGTGGGGCCGAGTGTGATGGAACGGCTGCTGCGTAACCCGGATGTGGACTTCCTCAAGGGTGAGCGGGCGGTGATCAGTGTGCTGTATGCTGACCTGCGCGGCTCGACGGAACTGGCCCAGCGCACCGACCCCGAACTGCTGGTGGGGTTCATCAACGATTACCTGAGTAAGATGGGGAACATCGTCCTGCGCTATGATGGTACGCTGGATAAATACGTAGGCGACGAGGTCATGGCCTTATTTGGGGCACCGTTTCCGCAGCCGGACCATGCACTACGCTCGGTGCGGGTGGCGTTGGAGATGGTGAATGAACATCACGACATCATCAAACGCTGGGAGACGCATGGTGTGATCGCGGCCCCGGTGGGGGTCGGCATCGCTACGGGGGAACTGATCCACGGCGAGTTTGGCTCGGAGATGCGTACCGACTACACCGTGATTGGGCAGGCAGCCAACCTCGGATCGCGCATATGCGGGGTGGCACTGCCTGAGCAGGTCCTGATCGATGAAGGGACCTATGCCATAGTGCGGGATCAGGTCGTGGTCGAGGCGCTGCCACCGATGCAGTTCAAGGGTATCAAGGGAGTAGTGCCAGTGTACTGGGTGAAGGGCTTGCGGTAAGAACATGCCCCGTCAGCGATTACCGCGTTCCGAGGCGCGTACCGTACTCACCCGGGTGCAGCGTCTGCTGGTGCAGCGCGCGCCGCTGGACATCGCCGACATGATGTACGAGGTTGACCTTGTACTCGAACAGGACGCCGACCCCGAGGACGGTGAACCACCCTCTGTGCGGGGGATCACTGCGCGGGTATACGTTCAGGTTGATGCCGGGGACCGGTTGATTCGGCAGGCCCGTGATGGGACCCCGGGTGAGGCGTTCCAATGGCTGGAGGCCGCGCTGCATGACACCGATCCGCGCATCGATCGTATTGAAATCCGCATGATTTGACCGGTGCCGTGGCAGGGGGTAGGGTTGTGACGTTTGCCTTTGACCCCTGCCTGTGGAGAAACGACATAGATGAGACAGATCATCCTGATTGCAGTGGCGGGCGCGGCAGGTACGCTGGCCCGTTTTGGTCTCTCAACGGTGGTACAGCGCTATTACGGCGAGCCGTTTCCGCTGGGCACGATGGTTGTCAATGTGCTGGGCGCGTTTCTGTTCGGCGTGGTTTGGGCGTTAGCCGATGATGCGCAGGTGCTGACCCCGGAGGCTCGTGCGGTGATTCTGACGGGCTTCATGGGCGCGTTTACCACCTTCTCAACCTTCATGTTTGATTCCAGCAAGATGTTCACGTCATCAATGGGGGTGGGCGCGCTGCTCAACCTCGGGCTGTCAGTAGTGCTGGGGCTGCTGGCGGTCTCGGGTGGGTTGATGCTGGTGCGTGCGCTGGTTTAGCTGTGCCCCCTCCGCCAGCCTCATGCTGGGGAGTGGCTGCTCATCCCACGTAGCGGCGCAGGATGTGATCCACAGAGCCGCCATAAGACTCGCCAAACAGGTTGAGATGGACCAGCAGATAGTACAACTGGTACAGGTCCACACGATCCTGCCAGCCGGGGGCAGGCGGCCAGGCGTCATCGTAGGCGGCGTAGAACGTGGCGGGGAATCCGCCGAACAGCCGCGTCATGGCGAGATCGGCCTCGCGATCACCGTGGTAAGCCGCGGGGTCAATCAGCACCGGGCCACCGTCCGATGCCGTCATCCAGTTACCGCTCCACAGGTCACCATGCAAAGGCGAGGGATGGCAGTCAGCCTCGTTGATGAACCCCGGCAGATGCTCAACCAGGGTGTTGAGGCGGCGCTCGCGGTCGGCGGGGAGCCTGCCGTTGGTGCGCGCCTGATCCCGTTGGGCACCCAGCCGGTGCTGACCGTAGAACGTGATCCAGCTTGATTCCGCCGGGTTAGGCTGGGGCAGCCGCCCGATGTAATTATCCGCCGTAAAGCCGTATTCCTCCGCTGTTTGTTGATGCAGGGTCGCCAGCAGGTGCCCAAGCTGCTCGGCGGCACCGCCTGACTGCCTGCCCGGTTCGATCCACTCCATGATCAGAAACCGGGTCGGGCTGGATTGAACGCCGCCCGTCGTGACGACACCCGGCACCCGTGCGCCGTGCAAGGCGAGATGGCGCAGGCTGTCGGCTTCACACTCGAAGAAGCGCGGCGGCGGGTTGTGGTGCCACTTGATGAAGTACGACCCGGCGGCTGTGGTCAGGTGGGCGGCATGGTTGATATCCCCGCCACCGACACCGCGCACCGATTGGATCGAGGCGTTGGCCCCGGCAGTGCGCAGGGATGCCTCAACGGCCTGCCTGAGCGCGGAGTCCATCACAGCTTGTGCTGCTGCCGGATGTGAGTGAGCAGCCCGCGCAGGCCGTTCTCAATCAACGTGTAGACGTAATCAAAGGTGTCGTTGTAGTAGGGGTCGGGGACTTCGGTTTCGTTGAGGCCGTGCGCATAGTCAAGCAGCAGCATGACTTCAGCATCGGTCTTGCCACCCCGGCGGATGCCCGCGATGTGGCTGCGGTCCATGGCGATCAGGTAGTCGGCGTCGCGCATGTCGCGGCTCGATATCTGGCGCGCGGTGTGCTTAAAGTTGATCCCTTGTGACTTCAGGGTCTTGATGGTCCCCCGATGAGTCGATTCACCGACATGCCACGGCCCGATTCCGCATGACTCGACTTCGATCTCGTCAGACAACCCGGCCTCCTCGATCATATGTTCAAACAGGCCGTGAGCCATCGGCGAGCGGCAGATGTTCCCCGTACAGACAAAAACAACACGGACAGTCATATCTTTTATCCTCCCTTGTAGCTGCTCCCCGGATCATACCACAGGGGCAGGGGTTTGATCAGCCGGGTATGGGCAGACAGGTGCAGTTACTCTCGCAGTAGAAGCCCGATCCGCAGTCCGAGTCCGCCTCGCATTGTTCGCCGGATTCGACGGTCCCGTTTCCGCAGATGGGGAGCGGGACCAGTACCGGTGGTAACGTGCTGATCGGCGGGGTGGTGACCTGGACCGGCGGCGGGAAGGTGGCCGTGGCACGGAGCGGCACGCTGGTCCAGGTGGGGGTCAGCGTCGGGGTGGGGGTGAACGTTGCGGTAGGGGTCAGCGTCGGGGTGGGGGTGTTGGTCGTCGTCGAGGTCGCTGACGCGGTCGCGGTGTTCTCGGCAGGGGCTATGACGGGAACTTCGGTGGGGGCAGCACCCCCCGACGGATCGCCACCATTACCGGGGCCAATGACGCCCGCCCCCCACAGGATCAGTGTGATGATGATGATCAGTGCCACGCCGATCAGCACCGGGATCAGTGGCCCGCGTGACCGGGGTTGCGCGGGTTGTGCCTGCTCCTGCGGGAGGAAGGTGAACGGGTCTTCTTCATCGGGGCGGATCATGTCTTCGATACGGTGCTGGGTTTCCTCAACCTCACTATCGTCGCGTATCTGCGGTTCCGGCTCGGCGGGGCTTTCTGCCAGCTCATCGAAGCTGTCCTCGAAGACCTCCTCCTCGACCTCTTCCTTCGATGTGGCCCACTGCCCGGCTTCGTCGGCATCCACCAGCCTCGATGCGTCGTCCGCTGGCTCACGGCGGGGAACCTCCGGCTTTGCCGGGGTGTCTTCCATGCGCGGCACGCCGCCGGGTATGGCCGCGGCCTTCTTTTCCTCCTCGCCCTTTGCGCCGACCGCGACGGTCTCGGAGTGGGTGACCTGTGCCGCCGGTTCTTCCAGCGTTTCCACCACCTCGACGCGATGTTTAATGCTGTGGATGGTGCCGCCGTCCTGTTCGACGGAGTAGATCAGGCTGAGTTTGCCGGTCTTGCGCGGTGTCACGACGAAGATGGCGGGCGGCGCGTCGATCTTCTCGTCGATGAACAGGGTCATCTTTTCCGGTTGGACATCCGCGCCGGGGGCCAGCAGCTTGACGGTCACCTCACCCCGGCGCAGGGTGCGGCCCGGCAGCGGCTCGAATTTGACGTCGGCCTGCCCCGCGCCACTGATCACCTCAACCGAATCGGGGATGTCGAGTTCGGCGCGGAGTTCGGCATCGGTGAGGGCTTTTGTTTCGGGGCGACGCAGCCACAAACGGGTTAAAAACGGAGCAGCAGCGGCAACTTTGGCCGGTGCTGCTGTGTCGATCTGGCGGGTTTCGTAGATGGGGCTGCCAGCATTTGCAGGCTTTGTATCCGCAGACTTGAGGTGTCGAACGTACACGACCGGGCTGTACCAGGCACCGTCGGCGGTTTTCTGGCGGGCCGTGCGGACGGCGGCCAGCAGGTCATTCTGTGATTCCAGTACCCTGTAGAAGGTATTTGAGAATGCGTTGGCGAAGTTATCAAGGACGGGGTACTGCATCCCAAGAACAGCGGGCACACCTGCGAGGATCAGGCGCGGGGCCATGCCGGAAAACACCAGTGTGGAGCCAAGCCGGGCGCTGTCACAGGCCATGAGCGTGATGAGCTGCACATCAGCGTTATACAGCACGGCGGCCAGTTGTTCACTGGTAATCCATTCGGGCTGTTCTTCGCGATCAAAGGCCAGTGCGCCGAGGCGCTCAGCGCCAGTGAGCGGTTTGGAACAGGTGCGGCAGGTCTCGGCGGTGCCGCTGTTGAGTGCCCCACAGGTTCCGCAGCGCTGGACGACGGCACCATGGCCGTCGAAATGGAAGCCCCATGGGTTGATGCGTTCGATCAGCAGCTTGTCCTCAATTGAATCAAAGCTGGCATTCGGCACATCAAGGATGTTTTTCACCGCCAGCGCGATCTTGGCGATGGGTGGCAGGGCGTCGGGGTCGGCGATGGCATGCAGCAAAGGCCGCTGGTCACGATCCAGCGAGAAAGTCGGCGGGGGTTGAGGGTAGGAGATGTAGCGGGTCAGGTCGATCAGGCCAGCCTGTACGGGGTATTCACCCTGTGGAGAGCAGAGCATCTCCCACGGAAAGCGGGCCAGCGCGATCTGGTCGGCATCGAAGCGTAGTTCGACCTGCACCGGCTGCTTCTGCTTGCGGCCATCCAGCAGGGTGTCCTGGGCTAATTCATCGATGGCCTCGCAGAGCAGTACTTTCCACAGGGCTTCCCCTGCGTTCCTGACGGCAGCAGGAGGGATGCGGGTCGGGTCGTGTTGGGCGATGGCCGTCAGCAGGGCATCCGTGGGGCTATCCAGCTCGGTAGTGGCTTCACCGCCAGGGCCAGTCAGGCGCAGGTCGAGGCGGGTATTCTCCCGCTGGGTAATTTGGTATGTCAGCTTAAGGTCACTCATATAGGGTCCTTCATCTCCGGGATGGCTCTATTGTAGCCAGATTGCCGCATTGAGGGAATCGGGGGAAGTGAAAGGGGGTTGAAAAGCGTCGTCCCTGCTTATCTTAAAGATTTGGTGAAGCTGAAGTTTTTAAGGTTGCTCGCCCGTGAGGGTGGTTGCGGGGATGCCCTCACCATGATACGCTTTCAACACAATTTCCCGTGGGAATAGGATCATATGTTCCGACCAGTTGTGCCCCGGCATAGGCTGGTCGGAATTCTCTCTGATAGCCGGTTAGTTTGGCGTAAGAAACGGAGCTGCAATGCGCTGTCCGCAGTGTGAAGGGCTGGATACCCGCGTGATCGACACGACCCCCAGCGAGGATGAAATCCGCCGCAGGAGGGAGTGCCAGGATTGCGGGCATCGCTTCACAACGGTGGAACGCACCCGCAGCCGAGTGCCGTTGGTTGTGAAGCAGGATACGGCTGGGATGCCAGTCCGCCGTGAATCGTTTGATTCGGAAAAACTACGGCATGGTATCGCAATTGCCTGCGCGAAGCGACCCATCTCACAGACCAGTATTGATCGTATTGTCGAGGGGATCGAGGCTCAGTTGGAGGCCCTGAATATCGAGGAGGTCGCCAGCAAGCGCATCGGCGAGATGGTGATGGACTCCCTGCGTGAGGTTGACCCGGTGGCATACATCCGCTATGCCATCGTGTTCCTGGGGTTTGATGACCTCGCAGCGATCCGGGAGGAGATTGACCATCTGCTGCTCAAGGGGAGTAGCGCCCGATCACTGAGCTAACGCGACTAACAGGGCGGCAGGTCGAACGAAAACGCAAGGGCACACAGCAGGCAGTTAGTGTAAAGGGAGAGACAAGAGTGGTAGACCAAGCGAAAGAAGGGGCACACAGTAACGGACATCAGGTCGCAGCCGGGATCACCGTGGGGGGGACTCGCCCGGCGCTGAGAAAGCCCATCGAACTGACTGACAACGCACGGACCGTGCTGGAGAAGCGCTATCTGCGCAAGAATTCCGAAGGGAAGCCCGCCGAAACCGTCGAGGAGATGTTCTGGCGCGTGGCATGGAACGTTGCCGGGCCGGAGGATGAGTACAGCGGGGAGCGGCAGGCCGTGGCCGAGCAGTTCTTCCACATGTTGACGGCGCGCGAGTTCTTCCCCAATTCACCGACCTTTACCGGGGCCGGAACGCCACTGGGCCAGCTTGCGGCGTGCTTTGTGCTGGCAATTGAGGATGACATGGGCCGTGAGCCGCAAGGCATCTTCCAGACGCTGCGCAACGCGGCCCTGATCCAGCAGACGGGCGGCGGCAATGGGTTCTCGTTCAGCCGTCTGCGCCCGAAAGGCGCGCGTGTGTCATCGAGCAACGGCACCGCGACCGGGCCAATTGGCTTCCTGCGCGTCTTCGATCAGGCGTTCGGTGAGATCGCACAGGGTGGCAGCCGCCGTGGGGCGAATATGGCGGTGCTGCGCGTGGATCACCCCGATGTGCGCGATTTCATCACCTGCAAGGCTGATGAAAACCAGATCACGAACTTCAATATCTCGGTGGGCATCACCGATGAGTTCATGCAGGCCGTCAAGGATGATGGCCTGTTCGAACTGAAAGACCCGACGAGTGGCGATGCGTGGGAAGTCGTCCATGCGCGTGAATTGTATGACCTGATTGTGCAGTACGCGCATCACAACGGTGAGCCGGGGATGCTGTTTCTTGATGCGGCCAACCGCGACAATCCTGTGCCGCATTTGTATCAACTTGAGGCCACTAATCCCTGCGGTGAGCAGTGGCTTGGCCCCTATGAGAACTGCTGCCTCGGCTCGGTAAACCTCGCCGCCCACGTCACGGACGATGGCCGCGTGGACTGGGCTAAACTTCAGCGTACTGTTGAACTGGCGACGCGTTTCCTTGATGATGTGGTCGATGCAAACGCCTATGTGCCTGCTGTGCCGGAACTGGCCGAGGCCGCCGCGCGTGTGCGGCGCATCGGGCTGGGTATCATGGGGCTGGGCGATATGATGTACAGCCTCGGCGTGCGCTACGGCTCCGAGGAGGGGCAGGAGTTCGCCGGGCAGGTGATGGAGTTCGTGCATTATCACAGCATGAAGACCAGCGTCGAACTGGCGGAGAAGCGCGGGCCGTTCCTTGCCTACAAGGGCAGCCTGTATGACCCCGAAAACCTCCAGTGGAAGCCGCCGACTCCACTGACCCCGTACACGCGGGACTGGGGCCGACCGTCAGTCGATTGGGCCGCCGTCGAGGAGGGTATCCGGGCACACAGCATCCGCAACGGTGCGCAGACCACCATCGCGCCGACCGGGACGATCTCAACCGTGGCGGGCTGCGAGGGCTACGGCTGTGAGCCGGTCTTTGCACTGGCCTATACGCGCTACTTCATGGATGGTGATGAACGCCGGGAACTGCAATACACCAGCCCGACCTTTGAAAAGGCCCTGCTGGGCAGCGGCCTCGATGCGGCCAGCCGCCAGCGCATCGTCGATCATGTAACGCTCAAAGGCACCTGCCAGGATATGACCGATATCCCCGATTCGATCCGGCATCCCTTCGTGGTGGCGTCCGACATCACGCCGGAGGAACACGTCCGCACGCAGGCCGCGCTGCAGCGCTTCGTCTCGAACTCGATCTCCAAGACCATTAACTTCCCGTCCACTGCCGAAGAATCGGACGTGGCCGATTCCTTCATGACCGCATGGGAACTGGGGGCCAAGGGCCTGACGGTCTACGTGGCAGGCTCACGTGATAAGGTGGTGCTGGAGACGAAAGAAACCGCGCAGAAGCGTGACGGTGTCGAGGAGGCCCCGGCAGCAGTCGAGGCACCGATCCCAGCAGCGGAACCGCAGATGACGCTGTTCCCGGAGAGCAAGAAGCCGCGTTCCTACGTGCTGCCCGGCTATACCTACCGCATCCAGACGCCGCTGGGCACGACCTTTGTGACGGTCAACGAGAACGGCGGCGGGGAACCCTTCGAGGTGTTTATGCACACCTCCAAGGCGGGTTCCGAGACGGCTGCCGTCAGTGAGGCGATGGGGCGTCTGCTCAGCTACTTGCTGCGCATGTCCTCACCCGTACCGCCCAGTGACCGCGTGACCGAGATCGTGAAGCAGTTGTCCGGCATCGGCGGCGACCGCCCGCTGGGCCTCGGACCGAACAAGGTGCGTTCCCTGCCGGATGGCGTGGCGCAGGTGCTGGCAGAGTACATCGACCAGCGCAACGAGAACGGCCCCGCTGACAAGCCGCGCGGCTATGGTCACGCCCAGCCGCAGCTTCCGCTCACTATCGCGGATGCGCCCAAGGGCACGACCTTCGGCCTGTGCCCGTCCTGCGGGCAGGCCAGCCTGGTCCGCGAGGAGGGCTGTGTCAAGTGCTACAGCTGCGGGTACAGTGAGTGCTGATTATCAGCCAGGGTCTGATCGTGTATAATCCAGGGACTTCCCCCGGTGGTTAGTCGCCGGGCATACAAGGGGCCACCTCGAAGGGTGGCCTTTTTGTTTGGGGTTACTTCACCATGCCCCGTACCGACTCCACGATCCGGGCGACGGTGGGCAGGGGATCAGCCCACAGGGTAGGGACGTGGAGCGCAAAACCGGGCAGCAGGCTGGGGTGGTAGATATGGTCATCGTTGATGCGGCCCGGCTGGTAGCGTCCATTGTCGGCCAGTTCGTAGAAGCGGGCATCGGTGCGCAGTGGGTCGATGATCCAGTAGGTGCGCACGCCGCCGCGTTCGTATTCTGTGAACTTCTCGCCGTAGTCGCGGGTGCTGCTTTTCTCGCTGACGATCTCGATGCAGAGGTCCGCCGGGCCGATCATGGCGGTCTCGGTCAGATCGCCGGGTGTGTTGTGCAGGACCACCTGTAAGTCCGGCTCGCGCCGCGAGGGGATAGAATCAAGGCGCATGACGAAAGGTGCCGCCAGCACCACGCCTACCGGGTTGAGGTCGAAGTAAGCCGCCAGCAGCGTTTCGAGATAGCGTGAGATCAGGGAGTGGCGCAGCGTGATCGGTGTCATGGGGAGTAACCTGCCATCAACCCATTCGCAACCGTCATGGGCATACTGGGCCATGTAGTCTTCTGCACTGACTTGCTGTTCAATAATCTGTGCCATGGTGGTGAGACCTTTTCACAGTCCATACGGTCAAAGATAGTGTATCACACTCTAAAAAACGCAGTGCAGGAGGCCGTGCCTCCTGCCGGGGTTCGGGGCAGCGCCCCGAAAAAGCTGTTTATTCCTACAACTCGTCGGGGAAGATGACTTCTTCCTTCCCGGCGAGTTTTTGTTCGATGCGGTCGATGATGATGTCGAGGTGGCGCTCGTTACTGACGAAGTCGAGATTGTCGGCAGGGATGGTGAGGACGGGGCAGATGTCGAACTCCGCCATCCACTCGGTATAGAACGAATCGAGGAGGGCGAGGTAGTCGGCGCTGATGCTGGACTCGATGGCGCGGCCCCGGCTGCGGATGCGCTCGACCAGCACATCGACGGGGGCACGCAGGTAAAGCAGCAGGTCAGGTTCGGGCAGGGTTTCGAGGACGAGGTCATAAACGCGGCGGTAGGCGTCGAATTCGTTCCGGCTCATGTTGCCCATCTCACGCAGGGCGCGGGTGAAGATGTGCAGGTCTTCGTAGATGCTGCGGTCGATGATGGCGGAGGTTTTGCCTGCGGCCATCTGGCGATGCATCTCGGCGCGGTCTCCGAGGAAGTATACCTGCAGGTGGAAGGACCACTGCTTCATGTCAGCGTAGAAATCCGGCAGGAAGGGATTGGTGCTGACGGTCTCGTAGCCGGAGAGCCAGTCAAGCCGATCAGAAAGGCGCTGGGTGATGGTGGTCTTTCCCGCGCCGATGTTGCCAGCGACCAGCAGCAGATGCTTGTGTTTCATGATAAATACAGGCTCGCTTGATGGTGTGTTGTCAGGGGTTCAAGCATACCGGGCGGGGGGTCGAAATGCCAGCCGGAATCAGAACGAATACGCGGCGAGGAACTCGCGGCGGGCGGCGGGTTCCGTGGTGGAGAGGATAAACACCCAATCGCCGTTGGCCCATGCCGCATGGACTTCATTGCCCAGCGCGAAGAAGACGCCATCGCGCACGCCGAGCGCCTCGTCATAGCCGGGGTCGATGGCCCCGGCGGGCAGACCGGCAAGGGCGGCAGCGGTGTTCTCCTCGCCAACCCAGCGGGCACGCAGCAGCACCGACCCCGACGGCCCGGTATAGGTTGCCATCTGCACATCGGTGTTGGGGTCTGCAATCGGCTCTGACGCACGGCTGAACCCGCCGACAATCGCGGGGAACAGCTGATCAGGGTCAGCCTGCGGGGTGCCGCACGCTGAGAGAATCAGCGATGATGCAAGGATAATCAGCGCCAGTGATTTGAGCTTCATGCGGAGTCCTCCACGATTTTCCACCAGTAGCCGGTGCATTCCGGCAGACAGGTCATACGTTCCCTGCGGATGCGGTCGGCCAGCGCATCCCCAAAGAAGAACCGTGTCAGGTCCTCGGCCTGATCGACGCTCTCGAACTGGTAATCGGTGCGGCTCCATGTGTGTTGGAAACCACGTTCTCCCTCAAGGTAGTGATACAGGGTTGCCAGCCCGTCACTGGGCGGCGTGGGCGTCTCGAAGCCGGTGCCGAGTGTTTCCATCAGGATGAGGGTGCCGCCGGGCCGGGTGACGCGCGCCATCTCGGCGAGGGCGGCTTCCATCGCGGGCCACCATGCGTCGCCGTACCAGCCCATGATATGCCCGAATGACCAGCCCTCAATGCTGATGTCGGCGGCATCAGTGGGGAAGGGCATGGCGTCGTTGCGGGCATGGACGAAGCCCGCGCCGGGGATATCCTGCGAGGCCGCGACCTGGAGCATGGGGTAGGCCAGGTCGCCGGCGTAGATGGCCCGAACACAGGGGGCAATCAAACGGGTGACGCGGCCTGTGCCCGCGCCAAACTCAATGACAGCAGCATCGTTCAACGGGGCGATAGTTTGCAGCGTCGAGACGATGGTGCCGTCCACGTCCTCGGCCCGTACCATGGCATCGTACTGATTGGCCTGCTGGTTGTAGATGGTCTTGAAGGGGTCAGTCATAGCGCTCTCGATGTGGCTCACCGGAACAGGGAATGTGTGGGCAGGTACTGGGTGAACAGCACGACCGGGATATAGACCACGGCGAGGATCACGATCACGGTGGCGGCGATGACGGCGACGGCCTGCCCGCCATCCAGCCCGCCTCGGCGCAGGCCAACCAGCATCAGCGTCACGCCGATCAGGGTGCCCGCGATGGTATCAAACATCAGTGCCCCGAAGCGTGCTTCGCTCAGATCAAGCACCGGGGAGGCCCCGGCGATAAAGGACAGCACGGTGAGCGAGATCAGCACCAGTGTGACCCCGACAAATTCAATAGTGTTGGACATCGAATCATCCGTCCGGGAACAATTTGAAAAGCCTGCACTGTTCCATAGCGTACTCGCTGAACCGCTTCCCGGCAAGGTTACCGCGTGAGCAGACAGATGTTTTTACGCAGGCCGGGGACGCGGCGTGTCCACGCCTTGATGAAATCGTCATCCGGCATCCAGTACAGGCCGGGCACGGGCAGCGTGCGTGCATCGACCCAGTGCGAGAGGAACCCCCACGGCGTCGCGACGCCTGCCGTCACGCGGGCCGGGTCATGGGCCAGCAGGATCATGGTATGAGCAGCGAAGGGGACCCGCACCCGGCGCGTTTTGCCCAGCCGGTACGTCTCGACCGGGGGGACAGGTTCCGGCGGGCCGCCGGTGGGTGCGGCTATGCTTGGCCTTGCGTCGTCGGTCCATGTGAGGGTGACCAGTGCCAGCGAGTCGGGGTCATGCAGGGTGTTGCTCAGGCCCTGGGGGGTAGGGCGGAGCGCGCGCGCCGTGACATGCATATCGCGCTGCCGACCGATGCGTTTGGCGAGGTTGGCCTGCTGTTTGGGGGTGATCGGCCCGCCCGGCCACAGCCGCCGCCCACCGCCAGCCAGCAGCCCGGCGACTCCGAAGGCGAGGATCGAGAGCGGCGTGGACCAGCTATCCGCGACCCGGATCACGCTGGAGACGTCGACAAGGCGGCCATCTCGCAGCAAGGAAAGCGCCGTTGCTACCGCATAGGCCCCGGAGTCGGCGGGGTCTTCCATCTCACGGGTCAGTGCCGCAAGTTCAGATTCAGGTAAATCTCGCCACGTTTTCATCGAAATTATATCTCCCTAATGCGTGCTGCTGTCAAACGTCCACCACAGGAAGTCACGGCCCTGGTGGTTCTCCTTGAAGGTCTCATACGTATCACGGGTGTAGCCACTGACGAATGTCTCCCAGAAGGCCACGGCCCGCTGGTTCCTGGCCATGGTACAGATTTCCCAGCGGCCCCGGTATTCGTCCAGCACAGCCCGCGCGGCGTCCGTCCCGACGCCCTGCCTGCGATAACAGCCATGGACGAAAAACTCATCAATAAAGCGGCCCGGTGGGTCATGATGGATCAGGCGGGTGTTGATCAGCGCGAAGCCTGCCAGCCTGTCATCGACCATGATGAGGTGCGCCCATCGATCCGTGGCACCCGGGGCAAGGTAGGGGGCCAGCGGGTAACCGAGATTGTAGTAGCCCTGCTGGTCCATCAGCTCCCCGGGGTCATCACAGATGGTCTGGTGATAATCATAGAAATAGAGCTGAAGCAGATTTTCCACCGTGCCCTGATCGGTGGGGTTGGCAAGGCGCAGCGTGACACTCATGACGGTTACGGCCCCCATATCCGCAGGACGTTGTTCTCCATACCAACCGCCACGGCGAGGCCGTTCGTGGTGTCCACCGCGCCGATGTTGGTACTCAGCCGTTCAGAGAGATGCAGGGTGTATATCTCATCCGCGTTGGTCTCGGTGCGCTGGATGCCGGTCAGCAGGGTGCGGCTCTGATGTGCAACCAGCACCTCAGGGATGCCGTCTCCGTTAAAGTCCCCGGCGATGCCCATGTCGAGGTTGCGGGTGCTGATGACATGCGAGGTATACGGTTCAGCACGGGCCTGTTCACTGAGTTGATCCCCGTTCAGCGTGAAGAACGCCACGCGCCCGCCGATATGCGGGGTGCGCACGTCGGTCAGTTCGAGCGTGCCGCCCGGCCCAAAGGGCGCGACCGCCATCTGATTGCGCCAGCGGTAGCCAAGCCCGACGGGCTGCGAGGCCGCGATCAACTGACCGGAGTCATTGTAGACGAGAAGCTGCGCACCGTTGGAGGCATCAGAGGCGGTGAGAAGCACCTCACGGATGCCGTCGCCGTCAAGATCGGCCCAGATGGCGCTGATAGCCTCAAATACGCTTTCCCCCGGTGGGGTGAAGGACGCTGTTGTTTCACCGGTGCCCGGATCGACGATGAGGGCCTGGTTAGCTTCCACGGCATCGCCAAGTACGCCGTGAGCATAGAACTCGGTAGGGGTGGCTAATAGCAGCACGCGCCCACGCTCATCAACCATGATGCGGGTATCAGGCAGGGCGTTGACGGGCCAGCGTGCGGCTTCGGCACCATTGCGCCAGATGACGAGATCGCCGCCGGTGGTGATCAGCGCGACCGCGCCATCGGGCAGCACGGCAGGGGCCGTCAGAAGCGAGGCATCGACCACCGGCGCACTGACCAGCGTCGCGGTGCCTGCCGAATCGAGGAGCAGGGTTGGCGGGGTGCCAGCGCCGATAGCACCCGGTGTGATCAAGGCCGGTGCGGCTCCGCCGTGCTGAACGGTATACGCATAGACACGGCCATCTTCAATGGTGACGACCCACAGCGCCCCATCCTCATACGGCACACCGACTACCCATGTCGGCAGGCCAGGCAGTTCGATATCGACCGGGGCGGTAGATGGAATCGCGCCAGTGCCCGGCAGGTAGCGGTTGCCATCCTGCCTGATGGTGGTGACGCCCAGCCACCACGCCGCCGGGGTTTCGTCAAGCGGTGGTGTGGGCACGATTGCCGCGGGGGTGGTCTCCGCGCCAGGCACCGGCGCGGCGTC
>CAYMGV010000052.1:0-16961 GCA_964390105.1 uncultured Anaerolineae bacterium | reverse complement strand
TGGCTCAAGGGGTTGGCGGACACACCACCCCCGCCTCCGCCCGCCGCACCGGAACCACCGGCATCGGCCCCCGGCCCTGCTGTGGATGACGATGCACCGGACTGGCTGGCCGACGTGTTGCAGGAGGAAACGCCGCTGGGCGTGAACATCTCACCACCCACGGGCCGGTCCGGGCTGCTTTCTGCCCTGAACACAGGCGAAGAAGATGAAGACGACGCCACCCCCGACTGGCTCAAGGACGCCATCGGTGATGTGCCCGCCAATCCGGCACCTGCCCCCGATGCTGACGATGCTGCGCCCGGCTGGATGCCGGAAGCAGCCGAGGGAACCGGGCCTATGCAGATACCGGCAGAGGCCGTATCCAGCGATGATGACGCGCCTGAGTGGTTGACCGATGCCATCTCAGCACCGGGGGACGATACCGATGTCGTCTCTGATGACTGGCTCGACAGCTTCCTCACCACCGAGGAACCGCTTATTGATGAAGGCGGCGTCACTGGCGCGATGCCCCCGCCGGAGATCGACGATACGGACTTCCTCGCCGCCCTTACCGGCGAAACCGCTGCGCCACCCGCGCGGCCTCCTGCCGCTGCTACCGTCACACCGCCCGGCGGTCTTGACCTGTGGGATGAAGAACCGGCACCTGCGGCCTCTGAGGAGCCAGGCACTCCATCCGAGATGCCCGGCTGGATGAAAGAATCGCTCGAAGTTGCCCATGAAGGCAAATCCGACGACAATAAGGACATTGAAGAACCGGCCCCCACCGCCGAGCCTGAATCCCAGGCCGCTGAGGACATGCCGGATTGGCTGAAATCTACTCCCGTCGATGCGGACGCAGAGGCCCCCACTGCACCGGGGGAACCTGCCGCCGAATCGGAAGGGCTGCCTGATTGGCTGCGTGAGGGCACCTCCCCCGCCGCTGAGGGTGACGAACCAGCAGAGACCGAGGACGATGAGCCTGAGTCCCTGCCGACACAGGAGGATGTGCAAGTGGCATCTCTATTTGATGAAGACCCGATGGATGATGAGGAGCCGGAGACCCTCGATATTGATTGGGATAGCGATGACGCGCTTTCCTGGTTAGAGGAACTGGCCGCGGAACTCGACCCCAACTTCAACGCCAGCGCTATTGATGAAGAAGGCGGTGAGGGCGAGGATGAGATTGTCGAGACCACCACGGTTGTTTCAGAGGAACCTGCGGCTGAGGAAGCCGAAGAAGGCTTACCTGACTGGCTGGCTACCGGCGCTGAAGCTGATGCGGCCCCGGCCCCGGCTGCTGCCTCCGAAGCGGGTGACGATGAAGATGGCGATGGCCTGCCCGATTGGCTGCTGGGTGAATCCCCGGTTGGTGCGACGGATGACGTTGAAGATGAAGACCTTGACTGGCTGCGCACGCCCGCCGAAGAGACGGCTGCGGCGGCCTCTGAAGGGCTGCCCGATTGGCTGGCCGATAGCAACGCCGACGCCGACAAGGTAGAAGCAGAGACCGAGGAACCGGCAGTGGACGTGCCGGCTGTCCCGCCGGCTGAGGCTGCTGAAGAAGCTGAACTGCCCGATTGGCTCAAGGAAGAAACCGCTCCGACGGCTGAAAGCGCCCCTGCATCGGTTGCCAGTGTCGAAGAGGCTGACGACGATGCCGATGACGCGCTTTCGTGGCTGGATGATCAGGTCACGGAGCAGGGTGTCACACCCGATAAGGTCGTGTCCGAGGCACTTGAGCCGGATCGCCCGCCCGTGTCCTCGCCTGCTGTGCCCCCGCCCGATGCTGTTGCAGCGCCCGTTGATGACGAGGAACTGCCGGATTGGATGAAGGGTATCGATACCGAGGCCGCTATCGCCAGCGCACCGGATGAGCGCCCTGAGCCTGAAATGGCCGATTTTGCTGATGTTGGCGTCGAGGACGAGGAACTCGCGTGGCTTGATGAGACGCTTTCCGGGGATATCGATGATGACCTCCCCGATCTCGATGACCTGTTTGGTGACAAATCTGAAGAACCCGCTGCTGCCGCGCCTGCTGATGACGAGCTTCCGGCATGGATGACGGGTGCCGACGAACCCGCGGCCCCGGCTGCTGCCGCTGCTGCCGCGCCTGCTGATGACGAGCTTCCGGCATGGATGGCGGAAGAAACTCCGGCGGTACCGGTTGCCCCGGCGGCGTCTGCGGTCCCCTCCGATGACTTGCCATCATGGATGAAGGGTGCCGACGACGAACCGAAGGATGCTGGGTTGGAGAGCTTCCTCAAGCCGGTTGAGCCTGCGCCAGCAGCCCCGGCAGCGTCATTTGAACCGGCAGAAGCTGCTGCCCCACCGCCTCCGCCTGTGGCCCCCGCCTCACGCGTGGCACGACCCACCAGTCTGCTCGGTGATGCCGAACCACCTACCCCGATCACCGGGGACGGGGCGGAAGAATTGAACACCGCCCGCGAGGAAATGGCGGTTGGTAACAAGGTTCCGTCACTGAACGCCTACGAATCACTGGTTGCGTCCGGCCATCAGTCCGACGCAGTTGTGGCCGACCTCAAGGCCCTGATCGAGAAGGGGCCGGTCGATGCGAAGGTGTACCGCATGCTGGGCGATGCGCTGATGCAGTCCGGCAACCTGCAGGAAGCCCTTGAATACTACCGCACTGCGCTCGACCAGCTCTAGGCGCAGCGACTTACAACACAGGGGCGGCCTTGACAGGCCGCCCCTCAAGTTTGGCACGATGAAGACACCGCCGCACTTGGCCGGGGGTGTCTTTTGTATACACCAACAGGGCTTATTATGCGGTTGACACTCCCCCATCCCCGCAATGCGTATTGCCTCGTTCTGTTGCAAAAAACCAGGGAGCTGGGGTAAGTTGGGCAATCATTCCCGCAACCTGCCCGGAGACTCCCTTGCCCGCTCATTTTTTGCAACAGAACCCCGTGATTCACCCGCGGAACGTTCCGGCCTCATAGCGTTCGCAGGAACGCCTCGATCTGCCCCATCGAGTCGGCCCAGGTCGGGTGACGCTCGAACCGCTGACGCGCCGCCACGCTCATCTCGCGAAGGTGGTGCCGATCTGATCCCAGTTGGGCCAGTCGTTCAGCCAGGCCCAGGGCATCCCCCGCTTCGATCAGATACCCATCGATCCCATCGGTGATGATCTCCCCTGCCGCCCCGCCGGTGCCTGCGATGGCCGGCAGACCGAAAGCCATCCCCTCAAGGTAAGCGATGCCAAATCCCTCGTACTGCGAGGGCACGACCAGTACATCAGCGGCAGCCAGCCGCGCAGCGACGGCCTCGTCCGGGATTTGCCCGGTCAGGGTCACATGGCTGGAAATCTGCTGCTTCTCGACCTGCTGGAGAATTTGTTCAGTGTAGTCTGGATCGAATTCCGTGTTCCCAACCACGGTCAGGTTTGGCAGGACAACGCTTTTTGATCGCATGATGCTCAGTGCATCAAGCAGGCTATGAAGCCCCTTGCGCGGAATCAGCCCCCCCAAAAAGACTATCTCTAATGAACGATCACGGCCCGCGCGGGCCGTGATTGCGCCTTCATCCAGCCCATCAAAACGACTGCCGGATGGGTAGGCTACGACGCAGGCTTTTGCCGGGACCAGCCGTTCGACGCTCTGGCGGGTGGTGAGGCTGTTGAGGATCAGGGCATCGATGGTCGCGAGGTATCGCTGCTCAATGGCACGATAGAGCGAGAGCATGTGGTGCGGATGCTCCTCGCTGATGCGCAGGTGATGCACAATCGAGACGAGCGGGCCATCTACCGCGTCCCGGATCGAGTGGTTGAGCAGAAACAGCGCCGGGTGGCACAGTTCATCCTGCAACAGCAGGTCGAGTTCGGCTGAACGGATTTCCCGGACCAATGAGCGGTTGAGGTTGGCCGTCAGTTGACCGGCATAACCGCGCCATGGCAGCGCCATCACCCGGACATCATGGCCTGCTTCACGCAGGTGTGTGACCAGCATTCGATCATAGATAAAACCACCGGTCAGGATGTCAAGGGAGCCGTAAATCAGCAGGCCAATACGCATGGCGACTAGCGATTCAGTTCATATGAGGCCCATGCGATCTCGTTTTCCCATAGGGTGATTTTCATCCTGCTGATATTCGGCGCAGCGATCTGGTCACTCAACTGTGTACACAGGATGCGGGAAAAATGCTCGATGCTGGGGTTCAGGCCGGCAAAAGCATCGAGATCGTTGAGGGTTTTATCCTGGTGTGCAGCAACGGCTTCATCAAGACGGGCTTCTACATCGACAATATCCACGAGGTAGCCGTGCTGGTCAAGCTCCTCGCCAGCCAGCAGGAGTTCGATTACGTAGTGATGCGAGTGAAGGTCATTTTCCGCGCCCCAGTCACCACCGATAAGATAATGCTGGGCGATGAAATCGCGCTTGATTGCCAGTTGATACACAGTACTCTCCTGCAATATGGTAGACGAGCAGCCACCCCATTTGGGTGAGCTTGAACCTGATTGTAATGCCCCTGCTGATGCGCGGCAATCCCTTTGTGATGTTTTCCCGAACATTGAGATGAGGTTAATGACCGTGCCCCGGCATCGCCTCAACTAACGGGGATGTTTTGTTGTTGTAGATCAAAAGAAATCATTCGATTTTCCGCCATCATTAGCCTGTGAAGATATCTGAAACATCTTCTGTGATGACCAACTTCCTGAGATTGCCTTGCTGAGGAAAACTCAGCATCTCAGGAAACTGTTCTGTGGCTAATATGGATGGTTCGAATGATTTCTCATCGGATGAGGGCGGAGGGACTCGAACCCCCGGCCAAGTGCTTAAAAGGCACCTGCTCTACCACTGAGCTACGCCCCCGGAACCTATGGAATTATACCACGTCCTGCGGGGCATGCCATGTCATTTCGGGGTGCCGCAGCCTACCCATCGAGTAGTTCGAGGTATTTCACGTCAATTGGCTCGAACATGTTCGAGCGGCTGGTATCATCCTTATCAAACTGCACGATCACGGCGGTCCCGTTAAACGAAGTAAAGTCGCCGCGAATGATACTGCCTTCTTCACCTGCTTCCGCAAGGATGATCTCTGGTAGGGTGGCATGGGGAATATCCTGTGTTGCCCGGACCCGGTCCCCCATCTTGAACGCTGTCATGTGTGTTTCCCCTCTGAATGGATTGATACTGTCTATTGTATGCTCGCTCCCTGATCCGACAAATCAGCCCAGCGAGACACCATGTACGGTGGCATAGACCGCACCGCCCGATTTGAGTTGGCTACGCATCAGACGGACCTCGTCCACCGTCCAGCGGACGGCGGGCACAGTCAGCCCCTCGACGCTGCGCCCCACTGCGCGGACACCCTCGGCAGGGGCCCTGCGTTCGACACGGCCCAGTGTGATGTGCGGTGAGAACGGTCGGTCCCCGGCGGGATAGCCCAGCAGCACGATATGGTCTTCCACCGTGTCGCGCAGCGCACCTAACTCCGTCATGCCGCCGCCAACCCCAATCCATGCCACGCGCGGTCGGTGTGTGTTAGGGAAGCAGCCTGCACCATTCAACGCCAGGTCAAACGAATCCCGTCGTGCTGCGGCTTTATCCAGCGCTATCGAGATCGCCTCAACCTGGGTTGCCCGTACATCGCCCAGGAACTTGAGCGTAATGTGTACGCCCTCGACCCTGGTGGGACGCAGTGTTCTGCGTGGCAGCGTGCCGAGCAGCTTCGCTTGGGCGGTGCGTACCGCTTCCCGCGCTTCGTCGGACAGGGCCACTGCGATGAACAGCCGGTAAGTGTTTGGCATGGTTCCCATTAATATCCATAAGCCCGCAGCGTCTCACCGATGACGTACACCCGCCCCCCGGTGGCCTGCATCGAGTAGCGTTCATCGGCCCGTAAACTGACCGGCAGCCGGAGCTGTTCCAGCCCGGTAGGCGCATCCAGCAGGGAGAGAGTCACCTCGCCGCTGTCATAATTCTTGGAGACGATCCACAACGCATCACGACCCGTCGCAACCGAATCGGCGACCAGCCCCACCAGCGAATTCCAGGTGACCTGCCCGACCTCCACATCGATGGCGACCACACCAGGCCGGTAGCCGGATTGTGCCGTGGGTGCCGGGACGACATACAGCAGCCCATCCCGGTAAGCAAAGCCCGCCTCAGGTGCGATATCGAAACGAACACCCCACTCAAAGCCTCCGTTGCTGGCGTTGATCGAGACTGCGGTGGTGGTTGTCACAACGAAGACATGCCCATCGGCCAGCACGATCTGATCGGGTTGGACGACCTGATCATCCTGCCAGCGCCACAGTTCATCCCCATTGACGATGTCATATGCTGCGAGGTAGTCGGTCGCATCGTCATCAACCAGCACCACCGCCCGAGAGCCGTCATGCACGATCTGGCGATAGCCCAGTGTGCTTGGTTCCAACTGCCAGCGAACCTCCCCTGTAAACACGTCATAGGCTGCAAGCGTATTGTCCTCGAACCCAAACGGCCATGCCCCAACCAATACCGCCGTCGGTGTAAGAGCTGCGCTGTAAAAGCGCTGCGTGCCGAGCTGAGGCAGGCTCCATTGTTCCTCGGCATTGGAGTCATAGACGGCCAGCCGCGCGCGGGTTTCGGCCAACCCGCTTGAAATGCTGATGCTGGTCTCGCGTGCTTCCACCACCGCGATCCCGCCATCAGTATAGACATGCCCCCACGACTCGCCTTCCAGCAGCCCGGTCCACAGAAAGCCCGATGCCTGGATTTCGCCGGTGGTGGCATCCAGCCATGTGAAGCGCCCATCTGCCACGAGGGCTGCCAACCGGTTGGGGCTGACCCCCACCGCCGTGGGCCGCGATGTGCCCGGCCATTCCCACAGCAATTGTGCCCCGCTGATCGCGCCGGATGGTGTCCTCGTCTGTACAACGGCCAGCGTCGGGGTGGATGTCTGGGTAGGCATGGGGGTATTGGTCACCGGGCCGGGGGTGACGGTCTCGGTCGGTGGGGCCGTGCCGACCGGCAGCGTGACCAGCGCCGGGGTCGGCGCGGATGTCGCTGTACATCCGGCGAGTGCCAGGACCAGCAAGATCAGAATAGTGGATCGAAAGGTCTTGAACGTCACAGGCCGGAAATCCCCTTAATGAACAGTAGTGCCGCACTGAAGCCGGGTTCACGGTAACCCAGGCCTATGATAGTTTCAAGTGAGAGCGCTGCCAGCGGACGGTCCAGCCCGGCGGGCATGAAGACCGCATTATAGCCGCCGCCTGCCGGGTTATCCCGTGTTGGGGCAGCCCAGCCTGGCAGGCCGGGCCGGTAAATCTCATCGTCCGCGATCTCGCCTTCAAGGGTGGTCATCCACGTTTGGACGGCCCCTTCTGGCGTGGCCCACGCTGCGGTGGAGATAATGATCGCATTCCGATTGCTGACCCCGTCAAGCAGGCCCAGCAGCCCAGCGCGTCCGTGATCCTTGAGGAAGGCCCCGGCGCGAATACCGGGCTGCCCGCCCAGTGCATCGACGTACAACGCGGTATCTTCGGCGAGGATCGGCACACCGACCCGGCGGGCAACCTCAAGGGCACCTGCCCGCGCGATCTCGGCAGTGGTTTCCCCGGTCTCATTGTAGCGCGCATGGTCACCGTAGACAGCCCGCGCCGATACGATCTCAATATCGAGATTGAAGGCGTCACGCACGGCGATCAACTGGGCCAGCTTGGCGGCGTTGCCGGTGGCGATAGTGCATAGAGCGTCCATGCCCCGGATTGTAAAAGGCCGCGCGCCTTACTGCCAGCCTTCGCCCGTTGCAAGGTGCGCCTCGCGTGTTGGGGGTGGCAGGCGATACCGCCACGCCAACGGTCGAACCGTTGCTAGTGGCGTAGGTGACGAGAAATTTTCATTCATACGGACTCCTTATTTTGCCAGTTGGAACAATCGCCGGGCGACCATGATATACCAGACCATGCTGGCAATCCCGCCAATCATGGCGAAAATCATGGCGGCGTCGAACATGCTCGGAACGAAATCGGACAGGATTTCAAAGACCAGCAGGAAAGCAAACGCCACCATCCCCACATAAGCGGCTGCCCGGCTGAACATCCCGCCGCGCAGCATCACCCAGGCCATCAGCAAACTGGCAACCAGTACCAGGGAAAAAGCCAGGAAGGTGCCGGGCGTATGGCTCTCCCCAACGGCTAACATGGCCTCACCTGCGGCCACCAGCGCGGCGCGTTGGGACTCGTCAGTGGCAGCAGCGTAGCGATTGCTAAGGGCCAGCATCGAAAAACAGCGGTTGGTGGCAAAGAAAACCGCCCCGCCAATCGCAGAAATGACCATCGCCAACCCTGCCCAGCCGGGGTTAACCTTGCGGTGTGCGGCAAACAGGGCAAAAGAGAGCAACAGCCCGAAAATGATCAGGAAAAGGTTTACCAGCCCCAGGTTGCGCAATTCGAGCAGCGGGTTTGCTTGCAAGCGCTCGAACCTGAGCTGAACGGTGAGCAATTCAGGGGAGACCCGCTCGCCGCCGGGGATAAACGTAATCAGGATTTCCAGCACGGCAAACAAGACCGCCAGCAGCGCGGCAATTGCGCCGAGTCGGTAGATGCTTTTCCAGTTCGATTCAATTGTTTGAATGTCTGTCATTTCCATCATCCTGCCTTTTGAACACATGAAAAATCCCCACTGCGAGCATAGCGGCAAACAGCAGGTGTTCAACAATCTCGAAGAAACCAATATGCCCAACTGTGTTATCGAAAATAATCGGGGCCAGGTAAGCCAGGAGCGGGACCGCTATCGCAGTGCGCATGAGCCAGGGCTGCGGGTGGTGCCCATGATGCCACAAAAGCCATAACCCCAGGCTTCCCACCAGAAAATTAAAAAAGCCTAGCAGGCGAAAAAGAGCGGCCAGATAAGTCTGCGCGATCGAGGCATCTGGCGGGAATTGGTAAATACGTGCCGAAAATGTATCGGTCAAAATCTGGGGGTTGAGCAAGACCAACAGCCCGTAGATCACCAGGCCCAGGTTGGCCGCGCCAAATGTCCCGTAAAAGATACGGGGTCTCCACGTCATCGCTTGACCAGCCTGCTTGCCCAGTCCGCGGCGCGTTCGAGTTCACCGTCTTTGAGCGGGCCTTGCTCGTCGGTGACGAAAAACCCCTCGCCCTGTGCTACCAACCTACCGCCCTTCTTTTCGAGCGCTTTGGCAATCGACTTGGCGGCATAACCGCCCTTATCCACGATAAATCGAAAGGCTTTAGAATCGATGGTTTCCAATGCGATGCGCGTGTCGAATGCGGCTACGCTTACGCCGACCAGATGGTTTTTAGGCAGGTCGTTGAGTAATTTGTTGATGCTCTCCGTCGGGCTGAATCTTCGCGTTGGTGAGCCAACCACCAGCAGGTCGAGGTCGTGCAATTCTTTGAGATTCACACGGTCAACGGTGACCGCTCGTGTGCCCAGTTCCGCCGCGATGGCCAGAGCGATTTTTTCTGTGTTGCCGAAAACCGAATCGTAGATAACGAGAGCGTTCATGGATTGCTATTTCCTTTCGCCAGCCTTAAAAAGTTCCGCGCCAGCAAGATGAATGATGTGTTGTAAGTCGCTATGCCACAGTGATGACAACATTGCCTTTCTTATGCCCCTGATCGACGTAGCGGTGCGCTTCAACGATTTGTTCCAGTGGGTAGCACCGGTCGATGACCGCTTTGAATTTGCCTGCTTCAGCCAGATGCTTGAGTAAAAGCAGGTCTTCAAGATGGGGCGCTGGGTTCCCATCATCGACGGAGATGTATTTCCCGTTCGGTGTCAGCGCAGTTTTGCACTGTTCTTTTAAATCCGAGCTTTTTCTTTTTCCAACGGCATCCAAAATAAAATCATAGTGTTTGCCACTGCTCGTAATATTCTCTTTGGGTTACTACTCAGCCTGATTTTGTACTCAGATTTGCGATCTTGATTGACATTTTGGATTGTGTTCAGGTACAAAACATATGGCGTGAAGATCGTTCGATATCTCAAATTAGGCACAAAAAGTGGCCTGAGTAGTTACAAAGGATCAATAAAATAGCCCGGCCTTGTGGTGAGGTCGGGCGCTTTCAGGTATAAAAGGCCGTGGATTAAGTGCCCCAGGAAGGAGTCGAACCCTCAACCTACCGCTTAGGAGGCGGTTGCTCTATCCTTTGAGCTACTGGGGCATCACCAGGGCGATTATAGCGGGCTGGCCCACGGCCCGGCAACTCATGGTAACAGGACCTCAACGATGCAGGATGCAACATATCTTCCCGGCGATCTGATCCATGATCGCTATGAGGTTGAAACGATCAAACATATTTCCGGGCTGGGCGTAGTGTACCGCATCAGGGATGCTCGTGAGGAGTTCCCCGGCCCACTGGCGCTCAAGGAATCGATCACGTTTCCATCGGCGCAGCGTACGGTTAATCAGCGTATCGCGCGCTTCATGGAGAAGACGGGGCTGCTCACCACGCTCGATCACCCAGCCATTCCGCGCGTGTATGATTACTTCGCCGAGGCGGATATGGTGTACACCGTCATGCAGTACATTGATGGTGCTGATCTCGAAGAATTACTCGAAACGAATTCTCCCATCATGACGGTCGAGGCGGTGACGGAGTGGGGGCACATCCTCGCTGATACACTGCACTACCTGCATTCTTATCAACCGAACCCCATTATCTACCGTGACCTCAAGCCGCCCAATGTCATGTATCGTGACGAACGGGTAGTGTTGATCGACTTCGGCATCGCGGGGTGCTTCCCGCGTGGCGTCACACTGGATCCACTCGGCACCGATGGCTATGCTGCGCCGGAACAATATCGCGGCGTGGTCAATCCCCGTATTGATATCTATGCACTTGGGGCCACCATGCACCACCTGCTAACAGGCAAAGACCCCCGTATGGAGCGCCCTTTCTCATTCGAGGATCGGTACATCCCGTTTCATAACTCCGCCGTCCCGGAGCGGCTGGAAGCCGTCGTCATGAAGGCCCTCGCCGCCGAACCGGGCGACCGCTATGTCACGGCGGCGGATATGCGGGATGCACTGGCCGCGCTGCTGTGATCGTGTGCCAACCAACCTGCCCCTGACAGCGGTTTCCTATCCACGGTACAATCCCCTCGTCAAAACACCTGGCGAGGGGGTATTGTGTTACCTGTACCAACATCCGTAGAAACACTGGTGGTCAAAGTGGGGACCAGTGCGCTGACTGCCGGGGCTGGCACCATCAACCCGCGCCGCACGCTTGAACTGGTGCGCCAAATCGCGGTGATCATGGAGCGCGGTGTGCGCGTGGCGCTGGTCACATCGGGGGCGATTGCCGCCGGGCGTGAACTGCCTGCGGCGGCTCGCTTTGGCCGTGATATCCCTGCCAAGCAGATGCTTTCCGCCATCGGCCAGCCGCGCCTGATGCACCTCTATACGGACCTGTTCCGCCTGTTTGAGATCGACGCGGCGCAGGTATTGCTGACTCGTGGTGACTTCACTCATCGCCCACGCTACCTCAACGCACGCGATACCCTGACGGGCCTGCTCGATCATGGCTTCGTGCCTGTCATCAATGAGAACGATGCCGTCTCCACCGACGAGATCAGGCTGGGTGATAACGACAACCTCTCCGCCTATGTCTCGAACCTGATCAATGCCGACCTGCTGGTGATGCTCACCGATCAGCCCGGCCTGTTCAGTACCGATCCACGCAAGGACCCGCAAGCCAAATTGATCCCGGTTGTCGAACGGATTGATGATGACCTGTGGGATAAGGCAGGTGGGTCCGGCACATCGCAGGGCACCGGCGGCATGATCACCAAGCTGCAAGCCGCCCAGCTTGCCACCCGCAGCGGAACCACTGTGGTCATCGCGCAGGGGGCGCGGCCTGGTGTATTGCTCGATGTGCTCGGCCCGGAGGGGCACAGTCTCGGCACATGGTTCGAGGCCCAGGTTTCACACATCGAGAGCCGCAAACGCTGGATGGTTTCCGAGCAGTCGCAGGGTCGCATCACGGTGGATAACGGGGCTGCCCGGAAACTCAGGGAAGGCGGTGCCAGCTTGCTGCCGGTCGGCATGACGGCGGTCAGCGGCACATTTGAGCGGGGCGTTGTGGTCTCTGTGGTCGGGGCTTCGGGCGAGGAGGTTGCCCGCGGGCTGGTCAACTACGCTGCTGACGACCTGTCCCGGCTGTGCCGGGTGAAGTCAGCCCAAATCGAGGCACTGTTGGGCTACACCTACGGGGATGAAGTCATTCACCGGGATCACCTCGTCCTGATCGATACGGGTGCCGCAGGTTTAACGGCGTCATAACATGATCTGAATAACTGCGTATTAGACTCAGCAGGGGTTCACATACCCTATGAGAATCGTTAGGGTCTCTGTCTGCAAAGCCCGTCAAAGCACCAGCCTGGCGCGTTTTGCAGACACACTATAGCCACAAGGGGGAAGTACGATGTCAAAAACTGCACCATTCGCTGATTTGCACATGCATACGCATTATTCCGATGGGCGTCCGTCTCCGCGCGAGTTGGTGGCGGAGGCCGCCGCACGTGGCCTGAAGACCATTGCCATCACCGATCACTTCACATTTCGCGGCAGCATCGAGGCACGGCCCATCGCCGAGGAACTGGGCCTGCGCCTGATCCCGGCCATGGAAACCACCGCCAAATGGGAGAGCGCCGGCTGGCCGCTGATTGGCTACAGCACCGACGTGCTGGCCTACTTCATCGATTTTGAACATCCCGCCGCCATCGAACTCGAAGAAAAGATGCTGGGCGATTACCACCGCCGCACGAAGAACGCGCTGGCTGAGATGGAAGCCGACGGTCACCCCGTCACGTTCGAGGAGTGTATCGCCTATGAGCCGGGCCATTACGCCAGCATCTTTGAGGTGATGGCCGTGCTGGTCACCAAAGGGTATGATGCCGATGCCGTGTTTGACCTTGTGATCGGCTACTTCCAGCGCCACAACGATACCCAACTCGGCATCGCCTGGACCATTGATAAGATTCACGAGGCAGGCGGTGTTGCGGTACTGGCACACCCGGCCATTCTGCGCGTACGCGGCACCGATGATGAGATCACATCAAGGCATATCAGCGAACTGGTTGATATGGGCCTGGACGGTATCGAAATCTACCACTACCGGCTCGCCACACGGGGGGCACGTGAGTATTACCAAAAAATATCGAAGCCCTTCCGGCTCGTTGTGACCGGCGGCTCCGATGAACATGGACGGCCTTTCGGCTACCCTCGGCTGGCGCAGGAACCGATCACGCGCGAGATGGTCGAGGAACTGGAAACCCGCAAACGGACCCCGGTATATTGAGCCTTGCGCATAAAACCTGAAAGCGGGGCCCGCGTATTGTATACTTGAGGTACAAAATCGGACTCAAGGATCGCACTATATGGAGACAGTCCCTATCGCCCGGCAGGATACCACCGACCATCATATCGTCCATGGCGTACCATTGAACCTGATGCGTATTGGCTGGTTCGCTGTACTTGTCATACTGTTGCTGCTGTACATCCTTGCCCTGCCGCCGCGTTTTACCTCCCTGCGCGAGCTTTCAACGACGGCCATCGATGTGTTTGCCACACTCGGCATGTCTGTTCGTGGTTTTGCCGTCTTCCAGGTCATCACCGAAATCCTCACTGTTAGCGTGTTTGTCGGTATGGCCGGGCTGCTGTTCGTTCGCCGCTCCAACAACTGGTATACGGCCCTCACCTCGATCATGCTGATGACGTTCGGGCTGTTCACTATTACCAACACCTCACTGCTGGTCGGAATTTATCCACCGGCCATCGAGTCCGGAATTGATACTGCATCCGCCGTGGGCTATGCCCTGTTTGTGTACTTCCTGTACACCATCCCCGATGGCAAGTTCCTGAACGTACTGGGCCGGATCATCGTGGGTGTTTGGGTCACATTGATGGCGTTCATCCTGGTTGTGCCGGAGACCCGGTTTAACGTCTACGATTACGCATCGCCTTACCGCAACCTGATGTTCATGTTCCAGTTCATGGTCTTTGGTGCCAGTATCGTCATGGGCTGGATCAAGATGGACAGGCTGGGTGATGTCGCCTATCAACAGGCAAAATGGGTGATCTTCGGTTTGGTGGGGTCGTTTGTTGGCTGGGTCATGTCTTACCTGCCGGCCCTGTTCTTCCCGGAACTCGGCATCTTTGATATACCCTTCTCCGAGCTGTCACCGACAACCCTGTTGATCGCGCTGACCATCAATGCCATGCTGTCACTCAGCCTGATGCTGCTGCCGATTGGCATCGGTTTTTCGATCCTGCGCTACCGCCTGTGGGATGTAGACTGGGTACTCAACCGTGGCGTGGTATATGGCCTGCTGACCGGGCTGATGGGGCTGTTCACCCTGGGCGACCTGCTGCTGTTTCACTGGATGCTCAGACTCATCACCGGCAGAGACCAGACCACCATGGCCCTGCTGATTGCGGCGGGCATCTCCGGGGCAGTCTTCATGCCCAACCTGCGCTGGATGCAGCGCTGGGTCGATAAGAACCTGTATGGCATCCATGTCGATTACAAGCAGCACAGGCCCTCACACGACTTGCTGGCGAATGTGCTGCCGTTTCCGCAAACGGCAGGCAGGAAGCTCGGCCAGTATGAGTTGGGCACCCTGATTGGACGAGGGGGCATGGCCGAAGTTTATCAGAGCCGCCACCCGACCCTCAACCAGCCAGTGGCGGTCAAGGTGCTGCCGGGCAGTCTCTCCGACGAGGCCGACTTCCGTGCGCGCTTTGCCCGTGAAGCCCAGATGGTCGCCGCGATGCGCCATACCAACATCGTGCAGTTGTTTGATTTTGGGGCTGAGGATGAAACGCTCTATATGGTGATGGAATACCTGCCGGGCGGCTCACTCTCGGATCACCTCAAGGAGATCGGCCCGCTGCCGGTTGAGCAGATCGTCTCAATTACCGATGACATCGCCTCAGCACTGGATTACGCTCATGAGCAGGGCATCGTCCACCGTGACATCAAGCCCTCAAATGTGCTGCTGGATACACCATCACAGAATGGGGCCGCTCCGCGTGCCGTGCTGATGGACTTTGGTATCGCGCGTATTCTCAATGCCAATACCCGCCTGACCCAGACCGGCATGATGGGCACGCTCGACTACATCGCCCCGGAGCAGATACGCGCTTCACGCGATGTGGATGGCCGCGCCGATATTTACTCACTGGGCGTGATGCTGTACCAGATGGCAACAGGCAAGCTGCCCTTTCGTGGTGATAACCCCGGTGCCCTGATCCTTGCCCACCTGCAAACCCCGCCCCCTGATCCGCGCCTGCTGCGGCCTGATCTGCCGCGCGGGCTGGGCATGGTGATCACACGGGCCATGGCGAAGGACCCTGACACCCGTTACGCACGGGCCTCGAAGCTCGCCGCTGACTGCCGAGACGCATTTGAGGACACTTAGGAGAGACACCGGATGACGCTCAACCTGGACCTATTGGGCGCGCGTGCCAAACGTGCCTCCCGTGTACTGGCGATGACCCCCACCGCCGAGAAGAACCGAGCGCTGCATACCATCGCTGATCAACTTGCCTCACGTGAGGCCGATATCCTCGCTGCCAACGAGGCTGACATCGACGAGGCGCGCGATAATGGCCTGGCTGAGTCGCTGATCGACCGCCTGACGCTGACTCCGGCCCGGCTGGCGGGCATGGCTGCCGACACACGTAAAGTCGCGGACCTGCCTGACCCGGTAGGGTTGGAGTTTGACCGGGGCACGCTGGAAAACGGGCTGAAGATACACAAGCGCCGGACACCCATTGGGGTGCTGGGCGTCATTTACGAGTCACGGCCCAATGTGACTGTCGATGTGGCGGCGCTGGCCCTCAAGAGCGGCAACGCCTCGATTCTGCGTGGCGGCAAGGAAACACTGCACTCGAACCGGGTGCTGGTTGAGACGGTGCAGGCTGGGCTGGATGCTGCCGGGCTACCCGCCGACTCAGTGCTGTTCATTGATGACCCGGATCGTGCCCATGTATCCGCGCTGCTGCGGTTGGATCAGTACGTCGATATGATCATCCCGCGCGGTGGGGCGGGGCTGCACCGCTTCTGCCGCGAGAACGCCACCATCCCGGTCATTACGGGCGGCATCGGCATCTGTCACCTCTATGTCGATGCCACTGCCGATCTCGACCGTGCGCTGCCGCTGATCCATAACGCCAAAACGCAGCGCCCCTCGGTGTGTAATGCACTCGATACCCTGCTGGTCCATGAGAAGATCGCCGCTGATTTCCTGCCGCGTGTGGTGGATTTCCTCGGCAGAAACAGTGTGACCTTCAAGGCCACCGAGAACGCCCTGCCGCTGCTAAATGACACGGATGGCGTCGAGGCGGCTGGCCCGGATGATTTCGCTACGGAATGGCTCTCGCTGGTGCTGGGCCTGAAGGTTGTGAGCGGGCTGGATGAGGCCATTGAGCACATCGAGACGCACAGCACAGGCCATTCAGATGGCATCCTGACAACCACACAGGCACACGCGGACCGGTTCCTGGATGCGGTTGATTCGGCGGCGGTGTATGTTAATGCCTCGACGCGCTTCACGGATGGTGCCCAGCTTGGGCTGGGGGCCGAGGTGGCCGTATCGACGCAGAAGCTGCATGCACGCGGCCCCATGGCGCTGGAGGCACTCACCACGTACAAATGGATCGTGATCGGGGATATGCATGTCCGCACTTGACAATAACCTGGCCGGAAAGCGTATCGTGCTGGGGGTTACCGGTTCGATAGCAGCCTACAAAGCCGCGACCATTGCCAGCACATTGACCAAAATGGGTGCTGAAGTCGATGTGATTCTGACCGAAAGTGCCGAACATTTTATCACGCCGCTGACCTTTCAGGCCCTTACTGGCCGCCCGGTTTACACCAGCATGTGGCAAACCGGACACAGCGCAGGCATGGGCACACACATCGCGCATGTTGGGTTGGCGCATGAGGCCGATCTGCTGCTGATCGCCCCGGCCACGGCTAACACCATGGCAAAGCTGGCCCACGG
>CAYMGV010000051.1:0-17009 GCA_964390105.1 uncultured Anaerolineae bacterium | reverse complement strand
GCCGCGAGGTCGATTCCGCCGCCACGGCGGCACCCGCCTCACGAGGGCCTGCTGCGCCCCCCACCCGGCCCATCGAAACGCCACAGGCCACGCCTGAGCCGTCTTTCGAGCCGCTGGATATGAGCAGGAAGTAGCGTGGTTGGGGCAGCGCCACGGGGGGATAATCTCCCTATTGCGTGCCTGCCCCATTGACCGGCAGCCGGACCCAGAACACGGAACCGGAGCCGACCTTGCTGCGTGCGCCGATCTCGCCGCCATGCAGTTCAACCATGCGGCGGGCAATGGACAACCCCACCCCGGAACTGCGCTCGCCGCCGGTGGGTACGTTGGATAGGCGGGCAAACTCCTGGAACAGCATCGGGAGTTCGGCACCAGGGATGCCGGGGCCTGTATCCCCCACCTCAACCCACGCGGAGTCGCCGTCGGCGCGGGTGCGCACCACGACGCGATCCCCGGCGGAGCAGAACTTCACGGCGTTACTCACGAGGTTCGAGGTGACCTGCGCGAGGCGGTCGGCATCCCCCCAAATCTGCGTGAGAGCGGGGTCAGGCTGCCAACGCAGTGAGACGGATTTACCCTTCGCCTGCGCCATATACTGCTCCACCACATTCTGAAGCGTTTCGTTGAGGTTCATCAGGTCGATCCTGAGCTGCAGCTCACCCTCTTGCAGCGCGCCGAGGTCGAGAAAATCGTTGATGATACCGGCCATCATGCGCGAGGCCACGCGGATCGTCCCGATGAGTTCCTGTGCCCCGTCGATCTCGCCATCGGCGAGGTAGCGTTCGATCATCTCAATGCCAAAGGTGATGTTGTTGAGGGGGTTGCGCAGGTCATGAGCCGCGATCTGGAGGAATTTATCCTTCAGGGCGGACATGGCCTCAAGCTGGGCAATGTTGCGGCGGCTCTGATCCTCCAGCGCCTTGATGTGCATCTGCGTGCGCACGCGGGCGGCCAGCACCTCGAACTGCGGCGGCTTGGTGATGTAATCGTTCGCACCCAGTTCCAGCCCGCGCACCACGTCCTGGGCACTGCCCAGCGCCGTAACCATGATGACAGGGAGTTGTGAGGCCGGGAACCGCTCCCGGATGTGTTGCAGCGTTTCGAGGCCGTTCATCTCCGGCATCATCACGTCCAGCAGGATCAGGTCCGGCACGAAGTCGTCCAGCATGTCCAGCGCTTCGCGTCCGTTGGCGGCCTGGATCGACTCAAAGCCTTCAAGTGCCAGCAGCCGCACGAGGATATTACGGGCTTCCCTGGCGTCATCCACCACCAGGATCGTGATTGCAGGGTCGGCAGCTTCGCTCATCGGATTATTTGCTCCCATTGATCAGGACTGCATCAAGCATACCAGAAGGTGCGAATCGGGGAAATGGGCACCCAGGGGCCAGCCATGCGGCTTCGATGCGCATGAGGGCTTGCTTTATCGCTTCCAGATCATGCTGAACAGCAGCCAGATACCCAGCCCGATCATGCCGGCAAAGGCCGCAATGACGAGGACTTGCAGCCATAACGAGTTGATGGAAAGGTTGGGTACCACCAGCGACATACCCATGATCAGGGCTGCCATCAGGATGCTGATCGAGAGGCGGTCGGAGGCGAGGTCAATGCGGCTGAGGACCGGTTCGATATCCTCCGGTTTGATGATCACCTGCAGTTGGCCGCGCTGAAGCTGCCGCAGGATGCGGCTGACAGATTCGGGCGTCATCTGCAGCAGCGACATCCAGCCGCTCGCCACGCGGGCCAGCCGGGGTGTCCATGTGGCGGGCAGCAGCAGCTTGCGCTGAAACGCGCTGACATATGGCCCGGAGACCTCGAACAGGTCAAAATTGGGGTCAAGTGTGGTGCCGATACCCTCCATCATGATGATGGCCTTGAGCAGCATCATGAGGTCCGGTGAGAGGCGCAGCCGGTGGCGATACGTGATGCCGAACAACTCCGGCACCAGTTCATTCATTTTAATGTCCTGCAGCGTCAGGCCGTGATACTTGCGCAGCATCTGGGAAACATCCTTGCGCAGTTTCTCACGCTCAACCATGATATCGGCCAGCCCTTCACGGATCAGCATCTCCGTGATGCCGTCGGGGTCCCCGTTGATGATGGCCCCCCACAACTGCGCCAGGGCGAGGCTGTCGGCAGGGGTCAGCGTGCCGATCATGCCGAAGTCCATCGCACCGATTACCTGCCCCTTCATCACCACGAAATTACCGGGGTGCGGGTCGGCATGGAAGAAGGAGTCCTCGAACACTTCCTTGAAGATGGCTTCGGTGGAGATGCGCGCGACCTCAGACGGGTTATAGCCTGCTTGTTTGAGTTCCTCTACGTGGTCGATCTTGATGCCATACAGCCGCTCCATCACCAACAGGTGACGCGTGACGTACTGCCAGTAAATCGTGGGGATGTAGATGGTGCCATCGCCCTTGAAGTTGGCGCGGAAGCGGTCGGTATAGGTGGCCTCGCGGCGATAATCGAGTTCCTGGTTAATCGATGTGGCGAATTCCTGGGCAAGGCCCGGGAAGTCAGTAAGATTGCCCAGCGGCTCATATTGTGAGATCAGGCTGGCGAGGTCGTACAGGATTTCAAGGTCGATCTCGATGGTCTGCTCGATGCCGGGGCGCTGCGCCTTGATCACGACGTCCTCGCCCGTGTGCAGGTGAGCGGCATGGACCTGTGCCAGTGATGCCGAACCGAGCGGCGTCTCATCGACCCAGGCAAAGATATCGTCCAGCGGCGCGGCAAGCTGCTCCTCGATGCGCGGTTTCATGGCCTCCCACGGGGTGGGCGGGACGTGATCCTGCAGGCTGATCATTTCAGCGATGACAGAAGGGGGCAGGATATCGGGGCGCGTTGAGAGGATTTGCCCCAGTTTGATGAAGGTCGGCCCCAGTTCTTCGAGGATTTTGCGCATCCGTTCCGGGGTCGTGAAGTGTGACTCATCCGGGATGGCGGCGCGGGTGATCGCCAGCCGCTCCATCAGCCCAATGCGGCTGACGACGTCGGCGTAGCCGTATTTGATCAGAACCGCAGCGATCTCACGGTAGCGGTTCAGGTGGCGCACCCGTGTGAACGGGTTATTGATGACGCTGTTCAGCATCCGGCGGTTGCTCCTCTATCACGTAATGTACTTAACAGGAGTATAGCGAAATCACATCAGACCCGCCTGCTGCTGGCCCAGCGCGGCCAGCAGGGTGGTGATGGCCTCCCCGCTGGTGTCAGCCATTGCGACCGAGCCTGCACGTGTGACGCGGTTAAGGATGCCGATCACCAGCCACGCCATCAGCGGCGGGCTGACGGCCACCCGCGCGTGGATAGATGTCGGCAGGTTGAAGGCAGCGCTGCGCAGCTCCCCCATTTTAAGGTTCTCGGTGAAGTCTTCGGCCTCGCTGAAATCCACGATCAACCCGAACGGGCCATTCTGCCGGCCTTCCAGCATAGCGGTGATGTCGGCTGCTGCATCAATGAAATCCTGGGTTGACAGCAGTGCGATGAACCTCGCGTGAACAATGCTGGGATAATGTGGATGAAAGCCTACCTGGTACGCCATGTTAGCTGCCCCTTTGCTATGGCTGAGCGACCGTGTATTGAGGGTGATTACCCGGTGTCGTTCAATGCCAGACCAGCTTTATTGTACCAGATTTCCGTACAGGTACAGCGCCCCACGCATCCCGCATAGGCGCAAGGTACCGCTGCAATCACCGGGCATAGCCGCTACAATAGCACTCACCGAAAGATAAGCGCGGAAGCCCCTGGTTTTAGTTAGGGGGTCATTGACAAGACAGGACGTAGGCAGTTGAACTCACTATTGTGTTTTCAATAGCAAAGCCTCGGCAAAATCCGAAGCTCTGCGAGGGTTGGGGGGCATCTGCGTCAATCCGGCAAGAGTCAACAAGGGGAACAACCATGACCACACGTGATGAGCTGGCGGAAAAACTGGCCCGGCTGCAACTGCGCCGCAGCCGTACATTGGATGAGATCGAGACGGTGACGCTGGCCGCCAAGTCACTGAAGGCATCGCTGGAGCGCTTCCCCGGCCGCCACGAAAGCCTCAGCCGTGACTATGCGGAAAAGCTCGATTCTGACGATCTGGATGAACCGACCCGTATGGCGCTGTACGCCGAGTGGAACAAAGCGCTGCAGGACAGCGCCACCGAATTTAACCGCCTGGCGACCGAGCGCGACCGCATCGGTGTGCAGGAGATGCTGCTGCGCCGCATGGCCGTCGAACTCGACGAGCAGATCGCGGAGGTCACCGCGCAGTTGAAAGAAAGCCGTTAGTAGAGGCACGATGCAGCGTGCCCCTACTCAGATGTACCCGCCCCATCGCTATAATGCGACAAAGTCTCAAAAGCGCGCTACAATCAGGGTGTGAATTATTAAGGACCTGAGAGAAATGTCTGCATATTCCCCATTGACGTACGGAAAATCCTGCACGGTGCCTGCCGTGGCGGGTGAACCCGCCCTGCTGCTTACTGATGTGGCCTACACCTATCCCGGCGCATCTGAACAAGCACTGGCGGGGGTCTCGCTGGCAGTGCAGCCCGGTGAACGGTTGGCGCTTGTCGGGCCGAACGGTGCGGGGAAGTCCACGCTGATCAAGGCCATTGCCGGGCTGATCGAGCCGGAACGCGGCCACATCGAAGTGTATGGCAACGAGGCCGGGGCGTGCCGACATCGCGTGGCACTGGTTCCGCAGCGTACCGAGATCGACTGGAAGTTCCCCGTCACCGTTTACGAGGTGGTGATGATGGGGCGCTACGCCCACCTCGGCTGGTTCAAGCGGCCCGGGGCGTTTGACCACGATCAGGTGGCCGCCGCGCTGGATCGCATGAACATCGGCGACCTTGCGGGGCGGCAGGTGGGGGAGCTTTCCGGGGGGCAGCAGCAGCGCGTGATGTTGGCTCGCACGCTGGCGCATGACGCTGACCTGCTGCTGCTCGATGAGCCGCTTAATCATGTTGATATCGCCACGCAGGAGTTGATCTTCCATGTGCTGGAAACGCTGGCGGCGGAGGGCTGCACCGTGATCGTCAGTACCCATGATCTCGGCCTGCTGCCCATCCATTTCAGCCGGGCTGCGTTCATCGATCAAACCGTGATCGCGGATGGCCCGGTGGCAGATGTGCTGACCGCCAACACCATCGCACGGGCCTATGGTATCCGGTTGTGTTCCGATGACACCGGGCAGCCCAACCCGTCCCCCTTTTTGAACAAAACGCACGGATAAGCGATGCTGACCTACCTGATTGAACCATTCACGTACAGTTTCATGCAGCGCGGGCTGGCTGCGGGCGTGCTGATCGGCATTGCCGGGGCAGTGCTGAGCGCCTATGTGGTGTGGCGCGGCATGGCCTTCCTCGGCGATGCGCTGGCCCACATCATCCTGCCCGGCATCGTGGCGGCCTTCATTCTCGGCTTCAACCTGATGATCGGGGCACTGATCGCGGCGATAGCGGCGGCACTCGGTATTGGCTGGCTGACCAGTGGTAACCGCATCCGCGAGGATACCGCCATCGGCATCCTGTTTTCCGGGTTCTTCGCGCTGGGTGTGCTGATGCTTTCGCAGGTGCGAGCCATGCAGGACCTCAGCCACATTCTGTTTGGCGACATCCTCGGTGTATCAGGCACGGACCTGTGGCTGATGCTGGTCGTCGTCGTGATTGTGATCGGCGGGGTGGTGTTGTTTTACAAGGAGCTGCTGGTCACCTCGTTTGACCCCGGTCATTCGATTGCCATCGGCCTGTCGCCGTCACTGGTTCGCTACGGCCTGCTGATCCTGCTGGCGCTGACGGTGGTCACCGCGATACAGGCGGTGGGGGTGGTGCTGGTCATCGCGCTGCTGGTGACGCCAGCGGCCACGGCATCAATGCTGACGCGCCGCCTGCCGTGGATCATGGTCATCGGTGCTGGGCTGGCGGTGCTGGCTGCGCTGGTGGGGCTGTATACCTCGTACTACGCCAACGTCGCATCGGGGTCGGCCATTGTACTGACGCTGACCGCTTTCTTCCTACTGGCGTTCGTGTTTGCGCCGGGGTCGGGGCGGGAGTGGCGGCGCGGGTAGCGGGTGGCGAAAGCAGCAGCAAAGGGTATGCTGCCTGGTTATCGCTGCGGAGCGAGTGACACGCGCAAACATCCCGGTAAATTTTTAGTAAGTCGCCATATCGCTAAGTACTGGAACTAGTTTTCGGCAGCTTGCTGGCGAAATGTCCCTGAGCCGGGCGCGAAGGGGTAGTTCCAGTACTGCTTAATATCGTGACTTACCATCACGTTTGAACCTGAACCGCGCAAAACCCCGCAGAGGCGATCTGAGGGTACCTGGTGCATCGCTGGCGGGCATCTGCCATACCTTGATGTGAAACAGGCGGCGATCTCCATTACAATCAGGCCGGTATCGAACCCGGAAAGGACACCGCCTCATGCTCGCTGAGATTACCATCTCAACTGAACAGGCCATCTCACTCGGTATTGCTGCTGTGATGGTGCTGGCTGTGATCATCGTTGGCCGCTGGTTGGTCAACCTGATCCTGGGCCGCCTCAACAAGGCCATCTTCAGCCGCACACAGACCACGCTTGATGACCGCCTGATGGAAGCCGCCCGCGTGCCGCTGTACTGGATTCTCGTGGTACTGGTGGTGGACCTCGCGCTGCGCCAGTTGTTCCGCCCGCCGGAAGGGTGGGGTGGTTTTGCCAGCGATTTCTTCTATGTTGCGTATATGGCGGTGGGTTTCTGGTTTGCGATCCGGGTAATGAGTGCGCTGTTTGACTGGTATGCGGCTGAGATTGCCGCCAAGACCGAAACCGAGATCGATGACCAGATTCTGCCCTTTGCGCGGCGCATCGCGGTCATCATTGCCAGTGCCATTGTCGCGATCATGGTATTGGGCCACTTCGAGGTGGATGTCAGCGGGTTGGTCGCAACGCTGGGCGTTGGTTCGCTGGCGGTGGCACTGGCGGCGCAGGCCGCACTGGATGATACGATCTCCGGTGTGACCATCATGACCGACCAACGCTACCGCATCGGGGATCGCATTGAGATCATTGAGCTGGGAACATGGGGCGATGTGATCGATATCGGCCTGCGTTCGACCCGCATTCGCACGCTGGATAACCGCATGATCATCGTGCCCAACTCACTGATGGGCAAGAACATGATCATTAACCACACACTGGGCGACCCAACCTACCGCATTCGCTCGGCGGTGGGGGTGGCCTATGGCACCGACATCGACGCGGCCCGTGAGGTGATCCGGCAGGCAGTACTCTCGGTGGAGCACGTCGTCAAGAATCGCCCTATCGAGGTGCTGTTCGAACAGTTCGGCGCGTCCTCGCTGGATTTCCGGGTGCGCTGGTGGATCGATTCCTACGATGACATTTACATCTCGTTCGATAAGGTCAACACCGCGATCTACAACGCGCTCAACGAGGCCAGTATCGAGATTCCGTTCCCGCAGCGTGATCTCAACCACAAGTTCAGCGTGGATGCGGTCGAGGCGCTGAGTGCGATGAGCCGGGGTGGGAAGAACGGCGCGTAACAAAAAGGCAAAGGCCGCCGGGTTTCGGCGGCCTTGTTGATCAAATGAACGGTGTCTATTCGACCATCAGCGTCTTGGCGAGTTGGTGGTACTCGGCGCTGTTCGGGTGATCGGGGTAGACGGTGACGAACAACCCGGCGCTCATCAGCGCCATCATCTCGTCGGCGTGCGGCAGTACCGCCGCTACGGGGGTGCTGTACGCCTTCTCGACGGTTTTGCGCACATCGGCGGGGTTAAACATGCCGGGCAGCTTGTTGACCACCAGCACCATGTTCGGGACGCCCAGCTTGCGCGCCACCTCAACCGTGACCGCCGTGCCCTGGTAGTCCTGTTGATCGGGGCGCAGCACAATCGCCAGCACATCCGAGACCGAGATCGAGACCAGTGTATCGGTATTGAGGCCGGGGTGTGTATCGATGATGAGTACGTCGAGGCCCAGCGTGTTGATCAGCGCACTGAAGCCGTCCGTCAGGATTTCCGGGTCCCAGCCTTCACGCAGCACCCGCGAGATTTCCCCAACCTTGATGCTGGACGGTACAAGGTAGACCTTACCGGGCACTTCTTTACCCAGTGCGCCCGTCACATCCTGCACGGTATCGGTGATGGAACACTTGCCGAACAGGTAATCGTTGAGGGTGTATTCGAGCGAGTCCTGGTTGACCTTGAACAGCACGTACACGCCGGGCGACTGGATGTCGGTGTCGATCACGCAGACGTTTTTGCCACTCATTGCCAGCGATGCGGCGACGTTGGCCGTGGTGCTGGATTTCCCGGTGCCCCCTCGAAATGAGTGAATGGACATGATGGTTGCCATGCTGCGCTTCTCTCCTGTGTGTTGCTCGTCAATGGTTGTGTACCTGCTGCTCATTTTCTATTATAGTGTACTTCGCACTCACTCACACCCCATTTCACTGAACGGCGGGCTATGTCAGCCTGCGGCCTGTGCGATACAATAACGGCATGGTAACGAAACAGACTCTTCTACCCGTTCTCAGCCTGCTGATTGCGCTGGCGCTGTCCGCCTGTGGCGGTGAACCCGGCACGCTGGCCGATCCCGTTATTGCGGTGGGTACCACCGACAGCCAGGGCATCGCGCGTGTCGAAACCGAGCGCGGTGTGGTGGACTTCCAGGTGACGAGCGGCCTGACCGGCGAACGGCTGGCCGGGGTGCGTATCCGCGTGGCGGACTGGGCCGACTCGCGCATGGTTTATGCCGAGGACCCCACCGGCCAGTATCTCGCGGTGGCGGCCCCTTTTGGCGGTGATAGCACCGTGCGGCGGCTGGTGATGCCGCCGCGCGGCACTGCCGGGGCTAACATCACCGGTGCGGATGGTCCTCTTACGATTGAGAACTGGGAGCCTGTCGGCACGCTAACGGAACCCGACCTGCGTGCGGAACTCCAGCGCGGACCTGATGAGGCGGTGCTGATCTACCTGTTTAACCCGGCCAGCCCGCTGGCGCTGACCGGGGCTGCCCTTGAGGCTTACCGTGGCCCCTTCGAGAACGTGATAGCGCTCAAAGCGGGCGGCGAACCCGAAGACGCCGAACTTGCCATGGTGATCGTGCCGCTGGGCTATGAGGTGTACAGCACATGGGAACACCGGCAGGTGGATCGCTACCTTGCCACGCGCATCGGTCAGCGGCCACAGGTTCATCTCAGTTCAGACCTTGCCTTCCAATGGAGCTACCCCGCCTTCCAGGTTACACCGGGGGAGATCAGCTTCAATGAGGCAGGCGTGGCCGAGATCACGCTGGTATGGCGATCTCCCAACCCCAACCCGCCGCCGCCGTGGAGCGTCTTTCTGACCACCGACCGCGAGGGGGTGGTCACGGTTGAGCCGGAAGCCGTCTCAATTGGGCCGGGGACGCCATCGGCCACCTTCACGCTGACCCTCGACCAGGCCGCGCTCGATTCCGGGGATTACGAGGTGACCATCTTCCTCCAGCCCTACAGTGAGACTTTTGGCTTGATCGAGCAAACGGTGGAACTAACCACCGGCGTCACCGTGGCGCAACGCGCCCCGACCCCCACGCCGGGGCCACAGGTCGAAACGCTGACCGTGGTGCCTGCTGCGCCGCGTGAGGGCGACGTACTGACCATCGACGCGACGGGGTTCACGCCGCGCGAGGCCGTTCTGCTGGAATTCGTGGGCAGTGACTTCAACGTGCGGGACGCGCTCGGCACCGCCGATGAGGAGGGCGTATATCACTATGAACTCGACCTGACCACCGCCCCGGCAGGGTCCTACACCCTGACCCTGTCCGGCACCGCCAGCGAGGTCAGCGGGGAAACGTTTGTCAGCGTGGGGGAACGTATCGCCGATGCCGTGGTCAATCGCAGCGAACTCAACCTGCGGCTGGGTCCCAGCTATGATCACCCCGTGATCGAGATTCTCGTCAGCGGCGATGAACTCGACGTGATCGGCACCAACGCCGACGATACATGGGTCGAGGTGACCACCGTCACCGGGATCACCGGCTGGGTCGTCACCGACCTGATCGATCTCAATATCGATCTCACCACCGTCCCGTGGAATGCCAACCCGCCGCCCGTCCCGTAGCCTGTGCGGGCGGCAAAAGTAAGGGAAACAAACAGGGGCACCCAGCCGGGTGCCCCTGTCAGATCAAGGCGTAGGGCGATTTACCAGTCCACCGCCATGATCATGCAGTTGATACCGGAGCCGATGCCCATCAGCGCGATGCGCTCGCCGTGCTTGACGAGGTTCTCACGTACCAGTTTATACAGCACAAACGGGATGCCCACCGGCCCCATGTTGCCGTATTCAGGGTAGATGCGGTAAATGCGATCCTTGGGGTAACGCAGGATTTCCGCGAAGCGCTCGGTGTGCGGGTGGCTGACCTGGTGTACGACCATGTGCTTGATGTCATCGGGGGCTGAATCGACTTGCTCAAGGAACTGCGCCCATGTATGTACAGCGAGGTCAATGCCCGCCATCAGCAGGGCGTGGGCGTCGGTGATCATCTCGCCGACGTTGCCGATGCACAGGCGGTTATACTCGGTGGCGGCCTGGCTCACCCCACCGATCACACGATGGCCTTCGGGGTGTTGATCGGCGCGGGCCAGCACCATGGCGGCGGCACCAGACCCCAGCGTCAGCGTCGCGAAGTTATTCTTGAAGGTCTCTGCGTCGATGTCCGGGTCTTCAAGCCGTTTGATCGTCTCCTGCACGGTGGGGCCTGCGTCCTCGCCGTTGACGATCAGGGCGTAGTCGATCTGGCCGCGCTCAATCATGTTGCCTGCGATCTGCATACCGTTGACAAAGCCGAGGCAGGCGTTGGACACATCGAAGTTCATGCAGTCAGAGGACATGCCAAGATTGCCATGCACCAGGCAGGCGGTTGAGGGTTCGAGGTAATCCCGCGAGACAGAGGTGTTGATCAATACGCCGACCCTGTTCCGGTCGATCCCGGCATCGTCCAGCGCCAGTTCGGCGGCCTTGGACGCCACGTCGCTGGGACGGTCACCGTTCTCCCAGAAGCGGCGGGCAAGGATACCTGACAGGTTCTGAATGGGGTTGTCACGCAGGCCCAGCCGTTTGATGTTGGCGGACAGCCGTTCTTCTATTTCTTCGGATGCGATGCGCAGCGGTGCTTCAACCGCTGCCAGACCAATGATTGTTACATTTTCATAATACATACAGGTTCCTTTTTCTCATCGACAGGCATCAGCGAGTAAGTGTGCAAAAATCAGGGGTGCATTGACCATACACCCAGGTTATTCTAGCAGGAAATCCCCCGGCTTTCACCGTTGACTCTGCCTACCGCTGGTCATCTTACCACGGACGTGACGTGCAGCGCTTTTGTGAAGCGGCTTTTCGGATGATATAACACAGCATAAACGGTTTGGTTACAACCTGTTCTTAATAGGAGGATGGTCCTTGAGCAAAGCAGTACGAATGATCATGGGGGGTATGCTGGTGATTTTACTGGTGCTGGGGACAGCGCTGCTGCTGGCCCAGCCAGCAGATTCCCCGGCGTACTTGTCGGCTTCAACGGACGGCGTACAGGTCATTGCACACCAGGGGGGGAACCATCTTTGGCCTGATAATACGGTGTATGCTTTTGAGCGTGCCGAGGCGTTAGGCGTCGATATGCTGGAGATGGACCTGCACATGAGCGCGGACGGCGAGATCGTGGTGATCCATGATGACACCGTGGATCGCACCACCGACGGCAGCGGCGCGATCCGTGATCTGACGCTGGCAGAGATCAAGGCCCTTGACGCGGGCTACCGCTGGCAGTCGCCCTCGGAGGATGTCCGCGCGTCCTACAGCGAGGCATACCCGTACCGGGGCACCGGCATCACGGTGCCGACCTTTACCGAGGTGCTGGAGCGCTTCCCCGATATGCCGCTGACGGTTGAGATCAAACAGGCTGACCCGCCTGTCGGGCAGGTGGTGTGTGACCTGCTGGCTGATTACGACCGACTCGATGACGTGCTGGTGGCCTCGTTCAGCGCAGCGGCCATGCGTGATTTCCGCGCGGCGTGCCCGGATGCACTCACCTCGGCCTCACAGGATGAGATGATCGCCTTTTACGTGCTGTACCGGCTGTATCTCGGCCCGGCGTATTCCCCGCCCTTTGCGGCGGTGCAGGTGCCGGTTGAGCGATTCAATCTGACGCTGGTCTCCCCGCGCCTTGTCGATGCCGTTCACCGGCGCGGGGCAGCCGTGCAGGTGTGGACCATCAACGACCGTGCCGAGATGGAACGTCTCGTCACGATGGGCGTCGATGGGCTGATCACGGATCGCCCAGACCTGCTGCTGGACGTGCTGGGGCGCTAACTGCCAGCCCTGGCTGAAAATTTTAAGGTTGAAAAGCCCTACCGACCGGTCGGTAGGGCTTTAAATGAACGTGATTGCCATGTAGAATATAGGAGAACGTCACACATTCACAAAGACCATTGAGGAGGTCTACCCTATGTACAGCTTTAACCTGACAGATGAGCAGGAAATGCTGCGTCGCATGGCGCATGAATTTGCCGTTAACGAGATCGTGCCGGTTGCCGCCGAACTGGACGAGACCGGTAAGTTCCCGCATGAGATCATCCAGAAAGCGCGTGAGGTTGGCCTGATCAACATCAACATCCCGGAGGCGTATGGTGGGCTGGGGGCCTCCGCCGTGGAGGAGTGCATCATCGGCGAGGAACTGAGCTGGGGCTGCTCCGGCGTCAGCACCGCCATGTCGATCAACAACCTTGCTGCTGTGCCGATCAAGCTGGCCGGCAGCGAGGAACAGAAGAAGGAATGGCTGGGGCGAATGATCGAAGGGGCGCTGGGGTCCTACGCCGTCACCGAGCCGAACGCTGGCTCCGATGTGGCCGGGATGCAGGCCTTTGCCGAACGCCGTGGCGATGAATACGTCCTCAACGGCTCCAAGACCTTTATCTCCAATGCCTCGAATGCGGCCTTCTTCGTGGTGTTTGCCCGCACCAATCGCGAGGATCGCTACAAGGGCATCTCGTGCTTCATTGTTGAGCGCGACCGCGAAGGTTTTTCCGTCAGCAAGAAGTTCGATAAGCTCGGTCAGCGTGCTGCCGACACCGCCGAGATCACCTTTGAGGATGTTGTGCTGCCCAAAGAAAACATGCTGGGGCCAGGGGGCAGCGGCTTCCTGACGGCCATGAAGGTATTCGACAGTTCACGCCCGACCGTGGCCGCTTCAGCCGTCGGTGTGGCCCGCCGTGCGATGGAAGAAGCTATCCAGTACGGCAAGGAACGCGAAGCCTTCGGCCAGCCCATCGTCAATTTCCAGGCCATCGGCCATCTGATCGCCGACATGGCGATCAACATCGAGGCCGGGCGTCTGCTGGCCTTGCAGGCTGCATGGCTCTATGACGAGGGCAAACCCAACAGCCAGCAGGCCGCCTATGCCAAGGCTTTCTGTGCCGACATGGCGATGAAAGCCACCGTGGATGCCGTGCAGGTTCTCGGCGGGTACGGTTACGTGAAGGAATACCCGGTCGAAAAGCTGATGCGCGATGTGAAGGTCTACCAGATTTACGAGGGCACCAGCCAGATTCAGCGCAATATCATCGTGCGTGAACTGACCCGCTAACCCCCATTACCCCACACAACCCGACCCGGCAACACGCCCCCGGATGCCATGCTGCACCGGGGGCGTGTTGTGCTTGCTCAGGCGGTCATCCACGGTATACGAACGGCATAACGATCATGGCGCATCCTGCTTTGTGCTGACCGGTGCCTCATTGCGCAGGAACTTAAGCATTTCTTAACAGTTCTTTAGTGCGCATTTGTTGGCAACCTGCGACAATAGCCAATAAGGAGGGGGCCGGGGATCGCAAGGATAAGGTGGCGAAATGGTTGTGATGACAGGCAGGATGCCAGTGACAATGAGACAGATAACAGAAGCTGACTTCGGCCCGTACCTGGTACTGAATACCCTGCGCCAGGATGGGGCCATGACGGTCAAACTGGCGGCTGAGATGGGCACCGGGCAGTATGTCGCGGTGACGCAGCTTCCGGGTGATCTCGTGCGCGATGAAGGGTTTCTGCAACGGTTTGATAGCCGGGTAGGTGCGGCCCTTGACCTGCACCATCCCAACGTGCTGCCGGTACTGGATCATGGTATCGCGAACGGGGTGCCGTATGTGGCCCACCGCTACGTACCAGCCGGGACGCTGGCAGGGCGCATCAACATCAGCGGGCATCTCCCCTTTGCGGAGACGGCCCGCTATATTGTTCAGCTTGCCAGCGCACTTGATGAGGCCCATTATGCGGGGGCCGTCCACTTCGGCCTGAACGCCGGTTCCGTGATGCGCGGAGATAACGATAACCTGCTGATCTCGGATTTCGGTACAGCGCAGCTATCGCTTGATATGATGGGGGCCTCCCCCGCGATGCTGCCTTATACCGCGCCGGAAGTGTTCCTGCGTGTGCCATGCACCTATGCTGTGGATATCTACTCGCTGGGTGTGCTGGCCTATCACATGTTAACCGGGGCCGTGCCGTTTACCAGTGCCTCGTATACCCAGTGGATGACGGTTCACCTTAACCGCCCGGTGCCATCAAGCCAGGAGAAGCGCCCCGACACCCCGCGCGGCGTCCATCCTGTGCTGGAAAAAGCGATGGCGAAGCTGCCACATCTGCGGTATGGCTCCGCGGGGGAATTTGCACGCGATTTCGTCGCGGCGCTGCTGGGCGCTGCGGCGGCCAGTGAGGTCACGGTGCGGCCCACCCCGGTGCAGACGCTGGGAGCCGCGTTTGGTGGGCCTGCGCCGGGGTCCATGCTCGGTCAGACCCGCAAACTAAGCGTGGGCCGCCGTGAAAGCCCCAGCCGCCTCTATGCTGATGCCCTGATGATCGAGCAGGAGGACCCGGCCAAGGCGCTCTCACTCTATCACCGGCTGATCGAACTTCAACCGCAGTTGGCACAGGGTGAGGTGATCGAACGTCTGAGCCGCCTCGAAACCGAACTGGGGCTGGGCAGCGTCGATGACCTGTTTCGTGAGGTCGAACGGCTGGCCGCGGAAGGGGACTGGGGCGGCGTCGAGATGGTCACCACGCGCATCCTGTCATATAAACCGGGCCATGAAGTCGCCCGTAATTATCGCCGTGAAGCGCGCTATCACACCGTCAGCGCAGCGCATTACCAGTTTGCGACAGCCGCCAGCCTCACCGGTGAATGGCCCGCCGTCATCACGCTGCTGAGCGAGTTATACGAAGCACGGCCAGGCTACCCCGATTATGAACAACTGCTCACGATCAACCGCCATACGGCACCCTATGTGCGGTCGGTGCGCAGTATCCGGGCGCATGATGCGCAGATCCTCTCGCTGGGATGGTCCCCGGACAGCACCCGGATCGTCTCAGGCGGCACGGACCGATACGCGCGCATCTGGTCGCTGCGCGACGGTGAGCTGCTCAACGCCATCGAGGAGCGGTTTAGCTGGGTGTGCTTCAGTGACTATTCCCCACAGGGCAAGATGCTTTTCACCGCCTCGTGGGATGGTGAGATCCGCCTGTGGGAGATGCCCAGCGGGCGCTACATCGGTGTGATTGCCGGGCTGGCTAACCAGCTTCGTGACCTGGCGTTTGCCCATCATGATCCAAACCTGATGGCGACCGCTGCCGGGTACTTCCTGACGCTGTGGCAGATGCCGGGCGGCAAGCGCGTTGCCGTCATCCGCGAATATGACCGCGAGCCGGTCATTTCGATGGCCTTTTCACCCCGGCACCCGATCCTGGTAACGGGTATCAACAACGGTTCACTGCGTGTACGGGATATGGAATCGGCGGATTATGACACCATTCTCGATGTGCCGGTTCACCGTGGCCCCATCTACACGGTGGTTTTCTCACAGGATGGCCGCCGCGTGGCGACCGGCTCACGCGATGGCACAGCCCGCGTCACCGATATCACGAACGGCGACGTCCTGACCGAGATGCCGGTGGGGCATGGGCCTGTGCGTGGCGTTGCCTTTTCGATGGATGGCTCAGTTGTTGCCACGGGGGGGCGCGATGGTATCATACGGCTGTGGGACAGCGAAACGGGCCTGATCCTGAATCAACTGGAGGGCCACAGCGCCCCGGTCCGCCGCGTGACCTTTGCACCCGATGGGCGCACCCTCGCCAGTGCCGGTACGGATGGCACTATCGGCGTGTGGCGTCTGTTGGACCAAACGACCGTTCAAGTTTCCAGCGAGAATCACCTGTGACCAAACGCCGCATTCTTGTGCTGTGTACCGGCAATTCCTGCCGCAGCCAGATGGCCGAAGGCTTTATCAACCACGAACTCCGCGATCACGTTGAGGCCGTCAGTGCAGGCAGCAACCCGTCAGGATATGTCCACCCCAGGGCCATCGAGGTGATGGGCGAACTGGGCATCGACATCAGTGACGGGGTGTCGAAGCACCTTGAGCGGTTCCTCGACCAGTCATTTGATGTGGTCGTGACCGTGTGTGATCATGCGAAGGAAAGCTGCCCGGTGTTCCCCGGCGCGGTCAACACCATGCACCACGGCTTCACGGACCCAGCCGACGCGACCGGCAGCGAGGAGCAAATCCTCGCTGAATTCCGCCGCGTGCGTGATGAGATCAGGGTGTGGGTTGCGGGGACGTTTGGCGACTAAAACCCGGGGGTGATAGGCGTCATTCTACCGGCTCAGGCTCACTGAGCGGCAGCACGTACGGGATCTGATCCGGGGGCGGCACGGGCGGCAGCAGGTAAATGTCGATGAATTCGTAGCGCTCGACCAGTTCCGCATCCGAGTAGCCGAGGTCAATCCGCAGCCCCTTGATCGCCCCGCCCGTATCCAGCGCCTGCCCGAACCCGTAACCGGGGATGAACATCTGTGTATAGAGCGGGATCACGCGGGGGTCGGTCGCCACGATGCCGCGTACCACCTCCGCGCCCGCCGCCGCGATGCCAAAGCCGGGGTCACCGGGCTGTTTGTGGCCCGCCGTTGACGGGCTGTACGAGGTTGCCAGCACGCGCAGCGCC
>CAYMGV010000050.1:0-17540 GCA_964390105.1 uncultured Anaerolineae bacterium | reverse complement strand
GAACGCGGCATCCCGGCGGTGGTGTACCGACCCGGCATCATCGTTGGGCACAGCGAGACGGGCGTCACCAACATGCAGGACCTCGCCAGCCGCGTAGCGCGCGGCACCTACCAGATGGGCATCTATGCCGACAACGGCACCGCGTGGAACCTGATCCCGGTTGATTATGTCAGCAGCGGGATCGTACATCTGATGAGGCGGCCTGATGCGGTTGGGCACATTTACCACCTGACCCACCCGGAGAATACCCCGCAGCGTGACTGGATCGAGTGGCTGAAGGCCCTGCGCCCTGACCTGCAAAAGGTCTCCCCGCGTGACTGGCGTATGGCACTGATGCAGCAGGCACGACGCGGCATCGCAAACGCCATGATCCCGCTGCTGCCGATGTTCCTCAACCTCGCCGATGACGAGGTTGCGCCGCTGGCCGCCTCCGAACGGACACGCGCGCTGCTGGCGGAAGCCGGGATCGAATGCCCGCCCATCACACGCCGCATGAGCGAGGTCTATTTCGCGTACCTGGACCTGACCGGGGAGGACAAGCCAGTAGAGGAGGGCGTATGAGTTCGATTATCGGGGTAGACATCGGCGGCACACTGATCCGCGCGGCCCGCTTTGACGACGACCTGACCCTGGCCGAACGCACCCAGCAGTTGACGCATGTTGAGGACGGCCTCGGTGCGGTGCTGGACCGCATCTACGAGACGATTGAGCAGGTTCTTCCCGAAGACCCCGGTGACCCTACCCGTATCGGTGTGGCCTGCCCCGGCCCCCTTGATGCACGGACAGGGATCGTCCTGGGGACACCCAACCTGCCCTTTGATGACACCCCACTGCATGACCTGCTGCAGGCGCGCTTTGGGCAGTCAGTCTACCTCGGCAATGACGCCGACCTTGCCGGTTTAGCTGAGTACGCGCTTGGGGCCGGGCAGGGATCACGTGTCATGATCTACCTGACGATCAGCACCGGTATCGGCGGCGGTATCATCATCGATGGCAAGCCGGTCATCGGCAGCGGCATGGCGGGGGAGATCGGGCATACGGTGGTGGACCCCAACGGCCCGATCTGCACCTGCGGCAAACCCGGCCATCTCGAAGGTATCGCGGCGGGCACCGCTATCGCAAAGCAGGCGCGTGAACGTATCGAAGCCGGGGAAGACTCGATCCTGCGGGGGATGGTCGATACGCTGGATAACCTGGCCAGTAAGGAGGTGGGGGAGGCCGCGCAGCAGGGGGATGCGCTCGCCCGTCAGATCGTGCAGCGTGCGGGCTGGCACATTGGCATCGCCATCTCCACGCTGATGATGACCCTGCACCCTGACCTGTTCGTGCTGGGCGGCTCGGTGACTCAGATCGGCGATCTCCTGCTCAACCCCATTCACGAGGCTGCCCGCACCCACGTTGTCCATCCCCGCTATTACGAGGACGCCCCCATCGTTCCCGCCCAACTCGGCGCGGATGTCGGGCTGATCGGTGCGGCAGTGCTGGCCCGGGGTCAGGCGTAGATAGCCGTGCCCCTGCGTGTAGTTTCCGGCGGCGGCCATCACAAACGTGATACGTCTTATTCAAATAGCAGTGTCATAGGGTAGAATAGGGGGAGGCAGGTTCAGCAATTGTGCAACCCTTTGAGGTTATATTCCACAGCCCATTGACCTCGAGTTGCTGAGCGTAAGGGATATCGACCGTGGTACCCAATCCATCCCATGACACACATAACAGCATGGACTCCATCGCCGAGCATAACCGCCGCGCGTGGGATCGCTGGGTGCAGAACGGCATCCGCTGGACCATTCCGGTCGAGGATGTCATTATCGAGGCCGCCCGCCACGATACGTGGAACGTCTACCTCACAGAATCCCAGCCCGTCCCGCGCGAGTGGTTCCCACCACTAAAGGGTGCAAAGGTACTCGGTTTGGCCGCAGCAGGCGGCCAGCAGGGGCCGATTCTTGCGGCGGCTGGCGCGGCTGTCACCCTCCTCGATAATTCCCCGGCGCAGCTTGCCAGTGATGTACACATGGCCAAGCATCATAACCTGGGCATCCGCACGGTGCTGGGTGATATGCGTGACCTCTCAATGTTTGCGGCCAACACGTTCGACTGCATCTTCCACCCGATCTCGAACGTCTTCATTCCAGACCCAACCCCGGTGTGGATGGAGTGCTTCCGTGTGCTGAAGCCGGGCGGTGTGCTGCTCAGTGGCTTTATGAACCCCGTTATCTACATTTTTGATATCCCCCTCCTGGAAGAAGAAGGCCGCTTCGAAGTCCGCTACAAGCTGCCATACTCGGATCGCGATTCACTGACGGATGAAGAACGTGCGGCGGCTTACGGGCTGGATGAACCGCTCGAATGGAGCCATACTTATGAAAGCCAGATCAACGGGCAGATGAAAGCGGGATTTTACCTGACCGGCTTTTACGAAGATACGTCAGATGAGGGAGCCGAACGCGACTACTTCCCCATCTATTTTGCGACCCGTGCCCTCAAGCCGGGCGCGCCAGGAGCATCTTAATGAGTAACGACAGCGTGATGACGGCGGTCAGCGCTCGCCTGGTGGCGATGGCCGACGACGATCTGCTGCTGAGCCAGCATAATGCCGCGTGGTGTGGGCAGGCCCCGGTCTCGACGCACAGCAACATCCTGTCCTGCATCGCGCTGGACCAGGTCATACAGGCGCAGATGTGGTATCGGCTGGCCTCCCGGCTTACCGGCGATAATGCTCCCCGCGACCGGGTCAAGCGAGACGCCGCGTCCCTGCGCAGTGCGGCATTGGTCGAGATGCCCAGTGAGACATGGCCGGGCGCACTGCTGCGTGAGTATTTGTTTGATCGCTACGAGACAACCCTGCTGCGCTGCCTGCGCAGCACACAGCATGACGCCATCAGTGATGCCGCGACCTTCATGCGCAGGCGTAAGGTCGAACACGCCCATCAGACGCTGACAACCCTTGAGAAGTGGCTGGCAGCCAATACCGCACAGGCCCCCGTCGTTCAGGCTGAGCTAGATCGCCTGTGGCCGCTGGCCGCCGGATTGTTTGAAATTCTGCCCGGTGAAGCTGACCTGATGAAACGCGGAACCCTGCCCAATCTGTTTCACCAGCAGCAGGTATGGATCGAGGCTGTGCGCGTCGAACTGGCGAGTATTGATTTAGTCATTATGGGGGAAGAGGCGGACGTGCCTTCCCGTTTGGTGGGGTCGGCATACCGGGTCGAGTTGGTTGAACTGTTGGCTGAGGCCAGCCGCAGCCGGTCAGGGGCTGCGATTTAGCGGGAGGGAAGGTCTACGCCATGACTGGCGAAATCCGCATTGTTGACCGTATCTGGCGTGCGCTGGATACCGTTCATAATCATGAAATCCCGCTGCTGTCCATTGTTGAGATGGGCATTGTGCGCGATATTTACGCCACGCCGTGGGTGGTGCGCGTGGTTATCACACCACCCGCGCCGGATGAGCCGCTGCTGTATGCGCTGCAAGGCGCTATCGCGGGCAAGCTGAACGAACTCAGCTACGAGAAGATCGAGATCGTGACACAGTACGATCCACCGTGGACCCCGGATTGGATTACCGATGAGGGGCGTCGTCGACTGACCGCTTTCAATCTGTCACTGGTGCCCCCTGAGGTGCATCTGCTGCCGCTCGCCGATCATGTGCTGTGCCCGTATTGCGCTTCGCCGCACCCGCGCCTGCGCAGCAGCTTTGGGCCAGTCACAGCGCGCAGACTCTATGATTGCCCAACCTGTGGTCATTCCTTTGAGCAGTTCACACCACTCTTAACCTGATCCACACATCAAAGGTCATGCTGCTTTATGGCTTATGAAACCCTGCTCTACAACCTTGAGGAAAATGGTGTCCTCACCATCACGCTGAACCGCCCCGAGAAACTCAATGCGATGAGCATCACCCTGCTGCGTGAGCTTGACGAGGCGATAGCTGCCGCCGAAGCTGACCCCGCCGCGCGCGTGGTGGTACTGACCGGGGCCGGGCGCGGCTTTTGCCCCGGTGCTGATCTGGGGGATGTCAGCAGCTTTGGCAGCGAGTTCAGTTACAGTGCTTTTCTCAAAGAGCATTACAATCCGCTGATCATACGCATGGTTTCGATGCCCAAGCCCATCATCGGGGCGATTAACGGGGCCGCCGCTGGTGCCGGGATGAGCCTCGCCCTCGCCTGTGATTTCCGTATTGCTAAGGAATCGGCCAAGTTTGTGCAGGCGTTCGTCAACATTGGCCTGGTGCCGGACAGTGGCTCGACGTGGTTCCTCAGCCAGATGTTAGGCCGTACCCGCGTGTTGGAACTGATGCTCAGTGGGCGAGTCGTCACCGCGCATGAAGCGTTCAACCTGGGCATCGTCAACCGCGTGGTGGACCAGGAAGAATTTGAAAATGCCGTGGCCGAAATGGCTGCGCAGTATGCTAAAGCCCCCACGAAGACCATCGGCCTGATCAAGCGGGCGGTCAACGTGGCAGCAACCGGCACACTGGAAGACGCACTCAACATTGAGGCGGAACTACAGGACATCGCCGCCCAAACCGCCGACCACAAGGAAGGTCTCCGCGCGTTTATGGAGAAACGTCAGCCGGATTTTAAAGGGCAGTAAGTCTCACGGGGCAGCGGAATCAAAACAGGGCACCGTGCAGGTGCCCTGTTTTTGTGTTTGCCTGCGTTAATCCTTATCGATCTGATCCAGCAGCGTATCAACTACGGCACCACGGTCACGGGTGGCAAGCAGACGTTCGTTGGTGGCACGCAGACGCTGGGCCAGCACGCGCACGGCCCCGCTCATGATGTTGGGGTTGGTGGCGGTGACGCGGTTGAAATCACGCGCGCTGAGCCTCAGCAGCACCGTCCGCTCGGCGGCGGTGGCCCCGGCAGAACGCGGCTGCTTATCCATCAGTGCCAGTTCCCCAACGCTTTGCCCGGTATGCAGCACCGTTAGCTCACGCCCGTGCAGGTGGATGCGCACCGATCCCTCCGAGATGATGTACATCGAGTCGCCCTCGTCGCCCTCGTTGAAGATCGGCTGATTGGCCTCATAGACCTGCTCCTCCACGATCTGGGCAAGGTAATACAACTGTTTGGAGGGGATCTGCCCGAACAGGTCACTGTTTTTCAGGATGATGGTCAGTTCAAGCGTTGAGTACATTCTGCCCTCCGGTACCGGGTTATACAATTTAATGACGCCCGTGGAACTCAGTTCCTGCAACGCGCCCTCGATATCCTGCAAGTATTGTTTTAATTGATCGGCGTTGGGATGCGTGTTGGGGAGTGTCTCCCAATCGATGGTCAGCAGCACGTCGAAGCGCTGGTAGCGCATGGCATAATCCAGCGCGACCACTGCCCGCCACTCATCAGGTGAGATAATCCACTGCTTCGTCACATCAGACATATTGCGCGGCAGCTTACCAACATGGCGCGGTCCCTCGGCGATGATCTCGGTGATGGACCGTCCATCCAGCAGCGGCAGGATCATGTCGCGTTCGTCGCGTTTGAGGACGTTATCAAGGATTTCAAGCGCGTTGCTCTGGCGGGTACGGTCATCGGAGAGAACCTGCTTGAGGATCGATTCAATGTCGGTATCGGGCTGATCCAGTACGCTCAGCTTGAGCAGCAGCGGCAGGCTTTCGTTCAGGTCGCCGCGAATCAGTTCACGCATCAGATAGTTGGCGCTTTTCTCGCCCAGCAAGTCGAGATACTTGTACGACCGGTAGGCAGTGACGGCGATCTCCCAACGCTGCGCGGCGAGGTCGTTGACCAGCGTTGGCGGCAGGGGGTTCCGGCGCGAGATCGCCAGCAGTGTGTCGATCATGGCTGCCGAGAGCGACATGATGTGCGCCTGCTGGAGGTCCTGCCCCAACCGCACGGCCACTTCGCCGGTGGGGTAATCAGCCAGCGCACGGATGGCGGCTACCTGCAAGTCGATAGGCTCTGTGCCATCGCGGTAGATCGTGGTCAACACGTCGATCACGGTTTCCGATGGAAACAAGCGCATCTGCCGCCGGGTCAGTTCTTCAATGGCGGGGTCGGGCAGGTTGCGGGCCATGGCATCGATCAGGTTGGGTGTCTTCATATCAAAGGTATCGGGCAGCATCAGGATGATGCTCTGCTGGCGGATACCAACCAAGTCATGGGCCAGCAGCCGCAGGATGCGTGATTCGGTCAGCAGCACGCGCTGGCGCTCCAATGGCAGATGCTCGGTGGCGGTCAACCCGGCGATGATGGCACCTGGTTCGGCGGCATCGAGCATGGTCTTGAGTTCCTCAATGGCCTTATCGACCGGGCCTTCCTGCAGGATACAGATGGCCTCCATAATGGCGGCCCGCATGGACGTATCCTCGGTGTAAAAATTGGCTTCCAGCAGCGGCAGCAGGCCCTGGGAGTGCCGGACCGCCGCGACCCGCAGTGCCTCATCTGCGATGGGGTCCTGTTTTTCGACCAATGCCAGCAGCTCGACATCGGAGATAATGGCGGGATAGTCTTCAGTCATGCGGACCAACTGGGCACGGATCAGGTCGCTGTCGCTGTGAGTGAACAGATCGTGCAGCGTATCCGACCACGGGTCAAGAATCAGGTTGTCTATCATGCTCAGCACAAACGCCTGCTCGACCTCATTACCCGTCATCAACCATTTATTGATGGTACGGACGATGGTCTGGTCGGTTGAATCGATGCGGACGTCTTCAAACTCAAGGTTGCGCTGCTGAAGGCTCTCGGTCAGTGCGCCAAGGTAGCCCTGCCGCAGACGCAGTACCACCGGGACCCACAGAACGATGGCGATCAACAGTAGAATGCTTAGTAACTCCACACGCAGGCCGATCAGGACTGCGAAAAAGATCAGCAGACCCGATATCCCCTGGAACAATGAGACCACCGTCCCGCTGATAATGGGCTTGGCTCGCAGGCGCTGGGCCGCCGGGATGGGGACCCACAGCAGTTCCATCGAGGTCTCGGTAATGGTGTAGCGGAAGACCTGGTCGGTCCCTTTGAGCAGGATGGCGGCGATGGGGCCGGGCATCAGCAGCATGACCAGTGAGGCAATCGCCATGGAGCCTGGCAGGCTGAGCAGCCCAGCCAGGATACCGGAGCGCTCCAGCACGCGGCTGACCACAAACAGCCGGATCAGCAGTTGCAGCACGCCGATCACGGCGAAGAACGATCCGAAGAACACTGTTAGCTGGTCCTGGTCAGGGATGGCGTCCAACATCACAATGTTGAACTGGTACTCAACCGTCGTCGCCACGATGATCATCAGCGCCACTGCCGTCGTGATGGCGATCAGGTAACCATCGAAGTTAAGGCGTTCCTGCTTTTTACCCAGCCTCCTCGCATCGCCGTCTTCCCCCTCCGGGGCATGGATATAACGCCCGGCCAGCCATGCCAGCACGGCGACAATGATCATCGCGCCGGATGCAATATACAGGATTGGACGGGTACCCATGCTGTTGGTGATGGGGCGCAAGGCCAGCCCGCTGATCAGGCCCGCAATAGCCCCCCCTGCGCCGGTCAGGCCGTAGATGCGCTTGGCCTGCCGCGTGGTGAAGATCGAACTGGACAGCAGGAAGAACTGCACCGTCCCCATCGTGGCGATGACCTCGAGCCAGATGAACATTGCGATAATAACCGGGGTGTAATCCAGGAAGACCGTCAGCGCTGAAAGCGTAACGGCGAAAAACACACTGACTGTCATGATCAGCGGAACGAGGTTCATACGTCGTGAGAGCCAACCATACCCGGCGGCCACCACGCTGGAGGTTAATGCCACCGCGATCAGCACCAGCGGCAGCACTGATTCGGCATTATCGACGGTACTCAGGAAGATCGAGCGGCTGGCACTGCGCCCCATGATGGAAACCGTTACCACCATGAAGTAATACCAGAATAGAACGAACGCTGGCCGAGCCTCACCTTTTTTCAGCTTGAGCAGAGTCTTGAGTTGTGTGGTCATCCGAGCCTCAGAGGGTTGCCTGATTTCCTGTATACTATGCCACATCCCCCGGTTAAGCGAAATAATTCAGCCGCTCTATAAATGGTCATGCAAGATATAGATTATGAGAATAACAATTCTCGATACTGATATTGATTTCCCGCATAACGACATACAACTGCCGCCTGCCCGGTATCGCGTCATGAAGGTTGATCCCCGTGCTGAGGCGTTTGAGGGGAGTTTGACAATGCCATGAACGGTTCAGTATGATCCGCCTGTTCCTGTTTATTTAATTCTTATGCAGATGGAGCATAATACCGTTGCTTGATACAGGTAGTGGTATTGTTTTGCCGCTGCAACCACCATTCATCAGGCCGCCTCTACTCTGTCTTGGTGACAAAAGGGGGTAATACATGATACAAGTCGAAGGTTTGACGAAGTACTACGGCGCTTTCAAGGCTGTGGATGACCTGAGCTTCACCGCTGAACGCGGTGAAATCCTCGGGTTCCTTGGGCCAAATGGCGCAGGCAAAACCACCACCATGCGCATCCTGACGGGCTACATGCCACCGACGGAAGGCCAGGTGGTCGTGGCCGGGTATGATATGCTCGAACAGCCGCTTGAGGCGCGGCGGCATGTTGGCTATCTGCCTGAATCAGTGCCGCTGTATCGTGAAATGACGGTATGGCAGTACGTGGAGTACATGGCCGATCTGTACGGCATCAACCGTAAGGAACGCATGGACCGCGTCGGGCAGGCACTGGAACAGGTGGATCTGCTCGACCGGGCGGAGAGCATGGTCAGCAATCTCTCAAAGGGTATGCGCCAGCGTGTGGGTCTGGCCCAGGCATTGGTTCATCAACCCGATGTGCTGATCCTCGATGAGCCGACCATTGGCCTTGACCCGGCACAGATTCGCGAGGTGCGCGAATTGATCCGCCAGGTCGGCCAGGACCGCACCGTGATGCTGAGTACGCACATCCTCTCCGAAGTTGAACAAATGTGTTCACGCGTGCTGGTCATCAACAAGGGCCAGATCGTCGCTGAGGATGCTCCGCAGGCCCTGTCCTCACGCTTGCAGAACATCAACCGCTACCGCGTCAGCGTGGGGGGTGGGTTGGACTTTGCAACGATCTCCGACGCGCTGAGTGGTATTGACGGCGTGACCGAGGTGCTGGCAACAGAAACCGGTGCCATTGACGTCCTGGCAGTTGCCGGGATCGACCCGCGTCCGCAGTTGGCCTCCACCGTGGTTGGGCACAATTGGGACCTGCTCGAATTGCGGGCACTCGATATGACGCTGGAAGATATCTTCCTCCAGCTTGTTCGTGATGAGGAAGCTGAAGTAGTGGAGGAGATAGGCTAACATGGAAACAATAGGGCGTTCCCTGCGCACCCTGTGGGTGATCACGAAGCAGGAATTCTCGATCTTCTTTGTCTCCCCGATCGTATGGCTGATCGGGGCGATCTGGCTGTTCTTTGCGGGCGGGTTCTTCTCGCTGTCGCTGGTCCAGTTCAATGAGCAGGGTGCCGAGCCGAGTATGCTGCTGGTGCTGGGTAACCTGCTGTTCCTGCTGATCTTCATGGCACCGGCATTGACCATGCGCCTGATCACCGAAGAACTGCACACCGGCACGCATGAACTGCTGTTCACGGCCCCTGTACGCGATTGGGAAATCGTGGCAGGTAAGTGGCTGGGGGCATGGGCGGTGATGACGCTGTTCATCGCGCTGACGCTGCCGTACCCATTTGTGCTGATGCAGCGCGGCAGCCCTGAGATCAATCTGCTCATCACGGGGTATCTTGGCCTGTGGCTGATGACCGGCGCGATGCTGGCGGTGGGCGTATTCGCGTCCTCGCTAACCCAGTATCAACTGGTGTCATTCTTCGTGAGTATGGGGATTCTGCTGGCGCTGTACCTTGCCGAACTGGGTAGTGTGCTGGTGACTGGCACCACCGTTGGTGACTTTTTCAGTGAATTGTCCATGATCGGGCATTACCAGAACCTCATCCAGCGAGCATTGATAGATCCCATGGACATCATGTACTTTGTTGGCATGATCCTGGTCTTCCTGTTCCTGGCTACTCAATCTCTTAGTACAAGGAGATGGACGGCGTAATGAATGACGAAAAAACCATCCAGATCGACCGCACCCTGCTGCGGTGGGTGCTGCTGGCCCTTGGCGGGCTGGGCCTGCTGGTGGCCGTGGTGGCCGTCATCGCTTCATCGGGTACCACTTTTGGTGAGCGCCTCGATACGGCCAGCCCATATGTATATATCGCGCTGGCCGTTGGCGTGATCGGGTTGGCCGGGTTCATCCTGGTCGACCCGCAGTCCATCACCGAGGCAGTGACGGGCCGCACCGGGCAGTATGCAATCACATCGTGGGGCCTGAGCCTCGCTTTTGTGGTGCTGGTCTTTGCGGGCTACGTGATACTCAAACAGGTCAACCTTGACCCCATCGACCTGTCCGAAGGGCAGGAATACTCCATCAGTGACGAGACCAAAGACCTGCTCGGCACATTGGAGGAACCCATTACCGCTTACGGGTTCTACACAGAAGGCAGCTCCGAGAAGGAAACCGCTGAACTATGGCTCTCACAGTATGCACGCTCAGCCCCGGACGGCATGTTTACGTATGACTTCTACGATCCTGACCGTAACCCGGCCCTGGCTCAGCGCCTCAGCATTGACAGCGGCGGCGTGATCGTGTTGGAACAGGGCGACCGCACCCAGCAGATCGACTTCCCCAGTGAGCGTGAACTGACAACCGGCATCGTCCGGGTCATATTGGGTGATCCGCGTGTGACGTACTACACCATCGGCCACGGCGAGCGTGATTTTACCGATTTTGGCGGCACCCAGACTGGTAACATGGGTGCCGATATGGAGCGTGCCAACTTCACGCTCAACCCGCTTAACCTTGTGACGAGTGACGAAGGCGTGCCTGCTGACGCGGACCTGCTGATTGTTGGTGGGGCGACCTCACAATTTGCCCCGGCGGAGATCGATGCCATCCGCGCGTATGTGGACGGCGGCGGTAAGCTGCTGGTGCTGGCTGATCCTGGCGACGGCGGTGTCCAGAGTTCCGGGCTGCTCAGCGTGGACTTCCAGCCAGATGGTGCCCGTATCGTGGGCGGCAGCTCTGATGGCACCGTTATCGTGTGGCGATCTTCAGTTGGCAGTGTATTCCGCACCATGCGCGGTCATACCCTCGATGTGATTGATACCGTGTACGCCCCCGACGGCAGCCAGATCGCCAGCGTAAGCGCGGATGGCTCCGTGCGCGTGTGGGATGTGTCATCAGGTGAGACTATCGCGGAGCCGCAGGGCGTGACCGACCTTGCCTCAGCACTGGCGTATTCGCCCGATGGGTCACTGCTGGTCAGCGTCGGTGAGGACCAGGTGATCAATGCCTGGGATACTGACACTTACGAACCGGCCTATGATGCCATCACGACCTCTGTGCCGCTGATCGCAGTGAGCTTTTCACCGGATGGCACCCTGTTTGCAGCGGCGGGTGGCCGTGGCAGCGGGGCGGGCGGTTTCGTCTTTCTGTTTGATGCCGCGACTGGCGAGCAGTTGCTCAGCCAGGCTCTACATGAAAACACTGTGTTCGATATCGAGTTCTCGCCCGATGGCGAGACCCTGTACAGCAGCGCCCTTGATGGCACGCTGGGCAGCATCGATATCGAGACGGGTGCCGGGTCCGTTGATTCGATCTTTCCCGAGGCAGGCATGACGGCCATCGCAATCGATGCGGACGGCGAACTGTACTATGCCGTCGGTGATGGCACGATTCGTTATGGTAATGCCGTCATCGCTGCTCATGAAGATGTCATCTGGGACCTTGACCTCTCACCGGATGGCGGCACCCTTGCCAGCGCAGGGCGTGACGGCCTCATCCGTGTGTGGGATGTCGCTTCCGGCGAGATGCTCGATGAGTTGATCGCCGAGGGCGGCGCGACAAGCCCGCTGCTGAACTACCTGCTGGAAGACTGGGGTATCTCGGCGGATAACAACCTGATACTTGATGTGCGGACGGCCAGCAACTTCAGTGCCGATGTGCCAGTCATCTACTCCTGGAACGCCTCCTCGCCCATCACGCAGACACTGGATGAGCAGAGCCAGGCCGTGTTCCTGCCGTTGGCACGCAGCATCTCGCAGTCGGCTACTCCGCCTGAAGGCGTGCAGTTGACCAGCCTCGGCTTTACCACCGAGGACGGCTCATGGGGTGAGACCAACCGCTTCGGTCAATATGAGTATGATGAGGCCGACCTGCTCGGCCCACTGGCGATTGCCGTGAGTGGTGAAAATGCGGCCACTGGCGCACAGGTCGTTGTAGTGGGTGATGCCGACTTCGTTGCCAACGATGCACTGCAATACAGCACCTTCAGTAATGACCAGTTCTTCCTCAATGCGGCCAACTGGCTCACTGAATCCGAGGATGCGATCAGTCTGCCCTCACCGGATGTCGGCTCTCGTACGTTTGACCGCCCGTTCACACGGTTGTGGCTTAACGTCACGATGATCTTCATTACCTGCCTGGTGCCGCTGTTCGTGGCGGGCACGGGGCTGGTATTGTGGTTCGCAAGGCGTCGCCGCCGCTAAAGAGACCCGGTAAGGAGGGCTGCTGATGAACAACAAAGGACGACTGATCACGTTGGGCGTGTTCGTCGGGCTGATCGTCGTAGCCGTGCTGGTCTACCAGTTCGTGCTGCAACCCGACGAGGAGGACTCGGCGGCAGAACTGCTGCCGACTTCACCCGCCGGGACCACCGTAGATTTGTTCCCCGCTGCTTACGGCGGCGTTGTGGCTTCGGTGCAGATCACGGATATGCAAACCGGCGACACCTTTGCTGCTGAGCTGAATGTCGAAGAACTGCGCGAGCAGCTTGTGTCGGGGCTGGACGAGGAGACTGGTACCATCGACACCGGTACGGTTGTGCCGGAGTGGACCATCACCGAGACGATGGTTGAGCCGGAAGCAGGTGAGATAGTGGATACCAACCGTCTCAATGCCTCACTCGCCAATCTGCCGAACCTGATCGCGTCACGCACGCTGAGTGACGTTGATGGGCTGGTGGATTTCGGGTTGGGCACGGATGCCCGCTACGAGATCGTGTTCACGACGGTTACCGAGGGGGCATACAGCTTCACTGTTGGTAATCAGAACGTCGGTGCGACCTCGTACTATGTGCAGCTTCCCGGGGACTCCAACGTGTACCTCGTAGGTACACATACCCTGTCGGATGTTCTCGACATGCTGGCGAACCCACCGTACATCATCGAGGCCACCGTCGAGGCTGGCGAATAGCTCGATGGTCAGTGATACGAAAACGGGCAGGCCGGTGAGCCTGCCCGTTTTCCTGGAGAGCAGAGTGGGGAAACGGCGAGTGCAATACAGGCAAATTGACGACCACTCTTCTTACACCAGCATTCCCCGCAGTGCCGCGATCTGTCCCCGGATCGAACCCGGCGATGTCCCCCCAGGCACCGCGCGTGAGCGCGTCGAGGCCATGTAATCGAACACGCCTGCTGCGCCGTCATCAAACAGCCCCGATATCGTTTGCAGGTCGGCGGGGGGCAGGTCATGCAGGCCGATCCCACGCTCTTCGGCGAGGCGCACCGCTTCCCCGGCGGCATGATGCGCCTCGCGGAAGGGCATCCCCTTACGAACGAGGTACTCAGCAAGATCGGTTGCCAGCATGAAGTCATTGAGGGCGGCCTTCATACGAGTGGGGTGGATGGTCAGCGTCTCGATCACGCCGCGCACCACAGGCAGCATCACCGCCAACGTATCCGCCGTATCGAACAGCGGCTCCTTGTCCTCCTGCATGTCCTTGTTGTAGGTCGAGGGCAGCCCCTTGAGTGTCACCATCAGTGCGGTGAGGTTGCCCACCAGCCGACCGGCCTTGCCGCGCGTCAGTTCCATCGAGTCGGGGTTGCGTTTCTGCGGCATCAGGCTCGACCCGGTGGTGTAGGCCTCGCCCAGCGTCACAAAGCGGAAGCCGGGGCTGCTGTACAGGATCAAATCCTCGGCGAGGCGGCTCAGGTGCAGGCCGATCATGGCCGAACTAAACAGGAACTCGGCAGCAAAGTCGCGGTCACTTACCGCATCAAGGCTGTTAAGCGTGATGGCCGTCATATCCAGTTCAGCGGCCAGCCGGTCGCGGTCAATGGCGAAGGGATTGCCTGCCAGCGCCCCCGATCCGAGTGGCAGCACCGCGGTGCGCTTACGGCAATCGGCCAGCCGTTCACGGTCCCGCTGAAGCATCCACGCATAGGAGAGCAGCCAGTGGGCAAAGGTGATCGGTTGAGCGGGCTGAAGGTGCGTGTAGCCCGGCATGACCGTCTCGACATGACCCTCCGCCAGCGTCACCAGCGCAGACTGGATCGCCCGCAGGTTGCCATCCACTGTATCGAGGACACCCAGCAGCCACAGCCGCACATCCGTCGCGACCTGATCGTTGCGGCTGCGCCCGGTGTGCAGCTTGCCCGCCGCCGACCCGATGATTTCGGTCAGACGGCGTTCGACGGCGGTGTGGATGTCCTCATCGGTGATGAGCGCCTCGAAGATCCTGGCGTCAAACTCAGCCCTGACCTGCTCCAAGCCCTCGGCGATCTGGCGATGTTCGTCCTCTCTCAGCAGACCAGCATGATACAGCGCGCCCGCATAGGCTATGCTGCCACGGATGTCGGCGGCATACAGGCGGTGGTCAAAGCGGAAGCTGTCATTGAACTGGCGCATCAGGTTGTCTACGTCGCCCTCAAAGCGACCCCCCCACAGGCGCATGGTGATATCCTCCGGATACAGGCATCAGGCGTCAGGCGTCAGGTTTTGAGCTGATAGCTACCCATCAAACCTGGTACCTGGCCACCTGATCCGTAAAAACCCTAGTCACGCTTGAAGATGCTGTAGTCTGGCGCACGGAAGCGGCTCTTGCCGGTGCCCTCGATGTTGAGCAGGGCATCGACCTTGAGCGGCAGGCCAAACAGGTTGATGAACCCTTCGGCGTCCTGCTGGTCGTACACATCCATCTGCCCAAAGGAGGCGTAGTCGTCACGATACAGGCTGTACGGTGATTGGCGGCCCACCACAATGATGTTGCCCTTGTACAGCTTCATACGCACGTCGCCGGTCACGTGGCGCTGCGTCACCATCACAAAGCCATCAAAGGCCTCCCGCAGTGAGGAGAACCACTTGCCGTTGTAGACCAGTTCGGCGTAACGCAAGCCGACCTGCTGCTTGTAGTGCAGGGTGTCCTTATCGAGGCAGATCGACTCGAGTTCCTGGTGAGCCTGGTACAGGATCGCGCCGCCGGGGGTCTCATAGACGCCGTGTGACTTCATCCCAACAAGACGATTCTCAACGAGGTCCACGCGGCCAATGGCGTGCTTGCCACCGATCTTGTTGAGTGCCATCACCAGGTCCACGATGCCCATCTTCTGGCCGTTCAGCGCGGTGGGGTAACCCGCTTCAAACGAAACCGTGATCTCCTCCGGCTCATCGGGGGCTTTGGTGGGGTCCGGGGTCAGCATGTACATCTCGTCTTCCGGTTCCAGCCACGGGTTTTCCAGCAGGCCACCCTCATGGCTCATGTGCCAGATGTTAAAGTCCCGGCTGTAGATCGATTTTTCGGTGTGGACGACTGGCACATCATGTTTTCGCGCATAATCGAGCGCGTCCTCACGGCTGCGGATGTCCCACTCACGCCACGGCGCGATGATCTTCAGGGTCGGGTTAAGTGCCATCACGGTTAGCTCAAAGCGAACCTGATCGTTACCCTTTCCGGTGGCCCCGTGGGCCACGGCGTCGGCACCTTCAGCCTCGGCGATCTCGACCATGCGCTTGGCGATCAGCGGACGGGCAAACGATGTACCCAGCAGGTACTTGCGCTCATAGACGGCCCCGGCCTGCATGGTTGGGATCACGAAGTCGTTGAGAAATTCCTCGCGCAGGTCCTCAATGAATATTTTGCTGGCACCGGATTTAATGGCCTTTTCCTCCAGCCCGTCGAGTTCCTGCTCCTGTCCGATATCGGCAGTCATGCAGATCACCTCGACATTGCCGTAGTTTTCCTTCAGCCACGGCACGATCACTGATGTATCGAGGCCGCCGGAATAGGCGAGAACAACCTTCTTGATGTCTTTCTTGTGGCTCACGGGATGCTTCCTTTCAGTAAACTGGGTACACAAACGGATAAATAAAACGGGATACTGCCCGGTATCAGGTTCGATATTCAGCGTTGATGCTAACATAGCCATGGCTGAGGTCGCAGGTCCACAGCGTGGCGGCCTGGTCGCCCATGCCCAGTGTCATCCTGAACCCCCATGCATCGCCGGTCATCATCTCGATGGCGGCAGGCTCATCGAACTCCAGCGGGGCACCATCGGCTAACAAGTGGAATTCGTGTCCGTCATCATCAAACAGCCACAGCGACACCCGCGCCGGATCGATAGGCACGCCGGAGCGCCCGGCAGCGGCCAGCAGACGGCCCCAGTTGGGGTCCGCGCCGTAAAAGGCCGTCTTGCACAATGGTGAGGTAGCAATGGCATGGCCTACGGCCCGTGCATCGGCTTGGCTGGCGGCCCCTCCGATCTCCAGCGTCACGAACTTGGTCGCGCCTTCACCATCCTTCACAATGGCCTGCGCCAGCGCCCCACACACATCCAGCAGTGCCGCCGCGAACCCGGTATCGGCCACCGTCACCTCGACCCCCGCCGCACCGTTCGCCAGCATCAGCACGGTGTCGTTGGTACTCATATCGCCATCCACCACGATGCGATTAAACGACTGGCGCACGGCATCGGCCAGCAGGGCTTGCAGGGCATCAGGCATGATGGCGGCGTCCGTCGTGATAACCGCCAGCATGGTTGCCATGTTGGGCGCGATCATGCCCGACCCTTTTGCGATTCCGGTGATGGTCACCCCGCTCGATGTGACTGCGCTGGCCGCCTTGGGGCGCGTATCGGTGGTTATGATGGCCTGCGCCGCCCCGGCGATTCCGTCCGCCCTCATTGACCCGGCAAGGCCGGGCACCCTTTGTCGGATTGCGTCGATGGGCAGCGGCACGCCGATCACGCCGGTCGAAAGGGTGAGGACCTCATCCGCCGTACAGCCGAGCGTATCCGCCGTATGAGCCGCCATCGCCGCGTTTCGGGCGTCGCCATCAGCCCCGGTGACAGCGTTGGCATTGCCAGAGTTGACGACCACCGCACGCACGGGGCTATTGATCAGCGTTTGGTTGCGTGTAACACAGGCTGCCTTGACGCGGTTGGTGGTAAACACCCCCGCCGATGCCGCCGGGCGGTCACTGGCGATCAGGGCGAAATCAGGAATACCGGCAGGCTTGATACCCGCATCGATCCCGCCCCATGTGAACCCGGTGACGGGCCGGGCCTCTGCCGGGTTGGCTGTATCGTTGTTCATGCGTGGGGTCCTCCCCCCGGTTTGACCCGATAGATCATAGCAGTTTCATCACAACGGTGACGCAGTGGGCATGGGCGGCAGTCCCGCCACACCTTCTGCGGGTAATTCATACGGTCATCGATCTCGAACCCGGCAGCATCAAACACGCGGATGGCGCGGGTCAGCGTCAGCACGCGGGTCATCTCGCGC
>CAYMGV010000049.1:0-18758 GCA_964390105.1 uncultured Anaerolineae bacterium | reverse complement strand
CGACGTTCGGTCGCATGATCGTGCTGTGGCTGCCTGAGTTTTTTCAGAGGACTCTCCTTCAGGATTTTGATGATTTGCGCTTCGCTGTAACGTGACTTTCTCATCGGGCTCTCCTTCAACTCTATTATCTCTGAAGAGTCCACTTTTCCCTGGCCCTATTTTAGGGGAGCCTTACCGAGGGATGTCACCTGCGGTAAGTCCGAAACAGTAAAGGGCGCGGCCTACCACCCGTGTTCAAGGCGCTGGATCAGCCGATCCGGCAGGTTATGGCCCTTCATGCGACCCTGGACGTCCTCAATATCATAGGGGATGCGGCGGGCCTGCCACGTGTTCTGCTCGGTATCGAGGATGGCATAGGCTGAGCGTGGGTCAGAGTCGCGCGGCTGGCCGACGCTGCCGGGATTGATGATCTGGCGCTGCCCGTTAAGCGTCACGACCTCGTTGTAGCGCGGCTTGACCGTCTCGATGTCACCGGTGGTCTCGCCCAGCCGGAAGGTCACCGGGGTGTGGGTGTGGCCGACGAGGCAGTAGGTGGTTTCATATTCGGTGAAGTTCAGCGCCGCGATCAGCGGGTCAAGGATGTATTCCCAGATCGGTTCACGCGGGGAGGCGTGAACCAGCGTGAAGTCATCGAGAACAAAAGTGGTCGGCAGGTCTTCAAGATAGGCGAGGTTTTCGTCGCTAAGCTGCTCGCGCGTCCATGTGACGGCGCGACGGGCATCGGCGTTGAAGGTACGGATATCGAGCCGCCCCAGCGCCGCCCAGTCGTGGTTACCGGCAAGGCACAGATGCGGCATGGTGCGCAGCAAATCGACGCACTCATTCGGGTCGGGACCGTAGCCCACCACATCACCGAGGCACCACACAAAATCATAATCGGTGCCCAGCGTCCCCGCGTCTTTCAGGATGGTTTCAAACGCGGTCAAGTTCGCATGAATATCAGAAATAATCAGATAGCGCATGGTTTCTTACTTATCTGCAATTGGGGGATATATATTGAAGCGTGTTCATGATACCACAGTACAGCCAGCCGAGCATACTACAAAACTGTCATAAGGATACGCCTTACCGGCGTGTGGGTCAACTGGCGCGAGAAGCAGGCCACGCGAGGCCCAAATCGACTTGCGCCGGGGGCTGTTTGCGGGCACCATAGGGGATATCACCACACTACGGCGAGGGAGATCAACATGGCGCAACGACGGCGGCAGTCCCGCACCCTGGGCACGACCGATCTGTGGCGGATGATCGTGGAAGAACTCGATGAAGGGATCATCGTGTTCAATGAGATGGGTGTCAGCATTTACACCAACGACGAGGCCGCGCGGCTGCTGGGCTATGCCACCCGCGATGTGCTTGACCTGGATGTGGATGACCTGGTGGCGCTGGTCTATCGCCGCCGCCTGGATGGATCCAACCTGGCTCGCGTGCTGCTCAAGGATCAGATCGGGGAGCCGCCCGGCAAGCAATACCTGATCGCCATCTCGGACCGCAGGCTGCACGCCCGCCCCTTCAAGCTGGAACTGCAGAACGGCACCGTCACGGTCCTGCTGCTGCGCGATGCCGGGGCATGGGTCGATACCCTGATCTCCGACACCGTGATCGCGGAACTGTACGGGCCGATTTCCGCCGCCTTAACCTATGCACAAACCCTGATAGGGCGCATCAACGAGGGTGACGCCCTGCCCTTTGAGATTCAGGACCTCGCCCGCATTATCAGCGAGAGTGTGGCCCGCGCTCATGACCTGTGGATAACAGCCTCGGACCTCGCAGACCTCTCACCGGAGCGCTCGGCAAGCCTGCCCAGCGACGATGTGGAATTGGAGGGCTTGCTGTTGGAGATCGAGGCTGAACTGATCCGGGCCAGCACGGGCGGGATGCCGCCCATTGATAAGCTGCTGCCCTATCACCTGATGCCCCTCAAAGGGGACCGTGCCGGTCTGAAGACGGCTATGCTGGCCCTGCTGAAAGGCTGTGCCGCCCGTCTGCCACAGGGTGCCTACGTTGAGGTAAAAGCAGAGAACTACAATGCCTTTATTGAGGTGACGGTGCAGCCATGCAGCACGGAGGCGAGCGCCCCAATTGTGGCTGAGTTGTTTGCCCCGCGTGACCTTGACCGCCTGCCGTTTGCCATTGCTGAACAAGTGGTGGTGCGCCACGGGGGCCGTATCTGGGTCGATAAAGGCACGTTTCACTGTATGATCCCGGCCTCACTGCCAGGGCAGACGTCGAATTAATCATGGAAGAAACACGATGACCGATCAGGACCCGCAGGACATCGGCCAACCGCCGGAAGATAACAATGCCCCCGGGGAAACGCCAGCAGGGGAATCAGCCAGCGAGATGAACGACGGACGGCTGGTACGGGTGTACTTTGCGCCCGATCCCGGTACTGAGATCGCGGAGCCAGAGGTGGCGATTACGTCACCCAAAAAGCCGCTCACGCCTCGCAAAGAAGCCTCACCGGATTCGATGGACGTGACGCGCCCCTCGGTGGAGCGCCCGTCACTGCTGGCGCGGATGCAGCCCGACCCCGTGAACGATGAAGCCGGTGACCTGGGCGACGCCGAGACTGTATCGCTTGACCCCACCGTAACCGACCTGGTCTATGAAGACAGCGAGGCCCGGCTGCCCGCTACATCAGGGAGAACGCGGGGGCGTTTCAGGCCGATGGTGGTAGTCATTGCGCTGGTGATCACGCTGGGAACGATTGCGCTGGTATTCTTCGGCTGGGCCATGCTGGCCGATGACGGGCGCGCGTTCATCGCACGGCTGGGTGTGACGCCAACCGCATCACCTGCGCCAACGGCACTCGCCGAGGAGGCACCAACTGCCACACTCGGATCGGATGCGACACAGGCCCCCGCCCCGGAGAACGAGGGCAGCCCGGCCTTGGACGAGACACCGGGGGGCGAGACACCCGCGCCGGGTGGCACGGTGCTGATCACCGGTGCCGCCATGGTTTATATCGATGGTGGGGACTTTCAGATGGGGGACCCCGCAGTGTGGGGTGATTACATCGTTACACTGGATGCCTACTACATCGACCGCACCGAAGTGACCAATGATATGTACGCTGTTTGTGTGCAGGATGGCGGCTGCGTGATCCCGGTCAGCCCACTGACTTACGACGGTACCGCGTACTACGGGCAGGAACCTTACGCGGATTACCCCGTCATCAACGTGACATGGTCGCAGGCCGATACCTACTGCCGCTGGCGCGGCGCACGGCTGCCCACCGAGGCCGAATGGGAGCGGGCTGCCCGCTGGGACGCAGAGGCTGAAACCGGGTACACCTACCCGTGGGGTGATGAATGGGACCCGACACTGCTGAACACCTGTGACCGCAACTGTCCGCTGGCCGGGGCTGACCCCGACCTTGATGACCGCTATGGGCTGGCGGCCCCGGTGGGCAGCTTCCCCGGTGGGGCCAGCCCGGCGGGCCTGCTCGATATGGCGGGCAACGTCGCGGAGTGGATGGCCGACTGGGCACAGATCAACTACTACGCTGTCTCCGCTGGGGTCAACCCGCGTGGGCCGGAAAACGGCACGCTGAAAGCCGTGCGTGGTGGTGCGTGGGGAGTCTCCGGGCCGAACGCCTTCAGCATGACCAACCGCTCCTCGTTTGCGCCGGATATCTACGGGCCGGGGCTGGGCTTGCGTTGTGCCATTAGTGCCGTGGATGTTGAGGGCTGACCTGGTGGTAAAAAAGAAGAAAAGATCGGGTGATGACAAGACGCTCGCCATGCGGGTACTGGAGGGGCAGGACGTCCCCTACGAGGTCTACCGATTTGAATACGAGGCCACGGGCGAGGCCGCCGATATCGCGGGGCTGGTCGGGCTGCCTGCCGAGATCATCTACAAAACGCTGGTGGTCGAGGCACAGCAGCCGGGCTTCAAGCCGATGCTGATCATGGTCTCGGCGGTGGACCGACTCAACCCCAAAAAGGTCGCGGCGGCGGTGGGGGTGAAAAAAGTAGTGATGGCACGCCACGCCGACGCCGAACAACTGACCGGGTTGCAAACGGGTGGCATCTCACCACTGGCGCTGCTTAACCGGGGCTTTGCCATCTACCTCGACGCCACCGCCCTCACCCATGAGATCATCGTGATCAGCGCCGGGCAGCGCGGAGTCAACCTCTCGGTGCTGGTCGAGGCGCTGCTGGCGATCACCGGGGCTGAGGTCATTGCGGCCAGTGGGTGATGATGCCGGGCACTGCCACCATACCCCCGGCAAAGGCTCCGACCCCTTACATCCCGCTGTCTCCCTGCTAGCGAAAGGACTGCCCCGTGATCCTCTTCGTCGATTTTGATAACCGACCGCGCCGACACACGCTGATCGTGCAGATCATGGGGGAGCGCCAATGACGCGCCGACGCTGGATCGGGTTGGCACTGGTCCTCGGCGGGCTGGGGATGATGACGGCGGCGGGTTTGCTGGGGTACACGATCTACCGCCGGGTCGAGACGCGAACCGTGCTGGCCGGGGACGTGATAGCCATGGATGGCACCCTGACCGAGACGCTCGAACGCGAGGAGACTGACAGCATCATAAGGGTATCGGTGCCGCTGTACCTGGCGCGGTATGCCTACCCCAACGCGGACGGCGTGATGCGCACCGGGGAGCAGGCCATCACAGGGCGCGAGTATCGAACCCTGCCGGGAGAAGGCGAACCCGTGACGGTATACATCGACCTTGCTGATCCGCGCGTGACCGGCGTCGAGCGCGGCGTGGGATTCCCCGGCGTGGCCGGACTGCGGGTTGTGATCATGCTGGCAGTGCTGGGAGCCAGCGCGGGGCTGGTGGGGGCTGGGGTACGGATGCTTGCGGCACCCCCTGTATAGTCAGCGTGAGGAGCTTATGCCGCCCACCAATCTCCTACTTCTCCAGCACCTCCAGGTTAGCGAAGCTGGCGAGCAGGCGCTTCAGCCCGGCATCCTCAAACGCGACGGCGATCTCCTGGTCGGAGCCACTGGGTTTGACCTCGATGATGATGCCCTCACCGAAGCTGGCATGGCGCACATGCAGCCCGGTTTTGAGCGTGGGCTTGCCACCCTCACCGGCGCGGGGCGGCCTTGCTGGCCCGGCAGCCTGCCGCCACGTCATCGGGCGGCGTGCGTTGATGCCGTAGGTCTGCCCGGCAGCACTCTCGACGAGGTCTTTGGGGATATCGGTCAGGAAGCGCGACGGCAGGTTGATCTGGCGATCACCCCACATGGTACGGGCAAAGGTATAGACAAGGTAGACGCGCTCACGGGCGCGCGTCAGGCCGACATAAAACAGGCGGCGCTCTTCTTCAAGTTCCTCCGGGCCGCCCTCCAGTGAGCGCTGGTGCGGCAGGATGGTCTCCTCTAATCCAACCAGGAACACCACATCAAACTCAAGCCCCTTCGAAGCGTGATAGGTAAGCAGCGTCGGCGCGTTAACGTCATCGGCCAGCGTGTCCACATCGGCGACGAGTGAGACCTCCTCAAGGAAGGTGGTCAGCGGCAGCTCGTCGTACTCACTGGCGAGGTTGACAAGTTCGTTAATGTTCTCAATGCGGTCGGCGGCCTGCTCACTGCCATCGTTGATCGAATCGATGTAGCGAATCTCATCAATGACGATCTCCAGCAGGTCGCGGGTGGTGGCGCGCTCGCGGATGGCCCGCCAGCCCGTCAGCATCTCGGCAAAGGCGCTGAGCGCCGACTTTGACCGCCCGCTGAACGGGGCCAGATCGGGCGTATCGATGAGCTGTGCCAGCGCTGCGCCGGGCGAGCCGTCAAGCTGATCGGCCCATGAGATCAGGTCGTTAATGGTCTTGTTCCCGATGCCGCGTGTCGGCGTGTTGATCACCCGCATCAGGCTGACGGTGTCATCGGGGTTATGGACCAGGCGCAGGTAGGCGATCAGGTCCCTGATCTCCTTACGGCCATAGAAACGTGTTGCCCCGACGAGGCGATAAGGGAGGCTGGCACGGATGAAGGCATCCTCCAGCGGGCGGGACTGCGCGTTGGTGCGATACATGACCGCCACCTCGCCGGGTTCAATGCCTTCTGAGGCCACCAGTTCCGCGATGGTCTGGACGACATACTCGCCCTCGAAGGCCTCGCTGTGGGCCTCGTACAACACCAGTGGGACACCCTCGCCGTTCTCGGTGAACAGCGCCTTGGGCGTGCGGTGCTGATTCTGGTTGATGACGGCGGTGGCGGCATCGAGGATGGACTGCGTCGAGCGGTAGTTCTGCTCCAGCAGCACGGTGATGATGGCCGGGTAGTCCTCATGTAACCGCTGGATATTGCGGTAATCAGCCCCGCGCCAGCGGTAAATGCTCTGGTCCTCATCGCCCACACAAAACAGCGAGTTGTCCTCCCCCGCGATCAAGTGAACGAGTTCATACTGCGTGGCGTTGGTATCCTGGAACTCATCGATCAGCAGGTGCTGGTACTTCTGCTGGTAACGGACACGGATTTCGCGATTGGTGCGCAGCATTTGGGCGGTCATCAGCAGCAGGTCATCGAAGTCCACGGCGTTAGCGGAGGCCAGCCGCACCTGGTAGGCCTCGTAGGCCCGCAGCGTGATCTCGTCGTGGTAGGTTTTTGGCACAAAGCCTGACGGCGTGATCATATCGTTCTTGAGGTTGGAGATCGCCGCGTGCAGACGCTGGGGTCGATGAACCTTGTCATCAAGGCCGAGGTCATGCCTTACGACCTCCTTCATTACCGAGAGCTGATCGCCGCTGTCATAGATCGTGAAATCCGGGCCGATGGGCAGTGCGTCGCCACGGGCCGCCTCGATGCGCAGCCAGCGGGCACAGACGCTGTGAAAGGTGCCCAGTGTCAGGTCGGAGACGCGCTCGCCCAGCACCCCTTCGACGCGCTCACGCATCTCACGGGCGGCCTTGTTGGTGAAGGTCACAGCCATGATACGGTACGGCGGCACGCCGCGCTGCTGGATCAGGTAGGCGATGCGGCGGGTCAGCACGCGCGTTTTGCCGGAGCCGGGGCCAGCCAGCACCAGCACCGGGCCATCCGGCGCTTCGACGGCCTGCCGCTGGCCGGGGTTCAGGTTCGCAAGGATCGAGGTATCAGTCATGGGGTCTCCATCGGGGCACGGACATCAGCGCAAGGGATTGTAATCGAGTGGGCGGGGATGATCAATGTGACGATCTCCCTTGCGCCTGATACCATGCCTGACCCTTGCGGTAGGCGGCCAGTGGGACGCCGTAGAACGCGGCGGCGGCCTCCTCATCGTTGGGATCAAACAACGCCATATCCCCCGGCAGGTTGAACCGACCATCGTAAATCTTGCCGGTGGGCAGCACGGCCCCGGCCATGCGATCCGCCGCCAGCAGCGCGGCATCGGTCAGGCCGCGCACGCCATCAAGCCGCGCCCCGCTGAGGTTGGCCCCCACCAGCGTGACGCCGTGCAGGTTCGCGCCGGTCAGTTCAGCGTTGAGCAGTTTGGCCCCGCTGAGGTCGGCATCGATCAGCAGCGCGTTTTGCAGAGTCGACTCCCGCAGGATGGCCTCACTGAGGTCCGCGCCGCGCAGGTCCGCCCCGGCCAGGATCGCAAAGCTGAAGTAGGCCGCGTGCAGGTCGGCCCCCGGCAGCAGGGCATCGGCGAGATTGGCGTATTTCAGGTCGGCGTGGCGCAGCGTGCCATCCGCCAGCAGGTCATCGGCACGCAGCATCTCAGCCGCATAGAGGGCGGTGCGGTTGTCCTTGCTGCTGAGTTCCCAGACCAGCCGCTCGCTGCGGCTCTCACGCTCACGGCGCGCGTGCAGACGGTCAATGATGAGGACCGTCACGGCGATACTGGCGAGTTCTGCGCCGAGGTTGGCGTAGAAGTCACGGAGCAGAGCGGCTGGGTCGAAGCCGCCGTACTGGTTGAGGTGCCCGATCACGACGATGATCAGGCCCAGTGCGGCAAGCATGATGCCCAGCATCTCAACGTTGAGGCGGAATCGCTTACGCGGCTGACGTTTCCCGGCCATGTGTTGGAGTCTCCCTTTGCGCTCATGTCGATAGAAGTGGGCACCCATAGTATAATGCCCGCCATGAAAACTTCGCTGATAGCTACCATTCTGAACGAGGGCGAGTCGCTGCGCGGGCTGATGGACACGCTTGCCGCGCAGACCCGGCTGCCTGATGAGATCATGATCTGTGATGGCGGCTCGACCGACAACACCCTCGCCATCCTCGACCAATACCGCGACCGCCTGCCTCTCACCGTGATCGTGCGCGAGGGAGCCAACATCTCCGAGGGGCGTAACGCCGCCATCGAAGCCGCCAGCGGCGATATTCTCGTCTTTACCGATGCCGGGGTGCGGCTCGACCCACACTGGTTTGAATCGATCATAGCCCCGTTTGATACGGACGCCGATACGCAGGCCGTGGCGGGCTTCTTCCTGCCTGATGTCGAGACGCCGTTTGAGGTGGCGATGGGTGCCACCGTGCTACCGGCCCTGGAGGACATCGACCCGGCCACCTTCGCACCGTCCAGCCGCTCGATGGCGGCTCGCCGTGAGGTGATCCTCGGTGTGGGCGGCTACCCGGAATGGCTCGATTACTGCGAGGACCTCGTGCTGGATTTCCGTATCATGGAGCAGTACGGCGGGTTCGAGTTTGCACCCGATGCCTTGGCGTACTTCAAGCCGCGCACCACGATGAAATCGTTCATCCTGCAATACTATCGCTACGCACGCGGGGATGGGAAAGCGGGCCTGTTCTTCCGGCGGCACCTGGTCCGCTACCTGACCTACCTCGCTGCGCTGCCGCTGCTGTTGATCGTGGGGATCGCGCTCAGCCCGTGGTGGCTGCTGGCGTTGATCCCCGGTGCGGCCTACTACACGTATACCCCTTACCGGCGTCTGCCTACGCTGTGGGGGCACCTCGACGGGGCGGGCAGGCTGGCGGCGGTGTTGTGGGTGCCGCTGATCCGTGTATCAGGGGACCTTGCCAAGATGGTTGGCTACCCGGTCGGGGTCGTTTGGCGCAGGCGTAATAAGCCGCCCGCATGGCGCTAGCCAGCGCCACGCCCCATCTTCTCACTTACCACCCGCTGGCGGTGAAGATATCCTGTAGAAAACCGGCGCGTTCCTCGGCGGTCATGGCACGCGGCTGCGCGTAGGATTCCATCATGCCGGTATACAGCACCGTCGAGATGTGCCGCCCCCGGTACAGGACATGATGATCGACGAACAACTGGCGGTTCTCGATGCGATCCATCTGGTCAAAGAACAGATTGCCCACCCCGAAGTGAACCAAACGCCCATCGACAAAGCTGAAGCCCTGCGGCTGATGGGCCTGGCTGCCGCTGACGATATCGGCCCCGGCAGCAGCCAGCGCCTCGAAATCCTCACGCTGCTGGGCGGTGGGCTGGTAATCGTCGAGTTCAAAGTACTGCAAGGTCACGATCACCACATCGGCCTGATCGTTGGCCTTGAGCGACTGGATAGTATCGATGACCCAGCCGAAGTCCTCGCAGGGGGCAGCACCGGGCGTCTCAACGGTAGCATAGGCAAAGCTGGGGCCAGCGGAGTTACAGCCGAGGAAGGCGATGCGCGAGCCATCGGTCAGCGGGATAATACGCGGCACGCGAGCTTCCTCAAGGGTGCGCCCGCCACCAAACACCACCATGCCATTGTCCTCATAACGGTCGATGGTGGCGGCTAGTGGGTCGATACCGTAATCGTTGATATGGTTGCCGGTTAGTTCGACCAGATCGACGCCCAGCAGAGTCAGCGTCTCAATATAGGCGGGTTTGGAACAGAAACTCAGGCCGTCCTGTACCCAATCCGGTTCCGGGCAGGCGCTGTAGAATGACACCTCATTGCTGACGTGCAGCAGGTCACCGCGTGCCAGTTCATCCTGAATCTCAAGGATGGGAAAGTCATAGCCGCGCAGTTCCATCTGGGTGGCGGTGGCGCGGACCAGCGCGGTGACGCCAGTCAGGGTGATGACCTGTATTGCAGCCGGGTCGCGGTTGGTAGCGGGCAGCATGCCCAGTTCGGCAAGGCCATCGACGGCCTGCCCGCCACGTTCGGTGAGCGGGCGCACGCCGACGCGCACGGTCAGCGGGTAGGCGCTCATGTCAGCATCACGAAACAGCGGGTTCACGCCATCCATGCTGATGACCTTCAGAGCCGGTTCAAGATGATCGAAGGGGATCAGTGTCAGTGCCGGACGCTGGTCCCACAGTATGGCGGCACGTTCGGCCTCGCTGACAACCTCCAGCGGTGCGGCAGGTTCCCCATACAGGGCGGTGAACGTGGCGAGGTCAGCCTCGGTCAATACAAGGTTGGGCGCGAGATCGAAGCCCAGGCCGCTTGCGTCACCGGTACGCCACCATGCCTGAAACGCCAGCCAATCTATTTCATCAGGAACGGTGGCAAAGGCCCCGGCCAGCACATACACCACTTCGGTAACGGTGTCACCCTCAAGCGGGGCCAGTGTCACGCGTAGGATCGCATCCTCAGCGGCAGCGACGCGGGGTACCCCGGCCTCCTGTAAAGCCGGCTCAATTGATGCGGTAATCGATCCCGGCACGCCCATATCGATGAGATAGCCGGAAGGTTCGGGCGTGGCGGTCGGCTCGGATGGTGCGGTGGATTCCTCTGCGCCGCGCTGCGGGGTGGTGGTGGCATCAGATGGAGAATGGTCGAGACCCGGTGGCGGGCCGGGCAGTGAACTCGATCCGCCGCAGGCGGTCAGGACCCCGGCGGCGAGAATAGCGCTCAGAATGTGATGGTGGATATGGTTTGTATTTACCATGATGCTGCGTAAAACCCCAGGTAGTGCCCTGCGTGCTGCTCCCAGGCCGGCTCAAAGGCCGTACCGGGATGCTTCTCAAAGGTGTGGATGATGCCCTGCCGCTCAAAGGCGCGATGCAGGGCGCGGATTTGCGGGTAGCACTCGGAATCGAGGATACCGTCGAGATGCAGGGCCGGCAGCCCTGCCGGGTCCACGCATCCTGCTAGCTCAATCGGGTCGCGCTCAGCGAGCCAGCGCGGGTTATTGAAACCCACGATCCACGGTGGCGGCGGGCTGGTGTCGTTGAACAACATCGGGTTGTGCAAGCCCACCGCGCCGAAGCACTCCGGGTGACGCAGGGCCAGCACAGCCGCACCCACCGCCCCCATACCAACCCCCATCATGCCGCGCCCGGCGCGGTCACGCCGCAGCCTGAACGTACTCTCAACACGCGGCAGCACGTCCTCCAGCAGATACGTCCCGTAATCACCGCTGCCCTCCTGCACCCCCCGCAAAGCGGGGTTTATGCGGATGAGGAGGCTGTAATCGCCGCGTGGGTCAGCGGCATCAAGGAAGTAGCTGTAGTCGCCCTGCGGCATCACGGCGATACAGGGCAGCAGTGCCTCGGCCTCGATCAAACGGTCGAGATGACCAGGCAGGTCCAGCACTTCGACAAAATAGCGTTCCGTTTCGCCCCACGGATGCAGGGCCATCAGCAGCGGATAAGTCGTATCGTCGCTGTAGCCGGGTGGCGTATAGACTGCCATCCGCATTTCGCGGACAAGCTGGTAACTGCGGAAGGTGAGATGATGCAGGGTGCCGGGCATAGCCGTATCGAATGCTCCTGTGGACTTGTCTGTCGTGCGGAGTTTACCATTTAAAATACAAGAGGCCAGCCTCGCAGGGCCGGCCCCTGTTTGTTCGTATCAATTGTCTACGGGGTCGCACCTTCGACGGGCAGGTTGTTGAAGTCGGCATCGGCCAGCAGTACCCATGAGGCTACCCAGCCTTCGGTGTTGTTGTAGCTGACCTTGATCCAACTGCTGTCAGCAGTACGAGCCACTGCCGGGACACTGGTCACAGCCGGGAGTACCGCGATGGTGGCGGTACTGGTGCTGGGGCCGGAGCGCATCAGCAAATCGTACAGGCCGAAGATATTCACGGCCCCGGAAACCACGGAGACGTTCTCGCTGTCATCGGTGATGGGCAGCCCGGCAGTATCGGCGGGGGTATTGACCACCCACCGCGCGACCCAGCCGGTCACGCTGCCCGTCCTGATCTGCAGCCAGTTGTTGCCGGTATTACGACCCAGCACCTCGACGGTCTCACCATAAGCCAGTACCTCAACCACAGAAGCCGTCGTATCCGGCTCGGAACGCACATTTACGCGAAACGGGGCACGGGCCGTCAGGGCACCAGCAGGGATATCAACGGTCTCGGCACGCGGCGTCGGGCTGGGGCCGGGTGTCGGTGTGGCGCGCGGTGAGTTCAGCGTCGGGGCGGAACCGGGAGTCGTGGGGATAACCAGCGTGTCATCAACGGGAAGCTGGTTGATATCGCCACGAATGACAACCAGCCATGCGGCGACCCAGCCCTCGGTGCCGTTGAACTTCAACAGCACCCACGAACTATTCCCGCTGCGCTGGATGGCGCTGCCCGTGGTGCCAAAGCTGGCCGTTTCCACGATGGTGCTGTCCGTGGTGGGCTGGGAACGCAGGTTGGTATTGAAGGGCATCAGGACTTCAAACGGGCCGGGTTCCCCGTACAGCGGCGGCTCGATCTCGGTCACGATAGGCAGCAGGGCGGTATCAGCGGAGAACACCGGCAGCCATGCGGCGATCCACCCGGTGGTGCCCAGGTATTGAATCTGAATCCATGAATTGCCGGGGGTGCGGCCAATTGCAACAAATTCCTCATTGGCGGGCAGAACGCCCAGTACGCTGCTGTTAGCCCCCGGCAGCGCACGGATGTTGACATCCGTAAAGCCCCGCCCCGTTAAATCCGATGTCGTCTGTGCTGCGCCCGGTGCTGCCACCAACAGCGCAACCATGACGGCAAGAATGCCTGCAATAAGCAGGCGATAATATAGCCTCATCTCTATCCATGCTCCTTCAGTATTGGCAAGTTCCCCAATTCCCCCGGGTCAACTGGCTCTCAGCACAATCACCGAGAGGTTATCGTGAGCGGCTTCCAGCGCGCGGTTGATCAGGGTATCGGCGGCCTCCTGTACATCATCCATAAGGGCCACTTCAACGATCTCCTCGTCACGCATGACGCCGTATAACCCATCACTGCACAGCAGGAGGGTATCCCCTGGTTGTAAAGTCGCCTCGCCCAGCACATCGACCTCAACCTGCGGTATTGCCCCCAGCGCACGTTCCAGTACATGGCTCAGATGATGGTACTCATTATCGGCTTGCCGCTGTGTGATCAACCCTTCCTTGACACGGGCATTCACCCAGGTGTGATCTTCAGTGAGCTGGATGCCTTCACCGTTGCGGATCAGGTAGGCGCGGCTGTCACCCACGCTGGCGATCCAGAACCGGTCCCCGCAGATCATGGATAGCACGACCGTACAGCCCATCCCCTCCAGTTCAGGAGACTTGGCGGCGCGATCATGAATGGCCGTGTTGGCATTGGTAATAGCTTCGTTGATGCGCCAGGGCATGTCGTCCGGCCCTGGCACGCCATTATCGATCAAATGTGCCTTGATGACTTCAATCGCCTGATGGCTGGCCTGATCGCCAGCCTTTGCCCCGCCCATTCCATCCGAGACAACGATCAACGCACAATCGGGCTGTTCGCTGGGAATCACACCCAGGATGGCGTCCTGGTTAGGGCCATCACGTGGGCCGGGGTCTGTTCTCTGGCCGAGTTGAAGTTTCATCAGATACCACCTGGTTACAATTCATTATCCGGACAGCAGCACCCTGCCGATCCTTGCATTTTGTTATTGTACATAACACCAAAGTGATCGTGCCAATTCAATTGAGAGCGCCAGCAAACAGCAGCGGCGAGATCGCAATCATCGCCTGGCCCGCTGCGTAGATGATCCACACCACATCGCCGATCAGGGGAAAACGCCATACATCGGCGATATCCAGCACCAGCAGGACATCTGACAGTACAAAAACTGTCAAGCCGAGCGCAAGCAGGGTCGCGGATGCGTTCGATGCGGCCAATGCCCACGCAGCGGACATCACACCAAACAACAGCAGCGCATACACGAGGATGCCGATCTGCACCCGGCGGCTCACCGCCGTGCTGCCCCGGATCACGGCGTACCAGGACAGGCCCGGCACGATCCATGAAGCCAGTACCAGCCCGGTGGTCAGGCCGGGCCGCCAGCCGATCACGCCGGACAGCACGATGATCGCGGCAGCATAGGCCACATGGCCCAGTGCAAAAACACCCATCCCGGCAGGCAGCGGGTGCCTGAGCGGGGTCAGATCGGCAAGGATGATATCGCCCGTGCCGCCCAACATCAACCCGACCAGCACCAGCCACGCGGCAAGGCGCGCTGTCCCACCCGGCACCTTGCTGAGCGAGATCGCGGCGACAGCCACAAAGCACGCGATCATGATCAGCTTGCCCCACCGCGCGAATCGACGTTCCGGCGTGGGGTCATGACGCCCAACGACCATCCCCGCGACATAGGCCAAAACGGAGACGATCAGCAGGATATGGAGGGCAAGCGGTAATGACATGTTGAACACGATGGCATAACAATCTGCTGGGGTACTCCAGGAAATCACGGGTCATTTTACCCGATCCTGTGCGGATGTGTCCTACAGTTACCTTACAGAACCCCGGCGTAAGTGTTTCAGTGAAGGCGCGGCTGTGCTACACTCGACGATACGGAAGGACATCACATGAATACTGACATCATCCGTGAGGATGACCACCCAAACGGCATTGTCACGGTACGGGTCAACCGCCCCCGGGTGCGTAATGCGCTGAACAGTGAGGCGATGCACGCGCTGAACGAGACGGTAACCGCACTGAGCAAACGAACGGACCTGACCGCCGTGATCCTGGCCGGTGCGGACGGGACGTTTATCTCCGGTGGTGATGTGCGCGACCTGCACGATGATACCAGCGAGGATGCCGGGCTGTGGCAGCATGACCTGATGGCGGGCATGCTGAACCGGCTGGCCGCGCTGCCCGTCCCCGTTATCACGGCGATGGAAGGGGCGACACGCGGCGGCGGCATGGAAGTGGCGCTGGCCTGTGACTTACGCTTTGCGGCGGCGGATGCCACGTTTGGCTTTGCCCAGGGTCGGATGGGTGTGACACCCGGCTGGGGCGGTGCTGCTCGCCTGTTTGATGCCGTCGGGTACAGCCGCGCGCTGGAACTGCTGATCACCGGGCGGACCTTTGATGCCGCGGAGGCGCTGGGGCTGGGGCTGATCCAACGAATGACCGGCCCCGGCGAGACGCTGGATGCGGCGCTGGCACTTGCTGAATCATTGATTGATGTGCCACCGCTGGCCCGCAAGGGGATCAAGACGGTGCTGGTGGCGTATCGAGACGGGCCACGGGCTGAAGCCCGCGCGCTCGAACGGACGCGGTTTGCCCGGCTGTGGGCCTCCGCCGACCACGCGGAAGCCTCCTCGGCTTTCCTTGAGAAACGACGCCCAACATTTAAGGGAGAATGACCATGAGTGCAGACCCGTATCAGCACATCGTCCGCTATTATGACGCGGAAAATGCCAGTAAGGACGATGACCTGCCCATGTACATCGACCTGATGGATGAGCATGGTGAACGCATTCTTGTCGCAGGATGTGGCACCGGGCGCGTGGCGATCCCGCTGGTCCACAACGGCGGCAAGGTTGTCGGGGTTGATATCTCTGATGCGATGCTGAACCGCGCCCGTACTCGCACCGAGGCCAGCCCACCCCGTGCGGGATCGGCAGAATGGGTGACGGGGGATGTGCGCACACTTGACCTCGGCCAGCAGTTTGATATCGTGATGTTCCCTTACAACGGGCTGATGCACCTCACCACACAGAAAGATCAGATCGCGGCGGTGGCACGGCTGGGCGCACATGTGGCCCCCGCTGGCGTACTGGTGCTGGACCTGCACAACCCCATTGACTTGTTTATGTACGAGGATAGCAACGCCATCACGCTGGAGCGTACCTTCACCGACCACGACACCGGCCATACTGTAATGCAGCAGTCTCTGCTGGATATCGACCGGGGTGAGCAGTTGATGCATGTCACATGGCTGTATGACCGGCTCGATGAGACCGGGCGGGTGACACGCTCCGTCGTACCGATGACCTTCCGCATCACGCTGCCTGCCGAGCTGACTCTGCTGCTGCGGCTGGCCGGTTTTACCGATGTGACGATGTACGGCGATTACGACTTTGAGCCGTTTTTCGAGGACAGTCTGCGTATGGTGGTGATTGCAAAGCGAGAGCCGGGCACATGAAGCATGTCGTTCGATTTGGTGCCTTGATTGGGCTGGCACTGCTGCTGACGGCCTGCGGTGGCCTCAACCTCGCTGCGCAGGAGGTTCCGACCGCAGCCGTCCCGGTTACGGTGGCGGGCTTCGCCTCACCGACCCCCGCCACGGCCATGCCACAGGTTAACCCGGCGGGGCAGCCCACCGAATCACCGCGCACCTTCATTGGCTATCAGCACAGCAGCCGCGTCTTTTCGCTGTTGATCCCCGATGACTGGCAGGCCGTCGAGCAAAGCACCGGTCAGAAACTCCGGGTGCTGTTCGTGCCACCGCCCGGCTACGGCAGCCGCGTGACCGTCGAGACGCACAACGTGGGCACCGCCGCGGAGGTCGAGGTCCGCCCACTGACTGAAGCCTACCTTGACGAGTTGACATCCCACACTCCGGGCTACAGCGAGATTGAACGGGAAGACCTGCCCGATGGCCGGGTGCGCGTGCGGCTGGCCTATGATGACGGGCGCGGTGGGCGCGGGCAGGAACTGCTGATCAGTGGGGCCAGCGGGCCATACTTCACCGTGATGCGGGCGTTTCTCGCCGAGGGTGACATCAGCACACTCGCCACCGCGCTGGATGGCATCGCGAACAGCCTGGCGGTCAACAGCGCGGCGACATGGGGCGCACCAGCCGCTGCCATCAACCCGGCGGAACTGCTGCTGATCAACACCAGCCTGTGGCGTGATGACGCGGGAATCGTCTATTACGCCGGGGAATTGTACAACGCATCCGCCTATACCATCCTCGATCCACAGGTGAGCATCTCGTTCTGTAACCCGGCCAGCGTCGTGATCGCGGAAATCACCCGGCCTGCGGCGCTGCGGCTGGTTGAATCAGGGGAGACGGTGCCATTTGGCGTGACCCTCAGCGGCACCGATACCATTGCGTCGGTATGCGGGGAAGCGGCCATCGCGCAGCCCGCCCCGGTTCAGAACGACGTGGCAACCAACCTTGTGGTGCAGGCCGGGGTCACGGGGGATGGTGACGCACTGATCATCAGCGGGCAAGTAACCAATACCGGCAGCAGCACGGTTGCTGACCCGGCAGTCGCCATCGTGATTTATGACGAGGCGGGGGGCGTGGTTGGATATACGCGCATCACATTCGGGGCAGGGGCCACGCTCGAAGCCGGGGCTTCGCAGAGCTTCCGGCACACCTTCACAACGCTGGGTGGCGAAGATGCTGAATATGCGACACTGGCACAGGGTCGGCTGCTGCCCCCCGACCCGGCAGGTACAGGTGGCGGAATCGAGGATGGGTAGAGGCAGGTATCGGGTACAATAAGGCTTATCCCGGTTCAGAAGGATAGAGGGAGTCGCCGTGAACGCATCCGCGCCGCATCATGCAAAATCCGCCGAGCCGATCCCCTCACTGGAGTGGATGGCCGCGGCAGCGGTCGCCTTGCTGGCATCTGGTGCTGCCCTGCGTACGCTGCACCCGGGCCTTGGCCCCACGCTGGAAGTGATCCAGTTTCAGGCGGCGGTGTTAGCGGGTGGGCTTCCCCCGGCACCAGGCAGCCCATTGCTGCTGCTGCTGAACGCCATTTTGATCCGCCTGCCCCTGGCACTCTCCCCCGCTTTTACCATCAATCTGCTCTCGATCATTGCTGCGGCGGGTGCTATCGGCCTGACACACCTCACCACATATCGATTAACCAACAGCACCGCGATCAGTACATTCAGCGCGCTGGCACTGGCCTTCTCACCCCGCTTCTGGCAGGCCGCCAGCGTCGCGGGGGCTGCGTCATGGGGCGTGCTGGTGACAGCGGGTCTGCTGTACACGATGATCAGCTGGTTCTATCGCCGTCAGCCGCCCTACCTGCTGGGTGCCATCGCGATCTGGAGCCTGGGCCTGAGTACCAACGCGGTATCATGGGCGCTGCTGCCCCTGTGGGGGATGCTGCTGCTTTCGCCCCAACCTGACCCCGGCGTCAGCCGCCGCATGATGACCGCCGGGATCGCGGTGCTGCTGGCGGGTCTGCTGCCACTGCTGGCGATCCCGCTGCGGTTGGATGGTGCGGTGTGCGTGGGCTGCCCCGGAACGTCGATGACATCGTGGCTGGCTTATCTGACCGGGAACCCACAATTTGGCGTCGCGCTGCCAGTCATCATCGATCGCATCCCGCAGGTGACCGCAGACTGGGCACGCCAGTATTACCTGTGGGGAATGCTGCTGATTGTCGTGGGTGGCTGGGAACTGCTCAAGCGACGGGCGCTGCTGGCCTCGATCCCGGCGTTAACCGTGCTGCTGATCACCGGGGGTGCGCTGCTGCTGGATGGACCGGGCTGGCTGGATGCCACCTTGCCCGCTGCGGCGGCATGTGCCCCACTGCTGGGCTATGGCGTACTGCGCATCTGGCGGATGCTGGAGCCGCAGATCGATGAGCTAACCATAAACGACCGGGATCGCCTTGCCACGGGTATCCAGGTCGGATTCGTGGGGACATTCGTCGTACTGCTGCTGGTGGGCCTGCTGCTCAGCCTGCCGCAGGTTGATATGAGCAGCGACGGCGCGCTGAGCCGCGCGGGGCGCGTGCTGCTGGCCGCATCGGAGGGTGAGAC
>CAYMGV010000048.1:0-18838 GCA_964390105.1 uncultured Anaerolineae bacterium | reverse complement strand
TGGGTTTATGCGTAATCTGCCCCTGCTCTCTGCTCAAAAATGGATAAAGTCGAGATCGAGAGACTACCACTTATTATACACCACTTTTCTATTTTTATGATGATCACGTATGTGAATAAACAAAGGTATAGGGTAAGAGAACATCCCCCTCTATTCTGACGAAGGCCGTGCGGTATACTGTGGGCCGCCAAGGCGTAAGAGAGAGGACATCGGGCATGATCGAGATCATCACCGAGTACGTGGTCAGGGAAGACCACCGGGCGCGGCTGGAACTGGTATTTGGGCCGGGCGGTGCGTGGAGCAGCCTGTTCGATGCGGCGGCGGGGTTCAAAGGAATGACGCTGCTGGAGGTATGGGACAGCGAGGATCATCAGCGCGGGGCGGTGGCAGATCAGCAGGCCGGGTATGATGATCTGTTGGCAGAGATGGATAGCTGGCTCGATGCACGGACGCGGCTGGGTGTATTTCGGATGCGGCTGCAGGGGTCGGTGAGGCCGCGCGTCAAAGGCCGACGGAGATAATCGGCCTGCCTCCGGTTTGGTGAGAGGGGCACTGTGCAAAATTTTACAGAGGCGACGAATGACGGAACCTGGGACGAATTCAATGGTATTTGAAGGTCGGTTGATGTGGATCGTGGCCGGGATGCTGGTTGTCGTAATCGCCGGGATCAGCCTGTACGGGCTGGCCGATTACCCGACCATGCACTGCGACGAGGCGATCTACGCCGACATCAGCACCAGCGTTTACCAGCGTGGCGCGTTTGGGATGTCAATGGCGGGCGATCAGTACGGTATCGACCGCAACCATCCGCTTTCGGGGCGGCTGTTCCACCTGTGGCAGGGTGCGCTGTTGCTGACACTGGGCAACACGCTGTTTGTGACGCGGCTGGCGAGCATGGCAGGCTGGCTGGTGGGCGGCGTGTTTGCCTATCGTGCGGCATGGATACTGTATCGAAACAAAGAGGTGGGGGTGATCGCGGCGCTGGCCTTCCTGTACTCACTGAACGCGCTGTTTTTCAGCCACAGCGGTCGGCCCGATGTGTGGGTGCCTGCGCTGTCGCTGGTGGCACTGGACAGTTACCTGCGCGTGCGGGAGAAGCCGAACCGGGTGCGCTGGCTGGGGTTGAGCGTGCTGATCGGGGGGCTGGCGATCAGCGTTCATCTGAACGCGGTGTGGTCGTTTGCGTCACTGGGGCTGTTTGCGGCGGTTGGCCTGATCCGGCAGAAGGCATGGGGCGATCTGGTGGCATTCATGGTGCCGGGCGTGGTGCTGGCGCTGGCGGTGGCGGCATCGAACTTCTGGCCGGGCCCGGCCCTTGCGCTGAGTTTCCTCAACCATGTCTCATACAGCCTGCCAATCAGCGGTGGGCTGTTGTCACGGTTTGTGGCAACCGGGCAGTACGTCCTGTTGGCGTATGGGCAAAATATAGGCGGCGCGGTGATCCCCTTCGGGGTGCTGGCGCTGGCGTCGGTGGTGATGCTGCTGATCAGACGTACTGCCGCCGACAGAACGCTGCTGGGCGTGCTGGCGCTGGCAGTGGCGTTGTTTGCCATCGGCACGAGTTACAAGCATGTGTACTACACGGCGATCTTCGAGGGACTGCTGGCGCTGGTGATCGCCGGGGGGTTGTGGCATCTGAGCGGCATAATGGCCCCGTGGGTTGAGAAGCATGCCCCGAAGCTGACACGCGGCGCGCTGGCGTTCCTGCTGGTGATGCCGCTGATCGGGATCAATGGGCTGGCGTGGGGGTATCTCACGCTCAAATACAGTGCGCGGGACTACCCGACCTACAACGCAGAACTGGCGGCACTGGTGCCGGACGGAACGCGAACGCTGGGCAGCCTGCGCAGCTACTTCGTGCTTCAGCATGATACCGACTATGTCTCCGGGGCGATCTTCGGGTTGAACCCTACCCCCCAGTTGACAGCAGCGGACATCGAAGGGACGTTTGCCGGGCTGGATGTGGATTACGTGGTGATCGACAGTTACTTCCAGTGTCCGTCGGTGGTGACTCCGCAGCATGAGGCGTATGTCTCAACGGTATCAGGGGCCTGTGAGGTGGTGGGGGAGATCGATAATCGACTGATCGACATCAACGGGGAGATGCCGGATCAGACGGTGATTTATCAATGCGGGCAGTAAGCGATGAGTGGTTAGACTTTGACATCTCCCGCCCGTCTCAGGGCGTCGAGGTTATAGCGGCGGGCGATGCCGGGCCGGGCTAACTGGCTGATCTCAAGGAAGGCATGCGCGCCGGACCCAACGTTGACGGTTGAGATATCATGGCGGACAAGCCGGACCGGGACGGTGGTGATTGGGATGCCGGCCTTGATCAGCAGCATATAGATTTCCACATCAAAGCCGAAGCGCTCCAGCGTGATCTGCGGGAACAGCGCCGAGGCCAGCGCCCCCTTAAATCCCTTGAATCCACATTGTGTATCGTGCCCAAACTGTCCGATGACCAGCCCGGCAGCGACCCCGAAGGCGGTGTGCCCGGCGCGGCGCAGGATCGAGGTCTCGACGGTTTGCTCCGATTCGGTGAGATGGCGGCTGCCAAAGACGGCGGATGTACCTGCTTGTAACTGCTTGAGGACGGCAGGGATGGCGTCCAGATCATAAGGGAGGTCGGCATCGGTGAAGATGCGGCACTGCCCCTCAGCCTGCCCCATCCCGGCAATGAGTGCGCCGCCCTTCCCCCGGTTGACGGGCAGCGTCACAACACGCAGGGCTGGTAAATCCAGGCTGGCGAGGACCTGCGGGCTGTCGTCGGTGCTGCCATCATCGACGGCGACGATCTCGTAGGTGATACCAAGATCGGCGAGGTAAGCGTCCAGTTCAGCCAGCCTGAGGAGGATAAATGCGGCGACATTATAGCAGGGTAGGACGATAGACAGGTCGGGGGGCATTGAGTTGAGCCTTGATGCTGGGGTCAATTACGCTCCCTATCATACCAGCGGCGGGACGGATTGGCTATTTCGCGCAGAAATACACCGTACTGGTATCGAGCCAGGGGCTGGAGACGGTGCCAATTGACTGGCATCTGGACTCGGCATAGTTACGCAGGAAGGCGTGTGGACGGGTCTCAGCGGTGGAACAGTTGAGGTAATCATCGAGGATGAGGTAATCGGGATCGACCTCGGCGTAATAGGAAGACAGCGGAGCCGTCCCCTGTTCGTTGACGTACTCGCTGGCCCACAGCAGATACGTACCAACGGCCATATCACGGTCATAGAGGGCAAACCACAGCGGTTCATCGGCCATGACGGAGGCACCGGGCGGGATCATCTCACGCAGGTCGGCGGCAACCCCGGTGAAGTCAGTGGGCTGGAACTTGACCGCGAGGTAGAAATCGCCCGCGGCATACCCAAGCAGGACCAAGCCGAGCAGGATCGAGGCCAGTGGCAGCGTGCGCAGCCGATCCGGTATCGCATGGGCGGCGCGATCCAGCAGCCAGAACAGCCCCGATACCGAAAGCAGCGTCAGCGGAATACGCCACAGCAGCGCGTAATAGTTGGGTTTAAGGACATTGACAACGCTGAACGCGATCAATGAGATGAGGGTAAACGCCAGCAGCACGCGGGCATGACGGGCGTGATCATCACGGCGGGCGATGGCTGTGCCGACACCAAGCAGGTAGAACAGCGCGGGGAGGATCGAGAGGCCGCTCATCGACTGGATGAAGTTCTCCTGCAGGAAGCCCAACAGTGATTGGATGTGGAACAGCAGCGGCATTTGCCAGAACGCGCGGTTTTCCCCCACGGTGATGACGCGGTACTGGGCCAGTGCCAACTGTGGATCGGGGAGCAGGTGGACGGTCAGCCAGTAGACCACGCCCAGCAGTGCGCCGATGCCAAACCAGATCACCATGCTCCAGCGTTTCCTCTCGATGGCAAGCAGCCACACAGCCAGCAGGCCCAGTGCCAGCGCGAAGTGCATGCCGTTGAGATGGACATCAACGAGGAGGGCGGCGGCAAGGCCCGTGATCACGGCAAGGATGGCGGTGGGATGCTCAACAAGGTGCATGAGCAGCAGCAGGACGGCCACGGATGCAGCGGCCAGCCAGATATCGGGGCGGCTGGAATGGGACTGGGCGAACACGGCCCAATCAAACAGGATCAGCGCCGTGGCCCACAACCCCACAGGGCGCGTGAACAGGCGTCGGCCCAGCAGAAAGACTACCAACCCGGCCAGAAGCCCGCCCAGCAGGCCAAACAGGCGGCTGAGAATCAGCGGGTTGGCGGGGATGAGCAGCGGCAGGCCCAGCAGCGCGATATAGGAACGGCCAAAAGCGATGGCCGGGTTGATGGCGGGGTCATTGTTGTAATAGGAGGGTGCCAGCGTGCCGGTACGAAACCATGTATAGGCCGCAGCGGAATAGATGCTTTCATCACAGGACGGGGCCGGGTAGTGGGTTAGTGACCACAGGTTGAGGGCCAGCCAGAATACAAGGCCCACACCGATAATAATCGGGAGGCGTGATGGGGTATCAGTGGATGATATGCGGTTGGTATACATGGACGGCCCCCACGCAGATCGGAAAAACAGCGCGTATTCTACCGGGCGGGTGATAGTGGGGCAAGACGCTGGCTAACCGTCGCTATTGATGATGCGCCAGATGTAGAGATCACGGCGGAAGCGTCGCAGATCGACGTAGATGGTGGCGTCCAGCCCCGCGCGAATGGAGTCGAGCGTGCGGCGAGGGTTGGCATCAGCTAGCAGAGCTTCGCCGGGGTGGACGAGCGGGTGGCGGATCATCCCCTCGACCTGGGCGGGATAGCCGCTGCTGCGCGGCAGCGTGATGACCTGCTCCGCCGAAAACAGGCGGTTGAACCTTCCGGCGTCTTCCGGGTTGGCGAATGTCGGCGGCGGTGAGGTCAGGACAACGGCAAGGTTACAGGCTCCGGCGAGGTCTGACTCGATGAAGGGCAGCATACCGTCGATGGGTGTGACAGGTTGGGCGGGGTCCTGATTCTTATGCACGATGACGCCATCGAACCAGAATAGGATTTGCGTAATACGGGAAGGGGCGCGGCTCGGCATGGGTTACACCCCCTGAACCTGCACGACGAGTTTGCGGGTTTTGATGCCCTCATCGAAATCGATCATAAGGATTTCCTGCCATGTACCCAGCAGCATTTGGCCCGCGCTGACAGGGACGGTCAGCGACGAAGACAACAGGCCCGCGCGTACATGGGCCGCACCGTTGGTATCGTGGCCGCGCCGGTGATGTTTATAGTCATAGGCAGGCGGGATAACGCGGTTGAGGATGTCCTGTATATCGACCAGGATACCGGCTTCATGCTCGATGACCATGATACACCCGGTGGTGTGCTGGTAATAAATGAGAACGTGGCCCTCCTGAATGCCGGAAGACTTGATGACGCGCCTTACGCGGTCGGTGATATTGAGGGCGTAGAAGCTGCCCTCGGAAGGTATTTGCAGCGTTTCGGTTACGATCATGAGTGTGATTCGACGTGCCCTGTCTTCGGTCAGTGATGGTGACATCTTACCGGGGACAGGGGGAAACGCAAAACGGGGCAGTATCAGGTGAACAGGGTGATGACCCCGGCAAAGAACGCGGCAAAGACAATGCCCATCGCACTGCCTTTCAGGAACCCGATAAAGTGGAACCGGTAATCACGCCAGCCTGCTGCCCCCTCGGTACCCGGTAAGGGCGGGTTTTGTGGGTCGACGAGGGTGATGCCCCCCAGTCGAGCACGACGAGGTCCCACAGGTTGATGCCAAACCACAGGGCGTAGCCGTACAGCCATGCGGTCCAGAAGCTGAAGGACGAGCCCAGCACCGCTCGGAGATTCCAGGCCAGCACCAGTACAACAAAGAGTCGCCTGCAAGATGAAACGGCAGGCGACTCAGAGAACATCAGATGACGTGAGAAGGCTCAGCCTTTCACACTGCCGAGGGTGAGGCCGGAGATCAGCCACTTGGACGAGAACAGGAACAGCACCACAACCGGGATGGTGATCAGGACGGCGGCAGCGGCGTAAGCACCCCACTCCGCGTCGAAGTCCTTGATCAGATTGAACAGGCCGATGGGCCATGTGATACGGTCGGAGTTCTTGAGCAGCACACGGGCAAGGATGAACTCGTTCCATGCTGACATGAAGTTGAACAGGTACACAATTGCCAGCGACGGGGTCGAGAGCGGCAGGATCACTTTCCAGAACGCCTCAAGACGGGAGGCCCCGTCGATCATGGCGGCCTCCTCAAGGTCGATCGGGATGGTGTCGTAGTAGCCCTTGAGGATCCAGATACTGAAGGGCACCGCCGTTACGGAATAAGCGAACAGGATGCCGTAGTAGGTATCGGCAAATTGCAGGTTCACCATCAGGATGAACAAGGGGATCATCAACATGCCGGCAGGGATCATCTGCGTGGTGAGCAGGAAGATCAGACCGACATCTCTCCCGGGGAATTTCCAGCGGGAGAAGGCGTAGGCACTGGTGGCGGAGAGGGCCACCCCGACAAAAGAAACGGTCACGGTGATGGTGAGGCTGTTCCACATCCAGACAAGGAAATTCTTCTCGGTGAACAACTGAACGTAGCTGTCCAGTGACGCATCCTCAGGGATGATCTCCAGCGAGGTGGAGAGCAGGCGGTCACCGGGGCGAAGGGAGACACTGATCACACGAAGTACGGGGTAGATCGAGATAATGCAGTAGATGATCAGGAAGGCGTGAATCAGGATCAGCTTGAAGGGGGCATCACCGCGCCTGCGGATAAAGAAGCGGCGCAGAGCCGATTCTTCCGGCTGAACCTGGAATGTATCCTGTGCGGTTATTTGCGTGTCCATTATTCGTAGACTCCTTTCAACCCACCACTGAATTGAATCCAAGCGATGGCAAACAACAGCAGGATGACGAAGATCACAATTGAGAAGGCGGCACCAAAGGCATAGCGGCTGTTACCAATGGCCGCTGTGAATAGTGCCGTCACCAGGATATCCGTCTTTTCCTGCGGGCCACCTTCTGTGACGAGGTAGATCACATTGAACTGATTAAACGTCCAGATGGCCCCCAGCGTCACAGCGGGGACCACAATAGGTCGCATCATCGGCATGGTGATTCGCCAGAACTGCTGCCATTTACTGGCACCGTCCAATTCTGAAGCCTCGTAGAACTCAAGCGGGATACTCTGAAGCCCGCCGAGGAAGATGACCATCATAAAGGGGATACCCAGCCAGACATTAACGATCAGGGCGGCGATGAAAGCGTAGGGCTGTGCACGCAGCCAGGGCAGCGGCCCGAAGCACACGCCGTTCAGGCAGAGATCGCCAAGCTGCCACGCGCCCAGCCCCCACTGGGCCATGTGGCCCAACATGACGTTGACAAAACCGAACGTCGCGTGGAACTCACCACGCCATGTCAGTGCGACGATAACCTGCGGAACCGCCCACGGGATGATCAGCAGGGTGCGGTAAATGCCTTTGAGGGCGAGTTTACGGTTGAGCATCAGCGCCAACAGCATCCCGACAGAGACGTGCAGTGAGACATTAAGCACCGTCCAGATGATCGTTCGTAAGAAGACGTTGGGGAAGGTCGAGGCGGGGGTATAGAGCAGCGGCCCCCACTCCAGCTTGCCAGTCTCGGCGTTGCGGGTAAAGAACACACGCTGATAATTCTCGGCTGCATATTGCAGGTTGAATTTGTCGGGGTAGGCGTCGAGTTCTCCGTTCTCATTGATATCGAGTGTGCAGCGCTCACGGATTTCCTCGGAGACAGAATAGCAGGGCAGCGTGGAGAGCTTGGCATCGGATGCCGAGAGCATGATGTTGTAGATGAAGGGATACAGCACGAAGACCGTCAGGCCAACCGCTGCGGGAGATAACAGTGCATAGGGCAGCGCGAACTTGCGCGGAAGGAACGACATCATACCGAACAACACCAACTCACCGACGATCATGATGAGCATCGTACTGCGCTGTGATCCGAAGGCGGCCTCCAGCATGATGCCCGGCATTTCTGCGACAGGCTCACCACGTCCCACCATCAGGAACAGGACGGCGATCAGGCTGATAAGCATAAAGACCGGGAAAATGTAGAAGCGCAGTTTGTGTTTGTCGATAACGGTGTAGACGGCCAGCTCAAGTACAGCGGATAGCAAGACAATGCCGATCAGAGCGGGCAGGAGTTCGGAGAGGCTGGCAATGATGATTTCGGGATTCAGCCCTCCGTACCCATCGTTGGGTTTGGGAAGCCCGGAGACAAAAAAAGCGACCACCAGAACGAACAGGCCAACAGTGCCCAGAACGATCCATGTGGCTTCAACCTTGGGTAGCTTAACAGATGGAAGCCGTTTGTTATTCGCTGCCATCACGTCCTCCTAAAAACTAATGAGAGCGGGGCGCATGAAGGTTGTGGCTGGAGACAAGACTGCGGCGGTGGCAGAAATGGGGCACACCGAACGCAGTTGGCGACATGCAGCCGGCGCACACGATGTGATTCGTGATGTGGCACAGGCTCATGCCTGGCACAGACAAAGCAGGGAAGTGAGCGAGAAGGGGGCGCAGTAACGTACCTGCGCCCCCTTGAAGTTAGCTCAACTCGCTGCTATTCGAGGTCAGCGACACACTGGTCAGCGGCGGTCTGAGCAGCAGCTGCTGCCTCTTCCGGTGTGGCGGCATCACCCATGACAGCTTCCAGGTTCGGGCGGAGGCTGTCCCACACGCAGCGCATCTCGGCCTGCGGCGGCATACCGGTACCGGCGGCCATCTGCTCAGCGGAGCCAGACAGGATGTCGCTGCTGGTCACGGCTTCATCAGCAAGGGCCTCGGCCAGGGCCGGGAGGCGTGAGAAGGGTACGTTCAGGGCGATCTGGTTCTCGACATTGCTGGTGAGATACTCAGCAAAGGCGGTCACAACTTCGAGCTTGTCGGCATCGAGGCCAGCGGGGATCATGAGGAACTTGCCGCTGGTGAACGGAGCCGGGGTGTTGGCACCTTCAGGGGTCGGGATGACGGCAACGCCGAGATCATCGCCGAGGGTTTCCTGGTAACCGCTCAGGGACCAGTCACCATTGATGATAACGGCAACCTGGCCTTCCTTGAACAGCGTGTCAGCGCAGTCGTAGTCACATTCCTGCGGGACGATCTCGTAGGTGAACTTGAAGTCGTAAGCGAGCTGCAGGGCGTTGACCATGCCCTCGGTGTTCACGGATGGGGTACGACCGTCTTCACCCAGGACCGGGTTGGCGCCGTAAGCACCCCACCACGGCACGAGCCAGAACGGTTCGTTCAGGTTATAAGCGAAGGGCTGGATGCCTTCCGGAACTTCGAGGTTAACCAGTTCTTCAACGGTGGCGGGCGGCGTATCGATAAGGCTCTTGTTGTAGAGCAGCATCAGGTGGTTACCATTGCTGACCGGGATACCCCAGTATTCGCCATCGACCTCAACGGCGCTGACAGCACCGGGGACGAAAACGCTCAGGTCAACGAGGTCGCCAACAGGCTGGATCAGACCAGCGGTGGTGAAGGGGCCTGCATGGTCGTTCACGGTCCACATGAAGTCGGGGCCGGTGCCAGCGAGGGCTGCGGTCTGGAATTCAGTACGCAGGTTCTCGGTGTCGTAGTGAACGATCTCAAGGGTCGAGCCGGGTGCGTTCTCGGCGGCCCAGGTATCAAACATCGCGACGACTTCTTCTTCAATCGCGGTTTCGTCCTGGCTCCACATCACGAGGTCCACGCCAGCGGCCTCTTCTTCCATGGGTTCTTCTTCAACCGGGGCAGCTTCTTCAGCCGGGGCTTCGTCGACCGGTTCTTCTTCAACCGGGGCGGCGGGGGAGCAGGCGACCAGGATCAGGCTGGCAACCAGCACGAACAGCATTGTTACCCAAAGGGAACGGTTAGTCTTCATTCTTTCCTCCAAGTTTGTGATAATGTGTGTGTGAGGTCGGCTTCACAGCACAGAGGCTATGTGTACCCAACAACCGACCTGACGGCAAAAGCATGAACAGTTAGGTGAAAAACGGACTTCGGAACACCTCCAATTCCACAAACATTTGATGACACATACCGGGTTTGAACAGAAACCCACCAGGTATCTTCAAGGTTTGGTGCCTGTCAGCGCCCGTTACGGCGGGCCAGGTCTTCACGCAGGCCGTGACGAACCTTATCGAGATGCGTGTTAAGCGTCTCGCGGACATCCGGCTCAATGACACTCAGGCGGCGTTGAAGTGACTCCTGGTGAGAGCGCTGCGCCTTGTGGCGGAACTCTGCACCTATCTCAGTCAGCACCACATGCTGCGCACGCCGATCACTTGGATCGACTACCCGCGTCACGTAACCAGCTTCCTCAAGTTGGTCAATGATACGGGTGATGGTGCTTCGTGCGACCAGCAGGCGGTCAGCCAGGGTGACCAACCGCGTCCCCTCATCCACCTTGAGAAGTTCCAGCACTCCGAATTGGGTCGTTGTCAGGCCGAATTCACCAAGTGCACAGCGATCACCATCATCAAGAAGTACATAGATATCGAGAAGTATACGGTACAACTCTTGAATGCTGATGATGGGATCCTTCAAGGGAAGATGGTCAGAGGATAATACTTGCCACCTGAATTGTTGCGTATGCAAGTATTGTATGCTACTTTAGATTTTGTGTCAATACTCCCACCCCTGTACAACCTGCCACCCCAGGATTAACGCGCGGCCACACACATCATCCGCACGGCTGAATCCCAAAACCAATCCTGGCACTGGCGGTTGCCATACGCCTTACGGAGTGCCGCATCCCATGGAAGAATTTATTTTTGGAACGACAGCGTCGAATGACCTCAAACTGTTGGATCATCGCCTCTCGACGCAGGGGCTTCAGCATGACTACCGCGTGCGGCCTAATCCACCCCAGCCGGACCAGCCGGTGACCATCATCGTGCGTGAGGGGCACGACATCCACATCGATCATGTCGCGTGCGTCTATACGACGGATGGCAGTGAACCTGCCGGCTCACGCGGGGTTGCCAGCAACGGCGAAGTTGTGATGCTGCACCCGGTCTCGACAGACTGGGACACATTGATCTGGGGGTACATCAGGACATGGGAAGCCATTCTGCCGCCCCAACCCAAAGGTACCGTTGTGCGCTATATCATCAGTGGATGGCGTGAGGATGGCCCGGAGATCGACGCGGATTGGCCGAACATCAAGCTGACCAAGATGCGTGCCGTGATCTCGCACACCGATGACCTGCCCATTGATGAGACCCCGCTGGAAAACCCATGCGGCCATGATGTGTTCAATTACCATCTGACATCAGCCTCTCCGCCCAACTGGGCACGGCGCACGGTGATGTATCAGATTTTTATCGACCGCTTTCACCCCGGTAATGGTCGCAGCTGGATACAGACTCAGGAGATCAACCAACCGATGGGCGGCACGCTGTGGGGTGTGATCGACAAGCTGGGTTACATCGAGGCATTAGGTGCCGACAGCATCTGGCTAAGCCCATTCCAGCCCAGCCCGTCATATCATGGCTATGACGCCACTGACTTTTACCATGTCAGCGAACGGCTGGGTGGCGCTGAGGCGCTGAGGCAGCTTGTCAAAGAAGCCCACCGGCGCGGCATCCGGATCATGATGGATTTTGTGTGTAACCACGTCTCCGATCAGCACCCGGCGTTCATTGATGCGCAGGGCAACCCGGCCAGCCCCTACCGGGACTGGTTCACCTTCGATGAGACCAGTATGCACGGTTATCATGCCTTCTTCGAGGTGGATACCATGCCGGAACTGAACCTGTGCAGCGCCGGGGCGCGCACCGCCATCCTCGATGCAGCGGCCTACTGGCTGCGCGAGTTCGGGATCGATGGCTATCGTCTTGATTATGCCAATGGACCGGACTTTGGGTTCTGGTCGGATTTCAGGGCGGCCTGTAAGGCGGAAAACCCGGAGTGTTTCCTGTTTGGCGAGGTCGTCGATGTGCCGTCCTCGCATCTTGGGTACGCGGGGCGGCTCGATGGGTTGGTGGATTTTGCGCTGACCGACGTGATCCGGCGTCGTTACGGCTATGGCACGCTGACCCATGATGAATACGAGCGGTTCCGGCGCAATCATCTGACCTTTCATGCGCCGGATTTCATCATGCTGCGCTTTCTCGATAATCACGATATGGATCGCTTCTACTTCATAGCGGAGGGCGATAAGGATCGGCTGAAGCAGGCCATGCGCGAGATCATGGTGCTGGACAGCCCCGTCATCCTGTACTACGGGACTGAGGTCGGGATGACACAGGGGGTCAGCCGCCGTGCGGAGGGGCTGGAGATGGCGCGGCTGCCGATGGAGTGGGACCCGGCAAAACAGGACCGGGACCTGCTGGCTTTTTTCCGGGAGATCGTACAGGATAGACGTGACAATCACAGGGAGTCATGATGAGATCAACAGAAGAAATGATAAGCAGGGCGCTGGTCATCAGCGCTGTGATACTGGCGTTGAGTGCGTGTACAGCCCCAGCGGTTGCGCCGACCGAGGCACCGGAGGCCACCGAAGCAGCCACGACCACGGCGGAACCGACAACCACCGTCACACCGACGCCACGCCCGCAAAGTGTCGGGTACCCGGCCCAGGCAGATCGTGACCGCATCAACCCGGCGGAGTTCCCGGGGCTTGAATTTGCCGGGGGCAGCGATATGCCGTGGTGGAACGACCGCGTCTTCTACGAGATTTTCGTGCGGAGTTTCTATGATAGTGACGGCGACGGAGTCGGGGATTTGCAGGGCGTGATCGAAAAGCTGGATTATCTCAATGACGGCGACCCGACCACCGACAGCGACCTCGGGGTGACGGGCATCTGGCTGATGCCGATCATGGATTCACCCAGCTATCACGGTTACGACGTGATCGACTACTACAACGTCAACCCGGATTACGGCACCAATGAGGATTTCAAGGAGTTGATGGCGGCGGCGCATGAACGTGGCATCGTGGTGATCGTAGACCTGGTGCTGAACCATACATCGGTGCTGCACCCCTGGTTCCAGGCGGCGCTGGATGACGACCCGGACTATGACGACTGGTACGTGTGGAGCGAGACCGACCCCGGTTTCAATGGGCCGTGGGGCCAGAACGTATGGCATCGCGTCAGCGGTGGGGATTACTACTACGGCGTCTTTGTGAGCAGTATGCCGGACCTCAACTACCGTAACCCGGCGGTCACGGAGGCGATGGGGGAGGTCAGCCGCTACTGGCTGGAGGACATGGGCGCGGACGGCTTCCGGCTGGACGCGATCAAGCACATGATCGAGGATGGGCGTGTGCAGGAAGACGCGCCCTCGTCGCTGCACTGGCTGTATGACTACAACGATGCCATCGACGAGATCGACCCGAACGCGCTGACGGTCGGTGAGGTGTGGAGTCCGGCGGCATCGGTAGTACGGTATACGGTTGATGGCGTGGACGTGGCCTTTACGTTTGATTACGCGGGGGCCATCATCGAGAGCGTTAACAACAACCGTTCGGCGTACCTGGACAGCGAACTGCGCAACCTGATCCGCTACTACCCGGCCAACCAGTACGCGACCTTCCTGGCTAATCATGACCAGAACCGCGTGATGAACCAGCTTGGCTCGGATGTGGAGGCCGCCAAAGCCGCCGCAACGATCCTGCTGACCGGGCCGGGGGTGCCGTTCATCTACTATGGTGAGGAGATCGGGATGCAGGGGTCGAAGCCCGATGAGCGCATCCGCACGCCAATGCACTGGACCGACGACCCGATCAATGCCGGGTTCAGTGAGACGGCCCCGTGGCAAATCCTGACGTACAACGTCGATGCGTACAACGTGGAACTGGAAGATAACGACCCGGACTCACTGCTGAACCACTACCGGGAGTTGATCGCGCTGCGTAACGAGTATGCGGTGCTGCGACTGGGTGATACTGTGATGGTGGACAGCAGTAACCCGCATGTTTTCGCGATGCTGCGCTATATCGATGGGCAGGTTGCGCTGGTGATCGTCAACCTGAACACGGAGCCGGTGTATGATTTCACGCTGACCGTGGAGGAGGGGCCGCTGACAGGTGGTGAGGAGCAGCGCGTGATCTTTGGGAACCGCGCCATGAACCCGGTGACGGTCAATGAGGTAGGCGGGTTTACGGAGTACCGCCCGTCATCACGGCTGGACGCACGCGAGGCGGTGGTGATCCTGTTTGAGTAGCGCGTGAACACTCAATCAAGAAAACAGCGGGCTGCATCGATGCGGCCCGCTGTTCCTGGTACTCATCCTTCGCAAAGAGTGACTACCTGGTGATCTCCTCGACCCTGAGGTTATCGAGGTAACAGGTGCCACGCGGAGCCTCGAAGCTGATCAGACCTGATGAAAACGCGCTGTCAAGGCTGGCCTCAAACAGATTCCCCCCATTAAAGCTGACACTCAGGGTATCCTCCGCTATCTCGTAGCGCAGGTGATGCCAGTCACCGGGATGCAGGATCAGGTCCAGTACCGAGTGGTAAAGCACGATGGTAACCGAATATACTCGCTCATTAAGGTGAGGATCGTCATCGTGATCAGGGCAGCGGGGCCGGGGTGAGGTGCGCGGGGGAGAACAATCTCCCCCGCGCCGCGATGAGTTGGAACAGGGTGAAGGTCAGGGGAGGTCCGGGTAGTCCTTAACCGGGGCGTAGGCAAGGCCAACCAGTGATGGGCCGGTGTGGGCACCCAGCACCGGGGCAATCGGGCTGGAAGGCAGGAAATCACAGTCGAAGTTGTTTGCCATGCCGCTTTGCAGTAATTCGGCCCCCTCGGGGTTAAGGGCGTGCATCACCTGCACACGCAGCTTGTCGCCTTCGGCAACGGTCCTGGCAACCTGGTCAACAAGAGCGCCCACGGCACGGCGGAACGTGCGGGCACGCCCGACCTGCTCATAGATGCCCTTGATCTTATCGACGGCGATCAGCGGCTTGATGTTAAGTGCATCGGCCAGCAGGCCCTTGATGTGGCTGATGCGCCCACCGTGGATCAGGTAGCGCATCTCGTTCAAGGTGAAGATAGTGTTGGTCGCTTCACTGACCTGCTGCACCAGTTCCTTGATCTTCTCCAGCGGCCAACCCGCCTGCATCGCACGGGCGGCGGCCTCGACCTGCCAGCCCTGCGCACCGGAGAGCGTCTTGCTGTCGATCAGGGTGATGTTGGCACCTTCGACCATGTCCCTGGCGACTATCCCGGCATTAAAGGTGCCGCTAAGGCCGGATGATACATGGATGGTGAGGATGTCAGGATCCTTCTTCGCCAGTTCGCGGTAGATTTCAGCCATCTCGCCCGGTGACGGCAGCGATGTGGTCGGCATACCTTCGGTGTCGGCAAGCAGTGCATAGAAATCACGATGTTCGATGTCCTCACCACTGCGATAGGTCTTGCCATCGAGGGTCAGCATCAGCGGCATGTAGGTAAAGTCGAGGTCTTCCAGTTGTTCCGGGCTGAGGTCAGCAGCCCGGTCAGTGATGATCTGCATGGGTTTTCTCCGTTGTAGGGTTAGTTACGTTTCAAAATCAATGGCTGCGGCGGAGTCTGCCCGCTCTCTGATCTGCGCTTTTATCTCAGCGTGGAGGGGGTGTTCATCATATGCCTGGTATGCTTCCCACGAGGAGAAGGTCGCGCGGAGTGCGATATCCCATGAGCGAGAGGTTCGCAGCACATCAACACCTATCTCAAATGAGTCGATGCCGGGCACCAGATCGGGGAGTGATCGAAGAAGGTTGGCGGCTTCCTCGATGGCTTCTGGTGTACGTTCTTTGAGCTTAAAAAAGACAACGTGAACGATCATGGCATCTCTCATTAAGAATAGTGCAGCATTCATTCATCCCAATAAACAAATGCTTCATAAACAGATTATACGTGAAATACTCAATGGTTGGTAACTATCACTTATTACAGTTTGCTCAATACGGTTATGTTGCAAAAACTGAAAGATAGGACTTACGCAGCACAACCCAAAAACAATCCTCGCAAAGACTCCAGGACTGCCCCCTTTTTGCAGATGCGAAGCATCTACGGGGCGTCAAGCGGGGGGTGTTAAATTCAGATACGCAGTACAATTGCATAAGCAGGACTTACGCAGATGACACTCCCTAACTCCTCGCAAAGCTTCGGATTTTGCCCACCTTAACAAGGGGGTAATCAACTTCTGCCGAGGCTTTGGTATTGAAAACACAATAGTGGGTTCAACTGCGCAAGTCCTGATAAGTCCTAAATGGAAAAGGAACAGCTATGCTCGACTTCATCAAGCGATTTCAAACCGAAAAGCCCACCAGCCTGACCCTGGCAACCTTCCGCATCCTGTTAGGCCTATTCCTGTTATTTGCCGGCACGGGGCACCTGACCTTTGCCCGCACTGAGTTCCTCGCACAGGTGCCGCCGTGGGTGCCGCTGGCTGGCGACCTTGTCGTCGTGCTGTCCGGTATTGCCGAGATCACGCTGGGGGCGTCGCTGGTGTTTCTGGGCAAATACCGGGTGTTGGTCGGCTGGGTGGTCGCGGCTTTCTTTGTGGCGATCTTCCCCGGCAATATCGCGCAGTACATCAATGGCGTTGACGGCTTCGGGCTTGATACCGATCAGGCCCGCTTTATCCGCCTGTTCTTCCAGCCGGTGCTGATTGCATGGGCACTGTGGGCCACGGGCGCGTTCAAGGCGTGGCGGCAGAATCGTAAAACTTCATAGTACTATACGCCCCCTTCAGTAAGTGATCGGGATATTGATGCGTTCCAAAGGGCAGGTTTATTGATGAAAACAGGAAGGACTGATCATGACGTTTTCTGTCGAATGGTACGACGATGCCCACAGGATTCTGCTGATTTCATTTGGAACGCATCTGACCGTTGAGGAGCAGTTCGCCGCCATTGACGCCACCGTAGACCGGATGGACACCGTGACTCACACGGTTGATCTCATCACCGACTACAGTGACCTGCGCACAGTACCGCCCGGTTACGTGGCATCAATGCGCAGGATCGGCACCCATCCCATTCACGATCATCCCAACATCGGGCTGAATGTCCTGCTGCTGCGCAAAGGGTTTTATGCTGAACTGGGGCGGGTTTTCCTGCGTATGTTCAACCTGATCCAGATCGCGGAGAACATGGACGAGGCCTTCGTCCTGATTGAGCAGACCCGCACAGCAAGAACCGACGTTAGTACAACGAGGGATCATCCAGTAGCGTAGGCGGTGGTTCCTCATTCAGCAGCGCCTCGATCAGCCGGTGGGTCAGGCCCTTGCTCTCCGCGCCGACCTCGCCCACCGGGCCGACACAGGCTGGGCAGCCCGCCTCACAGGGGCAGTCCCGCACCAGTCCCAGTGCGTCACCCAGTACGGTTTCCTGCAGATCGTACAGCCGCGTGGCGAGGTCCAGCCCACCCGCCATCGTATCATAGACGGTCAGCGTCGGCCCGCCCGTATAGCGGGAGCGCGGCTCCGCGACCACGCCGATATCACCCGGCACGCACATCAGGTGCAGCGTGGCGAGGTTATGGATCACATTGCGCAGCCCGCTTAATGCCGACGGTGTCCCCTGCGCCGTTTCGACGCGCTGGTGGCATGACGCGCACAGCGTGAGCAGGTTCTCCAGTTGGTTGGCCTCAAGGTACGCGGTGTTCTGACCCCGCACGTAGCCAAAAGACCGGAAGGGCTGGACGTGATGCACATCATGCTGGCGGGCCTCCCGTTCGGGTGCACCGCATTGCACACAGCGATACCCATCTCGCACGCGGGCGAGTTCCCGCTGCTGCGGCCAGTTGGGGCCGTAATCGTTGGGCCGCAGCAGCACGCCCTCATCGATCAGGCGGCGCGTCGTCTCCTCATTGATGGCGATCCATGTCCCCATCGTCTCGAAAGACTGCGGCGGTAAGTCGATCCTGCCGTAGCCCAGCGTCTCATGCGTGTACCGTTTGACCATGCGGTAGTTACTGGCCGATTGTGTCACGCCCATCGGCCCGACACCCAACACGCATGATCCCATCAGCCGCGTAGCGAATGCCTCCAGTACCTCAACATCGGTGACAGTCGAGGATCGCGTATAGTAATCGACCTCCGCCGGGCGTGCATGGGCGATGCCGCCCTCCCAGTCGAGATGATCGACCAGGTAGCTGCGCCCTTCATGCAGATAGACCGCGCCCCCGTAGATCAGCACCGTGACGCTCAGCCGGTCGATCTCGCCGATCACCCGTGCGCCGTCGGCCATGTCCTGTATGACGACCGTATCACTGGTGCCGGTGCGCAGGCTGATATCCGCCGCCGGGTATTCCGGCGAGGTCCAGCGATACAGATCGCCACTCAGCATGACTTCCTGCCGCTCCTCCAGCACATCGAGCAGCACCTCGGTCCCCTCGAAGCCACCAAACGATTCGCCCTGTTCAAACGGCAGTTCATAGGCGGCACAGCGCAGATGGTTAAGCAGGATCACGAGGTTGTCGGGGTTGATCAGCGCGTGTTCAGGCGGGGATTCAAACAGGTAACGCGGGTGTGTCGCGATGTACTGATCGAGCGGTGCGCCTGATGCCACCATGATCCCGGCGGAAAGGCCGCTGCGGCGGCCCGCCCGCCCGATCTGCTGCCATGTGCTGGCGATGGTGCCGGGATAGCCCGCCAGCACGGCCGCCCCCAGCGCCCCGATATCAACGCCCAGTTCCAGTGCATTAGTGGCGACTACCCCCTGCACCTCCCCGGAGCGCAGCCCGGCCTCGATGCCGCGCCGTTCCCCGGCGAGATAGCCGCCCCGGTAGCCCCGGATAGCGGCGGGATCGCCCTCAGCTTCCTCGACTTCATCCCTGACGTAGCCGAGCAGCACCTCCGCGCCCAGCCGCGGATCGGCGTGCGCGCGAGGCGCGCTCCGCCGAGGCAGCCCG
>CAYMGV010000047.1:0-19079 GCA_964390105.1 uncultured Anaerolineae bacterium | reverse complement strand
GCGGTGGCGGGGTCCGGCTGGGCCGACGGTCTGGGGCTGGTGGTGTGGATCGCAGTGCTGGGGATGCTGGTCGGCTATGCGCTGGCGATCTCACATCTGCCGGATATGCTGGCGATGGTCTTCTCGACGCTGTACGGTTATTTCTTCGTGTGGGTCGGAGTCTCGCGCGTGGCACTCCCTGGCGGCAGCTTCCGGGAGCGGCTGATCGAGGTGATATTGCGCGTCTCAGACTGGATGCTGGCGGTGGTCAACAGCGGCGCCAACCAGGATAACCTCGTTTTTTTGTTCCTGGTGGCATTCCTTGCATGGTTCCTGGCCTATAACGCAGCGTGGAACCTGTTCGGGCTGCGGCGGCTGTGGCAGGCCATCATCCCACCGGGGACGGGTCTGCTGGTGGTGCTGTATTACTACAGTGGGGATCGCAGCCTGCTCCCGCTGCTGGGTGCCTACCTTGTACTGACCTTCCTGCTGGCAAACCTGACCAATATGCGTGACCGCGAACGGTTCTGGCAGTACAACCACATCAGCTATGAGCCTGCGGTGCGTGGCGCGTTGTTCCGGGCGGGGCTGGCGTCGGTGGCGCTGCTGGTGGCGCTGGCGTGGTTCGTTCCTGTTCGTGAGGGGGACGACCAGTTGGCGGCGCTGCTGGAGAGCGAAAACAGCCCGTGGTTGCAGGTCGAGGAGGCATGGCAGCGGCTGTTTGGCGGGGTTGAGCAGCAGGTGGTCACGACGCCGGTGTACTACGGCGGTCAGTCACTCAGCCTCGGGGGGCCTGTCGATCTCAGTGATCAGACGGCGCTATACGTCTTTGCGCCACAGGGCTACCGGTATTACTGGCGTTCGAAGGTGTTCGACACCTACGAAGGCGGCGGGTGGTCCACGCAGATCGAGGGGCGGATCACGGATCGGTTGGGCCAGCTTCCAGCGGAGGAACCGGCCAGCTACGCACTGCGCCGCCCGATCCAGCAGCATGTTGAACTGGTCCTTGCACCGACCCAGCTTCTCTATGCAGCAGGGCAGCCGCAGTCCTTTGACTCGATCCCGGTGCGCGCCGATGTGACCTTCAATGTAGATGGTGTCGATTATGCGACGGTCAACGCGGTTCGGCTGGATGAGGACGTGTTCCAGCCCGGCGACCGCTACGGCGTGGTCTCCTCGATCAGTTATGCTGATGCCGGGGCGCTGCGTGGCGCGGGCACCGAGTACCCGGCATGGGTGACGGAGCGCTACTTACAGGTGCCGGGTTCAATCACGGAACGCACGCGGGCGCTGGCCGAGTCGTTGGGGTCACGGGTCGATAATCCCTACGATCTGGCGTCGGGGGTGGAGGGGTATCTGCGGGCGACTATCCAGTATAACGAGTTCATCGCGGCCCCGCCGCCGGGCGCGGAGCCGGTTGATTACGTGCTGTTTGAGAGTCGCGAGGGCTACTGCACCTACTATGCCTCAGCCATGACGATCCTGCTGCGGCTGAACGGCGTCCCGGCGCGGATGGCGGCAGGCTTCTCACAGGGGGATTATGACCTCAGCCTGCGCGGCTACCGGGTGGCGGAATCGGATGCGCATACATGGGTCGAGGTATACTTCCCCGGCTATGGCTGGGTGGAGTTCGAGCCAACCTCGGCGCGAGGCGTGACCGAGCGTGATGCCGGGAACGGCTTCTCGCCGGTGCCGGGGCCGCTGGCTGAGCCGACGCCGGAGACCTCGCAGGGCGTTGACGGGGAAACCGAGGGCGATGTCCCGCAGCCAGACCAACCGGAAACTGAAGGCCCGGCCAGCGGGCCGGAAGACGACAAGGCGCGGCCCGGCCCCGGTGGGAATGCCGATCAGGCGGGTGTCTCGTTCAGTCTGCCGCCCGTCGTGCGCTGGCTGGCCGTACTGATGCTGGCGCTTGGCTTCGCGGCTGCCGGGGTGTGGTACTGGCTGGAGGGTCGAGGCACGCTGACCGTCAGTGAGACCGCACGCAGCTACATCCGCATGACCACCTACGCGGGCCTGCTGGGCCTCAGGCCCGGCCCCGGCGATACCCCCGACGAGCGCGCGAAGCAGATCGAGGCGGCAGTACCGGGGGCATCGCGCCATATCCGTGAGATCACGCGGCTGCACACCCGTGAGCAGTACGCCCCGCCGCGTGCGGATCAGGCTGACATCCAGCGTGATGAGCAGGCCGCGTTGGCATCATGGCGGCGGGCGCGCCCGGCGTTTTTGCGGGAGTGGTTGAGCCGGTTGGGGGAAAGAGGGTCGAGGCATCAACCCCCTACTGCGTAAGTCCTGCTTCAGTTCTTTTCGAGACTCTACATATGTTACGCAGTGTCGTATTCACCTCACCCCCCGCGCTGCTTTTAGCCTGATATCAGGCACTTGTAAGCCATCCACTGGCCTCTGACCCCTGGCCTCTATTCAGCCAAAAGCCAAATATCCATACACCAGCGACATGACCTCCGCGAAGACAGCCTCACCGGGGAAGGCGGAATTCCCCTGCGTGAACACCGCCACCACCAGCGGGATATCGCCCATCATGATGAAGCCCGCCTCGTGATAATAATGCTGTTCGAAGCCGTTGCCGCGATAGGCATAGCCGTTTTTGACGAAGGCACGCGCGTTCACGGACCCCGGCAGGCCCGCCAGCAGCACCGAGTCCTCGCGGTCTTTCTCGACCCAGTTCAGCCAGCGGTTAAACCCGTCACTGCCGATCACCTCACCGTCATAGAGGCGCTGGTAAAATTGGGCCAGTTCGAGCGGGGTGAAGGCCTTGTCACAGCGATAGCCACCTTCGGGGCAGGTCAGCGCGCCGCGATCTGACGGGATGCCGAGGTCCGCGTCGCCGTCACGGTAGCGCCAGTCGTTTTCGGGCGTGGTGCGGGTATCGGGGCACAGCCATGAGTTCCATGTATAGACGAAGTTGTTGGCGCGGTCCATGCCCTGACCGGCCAGCCAATCGTTAAACACGGCGATGCCGCCCACACGCTGCAGGATACAGGTGGTGGCGGGGTTATCGCTGACGGAGAGCATGTCAGCGAGGTATTCCTCGTCACCCTCAATTGCGGTCAGTTGACCGCGTTCCAGCAGCCACAGGTAATAGACGGCCAGCGGCCCCTTGAAGGTACTCAGCGCGTAGTAACGGGACTCGCCATTGAAGTGGACCGTCTCGCCGGTGCGCAGGTCAATCACCGCGACGCCGAGGTCAAACGGGGTGCGGTCGGCAAGTTCACGCAGGGCAGCCTCAAGGTCCTCATAAGGTGTTACGGTGGCGGCAGGTGGGGCCGTGGGGTTGATCAGCGGCGTCGGCGTGGCGGCCTCGATGGCAGACGCGGGAGCGGTGTTGGTTGGCTCTGCGGGGACGGTCGGGACGGGCGGAATGGTACTGATGATCGTTGCTGCGGCGGTGGGGATAGCCTCAGGCGTGGACGCGCCTCCAACGGCGCAGGCGGTCAGTATCGAGAGCGTAAAAAGCAGCGGTGTGATATGCCTGTAAGGGCGCGGCATGGTCAGTCGAGGAACAGCTCGCCCTGCATCACGATGACGACCTGCCCGCTGACGCGGACCTCGGCCACATGGCCCTGCCGGATATCGACTTCGACCTCGATCACGCAGGGGCGGCCCATTTCATGGCCTTGCTCAATGACCATGTGATTGGTCGAGGCTTGCGGCTCATAGGGCAGGATGCCTTTTTGCAGCACGTAAGCACCCAGCCCACCGGCAAGGCTGCCGGTGCCGGGGTCCTCCATGATGCCGATGGCGGGCGCGAAGGTGCGTGCGTGGATGTGATAGGCTTTATCAACCGTCTCGGTGGTGAAGGCACACAGTGCCATCGCGCCGACAGAATGGCAGACCGCGTTGAGGGCGGGTGTGTTAAGTGCGATGCGCTGTATGGCATCCAGTGAGGCCAGCGGGACGATCAGGCCCGGCAGGCCGGTTGAGAATACCTGTGAGGGCAGCTCATGCAGGATGTCATCCGGTTCGATACCCAGGGCCGATGCCAGTGCATCGGCATCGTCGATCATATCGCCGTGGCGAGCTTCATCCTGTGTCATCACGACGCGGTCGGTGTGGCCGTCGCCGTCGGTGATCAGGTCAGCAGGCAGCGTGCCGACGCGGGTCTGCTGCCAGACGCGCGTCACGGGGCCGGTGATCTTGTATCGGCCCAGTGAATGCAGCACGACATGCGCGCCGATGGAGGCGTGACCGCCAAACGGGACCTCCCTATCGGGCGTGTAGAAGCGCAGGCGCACATCGGCTGTGGGGTCCTTGGGGGCCTGGACAAACACCGATTCCATGCTGCCCATCTCCCGCGCGATGTGGGCCATTTCCTCGCGGTTAAGATCATCTGCATCGGGGAAGACGGCAACCGGGTTGCCCTCGAAGGTCACCTCGGTGAAGATATCAGCCTGGATGAAAGGGATGCGGCGCACGGCAAGCCAACCTGTTCATGGGCGATTAAAGCAGGTACATTGTAGCACAATCGAATCCTTAACGGAAAGAATACCCGGTATATACGATGGGTGGGGGCTATACTCACAGGACTTACGCAGTACCAGGATCATGATACCACCTATCCACGTGTAAGAAAGCGCACGGCGGATGTGTCTCAATAACAGCGAAATCACCAGGGGAGTGCAGCCCATGCCAGGTTTAGCGGAATACCGTCAGCAGAAGGACCGTTTCTTCAAAGAGGAGGTTGGCTCACCCTTGACGCCACAGCAGCGTGAGACGTTTATCGCACTGGGTTACTTCGATGAAAACCCCGCCCTCGTCTTCGAAGGGGCGATCACGGTACTGCAGGAGGCGCAGCAGGTCGAAGTGCCAATGCAGACCAGTACCGGGCGCATCACGCCGTACCTGCGCTACGGGACGTTCACGGTCGGGATCGAGGGTGAGGACGTGACGCTAACCGTGTATACGCCGCCCAACCGGCAGGGGCTTTTTTTGCCGTTTATGGATGGCACCACCGGCGATGAGACGTACAGTGGGGGCCGCTATTTGGAACTGACGCCGCTGGGCGGGGACCACTACCTGATCGATTTCAACCTCGCGTATAATCCATATTGCGCATATAACGAACTCTGGATGTGCCCGATTCCCCCGCGGGAGAACCGGGTTGCGGTGCCGATCCGGGCGGGTGAGCGGAAACCGGTTGGTCCGTGGGTAGAGGAAGATCACGGATAATCGCCGGGTCCAGCCGCAGCGTGATCGCGACTTCGTTCATGGCGTTGACATCAACCCGGCATGCGATTTCTATCTCCGTGGTGTGGTAGATTTGGCTAAGAAGGCAGTATACTTGATCCACTCCCGCTTTTTCGATAGTGTGACTCCTATGACCACCTTTGATCTGACCCGGACCCTCAGGCAAATCGTTCCCTTTACCGAGGCCCCCGCTGCACTGCTGGAGGAACTGGCTCAGCAAGCTGCGTGCCAGACCTTCGCTCAGGACAGCATCCTCTTTTTGCAGGATGGCCCTTGCGCCGGTCTGTGGATCATCGAGTCTGGCAGCGTCAAGATCGCTCGTCTCACCTCGGACGGGGGCGAATACATCATGCATCTACTGGGGCCGGGGGACAGCTTCAACGAGATCGCTGCCTTTGACGGTGGCCCCAACCCGGCCACCGTCACCGCCCTCAGCCTGCTAACTTGCTGGTACATCCCCTGCGAGGTGCTGCGCTCGCAGCTTGAGTCCAATGCTTGGCTGGCGCGGTCGGTTACCTATTTCCTGGCGGGGCGAGTCCGTGAGCTGATCGGCCAGATCGAGGGGCTGGCCCTGTATTCGGTGACGGCCCGGCTGGCCCGCTTCCTGCTGCGGCAGGCCGAAACTCCCTCGCTAAGTGGCCCAGGAATCACGCGGGCCGCCATTGCCGCCCATCTCGCTACCACACCGGAGACGATCAGCCGCCTGCTGACCAAACTGCAGGATGCGAGGGCCATCCGTTTTGATCGCCATCGCATTTACATTGTCAACGAGACCTTAATGCGCACCATCGCCGGTCAGGTCGAGTAATCGCCGCAGGATCGCCAGCAACAGCCCGTGCAGCAGGACTGCCACCAGGCTGAGCAAACCGCCCCATTTCCGGCCCGGCGGCCAGAAGGCCAGGTCGCCAGACACCCGCAGCAGCACCGAGGCATGCAGCAGGATCAGCGGCCCGTACAGCACAGGATGGAAACGAAGCTGTATCCCGGAGAGGGCTGGAAAGATCATCGGGATATGGCCGACCACCATCGAGAAGACGAAGCCAACCAAGATGCTGTGCAGTTGAGCATCATAGATGAATCCCGCCGTCTGACCACCTCCGGCCAGCAGCAGCAGACCGCCTGTCACCAACCAAAAGTACCCGGCCAGTAGACAGACACTGATGAAGCGGGTCAGCCCCTCCAGCCGCATCACACGACGGGCCACATCGAAGCGCAGCAACCACAGGCCCAGCAGCAGATACCCTGCGCCCACCCCACGCAGGCCGACCTCCACCTGCCAGAGCGCCAGGATTGCGGAGCAGATCAGCAGGGCCAGGATCACTGCAAACAGCCGCTTTACCTGGGGTGTAGGCCGGGTAACACGCGCCAGTTCCAGGCGCTCACCGGCTATTGTCAGAACCAGGAATGCGACCCACAGATGTGCCGTGAGCGGGAAGGGCCAGCCTGCCAGCCACAGGCCAGCTCCAGCGGCCCAGGCGAGCGCCCCGATCAGCATGGTCAGGGTATGCAGCCGCAGGTGCTGCACCCCGACTGACAGGTAGGTGGCTCCCATCACCAGGGCCGCCGTCAGCATCAGGCCACCGGCGGCTGCGTCTTGCCCAATCAACAGGGTTGCGGCCCCGGTTGCAGCGCACAGCGGCCCGATCAAAACCCAGCGACGGCCCAGCGCCACCGCCCGTTCCACTCCGATCAGCGCACCGAAGAAGCCGCCGATCATCAGGGGGCCATGGCTGGTTAATGCGAATGGGGTAGGAAGTACCCATCCGACCCGGACCAGCGCAACCCAGGTACCGAGGACAACACTGACTACGGCCAGCAGCATCAGCGGCAAGTGCCAGGGGGTAACCTGATTCTTCATGTCGATTACATCAATTCCAGCAGTAGCACCAGGTCCGTATGGGCGGTGACGCTGTGCGGCAGGTTGGGCGGCATGTGGACCCAGGTGCCTGGGCCAACCTCAAAGTGATCGTCCCCCAGGCTGAGGCTGGCCTGCCCCGCCAGCACGATCAGCACAGCGGGCCGGGCCGAGGTGTGTTCCGAGAGTGCCTGCCCGGCGGCAAAGCCGAAGGCGATCACCTTGATCTGCTGGTCGTGGTGCAGGGTCCGGCTAAGGATACTCTCAGGCTGGATACCGCTTAGCATCTCATCGGCGAGGTTGTGGCGGATGATGTAGTCGCTCATGCCTGCTTCTCCCCTAAACGGCTGATCCGCACCCGCCACAGTTCCGGCCCTGTCTCCAGGTATTCCCAGCCAAACTGATCTGGCCGCTCATGCAGAAACTGGTAATACAGTGGGCGTGGCTCATGGTCATTGACCAGGTCAAAGTGTTCTCCCTCGGCCAGCGCGTCGAAGGTTTCCAAGATCAGCGCGTGGCGCTGCACCGGTGGGATGGTTCGTGCGTCAAGTACGGTCATGGGGTCTCCTTGCTCTCAGGGGGGTATTGGCCCGCCTTGCAGGCCGATGTAGTCACGGATGACTGCCGCAACCAGGGCTGGGTCGGTGCGATAGGCGAAGCTGACCCGCAGCCGCCCCTGCGCATCGATCAGGTAGGAGCGGGTCGAGTGATCGACACTGTAGGTCGCGCTGGCCCCGTCCGTTGCCTGGCGGCGGTAGTACATGCCAAAGTCGGGCTGGATGCGGGTGAGTGTGGCATCGTCACCCGTCAGACCGATGAAATCAGGGTCGAAGTAAGCGAGGTACTCGCGCAGCACCTCCGGCGTATCACGCAGGCCATCCACGCTGATGTAGATAAAGCGTACCGCCTCCGCCTCCGTGCCGAGTTCCGCCTTCGTGCGCTGGAAGTCCACCAGCGTGGTCGGGCAGAAGTCGGGGCAGTGAACATAACCGAAGAAGACCAGCAGCCATTTGCCTTGGAAATCAGCCAGGCTGAGCGTTTCGCCCGTGCTGGCGGGCAGGCTGAACGCCTGCAAGCTCAGCGGCGGGTTCACAACGCGGACCACATCGCTGTTCTGGATGGCCCGCGCGGGCACACCGTCCGGGATTTCAGTATCGGTGCCAGCCTCGGCTGGCAGGTCTGCTTCCTCGATCTGCATCATTGGTGCGGTACAGGCTGCCATCAGCAGGCTGACTAACATCAGTGCGGCGTATACAGGGTTCATCATCGGCCTTTCTCAATGGCGGGGCTGAGGTCATCCGACCCCTTCCCCGCCGGGTAACGTAGCCAGTATCAGTGGCCCGACTCTTCGCCGAGGCTGTCATGATGGAAGATGTCCGGGTTTGGCTCCCCTTCGACGACCAGCAGCCCGACCAGCCCGCGTTCGAGGCGGCTGAGCGCGTGATCCACCAGGATGTAGGTCCCCGGCACGTCAACGGTGAACTCAACGACCGTCGCGCCGCCGGGTGGGACGAGCGTGGTCTGCACGTCGGTCAGCGGCGGGCTGGTCAGCGAGGCCTGATCGTAGACCCGGTCGAAAATCTCCCCGATCACGTGGAAAGACGAGGTGAAGTTTGGGCCACCCACGCCGAAGTAAATTCGCACCGTCTCACCGACATTAGCCCGCAGGACGTAGTCATCGGTCGTCAGGCCGCCCGCCATGCCGTTAAAGACGAAGTATTCGGGCTGCTCATAGGACAGCGCCTGCGCGTTGAACTCCATGTGTCCGGAAGTCCCGTAGGGATGCATGGTGTAGATTTCCCCCTGCATCACGTAGAACTCGTGGTCCACCGGCGGCAGGCCGCCCTCCGGTTCCACCAGGATCAACCCGTACATGCCATTGGTGATGTGATGCGGAATGCTGGCCGTCGCACAATGATAGACGTACAGGCCAGGGATGATCGCCTGGAAGGTGAACATCGTCTCACCGCCTGGCAGGGTTTGCGTTGCCACGGCACCGCCGCCCGGCCCGGTCACGGCGTGCAGGTCAATGGAGTGCGGGAAGATGCTGGACTCGTCATTCTTCAGCACGAACTCGACCGTATCGCCCACGCGGACACGCAGCATTGGGCCGGGTACGGTGCCATCAAAGGTGAAGTAGGGGTAGGTGGTGCCGTCGGCCAGGTAGCCGGTCACTTCGACGGTTTCCATCTCGATGCGCACCGTCATCGGCGGGCGATCCTCTACCGGGGGGGGAACATCTGACGGGTGCCGGACGATCATCGTGGCATCCTCGGCAGCCGGTGCGGCTGCTCCGACGCTCATATGGCCGGGCATGGCAGCGGGGCCATATGAGTCGGCCATGGCAGCCTGATCTCCTACTACGACTTCACCCGTGACGCGCAGCTTGCCCTCCATACCGGCCTGGCGATGACCGGGCACGCCGCAGTAGTAGTCAAATTCACCGGGGGCTGTTACGCGGAAGATCATCGTGGCTTCCTGCCCCGCGTCGGTCAGTTCACCGCTGTAGACGTCGAATTCATCGATCCTGAAGTCGTGCAGCAGTGGGTCGCCATTGATCACCGTAATCTGCACCACGTCGCCGACTTCGGTTTCAAGCATGGGGTTACTCACGCCGTCAATCTCCCCGCCCACGCCGATATAGGCCATGGCCGGGTCCCCGCCGATCAACGTTCGCAGGGTGTAAGAAACGGTTACATCGGTTTCACTGAGGACAACCGGCACATCGACGGCCACCGGGGCTTCGGTGGGGTTGGCTGCCGTTGGCGGCGCAGCGCCGAGGTCGGGGTTGACTGCTGTTGGGCGCGTAGTACAGCCAGCCAGCCCGGTCAGCCCCAGCACCATGATCAGGAGGGATAAGAAACGCTTCATTAGGAATGCTCCTCTAGGTTCAGGTCACCATCTGCCGATGGGGCAAACAGGATCAAAAAGGGCAGGCTGATCGCATCCACAGGGCAGATATCTTCACATAGGTTGCAGTAGATGCAGGCAGAGGGGCGCACAAGCCAGGCCTTTCCAGCGACCTGGTCCAGCGCAGCAGTGGGACACAGGAGTACGCAGGCCTCACAGCCGGTGCAGATATGCTGGTCAATAGTGGGGAGCCAGTTGCTTGCCATCAGCCATCCCTCGTTCTCACGTTACTAATACGATAACGAAGGTTGAATAAGCCGTCATTGATGGCCGTCAAGCAGCTTGATCCGGATCAAGTTAGACGAGGTAGGCATCGAGGACGGGCGGTAGCCGCTCCGTCTTATGCTGTCGAGGTAGCGCGTAGACTTCTTCCCCCCCCGCGGGAGAACCGGGTTGCGCTGCCGATCCGGGTGGGGGGCGGAAGCCGGTTGGTCCGTGAGTAGAGGAAGTAATGACCCTGCTTCCGTGAATACCGGATCTTGCCCCGGTTTCTTCGCCAATTCACGGCCCCCGTTCGATGCGGGGCCGTGATCACTTTCCCCGGACCAGCATCCGCCGCAGCGGACCCGGCAGCATCAGCCCGACACGCTCCAGTTCGGCGGGGGTGAAGGGGTGGATCAGCAGCAGCATAACGCCATACGCGAGAAGCGAGACGGCCAGCCCCAGCCAGATCGAAAGAAGCGCCCCGGCCCATGCCGCCGCTGCCATCGCCAACCCGGCCAGCCACACCCGCCACACCGCCGAGAGTGGGTTCACCGCGCCAAGTTCCTGCCGCAGCACCACCGTAAACGTGATCAGCAGCAGCACCTCCGACGCGATGGTCACCGCCGCCGCACCGACAAAACTATAGCGTGGGATCAGGATCAGGTTGGCGATGATGTTAAACGCCGCCCCGATGACGAAGGCCACCGTCAGCGTGCGCTGTCGATCCAGCGCGATCAGCACGTACTGCGTCACGGAGTTCAGCCAGCCGATCACCATCGCCCAGATGAACACCCGCAGCGCCGTAGCGCCGTAAGGCAGATACTGCGGCCCGCCGAGGACGGTGATCAGCGGGGTGGCTAACAGTGTGGTAAGGACCGCCACGGGCACCACGATCAGGGACATGATCTTGAGCGAGGATTCCCACGATGCCCGCAGCGCGTTGCGGTCTTCATGGGCCTGGCGGCTCATCACCGGGAACAGCGCCTGTGTAAAGAACGACGGGATCACGCCAATGGTATCGACCCACGTATAGACCACGCTGTACCAGCCGACCACGCGCGCGCCTTTGAGCGCCTCCAGCAGCACCACATCGATGCGGAAGAACAGCGTCGCCAGCAGGTGGTTGAGCATCAGCGGGAACGATTCCCCCATCGCCTCGCGGTTGATGCCGGGGTCGTATGCCAGTTTGGGCCTGAAGAACATCCTTGCCGTCAGTACGGCGAGGATCGCCAGCGTCACGCCGTTGACAATGGCACTGACCACCGCCAGCCCGATGATACCGAAGCCCAGCAGCAGCGCCCCAACGCCGAGGATGGCCGTCAGGAAGGCGCTGACCGTCTGGATGGCGGCGGGCACCTCGGCCTTCTCGAAGGCGTAGAACAGCGCCGTCAGCCCGGTCGAGATGGTGGAGAAGAACAGCCCGCCGTACAGCACGCCGATGGTGATCAGCACGTCACGGGAGAGGGCGGGTTCAACGGTGGCCTGCCGTATCCACATGAAAGCCAGCAGAAACGGCACGCCGATCAGCGCCAGCATCAGCCGCAGCAGGGTCGTGTTGACGAGATAGCGGTTGGCTTCATCCTTGTGGCGGGCGACCTCACGGGTCAGGAAGGTGTTCAGCCCGAAGTTGGCGAGGATCTCGAACCAGCCCCAGATCACGACGGCATAGCGATACTCACCCGCACCGTCTGGCCCCAGCACACGCAGCGCGACGAAAGTCAGCGCGAAAGTGATACCCTTATTGAACAGGTTCAGCAGCACCGGCGCGATGGTGTTTTTTGCCACGCGCTGAATCCCGGCGGCCTCGCCTTCTTCTCGATACGCCAGCCGCCACGCCCACACCGCCGCGCCGAAGACCAGCAGCAGCGCCGCCATAAACGTCACAAACCAGCCAAAGCCCCATGATGCCGGGCTGTAGCGCATCTCGACTTGCCACATGCCGGGCGGCAGGTACACGCCCCGGAAGTTGCCATTCACCAGCCGCACGGGCATTTCGACCGGGGCCGCTTCGAGGTCATCCAGCGGGCGGAGTTCCGCCGTCCAGCCGTCGGCGTAGGAATCGGTGAAGATCAGCCATGACGGCTCGCCGACCCCGACCTCGATCACCACGTCACGCGCGCCGTAGCCGGTCACCGCCGCCGGGCCGACGACGCCCGGTATCTCGGTGATGGCGCAGGCTTCGCTGGCTTCGGGCAGGCTGCCCTGTGCCGTGTCGATCAGGACATGGTAGCGGACATCATAAGCCAGTGCCATCTCACCAAAGGTCGGCCACTCGGTGCCTTCACCGTAGCGCAGCGTGGACCAGTGCGGCAGGGTGAAGGCACGCGGCACTGCGCCGAGGTTCTCGTAGATGCGGACCGCGTCATCGCTGTAGGCCAGTTCATACTTCGGGGAGTTGATCGCCAGTTCGGTAATGATGTAGCGCACGTTGAGCAGGTCCAGCATCGGCGAGTCAAGCGACCCGGCGCTGTTGGCGTAGATGGGCGCGATGCGGTTATAGGCGAGGTCGTTCTGCTCGGCGATGGTGCGCATGTAATCGGCGTACTGGCCCGGGATCAGCGAGTCGTACCCGGCGGCATCGTGCAGGCCGTGAATCCAGCCCATGTTGGCATTGAAGGTGTCCGCGCCGGGGTCCTCATAGGCCATCACCCGGAATGGCCCCTCCGCCGCCATCTGATCCTGCAACCACGCAAGCGAGGGGGGCGTGACATCCAGCAGGGCCGGGTCATCAGCGGGGTAGAAGCCACGCAGTGGGATCATCAGGTCAAAGGCGATGACGGCCACCGCCGCCGCCAACCAGATCGGCACACCCTTGACGTTCCAGTCCCGTTGACTCAGCGCGATCACGCCGCCCGATCCCAGTAAAACCAAACCCAGCACTGCGAGGTTGACCGCCTGGTAGGACCAGAAGGCTTGTGCTGAGGGGAAGGCATAGGCGGCCAGTGCCAGCCCCTCGAACAGGCGTGTCACAATCGGCTCAATGACGCCGTAGAGCGGGATCGAGAGGCCGAGGCCAACCAGCAGCAGCACACCACCCACGGCAAACGCAATCGAGGTAACGCGCACATGCCATGCCTGCGAATTGCCCCGGATACGAAGGTGCAGTTCTGCGCCGAAGCCCGCCAGCACCGCGACCGAGAGTGTCAGCGGCCATACCCAGCGGAAGATGGCGCGGCTTTGCTCGATGAAGGGCAGGGTGTGATACAGGGCGTCATAGAGCGGCGTGCCGAAGGCCACCGCCAGCGACACCAGCGCCAGCACAACGAAGATCAAACGGTAAGGCCGTGCGGGTGTTTCCCCACCGATGTGCTTCAACGCGCGGTAGTCGTCCTGTTTGGCGGTGCGCGTGACTATCAAACTGGCCGATGCCACCGCTGCCAGCAGCATCGGCAGGATGCCCATGTAGGCACTGCCCTCGACATAGTTCTTAATCCCCCAGAAGGGGTTATCGATGGGGTCGCCAAAGCTGTTAACCGTAAACGGCACCCACTCGCGGCTGAACAGGTCGAAATAGGCATGATGCGCCGGGGAACCGAACACGTTCGGCATAAGGAAGGCCGCGATGTGCCGCGTGGGGTAGGCAAAACTCTTGATCTCCGCCAGCGAGGTGTTGATGTTGCGCGCGCTGGTCGAAGCGAGGCCGTAGGTGGGCAGCAGTTGGGCCATGCCCAGCGCCAGCCCGACGCCCACCAGCACCAGCAGCCACGCCCCACAGAAGCCGACTTCGCGCAGCAGGGCCTGGCGGCGGTCGGTGGGGGCGGCCTCACGCCACAGCGCGATGCCCTCCGCGATCAGGCGCGCCGCCGCGTAGAACCCGGCGATCAGCAGCGTGTAATACAGGGCCTCGGCGTGGCCGCCCAGCACCGCGACGCCCAGCGTCACCGCACCTGCCGCTGCCCACGGCAAGCGGGCCGGTCGGCCCAACAAGGGGGCCTGCCGGATCACCAGCTCGATCCACAGCAGCAGCAGCGGCAGCCACACCGCCGTCGCGATGATCATGGTGAACAGCATGCGCCCGAGGAACCAGCCGCTTAATTCGTAGGCCAGCGCACTGATCAGGGCTGATTCGCGTCGCAGGCCCAGCACCCGCGCAAAGGCGTACATCGCCAGCCCGGCCACCCACAACTGCGATATCGCGTACCATCCATAAGCCGATTCAACCGGCATGATCATAAACAGGATGTTGAACGGGTACAGTGCGGAACTCTGCCCGGCAGCGAGGAAGGGTGCCCCGCCGAGGATGTACGGCTGCCACAGCGGCACCGCGCCGCTGAGCAGCTGCTCACGTGCGAAGCTCTTCCAGGCGTAATTCTCAAGGATCAAATCCGAGAGCAGCAGGTTATGCGGCCTGCCAACCCCGACCTCACTCGCCAGTGCGCGGTAGGGTTCCCAGCTAAACAGGTTCTCCACGGGCAGCAGCGTCGCGCCGCCCACTGTCTGCTGCCAGAACAGCAGCATCGGCAGCGCACCCAGCAGCAGCACGATCAGGAGGTCCGGCAGCCATTTCTTCAGGCGATCTCGCATCATTGGTTCCGGGTTTTTCTACTCAATCGGCTCAACGCCCGCTAGTGTACCGTGAACGCGGTTGTGGTACGAGGCGGGAGGATTCTACCTCACTTCCTGTCCGTCTCTCCGCAGCGTAGTGACACGGTGAGGGGGAACCTGCGGCGGAGTTGGCCGTGGATTCTGGGGTTTCTATCGATTGGGGACATAAGAGGCTTGTTTGTACAGCGATAACGCCGGGCAAAGCCCGGCGTTATCGAGGTGCAGGAGGCCGTGCCTCCTGCCGGGGTGTGGGGCAGCGCCCCACAAACAAACCCCCTACCACATGCCAAGCCGACCCCCATACTGCACGATGAGGAAGCCCGAGAGGGCACCGGCAGCGGCCATAGTGCCGAGCGTATAGAGCAGCAGGCGGCTCAGGGCCGGGGTGCCGGTGATGCTGGCGATGACGATCTTGATGAGGGTATTGGTAATGGCGGCCAGCACGATGGAACCGACCGCGACGGACAGCGCGATGCTGCCATCACGGGCGAGGTTGGCGGTGCTGAGCGCAATCGCATCAAGGCCAGTGAGGCCGCTGAGGCCGCTGGCGATATAAACGCCGGTGTCACCGAAGACGGCGGCCACCCGCACAATGACCAGCATGACGGCAAACAGCAGCCCGAACGCCAGCGCCGTGGTGAGGCGCAGCGGGTTGTTGATGTTAAGTTCATTGAGGTCGGGTTGGTCAGTGGGATGGGTGCGACGCAGCGCAAAGACGACGATCACGCCCGTTAGGACCATGACGGCCAGTGGGATGAGCAGGCCACGCACCAGCGACGAGTTGACCACGGCAGTAACGACAACGATACGTGGGAGCATCATGATCGAAGCCAGCGTGATCCCTTCCGCCAGCGGACGGGTGAGTTCGGGGTTATCCTTACTGCGTGCGGCGAAGTTGAGTGTGACGGCGGTGCTGCTGACGATGCCGCCAAGCAGCCCCGTCAGGCCGATACCGTGGTCCGGCCCCAGCATTTTCATCAGGATATACCCGGCGAAACCGATACCGGAGATAAAGACCACCAGCATCCATATCTGGAAGGGGTTCAGCACGCCAAACGGATCGACAGTGCGGTTGGGCAGCAGCGGCAGGATCACCAGCGAGACCAGCGCGAATTGGAGTGTGGCGTACAGGTCTTCGCTGGTCATGTGTGAGACAACGCGATGCAGCGGCGACTTGAAGGCCAGCACCAGCGCCACGATCACCGCCAGCCCCGCAGCCAGTTCCGCCTGATCCCAAACCACCAGCGCCCCCAGCAGGAAGGCCAGCAGTACCGAGACTTCGGTGGTGATGCCGATCTCGCGTTGGCGGATGAATACCGAAGCCGCGTAGGTGACGGTGACCAGCGCGATCATGCCGATCATCAGGACTGTGATGATCTCGATGCCGTGCGAATCACCGAGGTAGGCGGCCATGGCTCCTAACAGGCTGATCAGCCCATAGGTGCGGATGCCCGCGAACTTACGCTTCTGGTCCTGCTGCTGCACGAACTCGCGTTCCAGCCCGATCAACATCCCGATCAGCAGCGCCACGACGAAACGCCACCACGGTTCCAACTGTATCAATCTATGCATGTGAGTCTTCTTTCGCTATCCCCTGATCATACCGCGAGACTCAAAAGGGATGCTGCCCGGCGATTCCTTTGGCATGTGATATTCGTCATAGTTCTGCAAGTGATTTTCGTCCTGTTCCTATGGCGGCTGGCCCTGAACAGGCACAAAAATAACCTTTCTCTTAGGGATGTATTGTATTAAATAGATTGTAAAGCTCTTATTACTCCGTATACTTGTAGTGGGGCAGTCATCACTCAGGGTCTCATTGACCTGTGCTGTATGATGGCGAAGGCAAGTAGTGGGAGAAGTGAGGATGAATAAACAGTACCGATCACATGGCGATCTGCTCACGGCGCATGATATCAGGCCGCCGGTTGAGCCTGCACGCAGCCCGCTTTATGAGCAGGCTGAAGGGATGGTTCGTGATTACGCTGAACGGTGGAACATCAAGCCACCGCATTTTGAGAAGTACAACACGTTTGCAGGTTGGATGTACCCTAACGCGGTCTCGGCGAAACGGTTGGCGGCGGCCTGTGCCATTCACAGCACCTTCTTTTTTGTCGATGACCTGCTGTTTGATACCGATGATTATGACCCGGCAGCGTATCACATCGACCCCGACCTGGGGCAGGACCCGGCAGCCGCGCGGGGCTGGCTGCGCGACTTGATGGATATCTTCCATACCGGGGACCTGCCGGAGAATCCATCAAACGTGGAGCTGGCGATGCAGGAACTCGGCGAGATGGTGCGGCTGGAATCAACGCCGGAATGGTTTGAGGTGTTCTACCTGGGCGTGATGGATTACATCGAAGCCGTCACGCTGCGCGATGAAGACCTCAACGGCCCGCAGGAGAGTCTCAAGAGCCTGGCGGCCTTCCTGAAAATGCGCGAGCGCGATGGCGGTGGCCTGCATTCCTGCCAGTTGATCGAACTGACCGACAACAGTTTCATGACGTCAGCGCAGCGGCAGGACCCAACCATTATGGAACTGACTCGCCTGTGCTACCTGATGGCATCGCTTGCCAACGACATCTACTCGTATGAAAAGGACGTGATACGGGAGGGCAGCAACTTCAATACCATCAAACTGTTGATGGACCTTGAACGCCTGCCCTTTGATCAGGCCCAGCATCGCGCGGTGGCGCTGGCAAACCGGGCCACTGACGATTACGAGGGCCTCTATGCCCAGGCAAAGGCCGATGGCCTGCTGGATGACCCGAACGTGGATCGCTATGTAACGGGCCTGACAGCTCTCATGGGGGGCATTGTGGGCTGGCACCCGGCATCAGGACGTTACGAAGTTGTTTAAATTTCCTCGGTATCCCCATTGAGGAAGTATAATGGGGATGGCGTCGTGTTGACTGCCCCATAAGCGACGCTATTCTCAGCCAGATGGGGTTAGCATTGGGAGAGTGACAGAATGTTACACTGCACCGTTGAATTTCTTGAGGATGACCGGGTTGTGCTGCTGACGATGCTGCCGGGCTTCACCGTCAAAGAGGGCGGCGATGTGCTGCAGGCCGTTTACGATGAGTTTGAGCGCATCGATCAGATGGCCTACTATCTCGCCGACATCCGCCAGATCAACCTGGGCTTTGGCGATCTCGTCATCGGCATGGCCGACTCGGCGCTGGGCAAACGGCCCGTGCTGGCGCATCCCAACACGGTTGAGACCATCGTTATCTCGGAATCGGAGATCGTGAAGATGGGCATCAACGCGCTGGGGCAGGCGCAGTACGGCAGCGCCAAGGCTCGCGTGGCCCGTGACCTGGACGAAGCACTGGCGTACGTCAGAAGCAATCCCCTTGATTAGCCCTGAAAAAGAGCCAACCGTTTGAGGTTGGTTCTTTGTATCCTTTTTTGCCCGGCAGCCCGTTAATGGCGGTCCAGCGGACTGAGCTTGCGGTGTCGCCATGCGATATCCCACACCCGCAGCGCCGATTCGATCTTGACCGGCACATCCATCTTGCTCTGCCCAATGCGGCGGTCCTCGAAGTGGATCGGAACCTCAAGGATGCTGTACCCCAGCCGTTCGGTGATGTAGGTCATTTCTACCTGGAAATCATAACCGTTGGAGTTGACGCGGTGCAGGTCGATGCCCAGCAGCGTGGCTCGTTGCCATGCCTTGAACCCGGCGGTGGTGTCCTTCTGGCGGGTGCGCAGGATCAGGCGGGTGTAGATGGCGTTGGCCCACCAGCTCAACAGCCAGCGGCCAAAGCCCCAACGCTCATCGAGGCTGCCGCCCTCCACATAGCGTGAGCCGACCACCACATCATAATCGGCCAGCAGGTCCAGCATCTGCGGGATGTAACCGGGCGAGTGCGAGAAGTCGGCATCCATCTGCACGATGACATCGGCCCCGGCTTTCAGTGCGTGTTCAAACCCCGCTTTATAGGCCATGCCGAGGCCCTCTTTACCGGGGCGGTGCAGCACCTCGATGCCATCCGGGCGTTCCGCGTGCAGCCGGTCGGCGATTTCGCCGGTGCCGTCAGGGGAATTGTCATCCACAATCAAAACCGACAGGCCCTCAATCTCCAGCGCCCACAGGGCGCGGGTCATGTCCTCGACGTTGTCGGCCTCATTATAGGTTGGTATCACGACGATAGTCTTCATAACGGGGTACTTTACCCCGCCGGGCAGGTTTCATCAACCATCCGGCGGGGAAGTGTCACTCCTCGTCGTTCTTGCGTCCTTTGAGTGGGTCAAGCGGACGGAAGCCGGTCACCGCCTGCTGGTCGGGGCGGCCACCGGGGGCGGCCTCCTCGTTGGCCGGGATGGCCGGCTTGATCGGCTGGTTGCGACTCGTGCCCTCCGATGCCTCCGCCGCACT
>CAYMGV010000046.1:13222-19741 GCA_964390105.1 uncultured Anaerolineae bacterium | reverse complement strand
CCTGCCAGTTCCGGCCCCGGTGAGCCACCCCCCAGCCGATCACGATGGCGGGCAGGCTGGCAGCCCATGTCAGCGCCGACTGTTTGGTCCACAGGGCGGCGGCAAACAGCAGGCCGGTCAGCAGTGCATCCTGATCCGTACCTGTACGCCACCAGCGCAGCGCAAACAGCGCGGTCAGCGTCAGCGGGAAGGCAGATGGTGCATCGAGGTAGCCGTTCGTGGCCCCAGCCACAAACATCGGTGTGATGGTGACCAACAGCGCGGCAGGCAGCCCGGCATGCGGATGCCCTGTCTCACGGGCCAGCGGGATGACGGCCAGTGCCCCCCCGGCAGAAAGCAGATAGGGAAGCAGCTTGGCGAGGCCCTCACCAAACGAGCCGGACAGCAGCCATGAGATCGCCATCCACATCTGGATCATCTGCGGGTAGCCGTAGACATCGGTGGGTTGGCTGCCGGAGATCACGATCTGTTTGGCGTGCAGGCCATAACGGGAGAGGGTATCGCTGGCATTGAAGGGGTAATACAGCGCGTGGATCAGCATCAGCAGCAGCACGCCGGTCAAGGCCAATGCAAATACGGCCTGAAGCGGGTCTGCGCTGAGTGAGTTGAACGTATCGGTGAGGGTACGCCACCAGCGGCGCGGGGCCAGCCAACCGGGGTTAAAAGCGATGCTGATCCCAATCAGCAGGACGATGATGACCCCGGTGGTGAGACCCGTCAAGGGAATCCCGGCTACACCGAGCCACGTCAGCAGCAGGGAGACGAGGGCGCTGCTCAGTGCGAGGGAAACCAGCCCCACCGTCAGCGGGTCGAGGGGCTGATCGGCCCGGTTCAGCCAGCAGGCCAGCAGCGGCCACAGGCAGATTGAACCGGGCAGGATCAGCAGTAGGGCAAAGACGCTCATAAGGCGGGTGGGCGGCTCATGCCCTTAGAATTGCAGGATATTAGGGGTGCGCATGGCCCCCTTGATGGCGTCAAGGTTGGCTTCAAGCTCCTCGATGATGACGCGGTGTGTCACCAGCACGGCCAGCAGGTCAGCGCCCCTGGCAGCCTCAGCCAGTGACGCATAGCCCATGTCATCGACCAGCGGATCATAGCTCTCGACGTGGTAGCCGTCCTCGCGCAGCAGGTGGACGATCTCCAGTGCCGGGCTTTCGCGCAGGTCCTCGGTGTTGGCCTTGTAGGCCGCACCCAGCGCGACGATCCTCGGCGCATCGACGTCTTTGACCGCCCGCCGCACCTGTGCCGCGATGCGGGCTGGCATCCCGTCATTGATGGTGCGTGACGCCATGATCATCTGTGAGTTGAGCGGGTCAACCTCCTTGATGAACCACGGGTCGATGGGGATACAGTGCCCGCCCACCCCGATGCCGGGCAGCAGGATGTTGACGCGCGGGTGTTTGTTCGCCAGCCCGATGGCTTGCTTACCATCGATGCCGAGCGTATCAGCCACGGCGTTGAACTCGTTTGCCAGCGCGATGTTGATGTCGCGATAGGTGTTCTCCATCAGCTTGACCAGTTCGGCGGTCACGTCGTCGGTCTTGTACAGGTCACCCTTCACGAAGCTGGTATACATGGCGGCGGCCATGTCCTGCGTTTCCTGGTTCATGCCGCCGATGATGCGGTCATTGTGAACGATCTCATGGAAGATATCACCGGGCAGGATGCGCTCCGGGCAGTGGGCGAGATACACGTTCTTACCGACGGTCAGGCCGGTTTCAGCCTCGATGATGGGCGTCACCACTTCACGGCAGGTCAGCGGCGGGATGGTGGACTCGATGATCACGAGGTTGCCCGCGCGCAGATGTGGGAGCAGGCTGCGGACGGCAGCCTCCACATAGGAGAGATCCGCGACCTTCTTGCGTTCATCCAACGGAGTCGGCACGGCGATGACGAAGATATCGCCCGCGGTGGGGGTGGTCTGCGCACGCAGGTTAGCCTTGACAGTGAGGTCGCTCATCATCTGCTGGAGTTCTTCCTCCTTGATGAGCAGCACGCCCTCGTTGATGGCCCGCACAATGTTCTCATTAATATCGACGCCGACCACGTCATAGCCAGCCTTTGCCAGCATCAGTGCGGCAGGCAGGCCCACATAGCCGGTGCCGATGACGACGATGGTTTGCTTGTTCTCAGCCAATGTTATAGACCTTCTTCTGCCATTCAATTGTCAGGGGGATGCCTTCTTCCAACGTGACCGTACACCGGTGATCGAGATCACGAATGGCCTTGCTGTTGTCGGATTTCTTGTCACGCGTATTGTGATGCTCCAGGTCAACGTACTCGACGAGGCTGTCATCCTTGCCAAGATAGCCGAGGATCATATCTGAGAGCAGCTTAATATCGTGATACTCGTTCCCGGCGATGTTGTAAACCTCACCCGGCGTGAAGCGCTCGGAGATGTTCGCCAGCGTGCGGACGGTATCGTCGATGTAGGTCGATGAGCGGTGGTGGTTGAGGTAGACAGTATAGGGCATATCGTGCAGGGCGTGATAGATGAATTTGCAGATCACGCTCCGATACTCGGAGTAGGGTTCGCCGGGGCCGTAGGTATTGAACAGGCGCACGCGCACGGTCTCGGTTCCGAAGCGGTCGGCGGAATTCATGATCTGCATCTCGCTGACCCACTTCGAGATGGCGTAGTCGTTCATCTGGCGGATAGGATGCTTCATGAGGACGTCCTCGGTCATCACGTCCTGCCAGTCGCCGTAAACCTCGGAACTGCTGGTAAAGACCATGCGGAAGCCGTGCTTCTCCTGCTCCCGGATCAGGTTCTTGGTGCCGACAGCATTGCTGTTCCACATCGTTTCGTAGAAGTCCTCGCCGTTCCAGCGGCCAAACTCCCCGGCCAGATGATACACGAAGTCAATATCGTGCATCTCGAAGATGCGGGCCACCTGGCGATGGATGCCGATATCGCAGCGGATGTAGTTGGGGCCGGGCGCATGGGGGCGATCCGCGACCCATACCTCATGCCCACGGGCACGGAGTTCCCTGACAAGCGGTGTACCGACCGCCCCTATCCCACCAGTAACCAGAATGCGCATGGTAATCTTCTACCTTCCTGAAGACGTTGAATCAATCGGTTGCGGGCGCAGGCGGCCAATGGCCTGCCGCCACCCCAATATAAATGCAAATGCCCCCGGAACTGCCAGCAAGGGCAGCGCGGGCATGATAAAGCGTACCATATCTTCCCTGAAAAACGTGGTCAGCATCAGGGGGAGCAGATAAACGACCGGCGTCACCAGCAGCAGCACAGCGGTCTTCCAATCCGAGTAGCGGGACAGCATCCAAAGTACCAGCCCGGCAAAGGCCAGCCCCAGCAGCGCGGGGATGACCAGCCACGCCCGCGACTGGATCAGGCTGAACACGTTGTTAAACAGCGCACCGATACTGAACGGCATCACCTCGACGACAAACGCCCAGGTGAAGTGCCGTGTGCGTGCCGTTTGCAGGCTGTAGTATCCACTCCAGACGGGGAAGTGAAACACGACCTGGTTGTACCATGCCTGCGGCAGATAGCCCGCTGTCAGCCCGCCGAACATCACCGCCGCCGGACGCCATCCGCGAACAACGGCTGTATAAAGGAACAGGAAGCCTGCCGCAAATACCATGTGGATGCGGAAGATCACGGCAAAACCCAGTACCAACCCGCTGAAGAAGGCCAGCCAGTCCCATGAGGCGGGCCGCTTCTTCGTACCCAGCAGCACCAGCAGCACGCCCAGCAGTAAAAAGAACGCAGCGGGGCCATCGGCGAGGCCGTTGAGCCACGCCAGGCGCGGCACGCTGGTATCACGCAGCAGGTCACCTGATGGATGCCAGAAGAACCCGTATACGCCCAGCAATGGCGTCAATGCCCAACCCGACGCTGCCAGTACCACCGCCGCCCTATCCCTGAAGGCGGTCCACGTCAGCGCACCGACCAGCCCCACGCTTAACGGGCCGAGGATCAAGGCGTTGGTGATGACCAGCGGCGTCAGCGCCGTCCAGTAATCATACACCCCCAGCACACGGAACCAGAAGGCCAGCCACAGCGGCTGTGCGATGTTCAGCGGGCTGGCGATGGGGTCATTTTGCAGCAGCGAAACGGCCAGGTCGGCCAGTTGACGCTCATCGCCGCCATGATAAAACTGCCAGCCAACACTCTGCCCCACCTCAATGACGCGCAGCACGATGGCGGCGATCAGTGCGATACGCAGCAAAACCGCACCCAGCAGAAGCAAGGGCAACGGCCCTGCCCTGAACAGGCTGCGCAGCGGATACGAGTCAGGTGATGGTTGATTGTGTGTTTCCATAAGCGGCCTACCAGCGGGTAAGTGTGCCGCATCCGGGCGCGCTTCGCAATACGCGCTCCCCACGTTCGCCCGGTTATGGGGGGAGTCGGGTAGACGACAGGAAAGGATACGCCATCCGATGCTGTCATGGTGTACAATCGGGGCCAGTGACCTACCCGACTGAAGGACAGCCATGAGTACGGGCGCGATCTTCGCCGTCATCTTCATTACCGCACTGGCCCTCTCGACGGCGCTTACCCCGGCGGCCATGTGGCTGGGGCAGCGCGTCGGCGCGGTGACGCGGCCCGGTGGCCGCCGTACCAGTGAGGCTGATGAGCGCGGCGTTTCACGGCTGGGCGGCCTGCCGATCTTCGTTGCGTTTACGGCGGTGGCACTGCTGGCGCAGTTCATGCCTGTCGAGCGGCTGGACCCCGAGGAGGTGATCCGGCTGACCGGGCTGCTGCTGGGTGGTGCAGTGATCTACGGGGTGGGGCTGCTGGATGACCTTTTCGACCTGCCGCCGTGGGCGCTGTTCCTGGCACAGGGGGCAGCGGCGGGTGTAGCGATCTACCACATCATCATTATCGAGTACTTCAACAATCCGCTGACCGGCCAGCAAACCCCGGAATGGCCGTATATCTTCACCTTTATTCTGAGCCTGCTGTGGATCGTAGGGATGACGAACACGGTCAACTTCCTTGATGGCTCGGATGGGCTGGCGGCGGGTGTGGTGATCATCGCGGCGGGAATGCTGTTCGTCAACAGCGCCTTCGAGATTGTCCCGGCGCAGATCAGTGTGAGCCTGCTGCCACTGGCACTGATGGGGGCGGCACTGGGCTTTCTCGTCTTTAATTTCTACCCCTCGAAGATCATCCTCGGTGGTGGTGCGTATTATCTCGGATTCGTGATCGGGTGCCTGAGCATCATCGGCGGGGCGAAAATGGCAGCGATTCTGATGGTGATGACACTGCCCATCCTCGATGCGGCATGGCAGGCCGCGCATCGATTCCTTCACAGCCGCAGCCCCTTTAAGGGCGACCGGGGGCATATTCATCTGAGGCTGGTTGATATGGGTGTTGATCAGCGGTTGATCGCAGCAGGGTACTATGCCTTCTGTCTCGCGTTTGGCTCCATGACACTGCTGCTCGAATCACGGTTGTACAAGCTGGTCTCGCTGTTCGTACTGATCGTGGTGGTGGTGGCGGGGTTTATTTTGATCACGCGGGTTCAGCCCCCCACATCAGTGCCAACTGACGAACACACCGATTAGGCGTATGTGCGCCTATCGACGGCCCCGGCCCGCGCGTGCTATAATCGCCGGGCAACCGGCTATCGCAACATGGAAGGATGTCTTATGTCACTGAGTGCGGATCAGGTCCGTTATATTGCAGAGCTTGCCAAGCTCGACCTCACCGACGAAGAGATCGAACGCTTTGGCGGCCAGCTTTCCGCCATTCTTGAGAACTTCGAGCAGCTTCAGAAACTCGATACTGCCGCCATTCCCCCGACGGCATCGGTGCTGCCGGTGGATACTGTCCTGCGTGAGGATGAAGCCCATCAAAGCACCCCGCGTGACGCCATCCTGGGCAATGCCGCCCACCAGGAAGAAGGCATGTTCCGGGTAGATGCAATCCTTGATGATAGCCAGTAAAAGGGGCGGGCACCACATGACAGACCTCACCACACTGACCATCGCGCAGGCCCAGGCCGGGCTGGAAGGCGGGGAGTTTACCTCCGTTGATCTGACCCGGGCCTATCTCAACCGCATTGAGAAGCTGGACGGCACCATTAACGCCTATCTGCTGGTCACGGCGGAGAAAGCCCTCGAACAGGCCCGCGCTGCCGACGCACGTCGCGCCAATGGTGAAACCGGCCCGCTGCTGGGTATTCCGCTGGCCTATAAAGACGTGCTGGCAACCGAGGGTGTCGAGACGACCTGCGGCTCGAAAATCCTTGAGGGCTACAAGCCGCCCTACACTGCCACCGCAGTGAAGAAGCTTGAAGCAGCGGGCGCGGTGATGCTGGGTAAGCTTAATATGGATGAGTTTGCCATGGGGTCCTCAACCGAGAACTCCGCGTACCAGGTCACACATAACCCGTGGGATACCGAGCGTGTGCCGGGTGGGTCGAGTGGGGGCAGCGCCGCCGCTGTGGCCGCTCGCCTTGCGGCGGGGACACTGGGCAGCGATACCGGCGGCAGCAATTAAAAAAGCTTTTCGTGTAACCAATGTTTATGGACAAATCATTC
>CAYMGV010000046.1:0-13212 GCA_964390105.1 uncultured Anaerolineae bacterium | reverse complement strand
GGCAGCCTGCGTCACTGTGCGGCGTGGTGGGCCTCAAGCCCAGCTATGGCCGTGTATCTCGCTACGGGCTGGTAGCATTCGCGTCTTCGCTTGATCAGGTTGGGCCGTTTGCCCGCACTGTTGAGGATGCTGCGCTGATGCTCAACGCGATTTCCGGGCATGATGAGCGTGATGGCACCAGCATGCCGACCGAGGTTCCTGATTACGCCGAACCGCTGAGTACAGATTTGACCGGGCTGCGCATTGGTGTACCAAAGGAATACTTCATCGATGGTATGGACGCGGAAGTTGAAGCGGCTGTCCGTGCGGCCATTGACCAGCTCAAGGCGCTTGGGGCAGAGATCGTGGACATCAGCCTGCCGCACACCGAGTATGCCCTGCCCGTCTATTACATCATCGCCCCGGCGGAGTGTTCTGCCAACCTCGCCCGCTTTGATGGCATCCGCTACGGGCCGCGTGCCGAGGCCGACAGCATGTTCGGCGCGTACCGCAGCACACGCGGCGGCGGTTTTGGCCCGGAGGTTAAGCGGCGTATTATGCTGGGCACCTACGCCCTCAGCGCGGGGTACTATGATGCCTACTACGGCAAAGCGCAGAGCGTGCGGACACTGATGAAGCAGGACTTCGAGCAGGCGTTTGAGGAAGTGGATGTCATCGCTGCGCCGACCTCACCAACGACCGCGTTCAGGATCGGTGAGAGAACCGACGATCCGCTCCAGATGTACCTCTCCGACGTGTTCACGCTGGCAGTGAATATTGCCGGGTTATGTGGCATCTCGGTGCCGTGTGGCTTTGACAGCGATGGGCTGCCCATCGGCCTGCAACTGCTGGGTGCGGCTTTTGACGAGGGGAACATCCTCAGAACAGCCCACGCCTACGAGCAGACCACGGAATGGCACCTGAAAATACCGGGGCTGTAGCATCGGATCATCAAAAAGAACGAAAGAGGCGGAGCGTTTGCCCCGGCCTCTTTTTGATTTGCGCTGGTGTCAGTCTCAGGCAGGCTGGCGCACGGAATCGATGATCTGCGCGGCGAGATCATAGCGCCCATACTGCGGGATGATGTACAGCCCGCCGGACGTGATGCGCGGCTGGAGGGCCTGCGCGATCTCGATGGCGATGCGCACGCCCTCATGCCTGGCATCATCGCCTGCATCGGCCATACGCTGCATGATGGCGTCGGGGATCGAGATGCCCGGCACCTCGTTATCAAGGAAGCTGGCATGGCGCGTGCTGTACAGCGGCATCAACCCGACCAGCACCGGCACATCAAGCGGGCCGTGCTGGGCTTCGTAGGCTTCCATGAAGCGGGTATAAATGGCAGGATCATAGATCGGCTGGGTCAGTAGATAATCTGCGCCATTATCCAGCTTCTTACGCAGCACCTTGATCTCGCGGTCAGGGTCCGGCGCATTGAGGTTGAGTGCGCTGCTGACGAGGAAGTTGGTCGGCTGGCCGATGGCGTTCCCGGCGTAGTCCTCACCGCGATTCAGGCTGTGCTTGATCAGCTTGACGAGACCGGAGGGCACTACATCGTAGTTATCGGCGGCCTCAGGATAATCGCCGATGCGGGTGGGATCACCCATCACCACGAACAGGTTGCGGATGCCCAGCGCATGCGCAGCCAGCAGGTCACCCTGCACGCGCAGCAGGTTGCGCCCGCGTGTGGGGAAGTGCAGCACGGTCTCGATCCCGGCCTGCTGTTCGATCAGGTGGCAGACCGCCCACGGGCTCATGCGCATGCGTGCCATGGGGCTGTCGGTCACGTCGATGACATCCGCACCAGACTCACGCAGCAGCCGGGCCGCCCGCAGGACTTTTTCGGTGGCGATGCCCTTCGGCGGGGAAACCTCCACTGCGACGACGAAGTCACCCCCGCCCAGCTTGCGGGCCAGTTCGCTGGGTGCCTCGGAGGGCGAGACGGGTTCAGCCTTGCGCGGCAGGTGGATGCGAATCTCCTCGAAGCCCTTGATGCTGAGATCGTCCAGTGCGGCCCGCATGGCGGCGGTATGTTCGGGCGTGGTGCCGCAGCACCCGCCAATGATGTCGATGTTGTAATCGCGCATGGTGGCCGCAAACTGCGCGAAATAATCAGGGCGGGCGGCATAGGTGATTCGTCCACCGACGTTCTCAGGCCAACCGGCGTTGGGTTGTGCCGAGAGCAGAAGCGAGGGGTCGGCTTTTTGCATGACACGGATGATGCGGCGTGCCTGTGATGGGCCATTTGAGCAGTTTATCCCGACCACATGCGCTCCCGCCTCGGCCAGATCATGGGCTACATCGGCGGGGGTATCGCCCAGCAGAGTGCGATCATCGCGTGTGAAGGACATCTGGGCGATGATCGCGACGTTTTGGGGCAGCGTATCACGCGCGGCTCGAACGCCCTCAATTAACTCGTGGAGGTCGGTGAAGGTCTCGAACTGCACGCCGTCGATCCCGGTTTCAGCAAGCACCACAAGTTGATCACGGAAGGCTTCATACGCCTGTGACTTCGTAATACGCCCAAACGGCTCCAACTGCACGCCCAACGGCCCGACGGCGGCCAACAGATAGGCATCCCGTCCCGAATCCTCGATGGCCTGCCGGGCCACGGTAACCCCGGCACGGTTAAACGCCGCGACCTTGCCCTCAAGCCCGTGTGTGGCGAGGCGGTAGTGATTGGCGCCGAACGTGTTTGTTTCGACCATGTCTGCGCCTGCATCAAGGTACGCACGGTGAATCTCAAGGATCAGATCAGGCCGGGTGAGGTTGAGTTGTTCAAGGCAGGCATCCGTGCGGATGCCGTGGCTAAACAACAGGGTGCCCATCGCGCCATCTGCCAGCAGTGGCCCCTGTTCCAGCCGTTCCAGCAAGGTCGGTTTGTTCGTCATCATGTTCTTCCTTTTACCCCATGCGGTGGCTTGCTGAGCAGTATCCGTTAAGAGTACCAGCCGCCCCCGGCCTGATCAATAGGTGGCAGCGAATCAGCGGGTCAGTGCGTTGTATGCCCGTCTGACGCTGTCACCGAACCGAACGGAACTGAAGTACCCGGCGTAGACTTCCGGTATCGGGGTGCCTGCGGCATCATCAGCGCTGCCGCCCGTGTCGTACACTTGGCGAGCCAGTGCCTGCACCGTATGGATGTAGGCGCGCTGTTTTTTGAGGTCCTCACGGGTTGAGACCGGGCCATGGCCGGGGATGTAGTGATCGACATCGAGGTCTTCAAGCTGGATGAGCTGATCATGCCACAGGTCGGCGTCCCCGTCGATCATCAGCGGGTGATGACCGTTAAACAGCAGGTCACCGATGACGGCGATACGGGCATCGGGCACAACCGCGATGGCATCACCGGGGCAGTGACCATTGCCGTAGGCGATCAGATCGACGTGGCGGTCCATCCCGTAAAGTGTCAGCTTATCGATGAAGGTTACCTCGGCGGTGCGCGTCGTCATCTCCGGCGCGGCTTCTTTCAAGGCCAGCAGCACATGCAGGCGGGCTTCAGCCTCACGACGCACCTGGTCCAGTGGGTCTTTCAGGCGGCCACGCAGCGCTTCGATCTTGCCGTCAATCCCCGTGGATAGACCGGCCAATGCTGACGGCACACGTTCAAGGGTCAACACGCGGGTATCGACAGTGCTGATAATCGCCACCTCGGCGGGCAGAGTGTAAGTACCATAGACATGATCCGGGTGGGCATGGGTGATAAACAGCGTGCGGATCGGCTTGCCGATCACCTCCTGGGCCGCACGCTGGGCATCGCGCGCGGACTGCGGCAGCATCCCCGCATCGATCATCAGCACATCGTCACCCATATCGATCAGGGCCATGTTGGCGGGTTCACCACCTTGCTCTGTTTTGCCAAGCAGGGCATACACACCGGGACCAGGCTCGACCATCTCAAAGTACGGGGATTCAAATAACATGCGGGCTGTCCTCCTTAACCAGAACCGGGCGTTACGATATCAATTCCTCTCATCGTATCCGGTTATGATATACGAAACGGGCCAGATGTGTAAAAACGGTGCGGCCCAGTGATTAGGGGTCAAGCCATTGGAGAATGTAGCGCCCCCGGGTGAGATCATCAGTGGCGGTATACATGACCGTGATTCCATTTACCACCAGCAAATCGGCATGACCATACCCCCAGTTATCGGCAATACCCAGTGCCGGGTTGCCGGGGTATTCCTCCCATTGCCCATTGAGCGCTGCGCTTCGGGCAAAGCCCAGCGCAAATTGATCGTCACGCACCACGTCAGGGCTGCCTGGCCCACGAATACCCTCATAGGCCATGTAGTACATGCCATCTTGCCTGATAATGTCTGCCGAGGTGATGTAGCGATAATCCCAGTAGGCATTGGCGGACTCACCCCCCAGATCGACCGGGCCGTATTCCGGTGATCCGGTCAGGATCGGGTTGGCAGGGCAGGGCTGGAAGAACCACGTTCCGCGCGGCGCGCGATAACAGGCCATGTTCCCGGGGTTTTGCCCGGCCCCAACAAACACATAAACCCATGGCCCTTCAGTATAAATGCCGGGTGGCCCGCCCGCCATGCAGGTATAGGGCATCTCTATCCACAGATGCGGCCCCACCGCGTTGTAGTCGGGGCAAAACGTGCCGGGTGCCGGGGTCCAGGCACCGGTATAAGGAACCAGTTCGGGGAAGGTCCAGTTAAGGCCGTCTGCGGAGCGAGCCAGCAGGGTCGATGCCCCGGTCTCAAACGCCATGTAATAAGCACCATCCGGCATCTGATGAACACGCGGGTACTGCTGCTGGAAGACGCGGTCGTAGTCATCACACGGGCACTGACGGCACGCCAGCATACAGGTTTGCTCAGTAAGTGAGAAAGCCCGACCGCCATCGGTGCTTTCCCATACGGTGACACAGCCCGGAAACGGCACCTTTGCGCCGCAGGAATCACGCACGCCTGCCGACTCATAGCTGGCGTGCAGGTAGGATCGGTAGATGCCATCGCCCAGGTACACCGTATCTGACTCCCCTTCCGGCAGCCCGGTATCGGGGATATCCAGCACCCAATCGGCATGCCCGGCGAAGTAATCGGCCAAAGTGGGCGGGTTTTCCATGTAGAGGTTGGGGTCGGGGTGTGGGGCTGGGTGCAGCCATGCGCCAACCGGGGTCAGTATGCCCAATGCTAAAGCCGTCCCCGCAGCTATCCATACTCCCCATGCCCACAACCGGGTTCGGTGAATGAGCCGTCGAATTAATGCCATTGTGCCATCCGGGTGATGCGAATACTTGCTAATGCACGGTTCAAGGATACCATCAATGCAGGGTCTTCTCCTTGTATTGCTGTCAATAACATCCTGAATGGAGGTCAAACGATGGATAGAAACAACCTGATCGCGGTGATTGGGATTGTGGCGGCTGTTGTGGTTGCAGCCCTGCTGGCGCTGGCCGGTAGCCAGAACGGCTTTGTCCGTGCTGCTGTGCCGGTATTTACACAGGCTGTGATGCTGGCATTCATCATTAACTGGGTGGCCTTCATTCCAGCGTACCTGCGTCAGACGGAGCATTTCTTCGACCTGACCGGGACGATTACGTATATCTCAGTGCTGGTGTGGACGCTGTTTGCAACGCCGGGATTCCCGGCAAGGTCGATTTTGCTGGCCGTTCTGATCGGGGCGTGGTCGCTGCGGCTGGGCATCTTCCTGTTTTCCCGGATCCAAAAAGCTGGCTCCGATGGTCGGTTTGATGAACTCAAGCCGTCGTTCCCGCGCTTCCTGCTGGTGTGGACACTTCAGGGATTGTGGGTTTCGGTGGGGATGGCGGCTGCGCTGGCGGCTATGACGACCACGGACCCGGTTGCTATTGGCCCGGTCGCTGTGGTTGGGCTGCTGATCTGGCTGCTTGGATTTGGTTTCGAGGTGGTTGCGGATCAGCAGAAAAGCAAGTTCCGCGCCAACCCGGAAAACAAAGGCCAATACATCACCACCGGGCTGTGGTCATGGTCACGGCATCCCAATTACTTTGGTGAGATCGTGCTGTGGTTTGGTATTGCTGTCATTGCGCTGCCCGCGTTGAGCGGCTGGCAGTATGTTACGATGATCTCACCCGTGTTTGTGTTTATCCTGCTGACTCGTATCAGCGGGGTGAATCTGTTGGAAGAACGGGCTGACAAGCGCTGGGGTGGCGAGCCGGAATACGAGACCTACAAAGCGAACACCTCGCCGCTGGTTCCGCTTCCACCACGCAAGAGTTAGTCGTCAGCCAAACGAAATTGGACGAGTAAAAGCAGGTATGGCATAGTCCTGATCGGCAAACATTTTCCAGGGCTATGCCCCTGGAATCGATTAACGGGTTCGACCCGACCCGGTATACGGCATTTTTGACCCCATGCGTCCACCTCTGTCTCATGAGTTTCATTTGCATGAGAGGCGCACCCCCTTCACAGCAATTGGAACCCGTGATACCCTATAGGTTAGATGTCAGGGGATTCTGCAACCTTTAACGAGGTATCTTCGTATAGGGTTGTGAATAGCGGCCATAACCATAGGATTCGCAGGTGGTAGAGACGGTGGAAATCAGCGACCAGGACCTGGTAGCGCTGGTTCTTGGTGGAGATAGAAACGCTTTTACCGATCTGGTAGAACGCTACCGGAATTCGGTTTATAATCTCACGTATCGCATGTTGAGTGAATCACGCGAGGCGGAAGACGCGGCCCAGGAGGCGTTCCTGCGGGCGTACCAGCACCTGGAACGTTACGATCCGAAACGCTCATTTAAGACGTGGTTGCTGTCGATTGCATCGAATTACTGCATCGACCGCATCCGCAAGCGTCGCCTGACGTGGCTCTCAATCGATGAGCCGCTGCCGCCACATCCGGCCCTCACCTCACAGGAGACAGGCCCGGAACGGTCAGCAGTGCTGGGTGAGCGCGATTCGGCGCTGTACACCCTGCTTGAAACGCTGGCACCTGATTACCGGGCGGCGGTGGTGCTGAGATACTGGTATGATATGTCTTATGCTGAAATTGCGGAGGCATTGGATACAACGGAAAGCGCGATCAAATCCCGCCTGTTTCGTGCCCGCCAGTCACTGGCCCAGGAGCTAAAGAGTGGTGGCGCACCCGAACTGGTCGCGGCAATGGAGAGTGCATAATGGGAATGATTGATCCGTTCGACCTCAAGATGAGCCTGCTGTTGGATGACCTGCTGGAAGACGCAGAAGCCAATGAACTGCGGGCAGAAATCCGGAAGAACCCGGCCAGTGAAAACGCTTTCGAGCGGATGCAGGTGGTGGATGCCATGCTGCGATCTGCGCGTGAGGCCCCTGCCCCGGTGAACTTCACGGCGGCGGTGATGGACCGTATTGATGCCTACGAGACGCAGCGGCGGTGGACGCCCTGGCTGATCGCGGTTCTGGCGGTTTCCTCGGTGCTGGCCGCAGTTAGCGTGCTGGGGCCGATACTGTTTGTTGGCTTTGGCTGGTACGAGAGCCTGTTGGCTCTGCCTGCCGTGGCAGAGATGCTTGCCTTCGTAACGGGTGCCATTGACGCGGTCTCATGGGCGCTGACCTGGGTTGTGAGCCGCCTGATCAACTGGATCGTCGTGCTGCCGCAGGACCCGGCCTCACTGGCTGTAGTCATCACGGCGCTGACCGTGGCGGCCACCTACATCGGTGTGCGGGAAGGTCAGCGTACATTGGCCCTGTCCCCGAACTAACACATTCGAAACGATGGGCGGCCTGCCACGGTGGCAGGCCGTTTTTGATTCTGCTAGGGCATGTGTATGATCTCCGTGCTAAACTTTGAGGGCATTTCCGATACAGTGACTAAGGATCAACCGTGACTGACCGACCACTAATCGTAATCACCAATGATGACGGCATAGCTTCACCGGGGCTGGCCGCTGCTGCCGCGGCTATGGCCTCGCTTGGCGATCTGCTGATCGTAGCGCCTGCCAAACAACAGTCGGGGACGGGGCGTAGTATGCCCGGCCACAACGACGGCAGGTTGACCCGGCATACCATCACCTTTGATGGGCAGTCATGGCCTGGTTACGGGGCCAATGCCTCGCCCGCGCAAGCGGTGCAGCATGCAGTGCTGGAACTGGCAGATCGCACGCCCGCGCTGCTGGTCTCCGGGATCAACTACGGGGAAAACGTTGGGACGGCGGTCACGATCTCAGGCACGGTGGGCGCGGCACTGGAGGCGGCGGCCCACGGCATCCGGTCGATTGCCATCAGCCTGCAAACGGACCCATCATTGCATCACAGTTACGATGAGAGTGTGAACTTCCGCCCGGCGGGGCACTTCGCGCGGCGCTTTGCCGAACGCTGGCTGGCTTCTGACCTGCCCGCCGATATTGATGTCCTCAAGATCGAGGTGCCTGCGGTGGCAACAGTCAAGACGCCGTGGGAGATCGCACGGCTGGAACGCAACCCGTATTTTGTGCCGGTGCCCGGCAAGCGGGCTTCACTGGATGCGGAAGGCCGTATCGGCTATAAGCTGGCACCGCATGGCCCCAGTGCTGATGATACCGATGTGGCGGTGCTGCTGCGGGCCCATGTCGCAGTGACGCCACTCAGCCTGGATATGACCTCGCGCGTGGACCCCGGTGAGTTGGGTACGATGTTGAGGTAAGGGCCGGGGGATTGAATCAGACTCAAAGAGGACGGCTGATTAAGCCGTCCTCTTGTACTTCAGTTGGTATTGTTGCTTACAGATTAGCTGTCTTTGCCGATGCGGCGCGCCATACCAGTGAACGCCGCGAAGATATCGATGGGCACCGGGAAGATGATAGTGGAGTTCTTCTCCGCGCTGATCTCGTTGAGCGTCTGCAGATAACGAAGCTGGAGTGCGCCTGGCTCTGCTGACATCGTGGTGGCGGCTTCACGAAGCTGCTGTGCAGCCTGGAATTCACCTTCGGCGTGGATGATCTTGGCACGCTTCTCACGCTCGGCCTCGGCCTGGCGGGCCATGGCACGCTGCATGGAGTCGGGCAGTTCGACGTCCTTGATCTCGACCAGGCTGACCTTGATACCCCACGGTTCGGTGGCCTCATCGATGATATGGGCCAGTTTCTCGTTGATGCGCTCACGCTCGGCCAGCACTTCGTCAAGTTCGGCTTCACCGATGACGGAACGGAGGCTGGTCTGTGCGATCTGCCAGGTGGCGCGGCGGAAGTCTTCAACGGCCACGATGGCCTTGTCAGGGTCCATCACACGGAAGTAAGCCACGGCATTGACCTTGACCGTCACGTTGTCATTAGTGATGGCCTCCTGGGTGGGCACGTCGAGAGTGACCACACGCATATCGATCTTCTGTGCACGCTCAATAAATGGGATGATGAGCACAAGACCCGGCCCACGAATGCCCTGCAAACGGCCCAGGCGGAAGATCACGGCGCGCTCGTATTCCTGTATAACGCGGACAGCAGAGCCAAGTACCCCGACGCCCACAACCAGTATCGCGACGATGACACATGCGATACCCCCAAATACCTCCATCATGCTCTCCTTAATAAATTTTAACCATTCATACCATCTCATTATATAACGCCATGTCGAATGGCGTCCACTTTGGTTCGGATAGAATTGGAAAGTTGACAGGAGTAATAGATTAGATTATTATCTAACAAAACGGGCATTTTGTTAGGGTCTGTCTGCGAAGCCCCTCAAAACACCAGCCTGGCGCGTTTTACCTCACCCCTCGGCTCATTGCACGCGCCGTTTTCCCTCTCGGCCAGCTTTGCGAAGCAATGCTGCACGGAGAGGGGCTAGCGCACCACTTCAGCGGTACGGAAAGGGTGAGGTGAAAAGCGGTTTGCAGATACACCCTGGAAGGGATTATGGGAGACTGATGAACGAACGTTTAGCCATTGAAACCCGCGAAGTTGGCCGTATCTACAAAATACGGGGACCCAAACGCAAGGAAGACCCTCGTGAGGTGGTAGCGCTGGATGGCGTGAATCTCGAAGTGCCGCGCGGGCAGGTCTTCGGGCTGTTGGGGCCGAACGGGGCCGGTAAGAGTACGCTGATCAAAATCCTTGCGACGCTGCTGCTGCCAACCAGCGGTACAGCGAAGGTGCTGGGTTATGATGTTTCCAGCGAGATGCTGGACGTGCGGCGGCGCATCAGCATGGTGAGCGGTGGAGAGACCAGTGGCTACGGCCTGCTCACCGTCGAGGAAAACCTGTGGATGTTCTCACGGTTTTATGGGCTGGATAATGATGTGGTTCGTAAGCGCATCGCCGAGATGCTGGATGTCGTCGGGTTGACCGACCGCGCACGGATGAAAATATCGGACCTCTCCACCGGACTGCGCCAGAAGATGAACTTCATCCGGGGCTTTCTGAGTGACCCGGACGTGATCTTTCTGGATGAGCCGACGCTGGGCCTTGATGTACAGGCCGCCCGTGAGGTGCGTCTTTTCATTAAGCACTTTATGCAGCAGTACCCGGATCGCACCATTCTGCTGACCACACACTATATGGCGGAGGCCGATGAGCTGTGCGATACGCTCGGCATCATCGACCGAGGGCAGTTGATGGCACTCGATACGCCGCAGAAGCTCAAGCACGATCTTCAGCAGGAGGTCATCTTCAATCTGCGGGTGGGGCTGCTGGGGGCCAAACCGACGAATGGGCAGATGATCGAATCAGTGCCGGGCGTGCGCAGTGTCAACGCACGGGACAAAGGCGATCACTCCGAACTGAACCTGATACTCGCGGACGATGAGGCGTTGACCACCGTGCTGAACCACCTGTCCGAGCGGGGATCGCCGCTGCTGTCCCTGGAGAAGCGCGAACCGACGCTGGAGGACGTGTTCGTCGATCTGGTCGGGCGTGGCCTCGATGTGGACACCTCGGCACGCAACGAGGAGGGTTGATATGGCCGAAATCACAGAAACCCCGCGTGATTTCAAGGCAACCGGCTTCCAGTTATTCTGGCGGACGCTGTGGGCGCGAGCCTATCCGCGCCTGGTGGGGTCGCTGCGTGAGACAAGCTGGATGTTCTTTGAGACCGTGCTGCCGCTGATGAGTGTTGCCGCGTTTGTGTTCGTGTACCGGGCCATCGAAGCACCGCCGGAGTATGTCGGCTTTGTGGTGGTGGGCGGTGCGATGACGGCCTTCTGGCTCAATGTGCTGTGGAGCATGGGGTCGCAGTTGTATTGGGATAAGGACATGGGCAACCTTGAGTTGTACGTGCTTTCGCCGGGGCCGCTGATGGGCATCCTGGTGGGGATGTCCGTGGGCGGGCTGGTGTTTGCCGGGACGCGCGCGGCTGTGATCCTCGTGATCTGCTCGCTGCTGTTCAACGTCTCTTATGCAACGGGCAGCCTGCTGCTGATCGTGGTGGTGTTCATCCTGACGATGGTCTCGTTGTATGGGTTGGGGATGATGTTCTCCTCGATCTTTCTGATCAGCGGACGTGAGGGCTGGCATATCTCCAATATGATGCAAGAGCCGATCTACCTTGTCTCCGGTTTCTACTTCCCGGTACAGGCGTTGGGTACGGTGGTGGCGAGCGCCGCCTCGATCCTGCCGCTAACGCTGGGGCTGGACGCCATGCGCCAACTGCTGTTCGTGGGCGGGGCGGTGTCCCCATGGCTGTCGGTGGTGGCTGAGGTCAGTATCCTGGCCGTGATGTGTGTGGTGTACCTTGTGGCGGCATGGATCATTCTTGGCCGTCTTGAGATGATCGGTCGGCGTGAGGGCCGCCTGATCGAAAGGAGGCGCTAAGAGATGGCTGTCGCCAGTGAAACCCAATATACAGAACCGAAGCTCGGCCCGTTCCTGCGGCTGCTCTCACTGCCGTGGGTACAGAAAAGCGTGGCGCTGCGCTCCTTCCTGACCGCGACATGGCTGGGCTGGCAGATCGAATCCAACTGGGCGGACCCCTTCCTGTTTGCCGTCTACTCCATCGCGCGGCCCATTTCCAGCGTTCTCATCCTGGTGGTGATGTACTCCGTCATTACACAGGGGGCCACGCAGGAGCCGCTTTTTGCCTATATCTATCTTGGTAACGCGCTGTACATCCTCGTCAGCATGGTGATTACGGGGACAAGTTGGGCGGTCATCGATGACCGCGAACACTACCGCGTTGCCAAGCAGATTCATACCGCGCCGCTCAGCGGCTACTGGTACCTGATGGGGCGCGGTGTGGCCCGGCTGATCATCGGATCGATCTCGGTGGTGATCACGGTCCTGTTTGGTATGATCGCGTTCAAAATCCCGATCACGCTGCAAAGCATCAACCTGCCGCTGTTCATGATCAGCACGTTTCTGGGGGTGCTGTCACTGGCGGCGATGGGGCTGATGATCGGCTCGCTGACGATGATGATGGCACGGCACTTCTGGTCGGTGGGTGAGAGCGTGGCCGGGGCGCTGTTCCTGTTTACCGGGGCAATCTTTCCCATCGATGTACTGCCGTCATGGTTGCAGCCTGTGGCGTACACACTCCCGGTAACCTACTGGCTCGAGGTCGCCCGCCGGTCGCTACTGGGGCCGGGCAGCACCGGCTTCCAGACGCTGGCGCGTTTCTCGAATATGGAGCTGCTGGGTATCCTTGCCATCTTCACCGTGATGCTGGTTGGTGTATCCGGCAGGGTATATCGATGGGCGCTGCGGCGGGCCAAGGATAAGGGGCTGCTGGATATGGAGACAAACTACTAGGCGACCCCGGTAAACAGATTGGTGCCAAACGCCCGCCTCAGCGCGGGCGTTTTTGCGCGGCACCAACCACGATTCGCTGAAACCGCTATAATCAAATGGACGGACCTGTCAGTGAGAGGGGGCATCGATGCCGGGCATACGCCGAATCCTGGTGGACACGGAACCTGACATCGTGGCGATCATCGCGGCGCAGTGGGATATCGACTTGCCTGCCAGCAGCGACCGCATCATCGTCGCGGAGGTGCTGGGAAGTGTGCTTTCTGATCCCGGTGCGGTCCGCGCGACGTGGGACCGCCTGACATCAGAAGAACAGAACGCCCTGCACGAACTGCTGGTTGCCGGTGGTGGGCAGCCATTCACGCATTTCACACGGCGTCATGGCGAACTGCGCCTGATGGGGCCAGCCCGCCGTGAGCGCGAGAAGCCGTGGCTTACGCCTACCGGCCCGACTGAGAGTTTGTACTATCGCGGCCTGATCGCACGGGGTTTTGAGCAGACCCCTGCCGGGCTGCAGGAGTACATTCTGATTCCCGACGAAATCCGTGAGGCCCTGCCCGAACCGGACGCGGTGAGCCGCGAACGCGCCCCCGGCCACCCCA
>CAYMGV010000045.1:0-19940 GCA_964390105.1 uncultured Anaerolineae bacterium | reverse complement strand
GCCCCACGCCGCCCGCGCCCGCGTGGATCAGCACGCGCTCACCGGGGCGCATCCGTGCCAGTTCGACCAGCGCATAGTAAGCGGTCAGGAAGGCCGTGGGGATGGTCGCTGCGTCGTGGAAATCCACCAGGGACGGTTTGCGCATCAGCAGGCGTGCATCGAGGACCGCATGGGACGCGAAACCGTAAGGCGCGAAGCCCAGCACGGCATCGCCCGGCTGGTAATCCATCACACCCTCTCCAACGCGCAGCACCTCCCCGGCGATGTCATCGCCCAGCCGCTCCCGGTCCTCGCTGTGGCCGGGGTACAGGCCGAGAACCTTCATCACGTCGCGGAAGTTCAGCCCGGCGGCTTTGACTCTCACCTCGACCTCCCCCGGCCCCGGCACGCGGCGTGCGGCCCGTGCCAGGGTCAGGCTGTCCAGCCGACCGGGGCGGCTCATTGACAGGTGAAAGGCACCATCCGATGTCGAGACTCGCTCGACCTTTCCGGGCAGGGCCTCCCACGGCGTCGAGGCCAGGCGGTGGACGCAGCGAATGCCGCCCCGGTAAGCGACCTCGGTTTCACCCGTGGGGGACTTGATCTCGTTCAGGAGGCGCGCGATCTCATCGGGGTCATTCGCCGGGTCAAGGTCGATCTGACGCCAGCCCCAGCCGGGATGCTCGTTGTTGATCACCCGTATCAGGCCTGTGATCGGGGACGCGGCCAGCCCATCGATCCGGTCACCCTCCGCTACGCCGAAGGCATCGCGCGTTAGAATGACCACCTCCGGGCCATTTACCGGGTCACGCTCGGCCAGCGCACGGGCCAGCCGGAAGGCTGACATGATCCCGGTATCGCCCGTCAGTGCATCGACGGTGGGCAGGTCCAGCAGCCAGCCAAAGATGACGCGGGCCAGTGGGGCGTCGGGCAGCGCCATCACAGCCTCGCCGGGCCGCACGATCTGAACACGGTCAGCGTCACTGATCAGCGATTCCGCGATGCCGTTCTCATCGGCAAAGATCAGCACGGTCGAGGGCGCTTGTTCATCCGCCGATTGTATTTCCGCCAGCGGCTCTGCGATCCATTGAAACTGGTAGACTCTGCCGTAATCCTCCCCCGAAAGCGGCGAGGGCTTGCCGAGATAATCGAAGCGCAGGCCGCGCAGTTCCGCCAGCGGCACCCCGTTCTCATCACAGGCAACCACATCCATCACCAGTTGATACAGGTTGTCATCGATGAGGCGGGTATGCGCGTAGAAGCGACCCGGCACCTGCGGCACAAAGACTTGCAAGCGGTCCACCCCGGAGGGCAGATAGGGCAGGTGCTGGCCGTAGGCGAGGTGATCGGGGCCGATCAGCGTGCTGAACGATTGCAGACAGGCATCGAGCAGCGCCGGGTGAAAGGTGTACGCCTCGATAGAACGGTAGACCAGCGGTGTGGCCTCGACCTGTGCCAGTGACTCAGCCTCCCCGGACTGAACGGACTGAACCTGTCGAAACTCCGGCCCGAAAGGGTAGGACTGCGCATCGAGCGCGTGGTAAAACGCGCTGTGATCAAGGTAATCATGCAAACGATCACGCAGGGGTGGCAGGTCGATTCGATCCGGCGGTTCAGCATCGGCGAGACGCAGGGCGGCAGTGGCGTACCGGGTCCATTCGGTGTCCTGATCAGCGCGACTGTAGACGCGGACCTCGTGAGTTTCGGGGTCAAAGGTGATGCGGGCCTCGGGTGGGACGGCCTCCGGGATAACCAGCGCCTTCTCGATACGCAGGTCCTCGACAGCGTAGTTTTCATCCGGGAACTGATCCCGTGCAACAGCGAGCGCCATCTCCATGAAGCCCGCAGCGGGCAGGATCACGCCGTCCCAGATGCGGTGATCGGCGAGGTAGGGCAGCGCACGCGTATCAAGTGAGACTGTCCACGTGGGCAGCGGGCCAACCAGCCGCGTACCCAGCAGCGGATGGATTTCCGGGTTGATCCTGTCCTGCTGATACGACTCGGAGACGATGCTGTAACGTTCGAGCTGCATCGGGTAGGCGGGCAGGTCGCTATGCCCCGTCCTGCCGCCGTTCAGCGCCGCCCAGTCAATGGGCAGCCCGGCGATGTGCATCCGTGCAAGGCTCACCGCCATCTCCAGCGCGTCCTTGCTGTCGCGGCGCAGCGAGGTAAACACCGGCCCCTTGACGCCCGCCTCGGCCATGCACTCCGAGATCGAACCGGCCAGCGCCGGGTGCGGCCCCACCTCAAGGAAGGTGCGGTCCCCGGCCTCAAGTAAGCCTGTGATCGCGGCGGCAAATCCAACCGGCTCACGGACGTTGCGCCACCAGTAAGCGGCGTCCATCAGGTGGCCGGGCAGCGGCTCGGTGGTAATGGTGGAGATGAACGGGATATGCCCGTCACGCGGCGTGACATCCGCCAGCGCATCGAGTAGGTCGTCATGGATGGCGTCCATGTAAGCCGAGTGGAAGGCGTATTGAATCCTGAGCGTGCGGGCAAAGACACCCTCGGCCTCCAGCTCCTCAACAAAGGCCCGCATGGCCCCGGCATGCCCGGCCAGCGTCACCATGCCGGGGCTGTTGACAGCCGCCACCTGCACCGGGTGCCCCTTGATGCGTTCCAGCAGGTCACCCAGCGGCAGCCCGACCGCCGCCATGCCGCCGCCCATGTTCAGCGTGCTGTGTTGAAGCTGGCTGCGGTGATAGATGATCCTGACCGCGTCTTCCAGCGTGTAGATTCCGGCGGCGTGGGCCGCGGCCAATTCCCCGACGGAATGGCCCAGCGTCTTGGCTGGATACACCCCCCACGACTTCCACAGTTCGGTCAGTGCGACCTGTAACGCGAAGATAGCAGGCTGTGTCACATCGGTATCATGGATACGTGACGTATCTTTTACGCGCCCCATTTCGGCCAGCAGCGACCAGCCGCTCAGTGCGCCGAACAGGTCGTCGATCTCGGCTAAAGTGTCGCGGACAACCGACTCCTGTGCGTGGATGGCCTGCCCCATCTGCGGGTATTGTGCGCCCTGCCCGGTATAGACAAAGACCGGGGCGGTTAGGTCGGCGGCCTGCGTGCCCGTAACGACCTGCGGATTACTCGCGGCGGCTTCAGGGTCACGGGCCAGTTGATCGAGATGGCCGCGTACCTCATCCCGATCCTCTCCGATGATCACCGCCCGCTGGTACAGGTGCCCGCGTCGCAGCCCGGCCCCGGTGGTGAGGTCGGGCAGGGAGTCCCCCGACTCCACGAGGAAGCCCGCCCAGCGCCCGGCGGCCTCGCCCAGCGCGTTGGCGTCCATGCCGGAGATGGGCAGCAGGTACGGTCGATCTGCGGCCTCACGTGGTATGGGCCGGTTTTCTTCGGCCTGTGGGGCCTCAACCAGCACGACATGGGCGTTCGTCCCGCCGAATCCAAACGAGTTGACGCCCACCGTCAGCGGCGCGTCGTCGATGCGGGGTAAGTCCCGCACCTTCGAAACAACCTCCAGGTGTAGGTCATCAAAGGGAATGGCCGGGTTGCCCTGCTCGAAATTCAGTTGGGCCGGGATCGTTTGGTGCCTGAGGATCAGCGCGGCCTTGATCAAGCTGGCAATGCCGGACGCGGGTTCAAGATGCCCGATATTTGTTTTGACCGAGCCGACAAGTAAGGGCGCGTCGGCATGGCGGCCTGCTCCCATTACCCGCCCAATCGATCCCGCCTCGATGGGATCACCGAGCGGCGTGCCCGTACCGTGCGCCTCAACATAGGAGACATGGTGCGGGTCGATGCCCGCAACCTCGTAGGCGGTACGCAGCATGGCAGCCTGCGCATCCGGATCGGGGACGGTCAGCGATGGCGTGTGCCCATCCTGGTTAACGCTCACCGCCCGGATCACGGCATAGATGCGGTCGCCGTCCTCGATGGCTTTATCGAATCGCTTGAGGACCACCATGCCACCTCCCTCACCACGCACGTAGCCGTTGGCTCGCGCATCGAAGGTGAAGCACTGCCCGTCGGGGGAGAGCATGTTCGATTTACTGAAGGTCTGCGTGATGCGTGGAGAAAGCAGTGCATTGACACCGCCCGCCAGCGCGGTATGGCAGCGGCCCTCGGTCAGTTCGCGATAAGCCAATGAGACAGCCACCAACGCCGAGGAACAGGCGGTATCGATGGCAATAGACGGCCCTTTGAGGTCAAACGTGAAGGAGACACGGTTAGCAGCGATGCTGATCGCGCCGCCGGTGCCCGAATGGATGTTGATAGCTTCCACGTCGTTGTGGGTGCGGTCGCTCATCTCGCTGACACTGATACCCACAAATACACCGACCGGCTCCCCGGCCAATGATTCAGGTGCAATACCGGCGTCCTCAAGGGCGCGCCATGCGGTTTCGAGCAATAAGCGCTGCTGCGGGTCGATGTACCGGGCCTCACGCGGGGAGATGCCGTACAGGGCGGGGTCGAACTGCTCAAGCGTCTCGACAAAGCCGCCCCAGCGCGAGATCATCCGGCCCGGTATGTCCGGGTTCGGGTGATAGAACTTCTGCCAGTTCCAGCGATCTGCCGGGACCTCACGGATCGCAGAACGCTCCTCCAGCAAAAATTGCCAGTATGATTCCGGATCGTGAACGTCACCGGGCAGGTGACACCCCATGCCCACAATCGCGATATCCTGTCTTGCCATGCAGTGCAGCCCCTATGAAGAACCAGTTCAATCAATGCAGCACAGCATAGTGCAGCACGCGTCAATTGCCAACTATTGTAACGTGTTTGGATCGTAGCAACCCCGCGATGAAAACCGCAGGTCGCGGCTGCCTGCCATGACCTGTCAGGTTAAGGCAGATACGGTTGACTGCGCCGGTCGATCTCCGGGTCACAGGCCTGCCCCGACGAACGAGGGAGTGGTCGTCATCGGTGCAATTCAGCAATCCGGGGTATAATAGGCATATAGGTTTACAGGAATCAGGAGAACTAACCCACGAATCATATGCAAAAACAGGAACAAATCACACAGGAAATCAACGAAATGGCCCGCCGCATTGTCGATATGCTCACCGATAAAAAGGCTGAGAATATCGTTCTGATGGATATCAGGGGCCGTTCGGTTTTTGCCGATTACTTCGTCATCTGCAATGGAACCAGCGAGCGCCAGCTTAAGACCATTGTGGACACCGTCCTTGAGGAGATGAAGCATAAGTACGGCAAGCATGCACACCACGTCGAAGGCGATCCCGCCGATGGCTGGGTGCTGGTCGATTACCTGGACATCATCATCCATGTCTTCGCACCTGAAAAACGTACCTTCTATGACCTTGAAGGCTTCTGGGGCGACTCCCCTATCCTGCTTAAGGTGCAGTAAGACCACCCCGGCAAAGGCATCCGTATAACTGACTCCTCAGCCAGTGGGGACTCGCATCTGAAGAAAACAATCCGTGTCCCAAACCCCAAAAGGCACCAACTGGTGCCTTCTTTAGGGTCCGTCTGCAAAGCCCATCAAAACACCAGTATGGCGCGTTTTGCCTCACCCCCGGCTCATTGCATCCGCCGTTTCCCCTCTCAACCAGCTTTGCGAAGCAATGCTGCGCGGAAGGGGTGAGGGGAAAAGCGGTTTGCAGACACACTCCATTTGCAGGTATCAGGTCGTTTAACTGAGATAATCGCGAAGTTGACGTGAGCGGCGCGGGTGACGCAGGCGGCGCAGCGCCTTGCCCTCGATCTGGCGGATGCGTTCGCGGGTCAGCCCGAACTTCTGCCCGACTTCTTCCAGCGTATAGGCGCGACCGTTTTGCAGGCCAAAGCGCAGCCGCAGAATACGGGCCTCACGCGGGGTTAGCGTGGACAGCAGCTCCTCGACCTTCTCGCGCAGCAGGTTGTCATAGACGGTCTGTGTCGGGGTGGGAGTGGTGTCATCCTCGATGAACGACCCCAACTCGCTGTCTTCTTCCTCGCCGACGGGATGCTCCAGGGACAGCGGCTGCCAACTGACACGCAGCATCCACTGAACTTTGCGCGGCTCCATGTCGAGTTCCTGCGCGATCTCCTCCGGAGTCGGCTTGCGGCCCTTTTGTTGCTCAAGCTGGCGGGCCACCTTGTAAAGCCGCCGGATACGGTCCGACATATGCACTGGCACGCGGATCGTGCGGCCCTGATCTGCGATGGCGCGCGTGATTGTTTGGCGAATCCACCACGTCGCATAGGTACTGAAGCGATAGCCGCGCCGGTAATCGAACTTCTCGACGGCCTTCATCAGCCCAAGGTTACCCTCCTGGATCAGGTCCAGGAAGGGCACTCCGCGCCCAATATACTTCTTTGCAATACTGACCACCAACCGCGTGTTGGCCTTGATCAGATGTTCACGGGCCAGCCGCCCATCCTCCACACTGGCGAGCAGCGCGTCGCATTCAGCCTCGGTCAGCGTGTCTGCTTCCTGGTCCAGCCGCTCCGTCGCGTTGATACCCGCCTCCAGCCGCTTGGCAAGGTCAACTTCTTCCTGGGTACTCAAGAGCGGCACCTGGGCCATCTCTTTCAGATACAACCCCACGGTATCATCGGAGGAAATCCCCGTCAGGTCAAGTGAGAAATCATCCGCTGAGAAGTCCGAGGGGTCCTCGAACTCCGGGTTAAATTCCTCATCATCGTCCAGGTCGTCTATATCATCTACATCGGATAGCATCAGCGAATCGTCGCCTTCGTCAATATCCTCATCGTTGAGGTCTTCTGCATCCTCGTAGACGCGCACCCCAGCCGAAGCCAACGCCCGCTGTACTTCCTCAAGCATAGTCGTGTTATCGCTGGTTTCGGGCACGATCTCAAAGATATCATCATGAGTCAGATATCCTTGGCCTTCGGCCCGCTCCAGCAGATCGGTTACCTGCTCTTTTTCCCGTTTATCCCGGTATACCATGTGCAGATCTCTCCGTCTCTCCAAATCCCCTCGAAATACGTTATGAATCCATCCAGGGCCGGGTTGGCATGACTCCACAGCAAACGGGAAGCCCAGCCCATAAAGCCTTCGCTATAAACATAACAACACCGACCAGTCCGGTCGGTGTTGTTATTCGTCTTCCAATAGAGTCCGCAGCACCGCCATGCGCGGGTCGATATCATCCTGTTCGCAATCACAGGGGCCTTCATTGAGGTTTTTCCCACAGGTTGCACATAGCCCTTTGCAGTCTTCACCGCATACCGCGTGCATCGGCTCGGCCAGGATGGCTTCCTCACGCATGATCGGCGCCAGGTCGATGTCATCGCCTTCGGAGATTACCCGGTGATTGATCTCATCGACCTCAGATGATGTGCCTGCGGGACGAAACAGGTCTGAGAAGTCCATCTCGAAGGGCAGTCCCAGTGGTGCCAGGCATCGCACACATTCAATTTCCCTGATGGCCGATAGCTGACCTTGTACGAGGACACCCTGTGGGGTTCTGGTAAAGCGCAGTACACCTTCCAGTTCAAGCAAGGCGATCTCATCCGTCGGGATCGGACCATGCTCCCGGAACTCAATATCGCGCACATAGCCCGCGCCTTCTTTGAGAAGGAAGCCGACGTTGATTCTCAACACGCGGCCATCGGGATGGTTAAGGCTGGTCACAGTATTTGCCAGATCACTAGTGCTTTACAGCACGACGGATGCGATGGATGGGGAAGGTGATCCGCTGTGCGGGGGGCACGGATCAGCCGGAGTGGGTTTGATTGCTATAGATCATGCAAGCATTCCCGCAGAACGCGGCGAATGCTTATACCGGAACCCTGCTCTTTGACCTTCCACAGCAACTCAAATTATAGCATACGGTTAACGAGACGGTCAAGGCGCGTAAGTTTTTAGTTAATAGCCCATAAGTCCCGCTTTTTAAGGTTTGGCTGGCTCAATCCTGCGGGCAGAACACGTCATCGGGCAGGCCATCCGCCTCCATCCGCAGCCGCGTGACCATAAACGGCGCGAAATCCTCCACCGTCATCTCGACCGTGATCTCCTCCGTGATCGGCCCTGCCAGCAGGAAGTCATAGCGCTGTGATACGCGCTGGCCTGCCAGCCACACTGATGTGGGATACTCGCCCGCGTTGGGAGCGGTAGTTTCCTCACCAATCACAAGGCCGTTCGGCCCCCGCAGGGCCACATCAAAGCCAAGGTTGCGCTCGTAGGTCTCCCCGGTCTCCCATACCACAGTCAGGCTGATACGGATTCCTTCGTCCGTGGCAGCCCGCTCAATGTCGTAGCTGTGCAGTGTCAGGCCATCCCCTATCTCGCGATAGATCGGACATTCGCCGCGCGGCTCCCCGACGGATAGCACGCGGTTCGGCCCCAGCACCGCGACCTGCCCGGTCGTCGGGTCCCATGGCCCAAGTGTGATCACGTCGCGGCTGTTGGTCACCGCCACCCGGTTGCCCGCCTCATCGATCATCCCTACACGTACCCAGTACAGCGCGGGCGCAGCCGTCCACGCCGGGGCGGTCAGCGTCACCCGCTGTGAGATCATGTCTCCGCGCCGCCAGCGGTCGGTGGGCATCATCGCACTACCCGCCCACGTATCGATCTCAACCAGCGGCGGATAGGCATTCCACGGCCCCAGTTGGATAAACGTCCGGTAGCGTGCCCCATTAGGCGCATCGGCCTGCCAGTACAGTGTCACATCGAGCGAATCACCGGGTTGTAAATCATCCCCTGGCACCTCTGCTGCCACCAGGCGCACACCGTTAGCAAAGCGGATATCGACCGGATCGACACCGGCAGGGAGTTCAGTCACCAGCGGCGTCTCAAAGGCGGGCTCCAGCACCAGCGGCGGGATCGCGACAGCCCAGGTCAACGCCGCCAATCCGATCACCACATAGCCCACCTGTATTGGCTTCCCGCGTCCCCATGAGGCCAGCCCCCATGCCATCAGCACCGCGATGGCCGGTTCGGCGGGCAGCAGCAGTCGCCCGTAGGCGCTGCCAGTGTCCACCGTCCATTTGACCAGTGAGGCAGCCATCATAATCAGCAGCAAGGCCAGCAGTATCAGCCCGCGCCGTGTGGCAGGGTCCAGCCGCGCGGGGACCGTACCGGGGATCAGTGCGTATAAAATCCCGGCCAGCGCAGCGATCCCGATCACACCACCGGCAATATACGCTGCCTCGGGCACCTCGATCACGGTCCAGCCAAAGGTCGCCAGCCATGTTTTCAGGATCGAGGTGGCTTCGGCCCAGCCAAACGGACCGGGCAGGCCGGGCTGCACACCGAGATGCGCCGACAGCCCCAGCGGATCGTTGTATTGCAGCCAGTTCCAACCGTACCACCAGCCGCCCACCAGTGCCGCCACCGTACCAAACACCAGTCCTAACCCGATCAGCCGCCCGGGATTGAGGTCCTTCAACGGCCCGTGCCACTCCGAGAGTATGACAGCCGCGCCACCCAGCGGCAGCAGCATCAGCGCGCTCTGTTTACTCAGCACCGCCAACCCCGCGATCAGGCCCAGCACCGCTGTGCGCTGAGTGCCGCCGCCCTGCCGGATCAAGCGCACCGACAACCACAGGAACGTCGCAAACAGCGCATAGGTCAATGGGTCATTACTGACAGCGGGTGCATTGGCGATCACCTGGGGATGCAGCGCTGCTATTGCCGCCGCCCCTGCCCAGATACCGGGGTTCTTGGGCAGCAGCACGCGCGCGGTTTGATACGTCATCACGATCACGATCAGCCCGCACGCCACGCCGAACAGACGCATGATGTACAGCGCCTGCATTGTGCCGCTGGATGCAGGCGCTTCAAGCGTTGGGTGATGTGTGTAGGTGGTTTTATCGGTCGCATCCGTGCCGGGGATCAGGGCGTAGCCTGCCGCCCAGCGTGGTGACGGGATCAGTAGTGCGGGCAGGTCGGTGAAGTCGGCCCATGCTGTCAGCAGCCCACCCACTGAGTAGTACAGCGGCGGGGCGTAATAATAGGGAGGATCGTTGTAGCTGAGATAGTCCTCAATGGCTGCGCCGCTGTTCAGCGTCTCAACCGGGGGATTGAGGGGTGGCAGCGTCCGCTCGACCGCGTACCAGCGCAGCGCGATCAGGTGTGAGGATTCATCCGGTTGCTCAAATGGCGGGATCGCCAGGCCATATCGGATTGCCAGCCCGGCAAAAACGATCAACAAGGCCCACAGCACGCGGCGACTGGTATGTTCGGTCATTGTGCGCTCTACCTCCATGCCGGGCTAGTATAGCGCACGATGCCAGGATCACACGCCGCCAGGTTTGCACCAGCGGCAGATGAGCGTGAACTAGCCGCCCACTATGCATCACTCCAAAAAGATTTCCACCTGCTCCCCATTCTCGTCATGCATCTCCATGATCTTCCCAACCTTGCCGCTGGCAATCGCCTCCTCAAAGTCTTCGACGTCAAGCCCCTCCAGGTCGCCGGAAAAACGTGCGCCCATACGCAGCCCTACATCGACCAGGCTCATCGGCAGGTTGATATCGGCCTTCACTTTGTTATCGTGCCCCGTAATGCGCACGCGCAGGTAGCGCGCCCGCCCACTGGCCGAGCCTTCCCCGCGGGGTTTCCTGCCGCTTTTCAGCGCGTCCAGCAGTCGTGATCCGTCCTCCGCCGAGATTTTTCCCTCGGCGATCATGTTCAATATCTTGAGCCGTTCTTCTGCTGTTGCCATTCGTCATGGCCTCCATGTCAGGTCTCGTTAAAAGGCGAGGTCATTAGCCGCATCTGGATCAAATGACGAACCGGGCGGAACCCCGCGCGATACAGCAGATCATCGACTGCGTCATCGCCGCCCAGGGTTTCCAGCCGGATGATGCGTGTGTGCATCGTCGGGCGCAGCAGCAGGTGTGCCAGCAGCGAGCGCCGCACGTCGGGGGCGGTGATCTCCGGATCAAGGAACAGTACCACGCGGGAGCGACGCCAGCCGCTTGATACCACCCACATCGCCCCCGCGATCCGGTCTGGTTCGTCGGGCGGATGCATCACCCAGTATTCCCGGCGGGACGCACTGTCAGCCAGCGTCAGCGGGCCATGGCCGCCCCGGAAGTCATGTTCCTCGATGGGCCGCGTCCATGCCATGCCGCCCTGTCGTGCCCGCCCGTAGACAAAGTCAATTTCACGCCGGACCTCATGAAGCCCGCGCTGACGTACCGGCCAGGCCGGGAGCGACGTCATCCCCGATGGCATCACAATGCGGCTTGATTCCCACTGGGTCAGCATTTCGTACGTTTCAAAGCCCATGCCATCGTACAGCCGGTAAGCAGCCTCGTTTTCGGCATCCACTTGCAGCGCGATCCAGCGGCCACGGTAGCGCCGCACGCGGCGCAGTGCGGCATCCATCAGTGCGAGCGCCATGCCCCGCCGCCGGAAATCGGGGTGGACGGCCACGTTCGCCACCAGCCAGCCCGGCCCCAGCTTTGGGTGATACCCACCGCGATACAGGCTCACGTTGCCAACGACCTTACCGTCAACGCGCCAAACGTTTCCCATCGCCAGCCCTACGCCCATCAGGTCGAGCAGGGCCAGCGGTGTCAGCAGGGGGCCAAACTGGCCCAGCATCCGCATCTCACGGATGGCGGCCCGCCCATTGCTGTCGAGGTAGCTGACAAAACACAGCTCCACCAGGTCCGCGATCTGGGCGAGGTCACGGGCGATGAACGTCGTTTGCAGCCCCTCACCCCGCCGCATCGATTGGAATTCTTCAATTAATGACGCCGTCATGCGCCTTCATCCTCTTTTTGCCGGTCTACCCGCCAAGGGCTGCCAGCAGTTTCTGTGCCTCGTCTACGGTAATTTTACCGTCTTCCAGCATTTTGAGGATGGCTAATCGTTCTTCTTCGGATACAGGCTCGCCCTGGGCGTCCTGCTGAGCCGCATGACCGACATTCACCCGCACGCTGCCCGCAGCATGACGCGCTGCCCGCGAGGTGGCCCGCTGGGCTGCCTCAATGCGGCGCTGTGCCGATTCCATCTCGCGCTCAACCCGGCGTCGAATCCGCTCGGACAGGTCCGTGCTGAAATTGGCGTGTGCCCGCACATGGTTCAACCCGGCCTCGATCTCCATCTGCACAGCCTTCAACTGCTCATCGACCTGGTCAGCCATCGTATCGATCTCGGCGATAAACGATGCATCGAAAACGAACTCATCAGCACCGTCGCTGTAATGATTGATCAGCACCGGGCCTTTGGCCTGCTCAACTCGGATATACCCCACCGCGTCACCAACCACAACAACCTGTCGCCCCTCATCACCGGGTTCTGTTGTAAGTTCAGACCGCACCTCCACCGCGGCGGGCAGGTCGATCCGTGCGCCGCCCTGACCGTTGATCTTGATCTTCAGCGGCCCGTTAACCTGCCCCAGCCGGATTTGCTGCCCCTCTCGCAGGGTGGAGCGCAGGCCGAATCCGCCCTCGATCAGTTCAAACCGCATGTCCGCACTCACGTCACGTACCGTGACCTCACCATCGGCCCGCTGGCAGAACACCCGCCCCGTGACTTCTCGCATCGAGAGTGTGGTCGCCGCGTGCTCAATGCCGATTTCCCCATCGATCTCGCGCAGCGTCAGCGGCCCGTTGATCTGCCCCGCCAGCAGCGTGTTGAGTTCACGCCCATTCAGCGGCCCGTTCACCTGCTCGATCTGGATTGCACCGCTGATATCACGCAAGCGGCATGGCCCATTAACCTGTGAGATAAACAGGGTGCTGTCCGGCGGCACGCGCAGTGTGGCATCCCCTTCGTAGTGTGCCAGTATGCCTTCCTCGGTGGGAGCCAGCATGGAGCCTCCGCTGCTTGTCAGCCGGATTTCACCGGGTTCGCGGCCACGGGCGTTCAGCGGTCCGTTGCCTTCGATCATGATCTGTGGGGCTTCGCCCACTCTCAGACGTTCTGATGCCATGGTGTTTTTCCTTTTGATGTTTGATCAGCTTCGCAGCATCTCTAATGCCTGCTCGGAGGTGATCTCACCTCGGTCCAGTTGATCCAGCACCTCGCGGCGCGCGGCCTCGGTCAGTTCGGCTTCCTCGGCGTAGTCGCTCACCACCGCAAAGCCCATCGCACGGATGACCTCCTGCAAACGGGAACGCACGGTGGGGTAGGAGATGCCAAGTTCACGCTCAACGCGCTTGATGGTCCCTTCGCAGCGGATGAATGTCTCCACAAAATGGAGCTGCTCCGGGGCCAGGTGATGCAGCCGCCCCGGTGAAAACCGCCCTTCGAGCGTCACGTCACAGTCGGGGCAGTACGTACGGGTGATATACATCTCGCCGCCACATACCGGGCAGCCGCCGGGTAATGGATGCGCCATCAGGCTATGCCTCCCATGATGAACAGGTTCAATGAGGCCGCATCCTGCGCAGATGCAGCTAATGCTCATTAAATAATAATGCCACAATATTAAAAAAGTCAACCACAATATTAATTTTATTAAACATCAATCCCGTATCCGGTTTCTGTCCTCTCGTCTGGTATGATAGTGGGAACCGTTGCGCCCTGCCCCGCGCATTCGCAGCCCACCTCATGTAACAAGGATACGCCTCATGACCCGCAAGTTAGCCGCATGGCTGGTTCATGCCTATACCATCTCCGGCGGCGTGGTGGCCGCATTTGCCCTGATCGCTGTAGCTGAAGGCCGCATCCGCGAAGGGTTCATCCTGCTGGCGGTGACGCTCCTCATCGATGGCACTGATGGCATGCTGGCCCGCGCCGTCGATGTAAAAAAGGTGCTGCCTCACTTTGACGGCGCGGAGGTCGATAACGTCATCGACTTCCTGACCTACGTCTGGCTGCCTGTGCTGGTGATCTGGATGGCCGGAATCCTGCCACACCCGGCATGGATCGCGGTGCCGGTGGTAGCCGCGCTGTACGCCTACGGCCAGCGAAACATGAAAACCGAGGACGGCTTCTTTCTCGGCTTCCCCAGCTATTGGAATGTCGTCGCGCTTTACCTGTACTGGCTTGAACCCGGCCCGGTCATCTCGGTTTTAATGCTGGTCATTCCCGGTGTGCTATCGTTTGTGCCGACCCGGTGGCTGTATCCCAGCCATCACAGCTTCCTGCCGCGCCTGACGTGGGCGTTCACCATCGCGTGGGCCTTACTGATCGGCTACCTGCTGCTCTCCCCATCCCCGGATCGGACGCTGGTGCTGATCAGCCTGTTCTACCCAGCGTACTATACTGCAGCAAGTCTGTTTGCGGAGGTTCGATACGGGAGAGAGGAGAGAGGTCAGAGGTCAGGGGCCAGTTAACTGCCGCCCCGGCAGCAGGGAATCAAAAGGCCGCAGGAATAGCCAGCGGCCTTCATGGTTGCCGAAACCTCATGAATTCTTCGGCCCGAATGCCAGCAGCCTCAGGCCATTGAACACCACCAGCACCGTACTTCCCTCATGGCCCACCACACCCAGCGGCAGCGGCAGATCGACCACGAAGGTACTGATAATCAGTGCGACGATGACCAGCAGCGAGAAGGTGATGTTCTGCCACACGACACGGTTGGCACGCTTGCTCAATTCGATTACATACGGCAGGCGAGACAGCGTATCGGCCATCAGGACTATATCGGCGGTTTCGAGGGCCACATCGGTTCCTGCGCCACCCATTGCCACGCCAACCGTAGCGGTTGCCAGTGCCGGGGCATCGTTGACGCCGTCGCCCACCATCGCTATCGGGCCGTAGGTTTCTTCCAGCCGCTTGATCTGCGTGACTTTATCTTCGGGCATCAGTTCGGCAAAGAACGCATCCACGCCGGTCTGCTCCGCGATGGCAGCGGCCACTCGCTGATTGTCCCCCGTCAGCATGACGACGTGATCCACCCCGGCACGGTGCAGCGCCTCGACCGTGGCCCGGGCATCCTCGCGAACCTGATCGGCCACGGCAATCGCCCCCATGGCATGGTCGTTGTAGACTACCAGCACCGTCTTGCCTTCGCTTTCCAGCGCCGTGATGCGGTCGTGGAAATCGGCTTCGAGATGCTTGCCGCTCTCCTCCATCATGCGCGGGCTGCCGATGACGAGCGGCTGCCCCTCGACGGTGGCCTGGATACCCTTGCCCGGCAGCGCCTCGAAATCCCCAGGGTCCGTGATGGTCAGGCCCCGGCCCTTGGCGGCTGCAGTCACAGCGCGTCCCAGCGGATGCTCAGAGCGTGATTCGGCGCTGGCTGCGAGCCGCAGCAGGTCGTCGTCAGATGTACCGTTGACGGCCACCACGTCCGTCACAACGGGCTTACCGTGTGTCAGCGTGCCGGTCTTATCGAAGGCGACTACCTTGATCGATGCGGCATTTTCAAGATGCACACCGCCCTTGAACAGCACACCGCGACGTGCCGCGTTGGCAATTGCGCTGAGAATGCTGGCGGGGGTGCTGATCACCAATGCACATGGTGAGGCCACCACCAGCAGCACCATACCACGATAGAACACGGCATCGAAGGGCTGGGCGGAGAACAGCGCGCCGAGTGTGATAAACAGCACCGTCGCGCCGATGACAACCATAGCATAGTACTGCTCAAACGTATCGAGGAAGCGCTGCGTGCGTGCCCGGCGAGACTGGGCATCCTCCACCATCTGGATGATGCGTGAGAGTGTCGAGTCGGACGGCTCACGGGTTACCGTGATCGCCAGCGACCCGTTCTCGTTGACCGTCCCGGCGAACACGGTATCGCCCAGTGTCTTCTCGACCGGGACCGATTCACCCGTAATCGATGCCTCATTGATTGCAGACGCGCCCGAAAGCACCTCGCCGTCAACGGCGATGGCCTCACCCGGCTTGACGATCACGGTCTCACCGATATGGATTTCCTCTACAGCGACCTCGACCTCAGTTCCGTTCCGCCGGACCAGCGCGGTATTTGGGCGCAGGTCCATCAGCTTGCGGATGGCACTGCGTGAGCGGTCCATGGCGAAGCCCTGTAAGACGTTGCTGAGCGAGAACAGGAACAGCAGCGTGGCCCCCTCCGGCCAGCTTCCGATCAAGGCGGCACCCAGCGCTGCCAGCACCATCAGCAGATCGACGTTAATGGAACGATGCAACAGTTCGCGCACGCCTTCGATCAGGCCGAAGGTGCCGCCCGCCACGTATGCGGTCACGGCAAAGATCGTCTCGACCCACAGCGGCAGGTCCAAGGCACGCGCACCGGCACCTGCCAGCAGCCCCGCCAGCGTCACACCGACAAAAATCTGCTCCAGCAGGGCAGTATCGATGCGGGAGAACAGGCCTCCCGCCTCATCCTCGTCCTTCTCATCGCTTTGCACGGGATAGCCAAGGTCAACCACTGTCTGGCGGATATGCGTCGGCGATGACTTCGAAGCCGCATATTCCACGGTCAGCAAACCGGCCTCGGTGTTGACTGCCACCGTTGCGACGCCCGGCATGGTGCGAAGCTGGCTCTCAAGGTAGGCGCAGCTTCCGCAGCCGGTCGTGAGGGTGACACTGCACCGGTCAAAGTCCTCGCCCAGTTCGACGCCGACGTCATCGGCAATCTGGCGAACACGGCGCATGCTGATCACATCCGGGTCATATTCCAGTGTGATCTGTTCCTTATGCGTATCAAGCTGTGCCGTGCGGATACCCTTGTGCTCTTGCAAGGCCTTCAGCAGTTTTTCCGTACAACATGGGTCTTCCGCACTGAACGGGATCTCAATCTCCGGTGAATACGTGGTCATTCTGTCTCCTGTAAGCGTTGGTCTTGTTTCAATTCCGCATGGCAGTCGGCACACAGGCCGTGCACAACAGCGGTGGTATGGTCGGGGGTAAACCCGGCAGCAATGGCCGCCTGCTGGATCAGGCTGAGGTCCATCTCAAGGTCGATGATGCGCTGGCAGCGCGAACAGACGAGGTTTACATGCGGGTCGATGTGTGGGTCATAGCGTATGCTGCCGTCCTCCGCCTGTCCGATCTCGTGGATCAGGTCCAGCGCGGCCAGCGTGCTGAGGGTGTTGTATACCGTCGCAAGGCTCATCGTCGGGTAGCGCTCATGCAGCGCATCATATACGTCGGCGGCGGTGGGATGCGTCAGGCACGCCTCCAGCCATTCACAGATGGCGATACGCTGTGCCGTGATCCGTGCCCCGTTGTTCCGCAGGCCGTCAATCATAGGGTTGCTTGATACTTTTCTCATAGGACTGCCCGTCGATTATTTATAACCATTACCTTTTGATAATCATTCTAAATTACAGGGTGATTATACTGCGAAGATGGCCGGGATGCAAGTGAATCCGCAGGTTGACATCCGCTCATGTTCCTGATAGCATGTTGCTCAGTTCACATCACCATAACTTGAGTGACTGCGAACCGGGAGAGTACAGCGTGACCCGGTGTTCAGAGAGCCGCCACATGCTGCGAAGGCGGTACACACGACACGATGGAATGGGCCGGGGAGTCGCACGGGCGAAGGCGGAAGCTGGGTAGGCCGTGCCGGGGTTGCCACCGTTACCAGGGCACCGATTCGGGTCTGTGGACCCCGATCGCTGAGTGGGCATCGGTGCGGCTGCATCAATGCCAATGAGGGTGGCACCACGGGAACTCCATCTCGTCCTTTGCGGATGATGGGGTTTTTTTGTTTTTGGATCACAAACAGGAAGCCGAGGACACACAAGCGATGGATATTAAAAAGGCAATCGACGTTACCAGCCGCTTCGGGCATTTGCAGGACCAGCAAGCGGAAATGGTGATGAATGACATCATGCAGGGTAACGCGACCCCCGCCCAGATCGGGGCGTACCTGATGGCCCTGCGCATGAAAGGTGAAACTGCCGATGAGATCGTGGGCAGCGCCCGCGCCATGCGTGCTAACGCCGAGCGCGTCCCTAGTTCACAGGTCGGATCGCTGGTGGATACCTGCGGTACGGGCGGTGACCGCTCAGGGACGTTCAACATCAGTACCACCGTGGCCTTTGTCGTTGCCGGGGCCAATGTCCCCGTCGCCAAACACGGCAACCGCGCCGCCACCAGCAAGAGCGGTTCCGCTGATGTGCTGGGTGCGCTGGGCGTTAACCTCGACCTAACCCCACAGCAGGTCGGACAGTGCATCGACGAGATCGGCATCGGCTTCCTGTACGCCCCGACACTGCACCCGGCCATGAAGCACGCCATCGGCCCGCGCCGTGAACTGGGCATCCGTACCATGTTTAATATCCTCGGCCCACTGACCAACCCGGCAGGCGCTCGCCGCCAGTTGATGGGGGTCTTTGCCGCCGACCTCGCACCCTTCCTCGCGGGCGTACTGGGCGACCTCGGCGCGATCTCGGCGATGGTCGTACATGGCTACGGCGGCCTCGATGAGTTGACCACTACGGGGCCCAACACCATCGCGTACTATCGCAACGGCGCGGTCGATACGTTTGAACTCAACCCCGGCGATCTCGGATTCGAGGGAGCGCACATCACCGACCTGCTGGGCGGCGAGCCAGAAGAAAACGCCGTGATCCTGCGCGGCATTCTGAGCGGCGAGACCAACAGCGCCAAGCGTGACGTGGTGCTGCTCAATGCGGCGGCTGCGCTGGTAGTTGGTGGCAAAGCCGATGGGCTGGAAGACGGCATCGAACTGGCGACACAGGCCATCGACAGCGGTAAGGCGCTGGAAAAGCTCGACGCCCTGATCGCGTACACGCAGGGTTTTAAGCAGTGAATTTACCCCCACCCCTGAACCCCTCCCCCACTGCTCGTTCGCTCTGCGAGCGATACTCGCGGAGGGAGGGGGACACCCTGCGGATTTGGTACTGGATTCGAGGGTGGGTTGAACCTGAAGAGAAAAAGGCCGGAAGTGTAGGGACAGAGCCATGAGTACGCTCAAGACCGGGACCATCCTCGACACCATCATGGAAAACACGCGCGGGCGGGTGGCTGAGCGCATCAAGGCCCGCCCGCTGAACGAGGTCAAAGCGGCGATTGAAGCCGCCCCGCCGCCGCGTGATGCGCTGGCCGCCCTCAACCGAGGTACGGTAGTTGCCCTCATCGCGGAGTGCAAGCACGCCTCACCCAGCAAGGGCGTTCTGATCGAGGACTATGACCCGGTCATGCTGGCAACGGACTACGCCACCAACGGCGCGGCGGCCATATCGGTGCTGACCGATGAGGACTACTTCAAAGGGCATCTTGATCACCTGGCTGCGGTGCGATCAGCCGTGCCGGTGCCCATCCTGCGTAAAGATTTTATCCTGACGCCCTACCAGCTTTACGAGGCACGCGCTGCCGGGGCAGACCTGATCCTGCTGATCACGGCGTCGCTGCCGGATGGGCTGATGGCCTCGCTGTATGGGATGGCCCGTGAGATCGGCCTGACACCGCTGGTTGAGGTCCACAACGAATCTGAGATGGCACGCGCCCTTGCACTTGATCCGGTACTGCTGGGGGTTAATAACCGCGATCTCAAGACCTTCACCGTCAACCTTGAAACCACCGAACGCCTTTCAGGCATGGTCCCGAGGGCGGCGCTGCTGGTGGCGGAAAGCGGTATCTACACTGTCGAAGATGTGGAGCGCATGGCGCGGGCCGGTGCCCATGCCGTGCTGGTCGGTGAGTCGATTGTACGGGCCGGTAATGTGGCCGAACAGGTACGGGCGCTTTCGAACGTGAAACGGGGCGTCTGATGCGCGTCAAAATCTGCGGGGTGACGACGTTTATTGATGCGCTGAACGCCGCCCGCGCCGGTGCCGACCTGCTGGGCCTGAACTTCTACCCGCCCAGCCCGCGCTGGCTGGCACCCTTTCAGGCGGAGGAATTGACGTTGGCGCTTCGCTCCACGCTGGGCAATGGCTGCCCGCTGCTGGTTGGAGTCTTCGTCAACGAGACGCCGGGGGATATCCTCGTCGTTGCGGAGGCCGTCGGGCTGGATGCCGTGCAGCTTTCCGGTGATGAGCCGCCCGAAACGCTGGCCGCACTCGAAGGGATCGCGTACCAATCGATACGGCCACAGAGTCATGAGGAGGCCCTGCGGCTGGCCGATGCTTATCTGCCCTGTGCGCCAGCCTCGGCGGACCTGCCCGCGCTGCTGCTGGATGCCTACCACCCGGCACTGTACGGCGGATCGGGCGAGACG
>CAYMGV010000044.1:0-20019 GCA_964390105.1 uncultured Anaerolineae bacterium | reverse complement strand
GAAGGCGGCCTGACCGTCGGCGCGGGTGTCATCACCGATATTCTCGAATAAGGTACGTATTCTGTTCAGAGCGGGCTGCCCGCGGGCAGCCCGCTCATGACGCCAGAGGGACAGTTGCATGGCAAAGCAAAAAATCCGTATTCGGTTGAAGGCATATGACCATCGTGTTCTGGATGAATCGGCGCGCCGCATTGTTGAGGCGGCTGAGCGCACCGGGGCCCGTGTAGTAGGGCCGGTGCCGCTTCCCACCAAGAAGCATCGCTGGACCGTCAAGCGTGCGACCTTCATTGACAAGGACTCACAGGAACATTTCGAGATGCGCATTCACAAACGCCTGATCGATGTTCTTGACCCGGACACCAAGACGATCGATACGCTCACCCGCCTGAATCTTCCGGCTGGTGTCGATATCGAAATCAAGATTTAGGATTGCGAACCGTAGTAGTAACCGGGTGGGATGAGTGGCTGCATTTTTCACTCGATCAAGAAATTGGATCAGAGACGGGTGTAAGCCGGGTTCATCCCGCCCCGAAGTCTGATCCACTGGAGGCAACGCCACGATGATAAAAGGCATCATTGGCAAGAAGATAGGTATGACTCAGGTGTTCGAGGATGACGGTAAGGTGATTCCTGTCACTGTCATCCAGGCGGGACCATGTTGGGTCACACAGATAAAAAACGTTGAGCGTGATGGCTACAACGCTGTCCAGTTGGGTTTTGAAGAAGTCGCTGCTGGGATTGAGGACGAAGATGCCCGCGAACGTCGCGTTGAGCGTCGCCTGCCCAAGCCGCAGCGGGGGCACCTTGGCCTGCTAGAGAACAAGACTCTCACTAATCCGGTTCCTGCGCTTCGCCATCTGCGAGAATTTCGCATCGGTGATGTTAACGGTCTGGAAGAAGGACAGGTCATCAATGTCGAGGTGTTCACCCCCGGCGACCGTGTTGATGTTATCGGCACCAGCAAGGGCAAAGGCTATGCTGGCACTATCAAGCGTCACGGGTTCCATCGTGGCCCCAAGACGCACGGTCAATCAGACCGTGAGCGCTCACCGGGTTCGATTGGCGCTACGTCCACACCGGGCCGCGTGCTGAAAGGCACTCGGATGGCTGGCCGCATGGGGAATGACCGTGTGACCCAGCAGAACCTGGAAGTTGTGGTCGTGGATGCGGAGCGTAACCTCATTGCGGTGCGCGGCAGTGTGCCCGGCTCTAATGGTGGGCTGGTCACTCTGCGGCAGTCCGTAAAGAAGCAGTAGAGGTTCTGAAATGGCGATTGAAATAGCTGTTAAGGATATGAAGGGCAAGGACGTAGAAACCGTCAAACTGCCCGCTGAGATTTTCGAAGCGCCGGTGAATGTTGGCCTGATGCACCAGGCCTATGTCCGCCAGATGGCGAACGCCCGGCTGGGTACGCATAAGACGCAAAGCCGTGGTCAGGTGAACCGCACGAAGGCCAAGTGGTATCGTCAGAAAGGCACCGGTCGTGCCCGTCACGGCAGCCGGAACGCCCCGATTTTCGTGGGGGGTGGTGTGGCTCACGGCCCTAAGGCGCGGGACTATTCAAAGAAGATGCCAAAGAAAATGCGCCGTGCCGCGCTGCGTTCGGCCCTTTCGTCCAAGGTTGCTGATGGGGGTATCGTGCTGGTCGATAAGCTGGAGATGGATCAGATCCGTACCCGCGATATGGCTGATATGCTGTATGAGTTGGTCGGTGATGCCTCGGTGCTGGTGCTGCTTGCAGACCGCAACGAGACGGTTGAACGCTCCGTTCGTAACCTGGCGGATGCGCACTACCTGCGAGCCAGCTATCTGAACATCCGTGACCTGTTGAAGTATGAGAAGGTCATCGTTCCAATGGATGCGCTGGAACACATCAACAACTGGCTGATGCCCTAAGCGCACAGGGGAGAACGAGATGAGTGAAATTCACCTTTATGATGTCATTCGCCGCCCGGTCATTACTGAAAAGAGTGATTGGCTGGCGGATGAGCACAACACCTACGTGTTCGAAGTGGATATGCGAGCCAACAAGCCGCTGATTGCCGAGGCCGTAGCTGCCATCTTCGATGTGGATGTGTTGCAGGTCCGTACGGCGGTGATGCCTGCTAAGCTGGGGCGCCGCCTGCGCAAAACCTATATTCGTAAGAAGCAGTGGAAAAAAGCCTACGTTACGATTGAACCCGGCCAGAGCATCGACCTGTTCGGTGTATAGAGCCAGGGTGAATCAGAGTAATCACAGGTAGGGGAACATTCGCAATGCCGATCAAGACCTACAAGCCTACATCTCCCGGACGCCGGGACATGACAGGCCACACGTATGAAGAAATCACGACGTCCCGCCCGGAGAAATCCCTGACGACGAAATTGAATCGTCACGCAGGGCGCAACAACCAGGGGCGCATTACCGTTCGTCATCGTGGGGGTGGTCACCGCCGCCGCTATCGCTTGATCGATTTCAAGCGTGACAAGTTCGGTATCCCTGGCCGGGTGGCATCGATTGAGTATGACCCGAACCGGTCGGCTCGTATCGCACTCATCTACTATGTTGACGGTGAGAAGCGTTACATCATTGCGCCGCTTGGTCTGACCGTTGACGATACGGTGATGTCTGGCCCCGGGTCTGACATCCGCCCCGGCAACGCGCTGCCGCTGCGCAACATTCCGCTCGGTACCGTGGTCCACAATATTGAGCTATACCCCGGTCGGGGTGGGCAGCTCGTGCGTGCCGCAGGTACGTCCGCACAGCTCCTGGCTCGTGAAAACAATTACGCCACGATTCGTTTGCCAAGCGGTGAAATGCGTGTGGTTCGCGACGAGTGTATGGCGACTATCGGGCAGGTCGGTAACACCGATCACGGCAATGTCAAGATCGGTAAGGCCGGTCGTCGTCGCTGGAGGGGGTGGCGTCCGTCGGTGCGTGGCACCGCAATGGACCCCTCATCCCACCCGCATGGGGGTGGCGAAGGCCGCTCCCCGATTGGTATGGCAGGCCCGAAGACCCCTTGGGGTAAACCGGCCCTGGGCAAGAGGACGCGCCGCAACAAGCGCACCACGAAGTATATCGTGCGCCGCCGTGGGAAGAAGCGCCGTTAAAACCGCAGCCGCTTGCCGCAGTGAAGCGGGCGGTCTTAGGAGGAAGCTATGTCACGCAGTTTGAAAAAAGGGCCATTTATTGAGCCCCGGCTCCTGCAGAAGATCGAGGCCATGAACAACGCGGGTGATAAAAAGGTCATCCGGACCTGGAGCCGTGCCTCAACGATCTTCCCGCAGATGGTTGGACACACGATCGCGGTACATGATGGCCGCCGCCATGTCCCGATCTATATCACGGAAAACATGGTGGGCCATAAGCTCGGTGAGTTTGCACCAACACGCACCTTCCGCGGTCACATCATGAAAGAAAAGAAGGGGATGCGGTAAGATGGACGTTCGCGCTACGACTAAGTATCTACCCATCTCGCCGCAAAAACTGCGCCTGGTGTGTGATGAGGTCCGTGGGCTGCCTGCAATGGAAGCCCGCAGCATCCTGGGCTACATGCCGCAGAAGGGGGCTGAGTTCGCACTCAAGACCCTCAGCAGCGCGATGGCGAACGCCGAGAACAACTTTGAGCTGGACCCGGCTGAGATGTACGTTTTGCAGATTTTTGCGAACGATGGTCCTCGTCGCCAATGGCGTCGATATGGGGCGCGGGGTCGTTTTAAGCCGATTATTCGCCGCACTTCACATCTGACTGTGGTGTTGAGTGAGCGTGAATTGGCCCCCGCATCAACTGACGCAGACGACGAGTAGGAGAACAAGAAGTTATGGGACGCAAAGTACATCCCACCGGTTTTCGCCTGAAGGTTATCCGGGATTGGAATTCACGTTGGTATGCTGATGGGCGGCGCTATTCTGAACTGCTGCATGAAGACATCAGTATTCGCGAGGTGATCACCCGTCGCCACAAGAAAGCTGGTATCTCTGGTATCAAGATTGAACGGTTCCCAAACCAGGTGCAGGTCACCCTCCATACGGCCAAGCCCGGCATCATCATTGGGCGTAAGGGCCAGTCCGTTAAGGAACTGCGCCAGACGCTCGAAGACATGACCGGCAAGAAGGTCAAGATCGAGGTCGAGGAAGTGCCGAACCCGGACGTGGACGCACAGTTGGTTGCGGAGAATATCGCCGGCCAGCTTGAGCGCCGCATCTCCCACAACCGCGCCATGAAGCGCGCCGCCCAACAGGCGATGCGTGAAGGGGCACTGGGGATCAAGATCATGGCGTCTGGCCGCCTGGCCGGCTCTGAGATGGCCCGCCGTGAATGGTTCCGCGAAGGCCGTGTGCCGCTGCAAACTTTGCGTGCGGATATCGACTATGGGACCGCCGAAGCCCTGACCACCTTTGGCCGCATTGGCATCAAGGTGTGGATTTATAAGGGTGATATCATCGGCGAAGATGAAAAATTGGAAACCGATGGCGTATACGTCAGCTAGTAACGGTGACGTATACGCCTGAACGACAGGCGGCGCACCTTGCGCGCCGCGACCTGGAGTACATGCGATGTTAATGCCTAAACGAGTAAAGTACCGCAAGCAGATGCGCGGTCGGTTAAAAGGCAAGGCCCAGCGCGGTAACAAGGTGGACCTGGGCGAAGTGGGCCTGATGGCCCTGGAACCGCACTGGATCACGGCGCGTCAAATCGAGACGGTGCGTCGTACTATCACCCGTCATCTCAAGCGGCGTGGGAAGGTGTATATCCGGATTTTCCCGGATAAGCCCATCACGCAGAAGGCCGCCGAAACCCGCATGGGTAAAGGGAAAGGCTCCGTTGAATACTGGGTTGCCGTGGTGAAGCCGGGCCGTGTTATGTTTGAGATTGGCGGCGTCGATTATGAGACCGCCGCTGAAGCCCTGCGCCTGGCCGCGTACAAGCTGCCGATCCGGTGCAAGGTTGTTACCCGTATTGACCCAATTTCGGGTCAGGAGGTCGTGAGCTGATGAAAGCCTCAGAACTCCGTCAGCTTACCTACAAGGAACTGCTGGCTGAACTTGATGATGCGAAGGAAGCCCAGTTTAACCTGCGTTTCCAGGAAACATCGGGCCAACTGGAGGACCTCTCACAGTTGCGCACGACACGTCGGCGTATTGCCCGGATCATGACTATCCTGCATGAGAAGGAACTGGAGGCAGATTCCAATGAGTAGCAATACACGCCGGCGGCTGACTGGAACCGTCGTCAGCAACAAGATGGATAAGACGGTGGTGGTCCGTGTGGATCGTACCGGGCGTCATACGCTGTACAAGAAGGTCATCCGGACCAGTTCGAAGTACATGGCGCATGACGAAACTAATGAGTGCGAACTCGGCGACCTGGTGGTGATCGTTGAATCCCGCCCGATCAGCCGGAACAAGCGCTGGGCAGTCCAGGAGATTATCCGTGGTGATGCCAGCGCCCGCACCACGGATGTTTTGGAACTCGAAGGGGCGCCCGAAGAGGCCATGGCTACAGCAGCCGAAGATGCCACCGACGAGGTAGACGCGGCTGATGAGGCCGACGAATAAACGGGTGAGGGTCTAGCGATGATTCAGCAGGAAAGCCGGCTCAAAGTAGCCGACAACAGTGGTGCCCGTGAAATTCTCACCATCCGCGTAACGGGTGGCTCGAAGATATATTACGGGGGGATTGGCGACGTGATCGTTGCGACGGTCAAGAGTGCTCAGCCCCATAGTGGTGTCAAGAAGGGGGATATCGTGCGTGCGGTCATCGTGCGGACGAAGAAGGAATATCGCCGTACCGATGGCTCGTACATCCGGTTCGATGAGAATGCCGCCGTTCTTCTTGATGGTGAGACGAAGAACCCCAGGGGGACTCGCATCTTTGGCCCGGTCGCGCGGGAACTGCGCGAGGGTGGCTATATGCGAATCGTCTCACTAGCACCTGAAGTTCTTTAGCAGGTGAGCGAGGTCTACCATGGCTAAGAAGAAGGTCGGGCAGAAAATGTCCGCATTGAAAATCAGGAAGGGTGACGAAATAATCGTCATCACTGGGAACGATAAAGGCGCACGGGGCAAGGTCCTGAAGGTCCTCCCGCGTCAGCAGCGTGTCGTGGTGGAAGGCGTGAACATGCGCAAGAAACACCAGTCCGCGCAGCAGGCCGGACGTTCCCAGACCCAGGGCGGGATCGTGCAGTTCGAAGCACCGATTCATGTCTCGAATGTGATGCTCATTGATCCCACAACCGGCGAGCCGACCCGTGTTGGCCTGCGTCGTGACGAGGATGGGAAGCGAGTACGGTATGCGAAGAAGAGTGAGGCTGTGCTTGACTGATGCATAAACTCAAGATTCATTACAACGATGTGGTGCTGCCTGCTCTGATGAAGCGGTTTGAATACGAAAACGAGATGCAGGCCCCGCGTATACTCAAGGTGGTTGTCAATGTCGGTGTTGGTGAGGCGATGGACAATGCCAGCGCGCTCGACGCGACCGTCAACGACCTGACGAAAATCACTGGTCAGAAGCCTGTCGTGACCAAGGCGCGCAAGAGTATCGCGAACTTCAAGCTGCGTGAAGGCCGTGCGATTGGGGTCAAAGTGACCCTGCGCCATGAGCGTATGTGGTCCTTTCTGGATCGGCTCATGAATGTAGCACTGCCGCGTACCCGTGACTTCCGTGGTGTATCTTCCACTGGGTTCGATGGCCGTGGCAACTACACCCTGGGCCTGCGGGAGCAGATCCTGTTCCCGGAAATCCCGTTCGATCAGATCGATAAGATCCGCGGGATGGAGATGTCCATTGTCACGACGGCGCAGACCGATGAGGAAGGCCGTGAGTTAATCCGTTTGATGGGGATGCCCTTCCGTGACCTGGAAGTTGCTCGCCCCGGCTTTATTGTGGAATAAGGGAAAAGGCAGGGAGAACCAATGGCTAAGAAGTGTATGCCCTATCGCGAACAGCGCCGCAAGTATGATGTGCGCGTTCGCAACCGGTGCAAGGTCTGTGGCCGCCCGCGTGGGTATATCCGCAAGTTCGGTCTGTGCCGGATTTGCTTCCGTCAACTCGCACTGCGGGGTGATATTCCCGGCGTGTCAAAGTCGAGCTGGTAAGCAGCTAGCTTGAGGAGCGCAGCAGAATGTATGTAAACGATCCAATCGCGGATATGCTAACCCGTATTCGCAACGCAATTATGGCCCGTCGCACGGAAGTGTCGATCCCGTATTCCCAGTTCAAGGAAGAGGTCGCACGCATCCTGAGTGAAGAAGGGTATATTGATAGTTACCAGGTCGTTGAGGGGAAACCCTACGGCCACCTGACCTTGAAACTTCGCTATACAGGTGCCCGTCGCGAGCGTCGTAATGTCATCACTGGCCTGAAGCGTATCAGTAAGCCAGGGCGTCGCAATTACGTAGGGTACAAGGACATCCCCTGGGTGATGAGCGGGATGGGAATCGCCATCCTCACCACACCGCAGGGGCTGATGACCGGCCAGACAGCCCGCAAGAAGCACCTGGGCGGCGAAGTTCTCTGTTTCGTTTGGTAGTTAGTAAGGGGCCCGGTGCTGCACTGGGTGTCCAATGGAGATTGTCATGTCACGGATAGGCAAACAGGTTATTCCGGTGCCTACAGGGGTGTCGGTGGATATTAAGGGCAGCGCGGTATCAGTCAAAGGCCCCAAGGGTGAACTGATGCAGCGTTTTGACCCGGATATGACAGTGAGCCTTGCTGATGGGCAACTGACCGTGGAACGCCCGTCAGATTTGCGTCATCACCGCGCCCGCCACGGGTTGACCCGTGCGCTGCTGGCAAACATGGTGCATGGTGTCAGTGAAGGTTATGAAATCCGGCTGCGTATAATCGGTACCGGTTATCGCGCTGAGCAGCAGGGCGAGTACCTCAAGCTCAACCTCGGTTATTCTCACGATATCCTGGTCGAGATGCCCGGTGAAGTCACATTTGAACTCGATGATCGGGGTGGTATGATCACCCTGCGCTCCCCTAACAAGGAACTGATTGGGCAGGTGGCCGCGGATATTCGTAAGCTGCGCCCGCCCGAACCTTATAAGGGCAAGGGCATCCGCTACGATGATGAACGTGTCCGCATGAAGGCCGGTAAGGCTGGCAAGAAGTAGCGCGGGCCGGTTACAGGAGACAATGAAGGTATGATTAACGCAAAGAAGAAGGCTCTCGCGCGGAAGCGCCGGCACAAAAGAGTGCGTAAGAATGTTACCGGCACGCTACAGCGCCCACGGCTGAACGTTTACCGTAGCAGCAAGCATATCTATGCCCAGGTCATTGATGATACTGCCGGGCATACGCTGGCAGCGGCTTCGTCGGTGGATGTGGAGCTGAAGGGTGGCATCACCGGCAAAACCAAGGTGGAGCAGGCCCAGGTAGTTGGTAAGCTGGTGGCTGAACGTGCCCTTGATGCGGGTGTGAAGGTTGTTGTGTTTGACCGCGGCGGGTTTAAATACCATGGTCGTGTTAGGGCACTGGCCGATGCAGCCCGTGAAGCCGGGCTTGATTTCTAGTGTTTCTGCTGTGCAGCAGCCCGGCAGTTAACAGAGGTGGAGAATAAATGGGACGTCGTAGAGAACCCCGTGTAAATGAAGACCAGGTCCAACTGGATGAGCGCGTGCTGGATATCAAGCGCGTTGCCAAGGTGATCAAGGGTGGCCGTCGTTTTGCCTTCCGCACCACCGTTATCGTGGGTGATAATCGCGGCAGCGTTGGTGTCGGGACGGGTAAGGCGCGTGCCGTGCCGGACGCTATCCGCAAGGGGCTGGAACGCGCCCGCTTCAACATGGTGGAGATTCCGTTGGTCGGTTCGACCATCCCCCATCCGGTTGAAGCTCGCTTTGGTGGGGCCATTGTGATGTTGCTCCCGGCTGCACCGGGTACTGGTGTTATTGCCGGTGGCGCTGTGCGTGCCGTTGTTGAAGCGGCTGGTATCACCGATATCCTGAGCAAATCAAAGGGCAGCAACAACATGCTGAACGTCGCCCGTGCGACGCAGATGGCCCTTGAAGAGTTGATGGATTACCGTGACGTTGCGGAACGCCGTGGCAAGCCTTCGGAAGAGGTGCTGCCGTTCTGGATGCGCGAAAAACGGAATACCTAACGGAGGCTTGAACAATGGCTAAGAAGAAAGCAAAAGAGAAGACCCTCCGGATCAAACTGGTTCGCAGCCCGATCGGGTATAACAAGAGCCAGAAGGAAACCGTGAAGTCACTCGGCTTGAAGCGAATGCAACAGGTTGTTGAGCAAAAGGATACCCCCATGATGCGCGGGATGATCCGTAAGGTCAGCCACCTGGTTGAGGTTGAGGAAGTGGAATAATGAAACTGCATGACCTGCGCCCCGATGAAGGGGCAACCAACAGGAGGCGTCGTGTAGGCCGTGGTATCTCAGCGGGGCAGGGTAAGACGGCTGGCCGTGGTACCAAGGGGCAGGGCGCTCGCAGTGGTGGTGGCAAGGGCCAGTACTTTGAGGGGGGGCAGCTTCCATTGGTGCGCCGCCTGCCGTTCAAACGCGGCTTTTCCAACCTGTTCCGTGTTCCGTACCAGGAAGTGAATATCGACCAGCTTGATGAGTTCTTCAAGAAGGGCGATGAGGTCACCCCTGTGACCCTGGCCGAGAAGGGCTTGGTCCCGGATGCGGAGATGCCGGTTGTGGTGATGGGCCGTGGTGACCTCAAGAAGTCATTGACGGTGAAGGCTCATCGCTTCACGACATCTGCTCGTGAGAAGCTGGATGGCGCTGGGTGTACTGTTGAGACACTTGAACTCAACAGGAAAGGCACTTATTCGACCATTCGCAAGCTGCGCAAGGAGCAGATCGCTGCCCTGCGTGAGCAACAGTCAACCAACTAACCTGAACGGGGGATAGTGACGTGAGCATAGCACAGGGACTCAGCGATGCGATGCGCCTGCCGGATTTGCGGCGGCGCATCCTCATTACGCTGCTCATCCTGGTGATCTACCGGATGGCGGCCAATATCCCGGTGCCCGGTGTCAACCAGGATGTTCTGGCCCAGGTATTTGCACCGGGCAGCTCAACGAGTGGCTTTGCCGCCGTGCTGGACTTGCTTTCCGGTGGTGCGGTATCACGGTTCTCCGTGCTTGCCATGGGCGTGTATCCTTATATCACCGCGAGCATTATCATCCAGCTTCTGACGCCATTCATCCCGGCGCTGGAAGAACTGGCCCGTGAGGGTCAGGCTGGCCGCGATAAGATCAACCGCTGGACCTACTACCTGTCGATTCCGATCGCATTGTTCCAGGCTGTTTCCCAGATTGGCCTGTTCTCCAGCTCGATTGGCGCTCAGATCATCCCAGGCTTCGGTTTCAATGCCGGTAGTGACATTGTCCTGACTATCACGGTGATGGCAGTGATGACGGCTGGCACGATGTTTGCCATCTGGTTAGGTGAGTTGATCACAGAAGACGGGATTGGCAACGGCCTGAGCCTGATCATCATGGCCGGTATCGTGGCGAATGTCCCGTCGAGTATCATTCAGCTAACCGTCGGTGAGCCTTCAGTCGTCATTCGCAATCTGTTAATCTTCGTTGGCGTGACGGTCCTGACTATCGGTGTGATCGTATACATCAACGAAGGGCAGCGCCGCATCCCGGTGAAGTATGGTAAGCGCGTCCGCGGTATGAAGATGTATGGTGGTGGTAGTACCTATCTGCCGCTGCGCGTCAACACCGCAGGCATGATTCCACTGATCTTTGCCAGCGCCTTTCTGAACTTCCCGGCGGTGATTGCGGGGCTGTTCCTGCAGAGTGAAGCGCCATGGCTGGCAAACACCGCGTCTACCATCACCAACATTTTTGGTAACTTTGGCGGTGTGACGATTGGCGGGCAGGTTACTTACTGGCTGTTCTTCTTTAGCCTTGTGGTTGGCTTCACCTACCTGTATACCGATATCATGATCAAGAACCAGAACCTCGCAGAGGGTCTCCAGCGTAATGGCGGGTTTATCCCTGGCATTCGCCCCGGTCGCCGTACCGATGATTTCATCAACCGGGTAGTCTCACGCATCACGCTGGTTGGCGCACTATTCCTCGGCTTTGTCGCTGTGACACCGGGTATCATCGAGATCGTCTTTACTGCTGTTACGGGTTCGGGTACGGATATCCTGAGTGCGCTGTACATCATTAGCGGCGGTGGCCTGATCATTATCGTGGGTGTAGTGCTTGATACAATGCGTCAACTGGAAGCCCAGTTGGTTATGCGCAATCGCGAATCATTCATTCGCTAGGGGCTGTTTCTTACCAATCGAAAGAGACCTGTTCGCATGGCAACGTTCATCATAATGCTTGGGCCTCCCGGTGCAGGTAAAGGAACCCAGGCGAAGATATTGGCTGAAAGCCTTGAACTGGTTCACGTATCGACGGGCGAGCTGTTTCGTGCCTTGAAATCGCAGGATACCGATTTCGCCAGGGAGGTGCTAGCCATCATGGCGCGCGGCGAACTGGTGCCCGATGACGTGACCGTTCGTATGGTCAAGGAACGTATAGCTAAGCCGGACTGTGAAAACGGGGCCATTTTTGATGGATTCCCCCGGACGATTGCCCAGGCGGATGCCCTGGCAGGTATGTTGGCCGCGGATTTCTCGGATGAGATTGATGTGGTGCTGCAGATCCAGGTCACAGAAGACGAGATCGTCCGGCGTATCACTGGGCGTGCAGTTGAGAGTAAGGCCGCCGGAAACCCGGTTCGCGAGGATGATACACCGGAAGGTGCGCGCAAGCGCTACCAGGTCTACCTTGAATCAACCGAACCGCTCATTGATTACTATCAGGAGCGTGACAAAATCGTCGAGGTTGACGGGATGCGCGCCATCGAGGACATCACACCGGATTTGTGTGACGAAATCCGGGCGCGAGTTGGAAGTAAATAGCAATCGTGGCAATCATCATCAAATCCCGCAAAGATATTGAATCCATGCGGGATGCCGGTAAGATCAACGCGGAGGTTCATCAGACCATGGCCGAGGCCCTGCGCCCCGGCGTGACGACCGATGAACTCGACCGAATAGCGTATGAGATCATTACCCGCTACGGAGCGACCCCGGCCTTCCTGAACTACCCGCCGGGCAGCCGCAATCCATATCCGTCCACGATTACCGTTTGTATCAATGAGCAGTTGGTCCATGGTATCCCCTCACCGGAGGTTGCCCTGCGAGAGGGGGACCTGGTTTCACTGGACTGCGGCACCGTATATAAAGGCTGGGTGGCTGATTCTGCCTTTAGCTATGGGGTCGGGTCCGTCAGCGATGACGTAAAACATCTGCTGGCCGTCACTGAGAAGGCGCTGTACGTCGGCATTGATCAGTGTGTGGTTGGCAACCGGTTTGGTGATGTTTCCGCGACCATTGAAGCTTGTGTGGAGGCGGAGCACTATACCGTTGTGCGCGAATACGGTGGTCACGGGGTAGGGCGGAAGATGCATGAAGACCCGCACATCCCAAACTGGGGGAAGCCCGGCAGAGGTCCCCGGCTTAAGAGTGGTATGACCTTTGCCCTTGAGCCAATGGTGATGATGGGCGACCCGGAAACAAAGACCCTGTCGGATCACTGGACAGTCGTTTCGGCTGATGGTAAGCTTAACGCTCATTTTGAGCATACCATCGCCGTTACAGAAAATGGGCCAGAAATACTGACAAAGACTGAGTAACGCGCTATAATAGTAGATCGGCTGGAAGTTCAGCGTAAGGGGACATGAAGATGAAGGTAAGCGCATCCGTTAAAAAGCGTTGCCCCAAGTGTCGTATCGTGAAGCGCAAAGGCGTTGTTCACGTGATTTGTGAAAACCCGAATCACCGCCAGCGTCAGGGCTAACACATCACTGGCCCTTGATGGTGAAGCAGTTGGAGAGACAGAGTTATGGCTCGTATTGAAGGTGTAGACCTGCCACGTAACAAAAAAATCGAGATCGCCCTGACATACATCTACGGGGTCGGTCTGACGCGCAGCCAACACACCCTGGCGGCGACCGGGGTAAGCCCGCAAACGCGCGTGAAAGACCTGACTGAGTCCGAGGTGCAGGCCATCCGCGAATTCATCGGCAGCAACTATCGCGTTGAAGGCGATCTTCGCCGTGAGGTGCAGTTGAATATCAAGCGCCTGCAGGAGATCGGGACTTATCGCGGCCTGCGGCATCGCCGTGCCTTACCGGTTCGTGGGCAGCGGACCAAAACCAACGCCCGCACCCGCAAGGGCAAGAAGAAGACGGTTGCCGGGCGTGGTCGTCGTCGTGGTGCAGTTAAGAAGTAACTGGAGTTCCGAGCATCACCGCCGCTTTTGCTGGTGTGATGCAAAGAAAGCGAACCTGGAGGAAGAATGGGACGTCGTGGACCAACTCGGCGTGGAGCACGGGGTAAGCGCGTACGCAAGAATGTGCCGTACGGGCAGGCTCACATCCACGCGACATTCAACAATACTATCGTGACAATGACCGACCAACAGGGTAATGCTGTTGCATGGTCCAGTGCTGGCATCGCTGGTTTCAAGGGGTCCCGCAAGAGTACCCCATTCGCCGCGCAGGTGGCGGGTGAGCGTGCTGCGCAGACAGCACTGGACAATGGTATGCGCGAAATTGACGTATTCGTCAAGGGACCCGGCCCGGGCCGTGAAGCTGCCATCCGTGCGCTTCAGGGCAGTGGCCTGAAGGTCCGCTCAATCTCGGATGTGACGCCGGTTCCGCATAACGGCTGCCGCCCGCGCAAGAAGCGTCGCGTCTAATTCAACCTGAGTAACCCCATCACCTGTGGTGGTGGTTATTGGCCCCTAGGTATGTAGGGGCCATTATGCTGACTCTAATCATATAGAGACGAAGGAAGAAGCACAATGGCACGTTACACAGGACCAGTGTGTAAACTTTGTCGGCGTGAAGGCGAGAAACTCTTTCTGAAGGGTTCTCGCTGTGTGTCGCCTAAATGCGCGATTGAACGCCGCAATTATCCACCTGGTCAACACGGTCGTGACCGCTCATTTGGGCGGGGACGCGCATCTGACTACTCATTACAGCTTCGCGAGAAGCAAAAGGTTCGCCGTATCTACGGTGTGTTGGAACGCCAGTTCCGCCGCTATTACCGTGAGGCGCTCAAGTCAACAGGCCTGACTGGTTCGATGATTCTGCAGCTCCTTGAGCGTCGCCTCGATAACACGGTGTATCGCATGGGGTTTGCTGATTCTCGTGCCCAGGCCCGTCAGTTGGTCTCGCACGGCCACTTCGCCATCAATGGTCGCCGCATCAATGTCCCTTCTTACCAGGTTCGTATTGGTGATGAGGTGTCGGTACGCGACGGCAGCCGTGGGCGCAAGTACTTCAAGATGCTGCGCGAGGGGGGGGCCGCCAACGTGGCACCCCAATGGGTGACCCGTGATATCAATGCACTTGTCGGTGAAGTGACTCGTATGCCTGAGCGTGAAGACATCGAGATGAGTATCAACGAACAGCTTGTTGTTGAATACTACAGCCGGTAAGCTCAGTTAGAGGAAAGATGTCGGCGAGGGCCATTCATGGCCCTCTCGATACGTGGTGACTGTACAGCTACGAGGAGGCACCGTTGACAACCAATACTATGGTGTTGCCCAAGATTGAACGTGACGCGATGTCACGCAATTACGGGCGGTTCATCATCAGCCCCCTGGAACGTGGTTTTGGGATCACGCTGGGCAATGCGCTGCGCCGGGTGATGCTGTCATCCCTGCCAAGTGCGGCGGTTACATCGATCCGGGTCTCTGGTGTACACCACGAGTTCGCCCCGATCCCAACCGTTCGGGAAGATGTGACCCAAATGATGCTGAACTTCAAGCAGCTTCGCATGGTTCTTCATGATGCGGAACGCGCCCGCCTGCGGCTCGATGTGCAGGGTGGGGTGGTGACGGCGGCGGACATCGAATGCCCGCCGGAGGTCGAGATCAAGAACCTTGACCTGTACTTGTTTACCATCGATGATGACAGCTCTCGCATTGAGATGGAACTCACCGTGGAGGCCGGTACCGGTTACTCCCCGGCTGAGGAACGTGGCCGTCTGCCCATCGGGGAAATCCCGGTCGATGCCATCTATAGCCCGATCAAGCGCGTTAGCTTCGATGTGGACCGCGCTCGCGTCGGCCAGAAGACCAACTATGACAAGCTGGTTCTTGAAGTCTGGACCGATGGCACCATCGAACCGGAAAACGCCATGAGCGAATCGGCGACCATCCTGATGCGTCATCTTGGCATCATTGCTAACGTGGACCCCGGCATGTTCGTGGTCGATGAACAGCAGGAAGTGGAAGAAGAACCGCAGGTGCCCGAATTCTGGGACCTGCCAATTGAAGGCCTGGACCTCAGCGTCCGTGTTTTCAACTCACTGAAGCGCACCGGTATCACCACCGTCGGTGAGGTGCTGGAGATTCTCAAGAAGGGTGAGGATGCCATGCTGGCGATCCGCAACTTCGGGGATAAGTCGCTGACAGAACTGGTCGAAAAACTACAGGAAAAAGGGTATATCACTGACGACGTCACGCTGCCGCTGATGACTTCGTCCGAGTGATAGTCCCTCTCTGAATAAATGAGGGTATGACAGATGCGTCATAAAGTAGCGGGCAAAAAGCTCGGTCGCGAGAAAGACGAACGCAAACAGCTTCGCCGTAACCTGATTACCGAGCTGTTTGATCACGAGAAGATCGTGACCACCAGGGCCAAGGCTCAGGCGATCCGGGGTGCTGCCGAGAAAATGATTACGCTCGCGCGTAATCGTGGCGATGCGGAACGGCTGATCGAACTGGCGGAAGATGGCAAGGAGGAAGAACTCCTCCAATTGCTCACCGATGCCCAGGCTCATCGTCTGCTGCGCGCCGTGGAAGAAAACAAGGTCGATGAGCTGGAGCGCGAAGCCGCTTCGATTGCTACCCATGCGCAGCGCCTCATCGCACGAGACATCCAGGATCGCGAGATTGTGTACAAACTGTTTCACGAGATCGCACCACGTTACCTGGAACGTCCCGGTGGCTACACCCGCGTGGTCAAAATAGGGCCGCGCAAGGGTGATGCTGCTGAGATGGTCGCTTTGATGCTGGTAGAGGCCGACGACGAGTAATCGGCTGGGGTAGCGGATGCGGTATCGCGGTCGGCTGGCCTATGATGGCACGGCATACCACGGGTTCCAGGTTCAGGCCAACGCCACGCCCACTGTTCAGGGGGTGCTGGAGACGGCCCTGAAGAACCTCAATTGGACGCCGGGTAGCCGGGTGGTTGGCGCAGGCCGCACCGATGCCGGGGTGCATGCAACCGGGCAGGTCATCGCATTTGACCTCGACTGGACGCATGGGCCACGACCACTGCTCAATGCCCTGAACGCTCGATTGCCCAATGATGTGGCAATCCAGGACCTTCAGGAAGCTGCGGCGGGCTTTCACCCCCGGTATGATGCCACCGCAAGAAGATATTGCTACCGGATGGCAACAGGGCCTGTCAAAGACCCACTTCGGCGTCACCGGGTGTGGTGGTTGTATCGAGAGCCGGACTGGCCTCTGATGCAGCAGGCCTCCCGTGAACTACTCGGCACCCATGACTTTCGGTCATTCGGAACGCCGCCAGCGGGTGATAGTACCGTTCGGACAGTCCGTGTGGTAGACTGGCGGACCAACCGGGATGAATATGAGTTCATCATTGAGGCCAACGCCTTCCTGTATCGCATGGTCCGGCGTATCGTCGGCACGCTGGTCGATATCGGGGCAGGGCGTCTGCCACCGGAGCACGTTAGGAACCTGATCTCGCAGCCAGACCCAGCAGGCACAGGAGCTGCGGCTCCCGCACATGGCCTGACACTGGTCGAAGTGCTGTATGGTGAGTCAAACAGGCCATTCTGATGGCCTACGAACAGGAATTTAGGAGTATCAGTGTGAAGACCGAATCCGCACGGAATGAGGATGTGACCCGCACCTGGTACGTGGTTGATGCCACGGATCAGACACTTGGGCGCATGGCATCCGAGATTGCCCGGATTCTGCGTGGCAAGCACAAACCGAGCTTCACCCCCCATGTAGATGTGGGTGACTTCGTGATTGTGATCAACGCGGAAAAAATCCATGTCACCGGCAATCGGCTGAATGACAAGATGTACTATCGCCACTCCGGTTACCCCGGGGGGCTGCGCTCCGCATCTCTCAAGGAGATGCTGGCCAAGAAGCCTGAGTTCGTAACCCGTGAAGCCATCCGTGGGATGCTTCCAAAGGGGCCGCTTGGGCGTCAGATGTTGAAGAAGCTAAAGGTGTATGCAGGCCCGGAACATCCCCACGAGGCCCAGCAGCCTGAACCGCTCTCATTCTAAGAGCAGGGAGTTTAGATTATGGCGGAACAGCGTTACTACGAGGGTGTCGGGCGGCGTAAATCGTCAACCGCACGTGTTCGTATCTATCCCGGTGGCAGCGGCAGCGTCATCGTCAATGACAAGCAGGCTGAGGACTTCTTCTCGCGTATCGGTGACCTGAATGCTGCGCTGGAAGCCCTCGAAGCGGCTGGCATGGCGGGGCAGTTCGATGTGACCGTGAAGGTTCGCGGTGGTGGTGTCACGGGGCAGTCCGGCGCGGTGCGCCTGGGCTTGGCCCGCGCGCTTCTGGTCTACGACGAGACTTTGCGCCCGGTGATGCGCAAGGCTGGTTTGCTCACTCGCGATGCCCGCGAGAAGGAGCGGAAAAAGCCCGGCCTCAAGCGTGCCCGCAAGGCGCCCACCTACACCAAGCGTTAAGCTTCGGGGCGTGTCTTGTACGTCAATTGAAATCGAAAAGCAGACCGCCTCAGCGCGGTCTCTTTTCGTTACCTGTTAAGGATGAAAGATGACCGTTTATCTCTCACATTACCAGGCCCGGCATCTGCTGTGGGCATATAAACAGGGGCATACTGAAACCGACGTGTCGCTGGACCTCAACCTGAGCCAGCAGGATGTGACACTCACGGCGGATGGGGTCAGCCTGCCCGGTGGCGATACCCTGGCATGGCAGCAGATCGAGGCGGTTCAGGCCAACGAAAATGTCTGCTTCAAGCTGGTGGATGGTGAGTGGGCGGAAATCCGGGTGTTCTCGGAGGATACGAACTGGGTGCGCAGCCTGTACCCGACGAAGTCGGCACCATCGACGCTCGTTTCCGGCATGGTGATGCATCGTATTGAGGGCACTGACCCCCTGCGTGACACTGAGGCGAAAATTGCGGCGGCTTCACCGGTGACAGGGCATGTACTCGATACGTGTACCGGGCTGGGCTATACTGCCATTATGGCGGCAAAAACGGCTAACCAGGTCACCACTGTTGAACTAGACCCCGGCGCGATTGACATCTGCCGCGAAAATCCGTGGTCAGCGGAGTTGTTCACCAGCGAGCGGATATCGCTCGTTGTCGCTGATGTGTGGGATGTTATCGAGGAGACCGAGGATGGTGCGTTCAGTGTTGTCATTCATGATCCGCCCACGTTTCAGTTTGCTGGAGAGCTATATTCAGCGGATTTTTACGAGGAACTATACCGTGTGTTGAGCAGCCGTGGCCGCCTGTTTCACTATATTGGGGACCCTCACAGCAGGATCGGTGGGCGTATGCTGAAGGGCGTGCAAAAGCGGCTTGCCGAGGTTGGATTCCGTAAGGTCAAACGGGTGGACCGCGCCTATGGGGTTCTTGCATCCAAGTGACATCAAAGGGGGTTGAAGATGGGAATTACGGTTGTGGGGCTTGGCCCCGGCGATGTAGGTGACATCACGCGGCGGGCATGGGATGTGCTGGCCGGGGCTGCCATCGTCTATCTGCGTACCGAGCGGCACCCGTCTGTACCGGAGCTGCCTGCAGGCCCGGTCTATCGTTCGTTTGATTATCTCTACGAGGCGCATGAGCGCTTTGAAGATGTGTATCGCGCCATCGTAAAACAACTACTCGATACCGCTGCCGGAGGAGGGTCAGCAGTCTATGCAGTTCCCGGTGACCCGGCGCTGGCAGAACACACCGTCACGCTGCTCCGGGAAGGCTGTGCCGATGCCGACATCGACCTGGCACTGATCCACGGGGTCAGCTTCGTTGAGCCGTCGCTGGCGCTGCTGGGTGTGGATGGCTCGGATGGCATACAGCTTCTCGATGCGCTGGATGTCGCCGAACTCTATCACCCATCCATCAACCCTGATGCCCCGGCACTGCTGGCCCAGATGTACAGCCGGTTGATTGCGTCTGAGGTTAAGCTGACGCTGATGAACCAGTATCCGCCGGAACATCCCGTCACCGTGATCGTGGCGGCAGGCACGACAAATGCTCATGCTATCGAAATGCCCCTGTATCAGATTGACCGCCATGAGCATGATCACCTGACCTCGCTGTATGTGCCGCCCATCGATCCCCCAGCCGTCACCGGCTTCGAGGGGTTTCAGAACACCATGGCCCACCTGCGCGGCCCGGAAGGTTGCCCGTGGGATCAGAAGCAGGATCATGCGACGCTGCTGCCGTACCTGCTCGAAGAATCGTATGAGTTCATTGATGCAGTTGAGGAGGGTGATATCGGTGAGATGCGCGACGAGTTGGGCGATCTGCTGCTTCAGATCGTTTTCCATGCGCAGATCGCCACCGAGAATGGTGAATTCACTATGGCCGATGTGATCCGCGCCATCGACACCAAGCTCAGACGGCGGCATCCGCATGTGTGGGGCGATGTGGACGTTAACGGCAGCGCCGATCAGGTCGTGACCAACTGGGACGCCATCAAGGCCGAGGAGCGCGCGGGGAAGGGCGAGCCGGAACGCGGCCTGCTGGATGGCATACCGCGCTCCATGCCTGCGCTGGCCCAGGCCCATGAATATGACCGCCGTGCCCGTAAGGTTGGCTTTGACTGGCCCGACCTGGACAGCGTGGTGGATAAGGTCCATGAGGAAATCGCGGAGATACAGGAGGCCAGGGCCCAGCCTGAACGCTTTGCCGAGGTTGGGGACCTGCTGCTGGTGATCGCGGTGTGGGCGCGCTGGCTGGATGTCGAGCCGGAGGCGGCGCTCAAGGCAGCCACCAGCCGGTTTCATAG
>CAYMGV010000043.1:0-20110 GCA_964390105.1 uncultured Anaerolineae bacterium | reverse complement strand
ATTGATGGGAGCAGATGAATGCGGTCCCCGGATTATCATTATCCACCCCCGTCCCGCTCCCGAAAGGGGCAGGGCAGCAACCTGACGGTTTACAAATGCGTCAACTGTGGACGCTTTGGGGCGCATCAGATCGGTCCGAGGCGCTATCGCTGCCTGCTGTGTAAATCAGTGGTTGAGTACCGGGCCAGTACGGAGAATGGAGACTCGGAGCTACCCCTCCCTGCTTAACGTAACACAATCACCTTATCCCCTGTTGTTTCACAGAAACGGAGAAACCAATGGATTTCATGCTGAGTGATGAGCAGCGTGCGGCTGCAGAAATGGTACGTCGCTTTGCTGCGGAGGAAGTCGAGCCGACCATCAGGGAGTGGGATGAAAAACAGGAGATGAACCCGGCTTTCCTGCCGCGTATGGCCGAACTGGGTATCCTGGGTATCAACGTCCCGGTGAAGTATGGCGGGCAGGGTTTTGACTATATGACCCTGGGGCTGGTTTGCGAGGAGCTTGAACGTGCAGATACGACCCTGCGCGTGGTGCTGTCGGTGCATATCGGCCTCAACAGCATGTCACTGATGCAATGGGGTACCGAGGACCAGAAACAGCGCTTCCTGGCACCGCAGGCACGGGGTGAAGCCTACGCTGGGTTCGGGTTGACGGAACCGGGGGCCGGGTCCGACGTGGCAGGCATGAAGGCGACGGCTCGCAAGGATGGCACTGACTATATCCTTAACGGCGAGAAAATGTGGATCAGCCTGGCGACTAAAGCCCACAATTTCCTGGTTGTGGCTCGTACCGATTTCAGCGCCAAGAAGGCGAGTTCGGGGCTGTCTGCCTTCCTGGTCACAAGCGATATGCGGGGCGTCACGTCCGGCGATATTCATGGTAAGCTTGGCGTGCGGGCAGGGTCCACGGGCTGGATCGCGATGCAGGATGTCCGTGTGCCAGCGGAAAACATGCTGGGGCAGGAGGGTGAAGGCTTCAAGATCGCGATGAGTGCGCTGGACAACGGTCGTTACACCGTGGCTGCCGGTGCTACGGGCCTGATCCGTGCCAGCCTTGAAGAGTCGATCAAGTATGCGCATGAGCGTGAGACCTTCGGGGTTCCGATTGCTCAGCATCAACTGGTCAAGCAGAAGTTTGGGTTCATGCAGCAGTGGTACGATGCCGCGCGCCTGCTCTATCTGAAAGCGGGCTGGCTCAAGAACCAGGGCACCCGCAACACCCGCGAGACCAGCCAGGCAAAATGGTACGCGACCGACCACAGCGTCAAGGCAGCTCTGGAGGCCGTACAGATTCATGGTGCGTATGGCTTCTCGAATGAGTACCATGTCGAGCGCTACCTGCGTAACAGCAAGGGCGCAGTGATCTACGAGGGCACCAGCGAAATCCATCAGTTGATGCAGGCGGATTACGCGCTGGGCTTCCGCGAGGATCGTCCATTACGCTGCGAACTACCCGCCTACAACGAGGATGAGTGGCTGGCCGAGGCGTAGGGTCTGCCTATCCCGCAAACCAGAAAGCGGAGGTCCTGGGCCTCCGCTTTCTGATTCGCGATGATGGGCTATTCAAAGCTTTTGATGGCATCCTCAACCGAGCCAAACGTCCTGACCAGCGATGTCATGCCCGCGATTTCCATGATCTTGGTGACATCCTTGTTCGCTGCCGCGATGCGCACGTCACCGCCTCCTGTGCGTGCCAGCTTGAGCGCCGCCAGTATCGAGCGCAAGCCCGCGCTGCTGATGTAAGGCACTTTGGCAAGGTCCATCACCAGCTTATTATTGCTCTCACTGATGATACCTTCCAGTTCTTTGGTCAGTACGTCGGCCTGCGAGGCGTCCACACTTTCCTCGATGTGTATGAGCTGAATGCCGTCCTTCTTTTCTTTTTCGATCTTCATGGCTGCTATCCTCTTGGTGGCTGCAAAATGGCGATTAATCTTCCATCCATTTGATGATGGTAAGTTTGTTATTCTTGCCCGGCTCGCTTTCATAGGCGATCTCATCGGCCATGTGCTTGAGGAAGTGCACCCCCAGCCCACCGATGCGACGGTCATGCCAGTGTGAATCGAGGTCTGGGTCGGGTGCATGCTGCGGGTCGAAAGTGTGCCCGGAATCTGTAACCGTGATCTGGATGCGCTTGCGGCTGGCATAAAATTTCAGCTTGATCTTGCCCGGTTCCAATCCCTCATAGCCGTGCATGATGATATTGGTGCAGACTTCATCAACGGCCAGTTTAAGGCCATACGTGATTTCCTCGGATACGCCCGACTGTTTACAGCCGTCTTCAATGATCCCGCGCATCTCCTCGAGGTGTTTGATGTCTGCCCTGCGAGTAAGGGAAAGGGTGACTGCCATCGCCGACTCCGTAAGTTCATACTGCATCCAACCGATAGCTTATTCTACAGCACGACGCGGAAATGCGATATTGAGCAGGGCTTCCCAAAACTGCGGAAGTGAGTCAAACTGGGAGGAACGTAATATCAGGAGCCATCTCTATGAATCGTAACCCCCTACTGCTGCTCATTGGCAGCGTGCTGCTGTCATCGCTTCTGGTGGGATGCCTGCCGCAGGTTATCGTTGTGACGGAGGAAGTCCCCATCGATGAGCTGACCGCTGTCAGTCCCACCGAGGCTGATCTAAGTGAAGCCGATAACGCTGAATCGCTCAAGATCGTGGTGATTCAGCATGGTCTGTGCTTCTGGGATACCTTCTGGTGCCCGGTGGAGCAGGGCGTCTACGATGCGGCCATCGAGTACGATGTCGATGTGCAGTTACTGGGTACGGTTGACCTTGATACCACGGAACTTGCCAGCCTGGTCGATGAGGCCGTGGCGCTTCGGCCTGATGGCATCGCACTGACGCTGCCCGACCTTGTCCGCCAGCAGGCCGCGATTCAGCGTGCGCTGGATGCGGGTATCCCGGTTATTGTGTTCCACACGGGCACGGGGCCAAATGAGGATGGGCTGGACTACCTGACATATATCGGGCAGGATGAGTATGTCGCCGGGCAGATGGCGGCTGAGCGGCTGCTGGCTGCGGCTGAGGGGGCTGGAACGCGCGCGGTATGCGTCAATGGGGCACCGGGTAACCCAGCCGCTGACCGTCGCTGCGAGGGCTTTGCCGAGGTGATGGTGACCAACGAGGTTGACTTCGATGTGCTGGAAACCAGCCCTGACCCAAATGAAGTACGCATGGCACTGGCGCAGTACTTCGCGGAATCGCCTGATACAGACCTTGTGCTGACCATCGCGCCGGTTGGCTCCGATGAACTGTACAGCATGATGGATGAACTTGGCATGGAACCCGGCTCTCTCACGCATGGCACATTTGATCTGACGGAGAGCGTAGCGGGTGCCATCCGCAGGGGGCAAACAGCCTTTGCCGTTGATCAGCAGCCTTATCTTGAAGGCTATCTGGCCGTACAATGGCTGGTGTTGTACAACCGCTATGGCCTAACGCCACCCCAGGGGCTTACCGCGACAGGGCCAGTCTTCGTGGATCATAGTAATCTACAACAGGCTGAGGAGTTGATCGGGACGTATCGCTAGAGTCAATAGGGTTCGGTTTAGCAAATAGACTCTTAACCGGAACCGTATTAGTGCCAGGGTCTGTCTGCAAAGCCCGTCAAAACACCAGCCGGGCGGCCTAGCTGCGTAACTGCCCACTTCCGCCACATGCCGGGCATTGATGCCGGGTAACCGCCTGCCCGGCCCCTTTGCAGGTGCGGCAGGTGACACGTGGTGCGTTGGAGGAGAGCGTGTACTCCGCAATCATGACGTAAGAATCACGGGCAAGTGCCTGTGACATCATATGGCTGACGTCGGGTGGGTTGAACTCAACGGTGCCTCTGCCGCAGCAGTCATCACATACATGGCTGACCCGGATTACCCCATACCCGCGGCACTCAGGGCAAATGCGCACGCTTGCGCCACGCCGTTTGGTTGCAGGCTGATCCGCGCCGCCTGAGATTTGCTTCCATTCAAACCGGTTCATAAGACCGCTCTCCTTGAGAGTTGGCGCTGCTTAACCCTCATTATCGATGCAGAACACGGCGTTGACATAGTGTGATCTGTCATGTCGTTGAGGTGCCTCTTTGCCAACTTCCAAAAAACCTACCGACCGGTCGGTAACTTGTGGTATAATCATCGCATAGCTGGTAAATCAGGTCACACATAACACTTATTGCCAGTTGGACCACACATCACAACCTTAATCTATAAGGACTGGAGGTTACTTTGCGTGTCGTAGTTTGTACGAAAGAGACGCCAGATACCGCTGCCCGTATTGAAGTCGGCCCGGATGGGAAGGCAACATGGGGGGATGCGCCGCTGGTGATTAACCCGTGGGATGAGTTCGCGGTAGAAGAAGCAATATTGCTGAAAGACCGTGGCGCAAGCAGTGTAACCGTGCTGGCTATGGGGACCGAAGATACCCGTGAGGCCATCAAGCACGCTGTCGCGATGGGCTGCGATGAGGCTGTTCTGGTTAGTGACGAGGCTTTTGCCGGGGGTGATACCCTGGTGACCTCAAAGGCGTTGGCTGCCGCTGTCGAGAAGCTGGACGATACGAGGCTGGTGATCTTCGGTAAGATGACCACCGATGGGGCCAGCGGCCAGACCAGCGTGCAGGTGGGCCGCCGCCTGGGCTGGTCGACACTGACATACGTCTCAAGGATCGTGGATATCGATTTCGAGGCGGGAACGATCACCGCTGAACGCCTGCTCGAAGCCGGGAAGGAAACCGTCGAGGCATCACTGCCTGCCGTGGTCTCGGTTAGTAAGGAGATCAACGACCCGCGCTACCCGTCGTTCATGGGCATCCGCAAGGCAGCCAAGGCGGAAGTTACCGTATGGGGCGCGGACGAACTGGGTGTTGAGGGTGCGGCGGGCAAGCGGGTTCATTGGGCCGACCTGTCATCACCTCCGTCCCGTGAAGGTGACGCGGAGATCATCGAAGGAGAGTCCCCGGCAGACATCGCGGCGAAGCTGCTCGACAAGCTTCAGGAAGAGAAGGTGCTTTAATGGCTGGCGTATGGGTTTTGATAGAACAGCGTGAGGGGGCGGCCAGCAACGTTTCATGGGAAGCGTTGGGTGTGGCTCGCCAGGTGGCCGATGGCCGTGGTGAACCGCTGACGGCTGTTGTGTTTGGCACGGGTGCTGCCGGGCTGGCTGAAGAAGCCATCAAACGCGGTGCAGACAATGCCATCGCCAGCGAAGACGAAACGCTTGCCAGCCTGCGTATGGATGCCTATGCCTCATTGCTTTCCAGCCTCGCCGGGGACCGTGACCCGTCCGTGATCATCGCCGGGCAGAGTTCCGCGGGGCTTGAGATCATGGCGGCAGCCGGTGTGGACCTTGAGGCGGGCCTTGTCTCCGATGTGGTGAGTATCGAGATGGATGGTGGCGTGGTCAAGGCGTCAGTGCCGGTATACAGTGGCAAGTTGATTGCGACCGTGTTTGTGCCGGAGGGCTTGCAGCTTCTCACGGTGCGCAGCCGCGCATTCCCCGTGGCTGCTGTTGTTGACAGCCGCAGCGGCGAGATCGAGATGGTGGGCGCAGTAAAAGCCGAGGACGAGCTGACCAGCAAGGTGACCGAATTTGAAGCGAAGGAAGGCAGCGTTAGCCTGACCGATGCCGGGATCGTTGTCTCTGGTGGCCGTGGCGTAGGCAGCCCGGAAGGCTTCGAGCCGATCGTTGCACTGGCTAACGCGCTGGGGGGTGCCGTGGGTGCCAGCCGTGCGGTCGTCGATGCAGGCTGGATATCCTACGATCACCAGGTCGGCCAGACGGGGAAGGTGGTCTCACCAGATTTGTACATTGCCGCGGGTATCAGCGGTGCGGTGCAGCATCAGGCCGGTATGCGAACCAGCAAAGTAATCGTAGCGATCAACAAGGATGCTGAAGCTCCGATCTTCAAACTGGCGAAGTACGGCGTGGTTGCAGATCTGTTTGATATCGTGCCCGCACTGACAGAAGAAGCCAGGAATCGGCTTTCCTGACGGCAGAGTCACCAAGACAGATGGCGGGCAGGCCCACACAGGTCTGCCCGTTTTGCGTTCTGCTGCGGGGCAAATGTGGACCGTGGTTCTATCGTGCGAATACCCGGCCTGTTGTACAATGAATAAGTGGTGAGCCAAATTTACAGGGAGATAAGCCGATAATGACCACTGTCATTTACGTGGAAGATGAACCCGCCATTGCCGAACTGCTGCGCAGCGGACTTGACTTGTTCGGTATCAATGTCGCACCGATTTATGGGAATGCCGAGGACGCCTACGACATGATCATGACCGGTGAAGGGGAAGTCGGTGAGTGTGAGATGATGATCTTTGACATCCGCCTGCCGGGCATGACGGGGCTGGAGCTAACCGATCGCCTGCGTCGGAATGGCGAAGCCCGCCCAATCCTGATCGTATCTGCCTACAATTCTCCGTCCCAATCGGAACTGCAAGGCCTGAACGCGCACTTCATGCCCAAGCCGTTTGATTTCAAACGTATTGCAGACAAGATCGAGGAGTTGGTGGGGTAATCGATGGAATCAAAAAGGCCCCCATGCCGGGGGCCTTTTTGTGTTTATGGGCTTGTATGCTTGCTTAGCGGATAGCGATTTCAGTGTTGGCATCAAACAGATGCGCACGTGCTATGTTGAACAGGACCTTCATATCGTTGCCAACAGCGGCGGAGGTACGCGGGTCAAAGCGGGCAATGAATTCGTTACCGCCAGCTTTCAGGTAGACGAACACCTCGTTACCCATTAATTCGGTCACATCGACGTTTGCGGTGATTTCCAGCGGCTCAATGCTTGAGGGGGGGAATTCGGCGTCGGAGATATCCTCGGGACGGATACCCAGGACGACATTCTCGCTCGGCGCGTTCTTCCATGCTTCCAACTTGTTACTCGGTGCGGGGACGCGGAAAGCGCCTGTATCGGCATATGGAACGCCATCCTCAATCACGAGTGTTGCATTGAAGAAGTTCATACTGGGGCTGCCAATGAAGCCCGCCACAAACATGTTGTTCGGCTCATCATACAGGGACTGCGGCGTGTCGATCTGCTGCAGGAGGCCATCCTTGAGGACCGCAATACGTGAACCCATCGTCATGGCCTCGGTCTGGTCGTGAGTCACGTAAATGAACGTGGTCTCAAGGCGGTGATGCAGCCGCTGGATCAGGGCACGGGCTTCTACACGGAGCTTCGCATCAAGGTTAGAGAGCGGCTCGTCCATCAGGAACACGGCGGGTTCCCGCACAATGGCGCGGCCTACTGCCACACGCTGACGCTGACCACCAGACAGGGCACGCGGTTTGCGATCAAGCAGGTGCTCAATACCCAGCTCCTGCGCGGCTTCGCGGACGCGGCGGTCGATATCATTCTTCGGGGTCTTACGGAGGCGCAGCCCGAAAGCCATGTTATCATAAACTGTCATGTGCGGGTACAGTGCGTAGGATTGAAACACCATCGCGATATCGCGATCCTTGGGAGGGACATCATTGACGACGCGGTCGCCGATCATGATTTCGCCTTCGGTGATCTCCTCCAACCCGGCCAGCATACGGAGTGAGGTACTCTTACCGCAGCCAGAGGGGCCAACGAACACCAGGAATTCCTTGTCGGCGATTTCAATGCTCAAATCGTTTACGGCAGTGATATCACCCCAACGCTTCGTGACGCTTTGGTACGTTACGCTAGCCATCAGGCCTCCTTCATGTATGTATAGGTGAGTCCGATATAGCTGGCAGGCAGCTAAAGAAATAGTGTGTGAGCTGGCGGGAACAGGTCAAGGAGATAAGTTCGGATCAGCCCAACAAATGGCCCTTGCAAGCCTTCACAAGTATAGTACGAAAGTCACAACATGGTCAAGTGTGAAAGAATTCGATTGAAGCCGGACAGGATCGATCCCGTAAATAACAATAATTCATTGCCCTGGATTGCCCTGCGCCTGGTTGGTGCTGCGGCTGCGCTGTTGATTTTACAACTTTCACCTGTCCCTGGATTGATGAGGGCGGCGTCGGTTGCCAGCCAGGCTGCCGAGTCTGACGGTGATTACCGTACTGCCGCCATGTACGTGGCCCCCGCACTGAATAGGTATCCGTGGTCAGATGAGGGGTGGTCTCGCTTCGCCTATCTATCCCTGCAGGCGGGGGATTACGAGGCCGCGCACGATTCCTATCAGCGGGTGGCTGATCTAAGGCCGCTGACTGCGCTTGAGTATGGCTATCGCGGGGCGGCATCAGATGGGCTGGGCAACCGCGAGGGTGCGTTGGTTGATTGGGAAACAGCTCGACAACTGGGCGGGTTGGATGCGGCATCCTTGAACCAGTTGATTTCAATCTACCTCGATCGCCAGCAATGGGACGAGGCCATCGCGGCATTGGACTTGCTGACAGCCTCCGAACCGAACCCCGGCACATTCACTTTGCACGCCTATCTTAAGGCACTGTATCAACCGGGCGACGCGTTACCTGCACTGATCGATGCCGGGCAGATGGCGGTGGATTCAGAGCGCCCTACGCTGCTGGCACTGGCTGCGCTGGTTGAACAGGTCGAGACCCTGGGCCTTGAGGTCTACTATACTCGGCTTGGGCTGCTGATGTTTGATGCGGGTAAGCTGGCTTACGCTGAGGCCGCACTGGAACAGGCGGTGCGTGCGGCACCTGATGCAGTGTTGTCGCTTGCCTACCTGGGCTATGTACGTGATCGCCTGGGTGGAGATGGCCTCGACGAAGTGATGCAGGCCCGTTCACTTGATCCCGCGAACCCGACGGCGGCCTACCTGGCCGGGGTAGTGTGGTCCGGGCGAGGGCGTCCATACGAGGCGCGTGCCGCCTTCCGTGATGCGGCCATGCTTGACCCGACCAACCCGGCCTTTGCTGTGGAGATTGCCAATACCTACGCTGCGACGGAAAACTGGCAAGCGGGTGAGGCATGGATAGCACAGTCCGTTGAGGTGGCGGAGGCCAATGGCGCTGATTCAACATCGTTCCGTGCGCTGCAAGCCAGGTTTTACCTTGAGAACGGCTATCGCATCGAGGAGAGGGGGCTGCCACTTGCCGAAGCGCTGGTAATGGATGTTCCGGGATCGGCGGAGGCACATGATGCATTGGGCCTGGCGTATTTCCTGGTCGGGAATTCAGATCAGGCTGTGGTGCAGTTCGACCTTGCCCTCAGGCTGGACCCCGGCCTCGCTGCGGCGCATTATCACCGGGGCCGTGCCATGGAAGCACTTGGCGATTTCAGCGTAGCCTTGTGGCATTATCAGCAGGCCGTTGCACTCGAACCCACGTCACGGTATGGTGTATCAGCCCGCCACGCAGTGGAGGACCTGACCGGAAGTGAATGACGATGACTGAACCGCACAAGCGATACAGAAAATGGCATTATCTATTGGCGGCGGGATTGTTTGCGATTGCGCTACCAGCGGTGGTGTATCTGTTCATCGCGCCACGGCCACCGGGGGTTACCGAGATCATGCTGGTATCCGCCTTTGATGAAACCTTTCGGCCTGTTGAGATTGTCGAGGGATATGGCCCCAATGACCGGTTTTCCGTCAGCATCGCGCTGCAAAACTATGATCCCGATGATCCGCTTTCGGCACGCTGGTATTATGACGATTCGTTGATTACGGAGACGTGGCTCGGCACACAGGATGCGGGCGATGGTTACGCGGGGTTTGAACTGGTCAACAACAATCCACCGTGGCCGGTTGGGACGTATGCCGTCGAGGTATACTGGCGTGATCAGGTTTTGGCTGGCTTGAGCTTTGAAGTCTCAGATTGATCCGACCCTGTGGAGGAGATGGGCAGCATGGCAAAGAAAGATGAACAGGTCGCATTAAACCGGGAGGGTGAGCCAGAAAAGAAGCGCCGCTGGCCCCTGATCATGGGGGTGGTATTGCTGCTCGGCATCATCAGTGTGGCGGCGTGGCTGTTTGCCCCACGCTATACGGGGCTGTTCGAGCCGGAGGCCACCCAGCCGCCAACGCTTGACGCGGGCGCATCAGGGCAGGTGATCTACCAGACCAGCTTTGACACCGACGCCGATTTTGCGAGCTGGCAGATGTTTGATGGTGGTTCTATCAGCGTCGCGGCGGGTGAGGGTCAGTTGGTGGTTACCGTCAATGCGCTGGAAGACACCGGGACGTGGTCCGGCTCAAACTTCACATTGGATGACTTTGTGCTGGCCGTGGCTGCCGAGAAGCTCGATGGCTCTGATGATAATGGGATCAGCGTGATCTTCCGCTTGCAGGATGAGAATAACTTCAACCGGTTTGATATTTCCAGCGATGGCTTCTACTCTCTGACAGCGGTGCGGGATGGCGTGGCGACGGTGGTCAGTGATTGGAAGCGCAGCCCGGTGATCCAGCAGGGTAATACCGTGAACCAGCTCCGTGTGATAGCCGAAGGCGATACCTTCACGTTTGAGGTAAACGGGGCACAGATGCCGTTGTGTATTTCAGATGACCCCGCCGTTGGGGCATTGTGGGACCCCACCGCTGACGAGCCAACCTGCCTTGGCGGCGAGGTGCTGGATCGTTGGGTTAATGGCGATCTTGCCTCGGGCCGGGTTGGATTGGGTGCGCAGGGATTCACGGGGTTTGATGGCGAAACGTCCACGGCGGCCTATGCCGTCATTGCATTTGATGAGGTGGTCATCACCACGCCGTAGAGCCGGTGATGATGAAATCGCTATGAGCAATCACAATGGAACAAGGCGGCGTGTCTACCTTGATTACGTGGGATGCCGTCTTAATCAGGCTGAGATCGAGAAGATGGGGCGTGACTTCAGCGCGGATGGGGATGAGGTCACAGATCAGGCGGGTGATGCCGACCTGATGGTGATCAACACCTGTACGGTGACCTCCGATGCTGCCAAGACCAGCCGCAAGCTGGTCCGGCGTGCGGCCCGCGCCAACCCTGACGCGCGCATCGTAGTGACGGGGTGTTACGCCGCTACCAGGCCCGATATCGTCGCAGCGCTGCCTGATGTTGAGGTTGTGATCGACAATGCGGATAAAGACCTGCTGGTATCCAGGCTTAAGGCGATGCCGGTCTTTGACCGCGAACCCGCCCAGCGTGAGCCGCTGCCACCGGGTACGCTGGGGCATGTGCGGGCCTTCGTCAAGGTGCAGGACGGCTGCGACAATGAGTGTACATTCTGCATCACGACAGTGGCACGCGGGGCAGGGCGGTCGCGTCCGCTGGCGGATGTGATTGGCGAGATCAACGCGCTGGTTGCGGTGGGCTACCAGGAAGTCGTGCTGACCGGGGTGCATCTCGGTTCATACGGGCAGGATACAGGAGATGCCACCTCGCTGCGTACGCTGGTTGCTGCCATCCTCACCGAGACAGATGTGCCGCGCCTGCGGCTGTCCTCATTGGAACCGTGGGACCTCGACGCAGCGTTCTTTAACCTGTGGGAAAACCCGCGAATGATGCCGCATCTGCATCTGCCGCTGCAGGCTGGATGTGACCGCACTTTGAAACGGATGCGGCGTCATACCACTACCGCCGATTTCGCGGGCCTCGTAACCGCAGCCCGCAGCCACGTCCCGTCCCTTGCGATTACGACAGACGTGATCGTCGGGTTCCCCGGTGAGACGGACGCCGATTTCGCGGAATCACTGTCCCGCGTGGAGTCGATGGGATTCACACGGCTGCACGTCTTCACCTATTCCCCGCGAGAGGGAACACCCGCTGCCCGGCTGAAAGGGCAGTTACCGCTGGCGGTTCGCAAGGATCGAAATGCCCGCATGAGTGCCCTCAGTGATCGATTATCACGACAGGCCCGCGAGTCCCTGCTCGGCACGCCGCTGACCGTGCTGTGGGAATCCGCCAGTGGCGCAGGGCCGGATGGCCTGACATGGACGGGGTACAGTGACCAGTACTTTCGTGTGCGGACAGTCACCCCCGAACCAATCGGCAACCGTATACTGCCTGCCCGTATTGATGCCGTGGACGGTGAGTTTCTATCCGTTTCGATTTCCGCGATCTAACACAGACATCCCGACATCTTAACAGGGGGCCGAAACCGCCCCCTGTGCATTATCCCGGGGAGCAAGATCGAGTACAATAGGGACTACACACTTATCTCCGCCAAGCTAAGGACCAAACCTATGACGGATTGCATCTTCTGTAAGATCGCAGCGGGCGAGATTCCTGCAAAAATAGTACATGAAACCGACGCGTATATCGCTTTTCATGATCTCAACCCGGTAGCTCCCACTCACATCCTGCTGATCCCGCGCAAGCACATCCCCAGCCTTGCTAAACTGGAGCCGGAAGACACTGAACTGATAGCAAACATGATGCTGGCAGCCCGCAGGATTGCCGCGGATGAGGAGCTTCATAACGGGTTCCGGGTCGTTGCCAACAATGGCCCCGATGCCGGGCAGTCGGTGCATCATCTGCATTTTCATATCCTCGGTGGGCGCAGCCTCGGCTGGCCTCCCGGGTAAAGCTCGCCCAAGCCTATCTAACCTTCCGAATTCCCTGTTAAGGAGCATCTGAACATGAAAGTCAGCCAGAGAATGACCGCCAATCCGATCACGGTGACGAAAGATACATCATACCGTGAAGCCTCTGACCTGATGAAGAAACACGATATCCGTCGCTTACCAGTGCTTGATGGGCATGGCAAGTTGATCGGCATGGTCTCTGAGACGGATATTCTCTCGACCGGGCCGTCCTCGGCCAGTACTCTAAGCGTGTATGAAATGGTCACATTGCTGGATAAGCTCCAGATCGACAAGATCATGTCCGCGCCAGTGTATGCCGTTGATACGGACTGTGAGATTTCACGCGCGGCGATGTACATGATCGAGCAGGATATCGGCGCACTGTGCGTGATGGAAGGCGAGGAACTGGCCGGTATTATCACCGAAACCGACATCTTCAAGGCGTTTGTCGAAGCTGTGGGTGGGGGTATTCCCGGCCTGCGCATTGACCTGCTGACACCGAACAAACCCGGTATCCTCGCCAAAGTGGGGGGGGCCATTTCCGCCGTGGGTGGCAACATCATTGCGCTGACCACGTTCCAGCATCCCGATGAGGATACGGCGGAGATTACGATCAAGTCAGACATGGTGGATATCGACCAACTGCGCACAAAACTGACCGAGGTTGTGGACGCCGAAATCCTCGACCTGCGGCTCGCAGGAAAGGATCAGCTCCGCGTCATTGGTTAGCGGGTGATCGGTCATGCTTTCAGCCCCCATGCACGGGGGCTGTTTGCGTGTGGGCCGGTTTCGGATTCCACGCGGCACCGGTATACTGTAGGTATCTTTGAACCTAATCTGTGCGATGGGGAAGCATTACCAATGAGCATGAAGGAACAGTTAAACGCCGACTTGAAAGAGGCGATGAAAAGCAAGGATGTTGTGCGGCGTACCGTGATCCGGGGTGTGATGACTGCAATCAAGGAATTGGAGCAAACGCGCCGCGAGGAGCTTGCCAGCAAAGCGCTCAGGAAACACAACGTGACTCGCCCTGCGTCCGATGACCCCGACGTGGTCTCCGCGTATGACACCGCGATGAAGGCTGCCCTGCAAGCGGAAAAGGTCGAGGAGAACGTGCCGTTGGATGATACCGAGGTCCTGGGTGTGATCCAGAAGCTGATCAAGATGCGACAGGACTCCATCGATGAGGCAAAGAAGGCCGGGCGCGAGGATATCGTCGAGAGCGAACAAACCGAGCTTGAGGTGCTGATGGCCTATATGCCGCGTCAGATGACCCGCGAGGAGATCGAGGAAGAAGCACGCGCCATGATTGCGAGTGTCGGGGCTGGCGGCCCACGTGATATGGGTAAGGTGATGGGGCCGCTGAACGGCAAGCTCAAGGGCCGTGCCGATGGCCGCACGATCTCCGAAGTGGTTCGCGAACTGCTGAACCAGTAACGCGTATTCTGACTGGAAGGACGAGTAAGATGGCCGGTGCCGCTCAACGCTCCCCATCTCAGCGACCATTGCAGCGGCTTTGGAGAAATATCCGGCTGATTGTGCTGCTGCTGATCGTCGTGAGTATGATGACCGTGATCCTGCTGCTGCCGATGATGCCCTCACGCACTTCCGTGAACCTGGGCGTGGGTGATATCGTGCAGGAAGATATCAACGCCCCGCGTGATGTGACCTACGTCAGCCAGATCGAGACGGAGGCCGCCCGGCAGGCAGCCCTGACCTCAGTAGAGGATATTTATGATCCGCCTGATTCGCGGGTTGGCCGGGCGCAGGTGCGGCGGGCACGACAGGTGTTTGATTTCATTGAAGTCGTTCGTATGGACCCGTACATTGATGGAGAACAGCGTCTTGAATACGTTCACGCTATCCCTGACCTGGGGTTGGATGACCCGTATGCCGAAACGCTGCTCAATGCCTCCGAGGGTGAGTTTGAGCAGGTTGAGCGCGAAATCGTCAGCCTGATCGAGGAGACGATGAGCGGCACGCTGACCGATCAGCAGGTCGCGGAGGAAATCCGCGAGCTTGAACTGCGTGTCAGCACCGAACTGCCTGAAACGCTGATCCCGGTTTCGGTGACGATTGCCGGGGGCCTGATTCGGCCCAACAGCCTGCTCAATACCGCGCTCACCAGCGAAGCACAGGAGCAGGCCGTGGCGGATGTGCCCGATATCCGTATCAGCTTCCAGGAAGGTGAGGTTGTGGTACGTGCCGGTGAACCGGTGACGGAACTCGATCTCGAAGCGCTGGAAAGCCTCGGCCTGCTGGATGTAACCCTGACGATCAACCAGGTCGTCAGTGCATTCCTTGTCAGCCTGCTGTCATGCCTGTTGATTGCATTCTTCGTCGTGACGCTGCGCACGGAATGGCTGGAACAGCCGGGGCAGCTTTACCTGCTGGGCCTGCTTCTGCTGTTGTTTGTGCTGGGGGCACAGATCATGGTGCCGGGGTTGCAGAGCTTCACGTATTTGTTCCCGCTGGCGGCGCTTGCCATGGCGGTGACATCACTATATGGCACGGTGTTTTCAGCGCTGGTGGGGTTGGTGGTGGCTGCTCTGATCGGGTACCTGACCAACTCCGTGGAAGTGATGATGTTTTACGCGGTTTCGGTGCTGCTGGCAGCGGGGTCACTGCGCAACAGCGCACGGCTGAACGGCTATTTTATATCGGGTGTAGTGGCGGCATTCGGCAGTATTGCGGTGCTGCTGATCTTCCGGCTGCCGGATATGGTTGACCCGGTACGGCTGACTCAGTTGATTTCTGTCACCATGCTTGGCGGGCTGCTTTCCGCGGGATTGGCATTGGTGATCCTGTTCCTGGTCGGCAACCTGACGGGGATGGTTACCGGGCTGCGCCTGCTGGACCTTTCACGGGCGGATCAGACCTTGCAGCGTCAGCTTCAGCGCAGTGCGCTGGGCACCTACCAGCACTCACTGTCAGTTGCCACGCTGGCTGAGGCTGCCGCCGAGGATATCGGCGCGAATGCGCTGCTGACGCGCGTTGGCTGCCTGTATCATGATATGGGCAAGATGAATAACCCGGCGTTCTTTGGTGAGAACCGGGTGGAAGGTGGCATGGACCCCCACAAAGGTCTCAGCCCCCTGGCAAGCGCTCGCATTATCATCCAGCATGTCAACGATGGCGCGAAAATCCTTCAGCGCCATCGCCTGCCACCCGGAGTGGTGGATTTTGCGCGTGAGCATCACGGCACGATGCCGGTGCTGTTCTTCCTCGCCAATGCGCGTGAGGAGGCATCAGATGCCGGGGTCGAGCTGGATGAGGGCGAATACTACTATCCGGGGCCGATTCCGCAGACCCGTGAATCGGGCATTGTGATGCTTTGTGACGCCTGTGAATCGGCTACACGGGCTGCACGACCGACCACCAGCGAGCAGATCGAGGAGATCGTCAATCGCATCGTTGATCAGAGGCTGGAGTACAACCAGTTGGATGAATCGGACCTGACCCTGCAGGATATCAGGATCGTACGCGAGTCGATCATCCGTACGCTGAAGGGAATGTACCATCCGCGTGTACAGTATCCAGCGTCCGTCATGAGGTCCAGGGCTGCACAGATGTCTGAAAAATCGGGTGATGGGGATGATGAGAATGCCGCAGAAGACTCTGCCAAGGAACGCTCATGACGCACCAGGTAGCAATTGATGCCGCGGAAGGGTACAGCATCAGCGGTGATGCACTGCGTCGCGCCGTGCTGGCGCTGCTCGATTTACTCGGTACTGATCCGCCGGTGGCGCTGACCATTCGCGTGACATCATCAGACGAAGTGCATGATCTCAACCGCACCTATGCGGGGAATGACTACCCTACCGATGTACTCTCGTTCCCCGCTGAAGACGAACCATACGAAGTTGAGGAGGGCGAGCCTGCCTATATTGGTGATATCGTCATCGCGCACGAGGTCGCTGTTTCCCAGGCTGCCGAAGCGGGTATCCCGTTCATCATCGAGATGCAGACTCTCAGTGTTCACGGCACACTGCATCTGCTGGGATATGATCACGATACCCCTGAGACGCAGGCCGAAATGTGGGCGTTGCAATCGGCGGCAGTGGATAAGGTTCGTACCGATTTCACCTCATGAAACCAAAATCCGAGTCACAGGTAAAGGTGCGCGTGCGTTCGTTTGGCTATGCTTTCGAGGGGATATGGTATGCGCTGCGCACCCAGCCCAACACATGGATACACAGCCTCGCGACGGTGCTGGTCATCAGCTTTGCGCTCTGGTTGCGCGTGCCGCCGCCGGGGTGGGGAGTGCTGTTTGTGGCGATGGGGCTGGTGTGGTCACTGGAGCTGATCAATACGGCTTTTGAAGCCGCCATCGATCTCGTCAGCCCGGACTATCATCCGCTGGCAAAGGCTGCCAAGGATGTCTCAGCGGGGGCGGTGCTTCTGGGTGCGATTGGCGCAGCAGCAGCGGGTTTCGCTGTGATGGGGCCGCCGCTGCTGGAGAAGATCACAAGCTGGTTCTAACCCTCTGTTGTGTCGATCAGGCTGTTGATGATCCCCTGGTAGATGCCAAGCGCATTCTCCCATGAGATGCCATCCAGCGGCTCATGGCCCACGAGGATGAACGCGCGGTCTGGCAGGCCCCATGCTGCCACCATAATCCGTTCACCGTACAGTTCGTAATAACCAACGGCGAAGTAGGCGGCACGATGGGTGCGGGTCAGTACAGGCCCGGGGTCGTCAAACTGCCCATCCTGCCTCAGTCCGCCCAGCAGGTTCTCGATGATGGTGAGTGAATCGATGCCGGTACTGTACGGGATTCCGAAGGCAGAGGCGCTGCCCGGCGTCAGCCGCTGGATTTCCAGCCATGCGCCACTGGCATCATCACGCAGGTCGATAGCGACCTCGTTACGAGTTTCATAACGCCATGACGCCGGGGCATGGAAGCGCAGGCTGAAGCGCTCATCGGCAACGGTGGTCCAGCCATCAGGCGGTGCAGGCGTTGCCGTGGGTGGGGGTGTGGCAGTGGGTGTTGGCACAGGCGTTTCGGTCGATATGGTCTCGACGCTGGCCGGGGTCGGTGGTGGCTCAGTTGCCATGCCGGGAAACGAGCATGCGGCAGCAATCATGGAGAAACCTATGACCAGCGCAAGGTTTGGGATGATGGTTCGGGTCAGTGTTGGTATCTTCATAGAGCAATAGTATACCCGTCTTATGCGAGAAGGAGAACCAGAAATGCCAGTAAAAATACCTGGGAGTCATCTCCCGTTACTCACTGAACCCGTCGTTGTGACCATCGGTACGCTGATGCCTGATGGGCAGCCACATCTCTCCGCGATGTGGTGCGAATATGCGGATGGGAACATCCTGTTCAGCACCGTGATTGGACGACAGAAGGAGATCAATGTCAAGGCGGATAACCGGGTGACCATGATCGCTATTAACCCGGAGAATCCGTACAGCTACCTTGAGGTACGCGGCCATGTCGAAATGACACTCGATTCCGGAAACGCGCTGATCAACCGGCTGGCGAAGCAGTATAGAGGAAAGGATCAGTATTACGGTGGTATTGTCCCCGCTGAACGGGTCGAGGTCGAAAAGCGCGTGGTGTTAACTCTGACCCCGGAGCATGTCGTCGCGCACTGATCACATACATCCCGTTCAATCGACGAAGCCCCCATACATGGGGGCTTCGGTGTTTGTTGGGATAGGATTTCAGGTTGATCTAGTCGGCTGCCTGTTCGGCGGTTTCCTCAGTGGCGACCGGCACCGTGAAGTGGAAGGTAGTGCCTTCACCCACGGCACTTTCGACCCAGATGGTGCCACCGTGGCTCTCAACGAGGTTGCGGGTGATGATCAGGCCCAGCCCGGTACCCTGTGCCATATCTTTGGCCCGTGAGGTACGGAAGAATTTGGTGAACAGCTTGTTCAATTCCTCATCGGACATACCGATACCGGTATCTTGCACGGCGATGTGGACCATGCGCTGCGCCTGCTGATTGGAATCCGTGAGTGTCTCCTCATGGGCAATGACCCGGATTTCACCTTCTTCGGGCGTGTATTTATGGCCATTGCTGATGAGGTTGGTCAGAACCTGTACCATACGGGTGTGGTCGGCTTTGATTTGCGGGATGGCTTCATCTATGTCGAGGTGCAGGGTTTGCTTCTTGTCGTCGATCATGCCTTGCAGGCCGCGCAGCGTCTCGTCGATGACGGGCTGCACCGGGATGGTTGAGATTTCGAGCCGCATGTGGCCGGTTTCGATGCGGGCTACGTCGGAGAGGTCCGAAACAAGGCGTGTCATACGGTCAACGTTCGAGCGGATGGTGCCGAGGAACTGCTTCTGCATGTCGTTGACTTCGCCCATGCCACCGCCTTTGAGCAGGTCGGTGTAGCCCCGGATGGAGGTCATCGGGTTTTTCAGTTCATGCGCTACGAACGAGATGAACTCGGTCTTGTCACGGTTAGCCTGTTCGACTTCGCCAATCAGTCGGGCGTTCTCAATGGCGACAGCGGCATGCTCAACGAGGCGCTGGGCAAATCCAAAATCATCTACGGAGAGCAGGCCGGGGATGTGACTTTCCAGCACCAGCGCACCAATCGGCTTGCTGACACGCAAAATCGGCACAACGATCATGCTCACCGTGGGCATGAGTGTGACATCTGTGTGATCGGGGTCACTGGTCACATCCGGGATGAATTCCGGTTTGCCAGAGCGCAGTACACGCCCGATGATTCCCTCATCCAGGGGGAGTGGCTCCGTGGTGTGGCGGCTGTACCATTCATGGTCGTAGCCGGTGCCGGTCAGGATGGTGACACCATCTGCATCTGGTGCTATCATGACGATCAACCCGGCCCCTGACCCGGTAATACGCAGCGCCCAATCCAGCGTAATCTGGATGACGCCGGTCATCCGCAGAGTGCGGTTCAACTCACGGTCGATGCGTACGAGATTCTGAAGCTCATCAACGCGGGCAGCAAGCTCGGCGTCGGTGGCCTCATACAGCCGCGCGTTCTCAATTGCAATGGCAGCCTGCGCCGCGAACGTCGTCAACAGCGAGATTTCCTCATCACTGAAGGGTGAGCCGTCCTTCTTGTTGATAACCTCCAGCACACCGATGACGTTATCCTGCATGAGGAGTGGAACCGCCAGCAAAGATTGGGTCTGGAACTCGGTTTCGCGGTCCACATCACTGAACCAGCGCTTATTCTGCATCACGTTGTTGACGATCACGGGGGCACCGGTCTCGGCGGCCTCGCCGACGATGCCTCTGCCGGCTGGCACACGCGTCCCGACGAGGTCCTGCGCGCCGCCTTCAACCACGCGGAATACAAGGTCGCCACTTTCTTCGATCAGGAACAACGACCCGGCCTCGGTGCCGAGCATCTCGACGGCGCTGCGCATGATTCGTACCAGCAGGTTTTGCAGGTCCAGCGTTGAGGACAACTCAGTGGAAATCTGGTTCAATGTAGCAAGCTGACGGGCGCGGGTTTCCGTCTCACGGAACAGGCGCGCCTTATCAAGCGCAGTGGCGGCCTGGTCAGCAATCGCCCAGAAGAACTTCAACTGGTCATCCGTAAAGGTGACACCCTGTACAAAGCTGCCGACCACCATCACGCCAAGTGTGCGCGTCCCGGCATTGAGCGGCACGCCCATCCAGGCGACGTGGCGGTCGGGGCGCGGCTCGACGTTGCGGCG
>CAYMGV010000042.1:0-21254 GCA_964390105.1 uncultured Anaerolineae bacterium | reverse complement strand
CGCGCCGTATCAGGGACGGTTACGATACGGCGGTGGATGACATCGCCACGATGCTGGCTTACCTGCGGCTGCGCACCGCCAACGCGCGTGATTTGCTCACCGGGAAAGCGATCCGGCGTATTGATCGCACGCTGCGCCACCCCTACCCGACCTACCGTGCCTTCATCACCCAACTGGCCTATGACCTCAAGTTGATTGAAGACCTTGAACTGATGGGGCACATCGAGACGCGCGTCAACCGTGAGACGGCCCAGCCGTGGCTCGAAGCGCCGCGTCTGCACCAGGCACGCACGCTGGCCGAGGCATGGCTGGAGAGCGTCGAGTGGAATGAATTGGCTGCAACGCCGGGGTTGGAGGCTGAGGAATGGCCCAACGATCCCCGGTTGGCGCGGCAGGCGCTGCTGGAGGCCATCGCGCACATCCCGGCGGGAACATGGTGGAGCCTCGACGGGTTGATCGAGTATATGCACAAGAACAACCCTGATTTCCAGCGGTCAGGCGGGGAGTACGGTGCGTGGTACATCCATGATGCGTTCAGCGGCCTGATGCTGACCGGTTTCATGTACTGGAAGCAGGTCGAGGGGGCGCTGCTGCGCTATGTGGTGGAAGGCCCAATGCGCTGGCTGGGGCTGGTGCGGGCCGGGCATGGCTCGTTCGAGGTGACGGCGCTGGGGCGGGCACTGGCGGGTATCGATGAGTGGCCTTCCGCGCCGGACCCTCATACGTACATTACGGTCGATGAGCAGGGCGTGATCGAGGTGCCGGTGACCCTCAGCCGCTACGAACGTTACCAACTGGCCCGCTTCACGAGCTGGCTCAGCACGCCAGGCCCCGCAGAATACCTGCCGCTGGGCCCGGCCCCGGACAGCAGCAGTTACCAATATCGTATAACGGCGCAGGCCATCGAACGCGTGCGTGAGGACGGTATCATGCTGACAAACCATATAGTGCCGTTTATCCAGCGGCTGTCCGGTGACGGGCTGCCCAGCACGGTCCTCTCAATGCTGGCACGCTGGGCTGAGAACCCCGCCGAGGTGGTCGTGCAGGATGTCGTGATCGTGACGGCCAAGGACATCACCATCTATGACCGGCTTCGGCGGCACCCGGCGATATCCAAATGGATGGGGCGGCAGGTCGGGCCGCGCGCGTTCGTCGTCCCGCGTGAACATCTTGCACCCCTGCTGAACACACTGCGCGACATGGGCTTTCTGCCCTTCTTCGAAGGGTATCAAAAAGATGACCGCCCGTAAGCGATGGATTACCATGCTTCCGATGCTGATGTTGTTGGCGGGATGTCAATCAATGCCAGCCAGCTCACAGGTCGATGAGGTGGGCCTGCTGGCGACACCGTCGGAATCATCTTCCCCCACCCTGTTCGTGACGGCGGCAGGTCCATCGCCCGCGATCCCAACGCTGGCATTATCCCCTACTCCCGGCCCCACTGCCGTACCGCGCGCTGGCATCGGCACAGCAGACCCCGCCGATCCGCTCAACGGGCTGCGCGTGGCTGATCTCGCGGCGCGAGAGTATGACGGATCAGGGATTCGGCTGGGTGTGGGCTACTCGGTGAATGACAGCTTCAGCCAGTATCGAATCAGCTATGACAGCGACGGCCTGAGCATCTCCGGGCTGGCGAATGTACCGTTTGGCGATGGGCCGTTCCCGGTGATCGTGCTGCTGCATGGTTACTTCACCCCGGACGAATACCGGCAGGGTTTCGATACGTGGCGCATGGGTGAGTATCTCGCTGAGCGCGGCTATATCACGCTGATGCCGGACTATCGCAATTACGCTGATTCAGACAGCGGGCCGAACCCGTTCCGCATCGGCTATGTGCTGGATGTGATGAACCTGATCGCACAGGCCGACGCGATGCCGTGGACGGCGGACGGGCAGATTGGCGTGATCGGACACTCTATGGGCGGGGAGGTCGCACAGTGGGTTGCAGTGATCAGTGATGAGGTCGATGCGGTGGTGTTTTACGCCTCAATGAGCGGCGATGTAGTCCGCAACTGGTCCCATGCCCGGCGCTACTGGCCGGTACAGCAGGGCGCAATCGAGGCGATGGCCGTCACATATGGCAACCCGGTTGAAAATGCAGAGGCATTTGCGGAGGTCTCACCGATCAATTACTACGGCAATATCCGGATGCCGGTCCACATTCACCACGGGGTGCGTGATACAGCGGTGCCGTACGGGTGGTCCGAGGAGGCGTTTGAGCTAATGCAGTCCGCGGGGGTTGATGTGACGTTTTACCCCTATGCCGGGGAGCGGCACGGGTTCACGGATCGCGGTTTCGAGTATCTGATGTCGGAGAGCGTGATCCTGTTTGATGCAGCCGTACGCGGGGATGTGAATCAGCCGGGTGGGGAAAGCCAATAGGGAGCATGGTTCTGTTGATCATGTGCATCATCTCATAGCCCTGTAAGGTTCACCACGGTGGGCTGCGAGTGAAACCCCGGTCCTGGCCCCACGCTGGAGCGATAGTCTTCGTTCGGCCATCGAGAACCGGAGAAGATGATGGCTGAACGAGGGACTCTGCCCCCACATAACCTCACCCCTAGCGCACCAGCAAAATCACCAGCGGTACCGTGATGGCACTGAGCAGGGTGGTGACGGCCACGATCTGCGAGGCGGTGGGACCATCCTGTTCATATTCGGAACAGACGATGTACACAGAAACGGCAGTGGGCACAGCGGCAGCCACGGTCAGGATCGCGACGAACTCAGGCGGGAAGCCCCACAGCCGCGCCAGCACCCAGGTGATGGCAGGGCCAATGACCACCCGGCCCAGCGAGCCGAGACTGATACGCGGCAGGCTGCCGAGGTCGAGCGGAGTGCGGGCAAGCTGGATACCCAGCGTGATCAGCGCCACGGGGATGAAGGAATCGGCCATGACGCTGACCGGGAAATCCAACTGCGGAGGAAGTTCCCAGCCCATCACCATCATCAGCAGACCCACCGGTACAGCGTACACCACGGGCACCTTTAGCAGCTCCTTGAGCGCCTCACCGAAGGGCTTCCTGCCCGCGCTGATCAGCAGAATACCCAGCGAGAACAACGTCACGAGGTTAACGGTCAGCACCACACCGATGATGCTCACCCCCTGCTCGCCAAAGGCCAGCAGCATCAGCGGAATGCCGTAATTAGCCCCGTTGATGAACAGCATCCCATACGCAAAGGGAATACGATGCGCACGGAAGTACGGTAATGAGAACAGGGCCAGTGCAATCACAGCCCAAACGGCCATCTGAACCAGCGTAAACAAACCCACCGATGCGATCTCGCTCATGGACAGGGTTGATCTGATCAGTGCGTTGAACACCGCCGCTGTGATCAGCACGTAAAACACCATGCGGTTGAGCGTCGTCAGGTCGAGCTTGACGAACTGGTCAAGCAGATAGCCGACACCCAGCAGCAGGAAGATCGGCAGGATGACGGTGATGAGCAGGTCAAGCATGAGAACGTCTCCGGAGATGGGGGAATCAGGCGACCAGGGCCACCACCAGCGGCACCGTGATCGCGCTAAGAACGGTTGAGACAAACACAAGCTGCGAGGCAAATTCCGGTTCAGCGTCGTATTCCACTGCAAGAATATAGGTGTTAACTGCCGTGGGTACTGCCGTCGAGACGATCAGGATCGAGTGGATGGAGCGATCCGGGACCAGCAGCCACGCGATGATTGACATCACTGCCGGGCCTGCCAGCAAGCGCAAGCCTGCCACCAACAGCGGCTTGCCAAACTTACGGTTCAGTTTGACGTGGGCCAACTGTGCCCCCAGCGTGATCAAGGCGATAGGGATAAACGCGATGCTAAACGAACTGGTCATGAAATCAACGGCAGGGGGCAGCCCCCAGCCCAGCGCGCGGAACAACAGAGCCACCCACACCGCATGAATGATCGGTACTTTCAGCACGGATAGCGCCGTCTCTTTCAGGTTGGGTTTGGCACTCAGTACGATCACCGCCACGGTGAACAGCACGATGGCCCCCACCAGCAGATTAGCCGTGTTGATCGCCACGCCAAGCTCACCGTAAACCAACAGCATCAGCGGGATGCCGTAGTTGCCGTTGTTGGTGAACACCGTGCCCAACGTCATGATCGAGCGATTCCCCTGCTGCACCAGCCCAAAGATGATCACAAATGAGATCGTCCCCAGCACTGCCGCGTACAGCAGATACACACCGCCATACGCCAGGAACTCGGTGGTGGACAGGCTGGTTTTCAGGATGATATCGAAGATTACACCCGGCCCCAGCACGTAGAAGCTTAGGCGCGTCAGCGTCTTGATGTCGAGGTCTATGGCTTTGGAGAGTACAAAACCCACCCCGATCAGGATGAAGATCGGGGTGATGATATCGATCAGGATTTGAAAGATGAGCATTGACATCCACCAGTGGGCCGGGGTAACGTGCCAAGCCTACCGGGTCCGGGCAGGGTTGTCAATACGGTGGCTGGGTCATTGTCATTCTTCGTCTCCGCTGCCTTCATCGGCAGAGGTCGTCCGCAGGAAGGGCAGGGAAATCGACCGCACTGATCCGGAGGTCTGGATTTGCTGCTCATGCGCCTCTGCGATGCGTTCACGTTCCTCCGGTGTGGCTGCCGGTGGCCCCACCATCGGGAAGGGGTCGAGGTCAAACAGCTTGGCATACACGTATCGACCCACAATCCGCAGCGATGCGATGGTCGGTGCAGCCAGTGCCACACCCAGCACACCGCCAATCGAAAGGCCGATGATCACACCCACCAGCACCACACCGGGGTGAAGCTGTACATGCCGCCCAAGGATGTTGGGCACAAGGATGTTGATATCCAACTGTGAGAACGCGATGTAGGCCAACAGCGTCAGCAGCACAAAGGCCAGCGGCGGCAGGTTGATGTAAGTCGATCCCTCAACTGCGGCCACGATCACCGCCGTTGTACCCCAGATGATATTGCCGATACTGGGCATGAACTCCAGTAGCCCGCCCCAGACGCCCATCAGCAGCGGGTTTGGCAGGCCAAGGATCGTGCTGATGACGGTCAGAATGATACCCACCGTCAGTGACAGGATTAGCATGCCACGGAAAAACGCCGACCAGATCGTATCGAGTTCAGTTAGCAGCATGTGAACGTCATACCGGTACTGCGGTGGCACAGTGCCGCGTGCCGCGTGGATCAGCTTGTCAGCGTCGCGTGTCATGTAAAACGAGATGATGATGGTGAAGATGCCGAAGACCAGCGTCCGCGCGGTATCAAACACAAACGAGACCGTCCCTGAGGCCACCGACGTGATCACGCTGCTGATGGCTGACGTGATTTCCGTGACGATCTGGTCCACACCCAGTTCAACCCCCATCAGTTGGATTGTCTCTGTTTGCCGGGCGAATTCGTTCAGTTCGCGCACGGCTTCCAGCAGTGTACGCTGCCCGATGATGAACTGCTCAATCGCCAGCGGCACAATGTAGATCGCCAGCGGCACCAGCAGCGCCACCAGGATCAGGTAAATGATCATCACCGCATGGCCGCGCCGCAGCCGCACTCGATCTTCGAAGAACTCCACCAGTGGTTGAAGTACATAGGCCAGGATGCTCGCCAGGATCAGCGGCACAAAGATTACATTCAGTTGGATTAACACCACCAGCGCGATGATAAAAATCATCGCCCCGATGATCAGTTTACTGCGAGAATCCCAGCGCGGGCTGGGTTGTGCCTCTGGTGCAGTACGTTCGGAATCACTCATGCCCTGTTTGTTCCCCCTGTCACATACGACCCGATGATCGTATCACAACCGTATAACAAAGTCACATCAACCTGGATGCGGCACACTACTCATAACACCGATCTCCCCCGCATCGTTTCACCCTTGAACCCGCGCGCGCAATAGAATATACTTACCGGGAGTATTGTACCAGGAGGTAAAAATGCCTATCTATGAGTATACGTGCCCCGGGTGTGGGCGTGGATTTCAAAAGCGTGTTAGTATGAGCAGCGCTGATGAGCGTCAGGATTGCCCACACTGTGGCGGCACTCACGCCCGTCGTCAGCTATCCCTGATTGCACGGTCAACCCCATCAGGAGGCGGCAATTCGCGCAGCTTCAGCAGTGGCGGCTCCTGCGGCCCTGTAGGGTGACGTTCCACCAGCCGGTAGCACCGTGCGTGCTGCCCCAGGGTGAGCCTCCAGTATCAATGCACCACCCGGTGCGCCCCATAGGAGACACAATATGGACATCCAGTCGACCGAAACCCGTGATCAACTGCGCCGCCGCTTAAGCCGTGTTGAAGGACAGGTCCGTGGGGTTAACCGTATGATCGAGGAGGGCCGGGACTGCAAGGAGATCGTGCAGCAGCTCTCGGCTATCCGCTCTGCCGTACAGCAGACGGGACTTGAGGTCATGCGCACCTACGCCCAGCAGTGCCTGCTCGACCCCAATACAAGCGACGAGGAAACGCTGGATTACATCCTGGCCGCACTCAGTAAATGGGGCTGACCTGTCGTTCTCGTCAGGCAAAGTGCAGAGGCAGAATCCCCGCAAGGGCTGGATTCCCGCTGACGCAGCGATGCCAAACAATCCGCTGATGAACGGCTTCTGTGCCAGGCGATCTCCTTTATCAACGCACCGGCCTTGACGTAAGTCTCGTCCACTCACCAGGAATCATGACCCTGCTTCAGATGGGGGCGACTTCGTTGATCGATTTCAAGGGTACAGGCCTGCGCCCGGCGATAGGTCGTCGTGTATTGAGCCTCGTTCCCTCATCATTTCCGCCAGGTCTCGATGGCGGAACAGGGACTTCACAACCCACCGGGCACACAGCAGGATGACCTCACCTTCATACGTACCGCCATTTGAGGGGCTTACCGCTTGGGTGCAGCATATTTCTCTGCATGATTCCAGGAGACAGGTTCCCAACTGATTTCATGCGCCCGTTTTTGGCAGCAGAACCGGCTGGCGTGAGGTCCCAGCGGCGCGCGATCCGTGCATCAGTCCTACTGATGACTCCGGTTAAATGATGTGTCATGTCTCAATGATGATACAAAACCGGGAAGGTGAGAGAATGGGATTTGAATCGAACAGCCTTATAGCTAAATTGGGTGATGTGGCCCTATAATCTGGGGGCAACCATCTTGTTAAACCGGGATTAACCTTGAATGCCCAGTATTTTGATCGTTGATGATGAAACCGATTACCTCGAAATGACCCAACGCTGGTTTGTCAGCCAGGGTTGGGACGTACAAACTGCGGAATCCGCCGAGGTCGCACGTCGCATCCTCAAGCAGCACCTGCCGGACCTCCTGCTGCTGGATGTTAACCTGCCGGATGAAAATGGCATCTCATTATGCAAGGCGCTGCGTGCTAACCCTGCCACACGCAGTATGCCTGTGGTACTGGTCACCGCGCTTGACCCCGCCGTTGGGCGGATGCAGGCGATTTCAGCCGGTGCCAGCGATTACATCACCAAGCCCCTTTCCTTGCAGGACCTTATGCAGCGCATCGGTACGCTGCTGGGTGATGAAGACGTTATCGATTCCCAGGCAGACCGTCTGCTCAACGAAACCGTACAGACTATTATCGGTGTGCTGGGCTGCAATCTCGCGTGGATTCTATCTCATGACTCCCGTACACGCGCCATGATCAGCCGGGCCGTAGCCACCAGCCGCGATAAAGCTGCTCACCAGCGCTTCCTCCAGGCCACCGGCGGTGAGGATGCCTCGATCCCGCTCGAAGGCGGCAACCCCATCTCCGATTCGATGCTGTCTGGTGCAGCAGAATTTAATTTCTCTGTCAGTAACCTGCGTACCCGCGCTCCCCAAATATACCGCGCTGTGCAGGACCTCGACCTGTACTACCTTTCACTGCTGCCGCTGCAAACAATGGGGACTCCGCTCGGTATGCTGGTACTGGGCAGCCGCGAACCGCTCGACGTGGAAACCTCACGCGGGCATCAATTAACTTCAGTTGTTGCCAACCAGGCCGCAATGGTCGTCGATAATGCACGCCTGTTCGAGCGGATGCGTGCAAGTGAACAATCCAACCGGTCAGAACGTGCCTTTCGCCAGATGCTGCTCGACACCATGGCTGATGGTCTGCTGGCCTATGACGCCATGGGGCTGATCCGTTTTGTCAACCGCCGGGTCAGCAACATCACGGGGCGCAGCATCAAAGACCTGCGCGATATGGCCGTCGAGGATCTGTTTGTTGCTTCTGATCGTGTGCAGATCAAATCGCTTGTTCGGCAGGATGAAGTGCCAAAAACCGCCTACTTCCGCTTTCACATCCAGCATGTCGATGGGCGCTTGATCCCGGTTGTGGCAGTGCAGGCACGCAGCAGCGCATGGGATCAGTTAAACGCACAGGCTTCGCCCGAAGCTGTGCAGCGCGTCATGATGATCACCGACCTCAGTGACCTCGAAGAACGCGATGTTGAACTGCGCTTGCAGGCACGCCGCCTGCAGGCGCTCAACCGCATCACGCACACTGTCAACTCGACCCTGACCGCCAATGAGATGATCGAGAGCATTCTTGATGAGGCACGGTCAGCCTTTGAAGCCGAGCTTGGTTTTCTGCTCACCGTTGATGAACATGGGGGGGGGCTGCATGTCAGCGCCATCCGCAGCAGCAAGCCGCGTCAGCCCACCGATGAAATCGGGTTTCCCGCTTCACTATCTGCCTATTTCAAGGCTGTGCCCGGGGCCATTTCTGCTGCGATCCCGGAGGCTGACCCCGCCATGTTGAAGGACCTCAGCGAGGTACTCAGCCTCGACCTGGGTTCCGTAGCCGTCGCCCCGATGACCATTGGCGGCAATCTGATCGGCTATATCGGGCTGGCAAACGCGGCCAGCGGCGCATTCACAGAGGAAGATTCGGACCTGCTGGAGGCGATTGCACACTCGGCAGCGGTCGCGCTGGAAAATGCCCGCCTGTTCCGCGAAGCACAGGTACGCCTGCGCGAGTTAAAACTGCTGCTCAACGCCTCGGAGGCCGCCGCCTCGACCTTATCAGTTGAGCGTATTCTTGAGGAGATCAGTGACCAGTTGATCGACGCACTGCGGGCACAGGTCGTAACGATTTCAGCCTATGAACGAGGCGCACCCGCGTTATTTTTGCTCGCCTATTGCGCTCGCGCCGCTTTCTCATCGATGCAATCCCCCGCCAGTGTGACGGCTGAACAGGCCCCCGCGTTGTTTGATGTCTTTGCTGAATCACAGCAGGTGCTGCTGACTGATGACCCCTCACTTGGGGCTGCTTTCCGTCCTGATATGGCCCGCATGGGTGTACGCTCCGTGCTGCTGATGCCCATCATTAATTCGGATGGCACGGGGCAGGGTGTGGCCCAGTTATGTTACACCTCCATCGCTCCGCCGCTGGCTGATGAGGATTTCGACCGCTGCCGGGCATTGATCCGCAACCAGCTTGCCGATCAGCCGGTCGCTGCGTGGGGGCGCTCGGAATTCATGGCGGCGTTCAGCCAGAACCTGGTTGACACCAGCGAGGCCTGCGCCTGTATTCTGTGGATGGTCGAGGAGAACGGCCAGTCGATGCGTATGGCGTATGAACACAGCCGGATGATCTGGTCGCTGGATAGTGCCCTCCACACCGCACTAGACCATGATGGGATGCGCTACCTCGCCCTGGTGGAGAAAACGCCAGTCGTCACCAGCATGAACGATGTCGCCATGACTCAGAGTGACCGGGCCTACTTGCCCCCATACCCGGATGGCAAGTTGCTGATCGTGCCGTTGGTGGCTCGTGGGGAGGTGATGGGAGTCATTCAGATGGCAGATATCGACCCGCACCGCACCTTCAGTGAAAGCGAACTGTCACTGGCGCAGGCCATCTCCAGCGCCATGGCAAACGCCCTTGCCAATACCCAACTGTATACTGCGCTGCTCAAACGTGCTGCCCAGCTTGAAGCTGCCTACAATGATCTGCGCGAGGCCGACCGCCTGAAGGAAGAATGGATTCAGAACGTCTCTCATGAGCTGCGCACCCCGCTGACTTCGATCCTCGGTTACATTGACCTGATTCTGGCCGAAGGCCCCATGGATATGAGCCCCAATCAATACAGCAGTATTGAGGCCATCAACGTCCAGGCACGCCGGTTGTTGCAGGGTATTGAGGACTTGCTCGCCCTGCAAAAGATGTCGGAGAAACCCATTGAGCTATCCGAGGTCAACCTCGCCATTATTGCCCGGTCCGTCATTCATTCCCTTGAGGATACGGCCCAGCGGCGCGGCATCAGTGTACGGCTGGAGGCAGCCCACAGCCTGCGTGATATCAATGCCGACCCGCCATGGATGTACAAAGTCTTTGATAAGCTGCTGGGGAATGCGCTCAAATTCACCCCGTCGGGCGGTGAGATCGTCATGACGATCCAGGAAAGCGACAAGGCCCAGCTTGTCACCGTGCAGGATACCGGCATCGGTATCCCCATCGAGGAACATACTCGCATCTGGCGGCGTTTCTACCAGGTTGATGGCAGTATGACGCGCCAGTATGGTGGCATGGGCCTCGGCCTGGCACTTGCCAAGTGGATTGTCGAACAGCATCATGGTCGCATCTGGGTAGACAGCGAGCCGGGTCAGGGCAGCTCATTCTCATTTATCATCCCCATCAGGCAACCCACCAACCTGATTCGGCCCATCGAATAAGGATAATCTCATGCTGCTGATACAGATTCACGACATACTCGCCAACACCTTCCTGTACTTTTCTGCCATTATTGCGTTGTGGGCGCTGTTTCACATGATTCGAGGGAAGGAAATCGGCGGGGATTTCTTTGGCGCGGTCGTCATTGGCGAAGTGGTCGTGGTGCTTCAATCGGTTGTGGGTATCATCATGATGATCATGGGGTTGGTCCCCGCGCGCGGCATCCATTACCTGTATGGTGCCGTCACCGTGCTGATGTGGCCTGCCGTCTTCGCCATCACACGCGGCGAAACCTCCGAGCGTGAAGCCCTGTACTGGACACTATCGAGTGGCTTTCTGTTCGGCATCATCCTGCGTGCGATCCAGACGGCCACACACGTTTTACAGTAATGGGGCGCAGCCTCGTTGAGAGAGGCCAGTTTCGATTTCAATAACGCCACGACAAACAGGGAATCCGAAAATGCCCAGTGCAGGCTGTTGAATCCCCTGCCGGGGCGTGGGGCACTGCCCCATCAAAGTAAAAGGGCCTAACCATGCAAACAGTATACGACTACATCGTGATCGGCTCGGGGTTCGGGGGCAGCGTCAGTGCGATGCGGCTGGCCGGGAAAGGCTACGACGTACTGGTACTTGAGCGCGGCAAGCGCTTTCGTGACGAGGACTTCCCCAAAAGCAACTGGAACATCTTCAAGTATCTATGGTTGCCCGCCCTGCGCTGCTTTGGCATACAGCGTATCAGCCTGTTTAACGGCCTGATGGCACTGCATGGCAGCGGCGTTGGCGGCGGGTCACTGGTGTACGCCAATGTACTGATGGAACCCAGCGACGTGATGTTTGAAAACCCGGCGTGGAGCAAGCTGGCCGATTGGAAAACCGTGCTGCGGCCTCATTACGATACGGCCAAACGGATGCTTGGCGTTAACCGCAACCCGAAACTATGGGAGGCCGACCGCATCCTCAGCGGTGTCTCGGCGGAGATGGGCCGCGCCGACACCTTTCAGGCCACAGACGTGGCGATCTTTTTCGGTGAGCCGGGCCGTGAGGGCGAAACGGTGCCAGACCCCTACTTTGGCGGGCATGGCCCAGCCCGCACCGGCTGTATTCAATGCGGTGGCTGCATGGTCGGATGCCGTCATAACGCCAAAAACACGATGGTTAAGAATTACCTGTACTTTGCGGAGAAATGGGGCACAGATATCCTGCCTGAATCGGATGTACGTGACATCCGCCCGCTGCCTGAAGGCCAGCCTGACAATGCCCGCTACGAAGTAGCCTATCGCTCCTCAACGGCGTGGCTCTTCAAACAGGAGAAGACGATCCGTGCCCGGAACGTGGTGGTTTCGGCGGGCACCATAGGCACTAACCGCCTGTTGTTCCGCTGCCGTGATGAGACACGCTCCCTGCCGAACATCTCAAACCGGCTTGGTGAAATGGTGCGCACCAACAGCGAGACCCTGCTGGGTGCCACTGCCCGCGATAACGAGATCGACCACAGCAGCGGCATCGCCATTACATCGGTTTTTATGGCCGATGACGTCACCGCCATCGAGCCTGTACGTTACTCGGCAGGATCAGGATTTATGCGCAACCTCGCGGCCCCCATGATTGAGGGTGCGGGACAATCGCGCTGGGTGCGTTTCTGGAAGGTGGTGTGGGAGGGCATCAGCCACCCGGTCGAGTTTATCCACGCACGCGTCACTGCCCAGTGGCCGCGCCGCAGCATCATCGTGCTGGTGATGCAGACCGAGGATACCCTGACACGTTTTAAATTAGGCCGCAACCTGTTTACATTGTTCCGGCGCGGTATGGTCACGGTGCAGGATGACGACAACCCCATCGAGGCGGAAATCCCCATCGGCCATGACGTGACGCGCCGCCTCGCCGGTGGCATGAACGCCATCCCGCAGGCGGCCATCACCGAGAGCATTCTCAACATCCCGATCACGGCACATATCCTCGGCGGGGTGCCGCTCGGTCACAATGATAGGGAAGGCGTCGTCGGGCTGGACATGCAGGTTCACAACTACCGGGGTCTGTTCGTGGTGGATGGCTCGATTATGCCCGCGAACCCCGGCATTAACCCCAGCCTGACCATCACGGCGCTGGCCGAGTATGCCATGAGCCACGTCCCCGCAGCCGAGGATGCCCCGGCCCGCCCTGATGTCTTCCGTATGGAGGAGGATGGCTGATGTCCACTGGCCTGCTGGGCACCGACCTACTTGAAACAGTCTGTGCGCGCACCTTCCCGGATCGCTTTGATCAGCAGCTTGAGCGTATCACGCCAATCAGCAGCCGTCAGCATGAGATGGTCTCGTTTGTGCTGGATTGGGCCGCAGTGGTCGGGCGTCGTCAGCAGGCACTCGTTGCCCGGCGGTATCTCAGCACAGTGAGCTGGTGGCGGGTCGAGGATATGGGCAAGGCCCAGCGTGAGCTGACGGTATCGGCCTTCCTGCATGAGCAGGGCTTCCCGGCTCCGTATGCTTACGGACGTGTGTTTGATGGTCGTGGAGATTGTGTGCTGTTCGAGTATCTTGATGGCGTCGAGTGGACGGCGCTTGGCGTGCCCTTTCACAAGGTTGCCGTTGAATATGCTGCCGCCTTCGGGCAGATGCTGGCGATGCTGCATGCTATCACCCCGACGCGAAAAGTTGCTGACGTGCTGCCGGTTGCGACGCTGCCGCGTGCCATCGCCAACCTCAGTGCCATCGCCGTGATCATCGAGCAGCCGGGGCTTGAAGCACACATCGATACAGTGATGGATCATATCTACAAAATACAGGAAACGGACCCCGTGCTGCTGCACGGCGACTACCACTTTGGCAACGCCCTGATTGGGGAGGCGGGGCTGATCGGCGTCATTGACTGGGAGTTCGCGGCATTGGGTGACCCGCGCTGGGATGTCGCCAGCGCCTATATGCAGTTCGTGGAGTTCGAGGCTGCCGGGGCCGCCAATAACTTCCTGCAGGCGTATATGGATGCCAGCGGGCGGACCTTCGCCGGGCCGCCGATCTACAACGTCGTGACGGCACTACAACACTGGGCTATCTCGGAGTGGCTGATCTACCAGCGTAAGAAGGGGGCCGTCACGGGCTTTACGCTGGCCGAAGACCTCGTCCATGCCCGGGCCCTGCATCATCAGCGCGCCGAACACGCCATGCGCCTGCTCTCTGCATAGCATCCGCCGGGCTTATAGGGGGATAGACCTGGCGCTCAACCGATCTGATGCTCTCAGGACTTACACAGTTGAACTCACTATTGTGTTTTCAATACCAAAGCCTCGGCAGAAGCTTATTGCCCCTTTTCCAGGGGGTGTCATCTGCGTAAGTCCTATCTATGATCAGTATGTCGGCAGGTTGGGGTCAGCGACCCGTGCCCAGCGATTGATGCCGCCCGCCATGTTATGCACCTTCTTATACCCATGCTGCTGGAGCAGGCGGGTCACGTCGGCACTGCGTCCCCCGGTCTTACAATACACCACGATATCGCGCGCGGTATCCAGCTCACCGAGATGCTCGATCACCTGGTTCCCGGGGATGTGGTGGGTTGCCTGTGAGATGTCGCTGATCTCCCATTCATGTGGCTCGCGCACATCCAGCAGGATGAATTCATCGCCAGAGTCCACGCGCTCCTTGACCTGCTCAACGGTCAGCGTCGGCACTACGTCGAGGTTATCGCTGGCAAAGGCGCTGTTGTCATGGCCGGGTACACCACAGAACGCCTCGTAATCAATCAGCTTCGTGATCGGCGGGGTGTCGGGGTTCTTACGTACCTTGATGGTGGTGAAAGTCATGTTGAGCGCATCATAAAGCATCATGCGGCCCACCAGCGGCTTGCCGACCTCCGTTATGAGCTTGATGGCTTCGGTGGCCTGCAGCGCCCCGATGGTGCCGGGCAGCACGCCCAACACGCCGCCCTCGGCGCAGCTTGGCACCAGCCCCGGCGGCGGTGGCTCGGGGAATAAGTCGCGGTAGTTGGGGCTGTCCTCACGGCGCATATCGAACACGGTCACCTGCCCCTCAAAACGGAAGATGCTGCCATATACGTTCGGCTTCCTGAGTATCACGCACGCATCATTGACGAGATAGCGCGTCGGGAAGTTATCCGTACCATCGGCGATCACGTCGTATGGCTCGAACAGCTCCAGCGCGTTGTCGCTGGTCAGCGGCACGTTGTAGGTATCAACCTGGATATGCGGGTTGATATCAAGGATGCGCTCTTTGGCACTTTCCACCTTGAGCTTGCCGAGGCTGTGTGTGCCGTGGATGATCTGGCGTTGAAGGTTCGACTCATCGACGATGTCGTAATCCACCAGCCCGATACGCCCCACGCCTGCGGCGGCAAGATACATTGCCAGTGGCGAGCCAAGGCCCCCGGTGCCGATCAGCAGCACACTGCCCGCCTTGAGCTTGCGCTGCCCTTCCATACCGACCTCCGGCATGATCAGGTGGCGGCTGTAGCGGCTGATTTCCTCGTGGCTGAGATGCACCTGTTGGTGATCTGTCATATGCTTGATAGTCCTCTCCCTGGCAGGTTGCTAGGCAACCTGGGCCTGCATCTGTCCCTCACTGCCAAGCTGCCGCAGCAGCTTATCGGCCCGGGTTGCGCCATGATTCACATGCGTCACGGTGCCCGTCACATCAAGGACAAAGGTCGTCGGCACGCTCATCACACCCCACTGACCGGCAAGGTCCATGTGTTCGCCCGCGTTGATCTTGACGATCTGGATCGAATCGCCATGCCCGGCGTGAAGATCCTCGATAACCGGGGTCTGCATCGTCTTACATGTCGTGCAGGTGGTAGACCAGAAGTAAACGATGGCAGGCTGGCCCGTTTGATACCCCGGCAAGCTATCTTTAAGTTCGTTGGATTGGCTCAACCTGCCAAGATGACGGCGCGTCATTACGAAGTAGGCCGCCGTGCCAAGCAGGATTATCGTCAATACAATGATGAGTCGTGTGATCATAAATAGTCCCTCGATTCACAGCCCTTTCTGCGGGCTTAGTTATTTGCAATCGGGGCAATGAACCCCGGCACACCCAGCCGGTTAAGCTGGTAGTAGACGAAGCAGCCACAGCAGAAGCCCAGGAACAGGTTCAGGGCGGCCAAACCAACCACCAGCCATGCCAGCGCCCAACCGGCGAGCGTCAGGCCGCCCAGTAACGCCAGCGTCGAGGCGAGCGTGAACGCCCCACCCAGCCCCTGCGAAAAGCGATGGGGTTCCGGGTTATCGGTGATGATATCGGGCTTGACGATGCCCGCCGGTTTCAGGATATGCTGGTATGCCAGCTTGAACAGCCCGGCCTTCAGCCAGATTGTCCCCGTGATCATCACCGTGGCGACGAGCGCCACCAGCGCCCACTGGTTCAGCACGAAGGCCAGCACCAGGAGTGTGATGATGAACACCTGGTTGGTCTTGAGCGCGCTGTGATCGACCTTGCGGGCCGGGGCATCGCTGCCCCCCGCAATCGACGGGATGATTAACAGGTTGTCGCCCTCCTCCAACGGCGTATCGACACCATCCAGATAACGGATGTCCTCCTCGCCGAGGAAGATGTTGACGAAGCTGCGCAGTTCATCACCTTTGTACAGGTGCTTCTTCAGGTCCGGGTACTGCTTGGTCAGGTCGGCCAGCGCCTCCCCGACGGACGCCCCGCTGACGGTCACTTCTTCGTTGTTGCCCGTGTACGGGCGTAACGGTGTTGGAATACGAATGCTTGCCATTGTATCAGTGCCTCCATGTGTGAAAAGCTGATAGCCTGTAAAGTTAACCTACCCTGCCGAAAGCGAGTAATCACGGGATAAATCACTCGTTTCCAGGTCCAGGGATAGTCAGGATGTCTTCATCAAAGGCGTCTCGATCCTCGCGCAGACGCCACGCACGGGTCATCGTGGCCTTGCCTTCGGCCACGGTGGTGATCAGAAAGGCGAAGTTGGGCCATGTTGCCCATTCCAAATCCCATTGACTGGGCAGCGCCGGGTGATCAGGATGGGAATGAAACACACCTATCACATCGAGACCCTGCCGCGCCGCCGCCAGTTCGGCCTTGACGGCGTCACCGGGTTCGAGCCGAAAGCGGTTGCGCTGCGAGCCTTCCTCCCACTTGTTTTCCAGCGGATGGATGGCACTCACACGGAACGTATCGCCCTCCATGCGGCCCAGAAGGAAACCCGCGCCCTCATTGGGATAGCCCGCTTCGAGGTGCGCTTTCAGCGTGTGCAGTTGTTCAGGCGGCATGATTACGTTCATACGGCGTCTTCCTCAGCCCAGAAGGATTCACCCAGGTACTTGGATGCGTTGTCAGGCAGCATCGCCACGATGGTAGCCGCCTCGCCCTGCCCGGCCAACCGCTCCGCCGTCATGAGGGCTGCCGCCATGGCCGCCCCGGCGGAGATGCCGGCCAGCACGCCTTCGTTCCGGGCGAGGCGGCGGCACATTCGATAGGCCTCCTCGGTGTCCTGTTCAATGATCCCGTCCAGCAGGTCCTCAGCATAGATACCGGGCACAATAGCTGACTGCATGTGTTTGAGGCCTTCCAGCCCATGAAACGGCGAGTTGGGCAGCACGGCCAGTAGTTGGATGCTGCGGTTGTAGGCTTTCAGCCTGCGCCCGGCACCCATCATAGTGCCGCTGGTGCCCAATCCGGCGATAAAGTGCGTGAGTGCGCCGTTGGTCTGATCCCACAGTTCAACACCGGTGGTCTTGTAATGAGCTTTCCAGTTATCGGGGTTGTTGTACTGATCAGCGTAGTAGTACGCATCGGGGTTCTGCGCGACGATCTCACGGACCATGCGGAGCGCCCCATCGGAGCCTTCCAGCGGGTCGCTGAGTGTCAGGTCTACACCGTAGGCCCGCAGGATGGCAAGCCGCTCCGGGGTCGCGTTAGCAGGCACTACCAGCTTGATGCCATAACCCCGCGCGAGGCAGATCATGGCGTAGGCGATGCCGGTGTTGCCGGAACTACTGTCAATCAACGTCATACCGGGGCGCAGGTCGCCGCGCTGTTCGGCCATCTGGATGATGTTCAGCGCGGCGCGGTCTTTCACGGATCCACCAGGGTTGGCCCATTCAGCCTTCCCGTATACCCGGATGCGGCGCGGCAGATGCGCCGTTAACCGGGGAAACTGCACCAGCGGCGTGTTGCCAACCAGTGCATCGATGGTGTGCGGACGTTTTGATTCAACTGACGCGCGTCGTGTACGCAGATCGCGCATCGTGGTGCCGGGTATCGTGTAAGTCGTCAAGGGTTCTCTCCGTCCATGCCGGTAACTGTTTGTTACCGGCATAGTGTCCTTCGTTTTTTCTACCAATACGGTTCGGACGATGGGCCATGAGGCCCGGACGGCGAGGCGTAACGAGGCAACAAAAAAGGATGCTCCACGAGTCACGCCTGACCGCTTGCAAAGCGGGCGGGCGGGGTAACGGGCATCCTCAGGGGAGGCGATAGGGTATGGTGTCTATCGTCCCAAACGAGATGTCCGCCCCCGCTTGAGACACATACAGGCCTTCATGATAATTGGCATCCTGATAACTATTGTCAGATTTAACTTACCTGTACGGATTATAGGGACACGCCCCCATGATGTCAATAGCAACCGTAAAAATCAGAATTCTGTTGCAATAACCGAGAGAGAAAAGCGAGGAGCCGGAATCCCCTCAGCGGCTGGATGCCAGCTTACGCAGCGATACCAAACAGCCCATCGATGCACTGTTTCTATGCCCGGCTATCCCCCTTGCCAACGCCCCGAATTTACCCTTGCTTATCTCAGCTTCCTGGTTTTTTACAACAGAACCCTAACAAATGCGCGGTAACAGCTCTCCCGCGGGCAAATCGACGACGCGGGTGCCCCCGATGCCGGTACGGGCCAACACCATGCCGGGGTGGGCTTCAACCACTTCACCGATGCGGGCGGCATGGGTTCCGGCAGGGTGGGCATGCATGGCCTCAAGGACGGCGTCGGCATCAGCAGCAGGTACAAACGCGACCAGTTTGCCCTCATTGGCAACATAGAAGGGGTCAAGACCGAGCATCTCGCAGGCCGCATTAACCGCCCCATTGACCGGGACATCACGCTCAACAAATTCCACACCGACTTTCGAGGCCGCCGCGATCTCGTTCAGCACGGCGGAGAGGCCGCCGCGCGTGGCGTCACGCAGGACGTGAATCCCAGGCGTGACGGCCAGCATGGCATCGATCAGGCCGTTGAGCGGCTGGCTGTCGCTGACGATGGCGGTCTCGAACTCAAGGCCGTTGCGTACCGACATGATCGCCATGCCGTGGTCACCCACCGTCCCGGAGACGATCACCACGTCACCGGGGCGGGCGGCGTTGGCCCGGATGTTGATTCCCTCCGGGATCAGTCCGACGCCTGCCGTGTTGATGTAGACGCCATCGCCGGTGCCACGGTTGACCACCTTGGTATCGCCCGCGATGACCTGTACGCCAGCGGCGCGGGCCGCCGCGCCCATCGACTCGACGATCTGGCCGAGTTGATCCATGGGTAGCCCTTCCTCCAGCACGAACCCGGCGGTCAGGTACAGCGGTTTGGCCCCACTCATGGCGATATCATTTACCGTGCCGTTAATTGCCAGTTCACCGATGTTGCCACCGGGGAAAAACAGCGGCGAGACGGTGAAGGTATCGGTACTCATGGCAACACGGGCACCCGCAGGTAGCTCAAACACGGTCGAGTCGCCAACCTGGTCGAGCAGGTCATTGGCAAAGGCCGGGGCAAACAGATAGCCGATCAGGTCGTTCATCATCTGGCCGCCGCTGCCGTGGCCCATGACGATGGTGGGATAATTGCGCAGCGGAGCCGGGCAGCTCCAGCCCAGGAAATTCGGTTCGTCGCTCATTTCGATGCCCCTTCGCTGGTGGATGAGAAGGCCTCAAAGCGCCCGAAGCGGTAGTACGCGGCACAGGCCCCCTCAGAGGAAACCATCGTAGCGCCCAGTGGGGTTTGCGGGGTGCATTCCTTGCCGAAGGCCGGGCACTCATTGGGCTTCCTGATGCCTTGAAGTACCAGCCCGCTGATACACAGCTCCGATTCCTTGGTCTGGATCGACTTGACCTCCGAGAAGCGTTCCTCGGCGTCAAAGGCGCGGTAAGGCTCACGCAGACGGTAGCCGCTCATCGGCACGATGCCGATGCCGCGCCACGCACGGTCACACATCTCAAATACATCATTGATGATCTTCTGTGCTGCGCCGTTGCCCTCGCGGGTAACGGCGCGTTCGTAGGCGTTTTCGACCTCGGCACGGCCTTCCTCAAGCTGTTTGACGGTCCACAGGATGCCGCGCACCAGGTCAACCGGCTCGAAGCCGGTGACGACCGTGGGCACCTTGTACTTCTCGACGATCTCATCGTACTCCCAATAGCCCATGATGGCGTTGACGTGGCCGGGGGCGAGGAAGCCATCGACGCGCACGTCGGGCTGTTCAAGTAAGCCCATCAGGATCGGTGGAACAGTGACATGCGAGACCAGCATCGCGAAGTTATCCAGCCCCAGTGCCCTGGCCTGATGCACCGCCATGGCGTTGGCTGGGGCGGTGGTCTCAAAGCCGACGCCAAAGAACACCACGGTCTTATCCGGGTTTTCCTGTGCGATCTTAATGGCATCGAGCGGGGAGTACAGGATGCGGACATCGCCGCCTGTGGCCTTGACGCTGAACAGGTCGCGCTCAGAGCCGGGGACACGCAGCATATCGCCATAGGAGGTGAAGATCACATCGGGGCGCGCGGCAATGACCAGCGCCTTATCGATCAGTTCCAGCGGGGTAACGCACACCGGGCAGCCCGGCCCGTGGATTAGATTAACCTGTTTGGGCAGCATACGGTCCAGCCCGCTTTTCAGGATCGAGTGGGTCTGTCCACCGCACACTTCCATCAGGTTCCATGGGCGTGTAACGATGCTGTGCAGCTCCTCAAGGAGCTGCTGCGTCATGCCCTCGTCGCGATATTCATCGAGATACTTCATGGGTTTATTCCTTGCATCTGTGCCCGCGCAATGGCGGCCTGCCCGAGGGCCAGCCCGCCATCATTGGGCGGCAGCAGGCGGTGGGTGTATACGGTATATCCCAGTTGGTGCAGACGCGGGATCAGCGCCATGAGTAAGGTGACGTTCTGGAAGGTGCCACCGCTGAGAGCGACTTCGGTAAGGCTGGTCACTTTCTGCTGGGCCTCAATATAGGCGATGGTGGCCTCGACCAGCCCGGCATGGAAACGTGATGATATCTGACCTGCCGGGACGCCTGCACGCTGATCGGCGATGATGGCAGTCAACACAGGGGCCGGGTCGAGAGTGGCGCCGCACCACTCAAACGAGTATGCATGATCGGCAGGGCCGCTGATGGCAGCCTCAAACTCGATGGCGGCCTGCCCTTCATAATACGCCGTCATGCCGATCCCGGTCAATGCGGCAGCGGCATCGAACAGGCGGCCCATGCTGGAGGTCAGCGGTACGTTGAGGCCGCGTTCAAGCTGGATGCCGATGACGGAGCGCTCGGTGGCATCCAGATCGTGGTAGATGGGCAGGTCGGCGGTTGGTTCAATGCCGCTCGCCAACAGGTAGGCCCACGCGATGCGGGCCGGTCGGCGGATGGCGGCATCGCCACCGGGCAGCGGCA
>CAYMGV010000041.1:20619-22259 GCA_964390105.1 uncultured Anaerolineae bacterium | reverse complement strand
GCGCGATATCCATGAAATGATGGGCTGTATCCAGCAGGAAATCGGCAAAGCCCAACGCGATGCCTTCTCGGAAATCTTTGCCGTGACCAGCGAACTGCGTTACTACGCATATCATGGGGGCACCCATCTCAGGCCGCACCGTGCAGGCCCGTTGATCCCCCTGAGAAACGCAACACGGGTCGCTTATATCCCCTATGGCGTGGTCGGCATCATCTCACCGTTTAATTACCCGCTGGTCATGGCCGCCTCGGATGCCATCCCGGCGCTGCTGGCCGGGAATGCCGTCGTGCAGAAACCCTCTGAGCAGGTCCCGCTGACCCCGCTGCTCCTGCGTGAGAAGGCCATCGAGGCCGGGCTGCCCCCCGACCTGCTGCAATACGTCAACGGAATGCGTGCCACTGCCGAAGCCCTGATCGACCATGCGGATTACGTGATGTTTACCGGTGGTGAACGTGCAGGGATCGCGGTTGCCATACGCGCCGCTGGGCAGATGACACCCTTCACGATGGAACTCGGTGGCAAGAATGCCGCCATCGTCCTTGATGACGCGCCCATCGGTTCAACGGCGATCACGCTGCTTGACGGGGCCTTTGGCAACGCCGGTCAAATCTGCCTGACATGGGAACGCGCGTACATCCCGCGCAGCATCTATGATGAGATGGTCACGCGCCTGATCGAGGAAACCGCGAAAATCCGCATCAGCAGCGACCTTGATGGCGACACCGACTACGGCGGGCTGATCAGCACTCAGCACATGGGTAAGGTCAGCGGGCATGTTGAGGACGCCGTGCGCAAAGGGGCTAACCTGCTGACGGGGGGCAAAGCCCGCCCCGACATCGGCATCACGGTATATGAGCCGACGCTGCTATCGGACGTCACACCTGAAATGGCCGTGTTTGAGCAGGAAACATTTGGCCCGGTGCTGAGTGTTTACCCCTACGATACCGTTCAGGAAGCCATCCGCGAAGCCAACCGCTTCGACAACGGTTTGAACTTCGGGGTATTTGGCGGGAACGTCACCCGCGCCGAGCAGGTAGCTCGCAAGCTGCAAGCAGGCACAGTTACAATCAATGAGTCCTCCTATTATGTGTGGGGGGCCGTCGATGCGCCGCTGGGCGGGTTCAAGCGCAGTGGCATCGGCAGGCGACACAGTGCCAACGACATCCGCAAGTACACCCAGCCGCAAACGGTCCTTATCAACCGCACCCGTATGCCACTCACCAGCGGTGAAAGCCCCTTGGCAATGAATACACGCTTCCAGCGGGTGCTTGTGGTCGGGTTAAAAATCTGGCGTCATATCCCGTTCTTGCGGTAAAGTTGGCTGGGATTTCCCATCGTGAGTTTTATGCGTACAATGATACGTGTTCTATTCGCGGGATCGAATGGGGCATTGTATAATGATGGGTGCTTCGCACCCCGTTGAAGCAATCCATTCAAACCGATTTCGCTCATCGAGCGAAAAACTTCAACCAATTGACATTATGAACCTTGTAAACACCGGGGGATCAGATGAGCTCTGAGGACAAGGCTAAAGAGACCGCAAAGGCCGAAGAGAAAAAAGCCGAAGCAGCCAAGCCAGCCGAGGCGAATGCCGACGAAAAGAAAGCCGCCGACGAAAAGAAAGCCGCCGACGAAAAGAA
>CAYMGV010000041.1:0-20519 GCA_964390105.1 uncultured Anaerolineae bacterium | reverse complement strand
GCCGACGAAAAGAAAGCCGCCGACGAAAAGAAAGCCGCCGACGAAAAGAAGGCCGCCGACGAAAAGAAGGCCGCCGACGAAAAGAAGGCCGCCGACGAAAAGAAGGCCGAAGCTGCCAAGGCAGAAAAGAAAGATAGTGAAAACTACTTCTACCCTAACAAATGGGGCCGTGGTATTCTACTGTCTACCGAGGAGATCATGGGTGCCAAGGGCGTCGGCGCACTGCTGACCATGGGCGGCCTCACCAAGTACAAAGACAACTATCCCCCGGACAACATGAAGAAGGAATTCAGCTTCGATGACGTATCGGGGCTGCAAAAGGCCACGTGGGAAATGTACGGCCCGCGCGGTGCCCGCGTGTTCGCGGTGCGTGCCGGTGAAGCGACGTTTAACAACTCGCTGGCGCAGTTCAAATCCGTGGCGCAGGCCGCACAAGTTGCCATGAAGGTCGGCACACTGGAAGCCAAGATTAAGCTCGGCCTTGAGTTCTTCTCGAAGTTCTTCAACTCCGTCAGTGACCAGGTCGTCGCCATCGGCGAGGACGACAAGCACTGGCACTGGATCATCAAGCGCTGCCCGATGTGCTGGGGCCGCAAGGCCGATGAACCCGTTTGTTACCTCGCCGTGGGTGTGCTGCAGGCCGCCTTCGAGTGGGTCGCGCCGGGCAAGAAGTGGCGCATCCAGCCGGTGGAATGTATTGCCAAGGGCGATAAAACGGGCCTGATTAAAATCGAGAAGCAGCCTGTCGAATAGGTGTTTGATGAGACAACACCAGCAGGAGACGCCCCCCCGTTGTTGGTGAATCAACAGCCGTATTGTGGAAACAATGCGGCTGTTTTGCTCCCCGGAGGATTGAGAAATGGGCCTGCGTGAACATCGCCAGGAATCGAACCAGCAGGATCACCCCGTCCATGTCAGCGTTATCACGGTCAGTGATACCCGCACCCTGGATACCGACAGCAGCGGCATCCTGATGACCGGCATGCTGGCCGACGCCGGGCACCTGGTACGGCGCTACGAGATCGTGAAGGACGACCCCACCCGGATCACGGCGCTGATCGATGAGATGACCAGCATCAGCAACGTGATCATCCTTAACGGCGGCACCGGTATCGCCAAGCGGGACAGCACCTTCGAGGCGGTAGACGCCCTGCTGGAGAAGCGTCTGCCCGGCTTTGGTGAATTGTTCCGTATGTTGAGCTACCAGGAGATTGGCACGGCGGCCATGCTCTCCCGCGCGACGGCAGGCACATACAAGAACACCATCATCTTCTCGACACCGGGGTCCAGCGGTGCGGTGCGGCTGGCGATGGAGCGCCTGATCCTGCCGGAACTCAAACACCTGACGTGGGAGATCGAACGCCAACGCGACCTGTAGAGATGCGTCAATGTCTCGAACAAGCCCCCTGCTCCATGCCCGTTTCCCCCTGCTCGAACGTCAGAAAGCCGCGTGGCGCTGGCTGGCCGAAGGGCTGGGCAGCCGGTTCTTCATGCGGCGCTATTTTGCCGTCAGCCAACGGCTTACCGAGCGACACCGTCAGCACATGGCCGCATTGTTTGCGCAGTACGGCGTGACGCTCTCCAGTATCCGTACACAGGCTGAAGCCGCCGACCAACTGGGGCAGGCCATCCGTGAGACAGACCGCATCGAGGTGCAGTTCCTGGCGTTCTTCCAATCGCAACACACCGGCTTGATCCGCATTGACGCGGTCGATTCGGTGCGGGATGCACGTACCATGCTGGAAACCGCTACCGCTGATCGGCTTGATTTGCTGGGGTTTCAGATCAATACGACCAACCTTGATACACGGCTCCGACGCCGGGTACAGGCGCATCGTGCCGACCATCCCGCCCACCCCGGCGATGTGAAGTGGTTTCATCCCAGCCCGGCGGTGCTGGCCTGTGTCGAGGAATTCCGCGTACAGTTTGATATGGACACCATCTGAACAACGTACAATAGACCTGTCATCAATTGGACCCGCTCATGACAACATCACGATTCAATAGTTCAATCATCTTCTTTTACACCCATGACCTGCCCGCCACGCACCACTTTTATCATGGTCTGCTGGGCTTGCCGATGGTGGTGGACCAGGGCACATGCCGCATCTACCGCATGTCCGGTGACGGGTTCATCGGGTTTTGCACACACCGCGATCCCGATTTGAACCTTGCAGACGCGGCGATTATCACCATGGTAGCAGAGGATGTGGACGGCTGGTATGCGCGGCTGAACACACGCGGCGTCGTATTTGAGAAGGCCCCGGCGCACAACGAGCGCTTCGGCATTTATCATTGTTTTTTCCGCGATCCCAACGGGTATCTGCTGGAAATCCAGCGGTTTGATGACCCCGGCTGGGCATCCGGGGACTGATGGACTACACACAATCACATCCATAAGGACACAAAGACGCTATGCATAGAACCATTGGCATCCTGGGCGGGATGAGTCCCGAATCGACCATCACGTATTACCAGGCGATCACACGCGAGTACACAGCCCGCTATGGGGACCACAACTACCCGCCCATCGTGATCTACAGCGTGCGGTTCCAGCCCTACATTGACTGGCCTCAACAGGGTGAGTGGGACCGGGTGACCACGGGCCTTATCGAGGCCAGCCGCGCGCTCGAACGCGCCGGGGCCGAGTTTATCGTGATCGCCACCAACACCATGCACCTCGTCCTTGACAGCATCCAGTCGGGCATCTCGATCCCGATCCTCAGCCTGCTTGATGTCACCGCCGACGCCATCGAGGCGCAGGGGCTGACGCGGGTCGGCCTGCTGGGCACGCGCTTCACGATGAAGAAGCGCTTCTATCATGAGACGCTTGCCAACCGTGGCATTGAGGTGTTTTCGCCGGGGGACACGGATATCGAACGGGTCAACTCCATCATCTATGACGAGTTAATCCGTGGTGAGGTTCGCGAGGAATCGCGCCAGGGGGTGGTTGAAGTGATCGACCACATGCGGGCCAACGGCGCACAGGGCATCATTGCAGGCTGCACGGAAATCCCGATGCTAATCAACGACAAGGTCGCAGGAATGCCCGTGTTTAATACCACCGCACTGCATGCCCACGCTGCACTCGATTTCGCCATTAACAACCCTGTACAGGAGCATTCGTAATGAGGAGAGCAGAGGTCAAGGCCCACTGTGATACAAAAGCCGGGGCCGTTGCAGAGTTCCCGTTTGGCCCCGAGGTCGAGGTGTTCAAGGTGATGGGCAAGATGTTCGCATTGCTGAGCGTCGACGAACCCTCACGAATCAGCCTGAAAGGTGACCCCGGCTGGAATGAGGTTATCAGGCAGACCTATGACTCTGTCACCGCCGGGTATCACCTCAACAAACAGCACTGGAACACCGTTGCATTGGATGGTGATGTCCCCGACGATGAGCTATGGGAGATGCTCGACCGCTCCTATGACCTCGTCGTCTCGAAGCTGACGAAGGCCCAGCGCGAAGGCCTGGAATCGATGGGGTAACCGGGAAACCCGCGCCATCACTGGTGCGGGTTTCCCGGTTTATTGAAGGCATTCCGCGATCACGTCAAAGAGGATGTTGTAAGAAAACGGCTTGGTGATATAGCCGTTTATGTTCAGGTTGCGTGAGCGGGCTTCCGTTTCCGGGTTGGAAAACGCAGTGATGAACACCACGGGGATATCGACCAAAAGCGCGTCATCACGCAGGCGCTGCACCACGTCAAAGCCGGAAATATCCGGCATCTGGATATCGCTGATAATCAGATCTGGTTGATGCTGTTGAGCCAGTGCAAGCCCTTCAAGACCCCCAGCAGCCTCAATCACGTCGTACCCTTCCAGCTTCAGCAGGTCTGCAACCCCATCGCGGATCATGTAATCATCGTCGATCAGGAGTATTCTGGTCATCCCTTTTACCTTTTTGTGCGTTTTTCCTGGCCCCATTGGTACTACGCAGCATCTATTATCATATCGCACATACAAAGATTACGACAGGCAGCCATCAAACCGGTTCAGGCCTTGTTAAACACCCCCCGCGCACCGCATTCCCGCAAGATTCCAGGGTCAATAGGGCAGTGTACTCCCATTCCACTGGTAAAAAGTGCCACCCTCGGCAGAACTCAGCCCATCGATCACACGCAGCATCCCCGCGACGGCCTCCCGTGGTGTGAGGGGTGCCCCATCCCCGCCCATATCAGTCTGTACCCAGCCGGGGTGCATCATGATGGCGGTGATCTCCGGGGCCACGTCGTGGGCCAGTGCGCGCGTCAGCATGTTGAGTGCGGCCTTACTGGCGGCATAGGAATACCCGCCACCGCTGCGTTTGTTGGTAATACTGCCTAACTGCGAGGTGACGGTCACGATGACGGGGTTAGTCCCTGCCCTGAGCAGATCATAAGCAGCCTGTGCCAACATCAGATGCGAGGCCGAGTTGACATTGAAGGCAGTCATCAGGTCGTCACGTGTCACCCCGCCAAACCGCTCGCCGCGCTCAAGGATGCCCGCGTTTGAGATCAGCAGATCGAGCGAGGCAGTCTGCGCTCGGATGGCATCCATCACTGCGGAAACCTGGTTGTCATCGGTGACTTCCAGCGCCAGCACGACACAACGATCCGGGTAAGATGCAGCAAGCGCGTTCAGGTCTGCCGCCACCCCGGGATGGCGGCAGGTGGCGAAGACCGTCTCGCCACGGTCAAGAAGTTGGCGGGTCAATTCAAGGCCGATACCGCGATTGGCCCCGGTGATCAGAATACGCATCAAATACTCCTCATGTAAGAATCTCATAACTCGTCCAGACCTGGTATCTATGATACCTTACCCATGCTAACATGGGAGCAGACGAGGCCGCACGCTATAATCAGCGGCTGCCCGGCCCCACACCGGGCGCAGGGGCGGGTTGCCAGACCCGCATCGAACATACAACAAGCGAAGGAGAGGTGGCAGATGAAGCTCACCATACGCCTGCTGGTGCTGGCGTCAGTTATGATAGCGCTGGCCGCCTGCAATGGAGCAGCCGCACCCGAAGAACAACCGGATAGCGACCGCATCGTGTTTCATGCCGCGTTTGATGGCGTTTACGACATATTCACCATCAATCCCGATGGCACCGGGGTCGAACGGCTGACCGGCAGATCGGACGAAGCCAGTGCATTTAACAGCGGCTTCCCGGTGTGGTCCCCGGATGGCAGCCGCATCGCATTCGTCTCAAACCGGGACGAGGAGGATGGCCTCGAAATCTACACGATGGCCGCCGATGGCAGCGATATACAGCGCCTGACCGAACACCCAGGGCTGGATCGTGGCCCGGTATGGTCGCCAGGTGGCAGCCAGATCGCCTTCACCTCCAACCGGGACTCGACCTTGAGTATCTACGTGATGAACGCGGACGGCTCCGACATCCGTCAGATCACGGACCTGAACGGGAACGATCAGGCCATTAGCTGGGCACCAGATGGCTCCGCCATCGCGTTCCAATCCAACCGCAACGGCAACCTCGAACTGTGGTCAGCGTCGCTTGAATCCGGCGCACTGACCCAACTCACCGCACAGGTCAACGCGGACATCCAGCCAGACTGGTCGCCCAATGGCGAACGCATCGCCTTTGCGCTGGACCTTACCGGGGTTGAGGAGGAAGGCTCAGAGGTACTGGTTGAACAGCGGGCCGTTTACCTGGTCAACCCGGATGGCACAGGCATGACCCCGCTCGTTGACATCGCCAACTGGGTTATCTCGATCCCGCGTTGGTCGCCCGATGGGCAGCACATCGCTTTCCGGGCCGTCATCGGCGAGACATCAGGTGTGTACGTGGTGAACGTCGATGATCCAACGGACATCACGACCTTCCGTGAGGATGATGCCAATAACAACTGGATCACATGGTCACCGGACAGCACCGCCCTCGCCTTTGAGGCCACCAACGAGGTCGGCACCGTGATCTATATCGCGACCATAGGCAGCGACGAGCTCCTCCAGATTCAGATCGCGGATGCCGAAGCCGTCGGTGCACCGAACTGGTCACCGGCCCGCTAGCATACGTTACAGGCGGGCTTTGCAGACAGACCCTCACTCAAGCCATGATGAAAAACGGCCCCCGGAAGGGGCCGTTTTTCTTTTGTGACAGAACGATGCACAATATGGTTGTATCCTCTATCATAGATTAAACGAAACGGAACTATCCCTGAGGGGGCACCGATGAGTAAACCAAGCCTGTACTGTTGTTGGGTTGGCCTGATCACCGCTGCGGTCATCATGGCGGGCTGTGCCGCTGGTGAAGAACCCGCAACCAACGCCATTCGTAATGGGGCAGATGAGACTGCCGCCGAAGCCGAGGCACTGTCTGCACCGGAAACCGATGCCGCAGAATCGGCTCAGACTGAGCCAGGGGAAACAGCAACCTCAGATGCGGGAGATGATGCCCATGTTGTGTTTGCCACTTATGACGAGGAGAGCGGGCACAGCACGCTGTGGATCGCGGCGGCGGATGGCAGCGGCCTCATGACGCTGGCTGAAGGCGACCTGGTGGGTGCGGTTAACGTTGAAGCGATGGTATCCCCCACCGGACGCCATGCCGCGTACATCACACAGCAAGGCGAGGAGTGGCGCAACCTGACTCTGCACATCATCCGCCTGCCGGATGGCACACCCGTGACCGAGATCGCGCTGACCTCGGATGTCACGGAACCCCCCCTGGGGGTTGAGTTGTACGAGTGGGAGCACTTTGAGGCGCTGCGCAGCATCGCGGAGTACAATGGCCTTGCATGGTCCCCCGATGGCAGCCAACTGGCTTTCCTCGGCGCACAGGGCGGGCCATCGTCAGACCTGTTCGTGTTTGATACCGCCAGCGGTGAGACGCTGCAACTGACCGACGGCCCTACGCAGGGCCTCAAACCGGCATGGTCGCCGGATGGTAACCTGATCTGGCATCTCGGGATCACCAGCCTCGGCACGGGAGCCGGGTTGGCGTTGGATCGCGTGTGGGCCGCCGTACCTGATGGCAGCGCCGTCTACGAAGTGATGTCCGCTGAGCAAGTCTCCCGCATTGGCGATGCGGTGCTGCTTGGTTGGGCCGATGACGACACAGCGATCATGCACAACTGGGATGCAGGCTGTGGCCCGCGTGACCTGCGGCTGGTGGAAATCCCCTCAGGCGATACGACCATGATCCGCGAGGGGGCCTTTCATGAAGCCAGTTATGTGTTCGATGCTGACGTGCTGGCTGTTTCCGTTGCGCCCTTCGGTGATTTCGGCTGCAACGAGGGGGAAGAACCCGGTGTCTATCTCTACGATACAGCAGGCAATGCCCCGATCAGTATCGGTACCACAGGCTACCAGGTGATCTACCATGAGTCCGCCGGGCGCTTCACAGCCCTGAGGGATGACGGCTTCGGCATTAGCTTTGACCTTGAAGGGAACTGGGCTGAACTCGAAGGGCCGACCTACCCCGCCTTTGATGTCTCGCCGGACGGTGACCTGCTGGCGTGGGCGGTATTCTCCAGCTTTGGTGACAATTCAGAACCCGGTGCATGGGTCGGCACGTGGGGTGACGGGGCCAACAATCGCATCACCGATTCTGGTACCGTGCTGGCATCATTTGCGCCCGATGGCAGCGGCCTGCTGCTGTGGACCGGTGAGGGCATCCTGGTCCATGCGCCGACGCCGGACTATGCGCTTGAGCGGATAGGGCCTGTCGGCGTGCTGCCGGGTAACAACTCGGTCGTGTGGATCAATCGTTAGCCCCATCAACAACAGGACTTACGCAGTAGGGGTTTGATGCATCAAACCCCTACTGAACCCTATTGTTAAGATATCGTTAAAAATGTAATACCTGTAACGCTTGCATCATCAGAGGGTTATAGTCACTGTATTCTTGTGATCAATAACTACTGGAGACAACACAAATGACGCTCAATGTTGGAACTACTGACCGTATCATTCGCGGTATCGTCGCCGTCCTCGCCCTTGCACTTGGCATCTTTGTCGTGCAGGGCATCCCGGGCATTATCCTGATCGTGGTTGGCCTCATCGCAGGTGTCACCGCCGCGGTCTCGTTCTGCCCGCTGTGGGTGGTGCTGGGTGTCAACACCCGTGGTGAGGAATCGGCCTAAGCCCGGTTCAGCCAGCAGAAACAGAGGGCATCCTTGCGCGTGCAGGGTGCCCTCTGTTTGTTTTCCCCACGGCCTGCCCCACCCCGCCCGAATTATGCTATCATGAATGTAACAACGCTCTACGATGATCCCCAATCCATACATACAACCTGATCCCCTCACCTGACAGGAGGTAACCATCGTGATGCGTAAAGACATCATTCTTGTGACCGGGGCCGCCGGTGAGATGGGGCAAGCCCTGATCACACGGCTCTCTGATGAGGGTGCCCATAATATCCTTGCGCTGGATGTCAACCCCGTACCCGACACGATCCGCGCCCGCTGCCAGATGACCGTGATGGGTGACATCACCGATGAAAAACTGATCCAGCGGTTGATCACGGAATATGAGACGTCCGTGATCTTCCACCTTGCAGCACTGCTTTCCACCCGTGCCGAATTCAACCCGGAGATGGCCCACCGCGTCAACGTCGCGGGCACGGTCGGCCTGCTGCAAATGGCGATCAACCAGTCTCAATGGTTGGGCAAGGAAGTCCGCTTCGTGTTCCCCAGCAGCATCGCGGTCTACGGCCTGCCCGACTTGCAAACCAAGCACACCACTGGCGCGGTGAAGGAACACAAGTGGAACCAGCCGATCACGATGTACGGCTGCAACAAGCTCTATGCTGAACACCTCGGACGCTACTACTCCAGGCACTACAAACAGCTTGCCGCCATCCCCGAACAACTCGGCGTGGATTTCCGCGCGATCCGCTTTCCGGGGCTGATCAGCGCCTTCACCATGCCGACCGGGGGCACCAGTGACTACGGCCCTGAGATGCTCCACCATGCCGCCAAGGGGGAACCCTACCCGTGCTTCGTGCGTGAAGACACCCGGATCGGATTCATGGCGATGCCGGATGCCGTTAAGGCCTTGATCCAAATCGCAGAGGCGGAGCAGGCGCGGCTGACTTCGCATGTGTACAATATCTCCGCCTTCAGCCTGAGTGCTGCCGAGATCGCGGAACAGGTTCATGCCGCTTTCCCCGCTGCCGAGATCACCTATAAGCCGCATGAAAAGCGCCAGCGTATCGTCGATACGTGGCCGATGGACCAGGACGACGCACTGGCCCGTACCGATTGGGACTGGCACCCTGGTTACAATGCCCAGCGAGCATTTGAGGACTACCTGATCCCGAACATCACGGCACGATACCGCTGACCCTATGCTCGCCAGCATGGTACAATCTGCACGTATTTTACTCACAAAGAGGATCAAACCTGATGTTTAAGAACTTCCCCACTGAGGCCGCCGCTGCGCTGGACTGGGACTGGAACCACTATAAGCCTTTTGCCCGCCAGCTTACCGAAGCCGACCTCAACGCCGGTACTATCGATGAATGGATGGCGGGCTGGACGCAGCTCACCGCCCTGCTGCACGAGGTCTACGCCCGGCTGGTCGTCGCTACACGTGCCAACACCAGTGACGCAACCGCGCAGAAGCGCCTGCACGCCTTCCTCGATGGTGTGTATCCACACGCCGAGACCACTGCATTCGAGCTGGGCAGGAAGCTGATCGCAGCGGGGCTGACGCCTGACGGACTTGATGTGCCAATGCGCAGCATCCGGGCCGATGTGGAGCGCTACCGCGAGGAAAACCTGCCGCTGCTGGCCCAGCATCAGAAGCTGGCACTTGAGTACGATCAGATCATCGGCGGGCAGACCGTGACATGGGAGGGTGAGGAAGTCACGCTGGTACAGCTTGCCAATCGCGGCCTCGTCAAAGACCGTGCCGTGCGCGAGAAAGCCTGGCGTCTCGCGTCAAAGCGCGTGCTGGAAGACCGCGCCGCCATCAATGACGTGTGGGTGCGGCTGATGGACCTGCGCGGGCAGATCGCTGAAAACGCCGGGATGGACTCCTACCGCGACTACGCATGGAGCGAGCGGCATCGCTTTGATTACAGCCCGGATGATTGCGAGACCTTCCACGCCGCCATCGAGGAAGTTGTCGTACCGGCAGCGGCCCGCGTCTACGAACGCCGCCGCCAGATGCTCGGCGTTGATGTGCTGCGCCCGTGGGACCTCAGCGCCAATGCCATGCGTGCCACGGATATGACGGTGGAAATCTATGGTGATGAGACGCTGGTGCCCTTCGTGGATGGTGATGAACTGGCCGCTGTGGCCGCCAGCATCTTCGAGCGCGTTGACCCGGCGGTGGGTCGTCACTTCGGCGTGATGCGTGATGACGGCCTGATGGACCTTGAAAACCGCAAAGGTAAGGGGCCGGGTGCGTTCTGCATCGGCTACCCGTTGATGCGCAAGCCCTTCATCTACGTTAACGCGACCAGCGGCCATGATGACCTGCAGACCATGCTGCACGAATGCGGCCACGCCTTCCATGCGTTTGAGGCGATGCGCCTGCCTTACGCGCCACAGTGGCGCGCTCCGATGGAGTTCAACGAGGTCGCATCAATGGCGATGGAGCTGCTCGCTGCACCCTACTTTGAGAAGGATCAGGGCGGCCCGTACACGGAAGAAGAAGCGGCCCGCGCCCGGCTCCAGCACCTCGAAGGACTGATCACGTTCTGGCCTTACATGGCGGTGGTCGATGCCTTCCAGCACTGGGTTTACACTCACCATACCGAAGCCAGCAACCCCGCAAACTGTGATGCCAAGTGGGCCGAATGTTGGGATCGCTTTATGGTTGGTGTGGATTACAGCGGCCTTGATGCCGAGCGTCACACCGGCTGGCACCGCAAGCTGCATCTTTACCATCACCCGTTCTACTACGTCGAATACGGGCTGGCCCAACTGGGTGCCGTTCAGGTCTGGCGCAACGCCCTTGACGATCAGGCAGGCGCGGTTGAAAGCTATCTGACCGCCCTGAAGCTGGGTGGCACCGCCCCCTTACCCACACTCTATGACACTGCCGGGGCCGACTTCGCATTCGATGCCGATACCCTCGGCGGCGCTGTAGACCTGATCGAAACCACCATGGACCGCCTCAGCGCGGCGCTGTAAGCAGAAGGGAGAATCCGGGGCCTTGCCCCGGACCCCGGTTAAGGAATGAAATGACAACTCTCGACTGGATCGAAACAGCGCGGCTGAAGCTGCGCCACTGGGAAGAAGCGGATATCGAAGCGCATCATGCCATCATCACAGGCGATGAGGATGTGATGGAATGGCTCGAAACAGGGATGCCCCTGCCCGAAATGCGCGCCCAACGCCTGATCGAAGGGTGGGCCGAACACTGGATGCTGTACGGGTTCGGGGTATGGGCCGTGGAGGAGAGCGAAAGCGGTCAGTTGATCGGGCACTGCGGCCTGTTGACGGGCATGCACGAGCAGCCTGACGCTGAACTGCGATTCGCCATTGGCACAGCGTTCCAGGGCCGGGGCTACGCCACTGAGGCCGCCATCGCAACCATCCGCTACGGCCTGCATACGCTGCGCCGCTACCGTGTGCTGGCCCGTATTGTCGTGGGCAACACCGACGCCTATAAGGTCATGGCGCGCTGTGGCGCAACGTCCAGCAGTCAGCCGCATAAGTACTGGGGGCGTAAGGTCGAGACGATTGTCATGACGATCAACAACTTCACCGATACCGACAGCCCCATCCACATCCATGAAACAGCCCCACCGGCGTTCTACACATCGGAATAAAACGACCCTACCCGGCACACGATCACTAACCCCCTCATTTTTGGGGGCCGCTTATGCGGCCCCCTTTTTGCTTTAATGTCCTCGTTCTTTATAATCTCTTGGGTCATCAATTTGAGGGACCATCACATCAACCAGGGAAACGCACAGGAAAAGTCACATGGGTTTATTGTCGGGATTATTCTCGAACTACGTTAAAAAGGAAGATCAGGATCAAGCCAGGAAAGAGCTGCCACGCCTGATGACCGAAGGTCTGCTGCTGGGCGGCACCGGGCTGGGTGTGCTGGCATTGATCTTCGAGATCGCGGCGGATGCTTTCAGTGTGGCGGCTTACCAGACACTGCTGGCAATCCACGGCGCGGGCGGCAATCATGATATTGCCATGCTCGCGTTTGCGGCGCTTTCGGTGATGCTGTTCTTCGGCATTGTGCCCGCTTATAAGGCCGCTGCCTACCTGCGCCCGGATACGGGTGGCAGTGGCCCACTGGTTGAATCGATTGGGCCGCAGCATTTGCGCAAGGCATCATGGGTAGGCACCAGCCTGTTCTTCATGGATGCCGTGCTGACCATCATCATCAGCTCGATCTCGGCGGCAGACGTCATCATGCTGCTGCTGCCGGAACTGGCTCTCTATCGCATCCTGCTGGCGGAGATTTTCGCATTCTTCATCATGGTGTGGCTGGTGGGGTTAGGCCCCAAGCGGGCTGTGCCACTGTTTCTGCTGGGCGGTGGGCTGTTTACCATCTTCACCATCTTTGCGCTGGGTTATGTCGGTGTGATGGCAGCCATCAACCCCGACCTCGCCGCACAGACCCCGGATATCGTCCACCGGCTCGAAGCCTCCGGCGTGGTAGAGCATGTGACCGAGATCGTGCCGGTGGTCGGAATGACGGTATTCTTCGGACTGCTGCTCAAGTCGATGAGTTCGGCCATGCTGGGTTTCTCCGGCTATGAGATGATCCCGGCCAGCGGCAAACACGCCGCTCGCCCCAAGTGGAAGGTCATCAATACCTCGCTGACGCTGGCCGCTGTCTTCCTGATCGGCACCGGTGTGCTGCAGCTATACGCTGCCCAACGCTGGGCCATCCCCGCCACGGAGGGCTACAGCACCCTGCTGATCCAGTATGAATTGATATTTGGCGGTGGCAGCACCCCACTGGTCATCGCCGGTATCCTGCTGGCGGTGATCCTGCTGCTGGCACAAGGCGGTGGATATGTTGGCGGGGCGGCGGTGGCCGCCAACGCGGCGCGGCTGGGCCGCCTGCCTCGCTTCTTCGAGAATGACCGCCTCGGCATCGCCGTGATCTGGGGTATCTCCGCGGTGCTGATCCCCATCATCCGCACGGTGGTGGTCGTGGAATCGTACTATGCGTTCGGTTTTGTCAGCGCGTTTATCATCACCAGTACCACCGTCTTCTTCGTCCGGAAGGACGTACTGGAGGATGCTGACATTGCCCCGGATTCAGGCGAGGCAAAGTCACTCAAATTTGCAGGGCTGCGCGGCATGATCGCCAGCTACATCATGGGCATCATCCTGATCACGCAGAAGACCGAGGCACTGCTGGTCATCATCCCGGCCACCATCCTGATCACGCTGAGCCAGGTTCTCGTGGCACGTGGTGGCCTGCGCCATGACAAGGAAAAACAGACCGCGTATGACTTCCGCCCCGGCTACATCCGGCGCGACCACCGCACCCGGCAAACGCTGTATGACAGCGGCATTCAACGCGCCTACGACGAAGCCCGTCAGCGCGGTATTGTCGCACTGGTCGAGGAGCTGATTGAAGACGGCGAGATGCTCAGGTTCAACGTTGAACCAACTCGCATCAAGCGGTTGGTCGGATTCCTGTATGGGATTTCGTCGGAACTGTGGGCCTACCCTGAGGAGACCGAGATCGGTTTTGAGCAGGATCAGCACCTGCCAGAACCCAGCAGTGAGCTTGAGGAAACCTTCGAGATGTGGTATCACGCCCGTGAGGAAGTGCTGGCTGCCATCGAGAAGTACTCACACTACGGTATTTACACCTTTGTCGATAAGTACTACCAGAACTGGGTCAACCAAAATCGCGACGCGGCAATTGTTCAGCGTGCCATGCTGAAGGCACTGTTCATCAACGATAACCTTGAGGAAGTCTGGGATGAGTACCAGCGGTTTGAGTTCAACCGCTACCCTGAGGAAATCTGGCAGTTCTGCCGGATACGCTACCAGTGGGCCAAGGACCAGTGGCCCAACCTCAGTGACCGCATCACCACCATCTGGACCATGCAGGACCTTGGCATCCTCACCGAAAAGAATCACGAGGAAATCCTCGCGAGGATCAACGCACGGATATAACCATTCAAGGGGCTGGTGACCAATCACCGGCCCCTCCTTGCATCACAAAAATGGTACAAAGCGCCCACAGCCAGCCAGCCAGCAACAGAGTAAGCTATAATCAAGGATGTATAATTCTGAACCCTGAGCTGGATGGATGCCCTATGGAGCAACCTAAAGACCTCACCACAACCAATTTCATCGCATCACAAAACACCGCATCAGATGCCGCTGCGCCGCCACCGCAGGATCAATTCAACACGGACTCCCCGTATGTACCGCTGCCTGAAGACCCGCGCAAACGCACATTCGACGCCGTCAACCAGCGCCCGTGGCGCATCGTGATCGCCCCGGTGGGGCTGACCGCGCGCTGGATGGCCTATGAGATGTACGGGGATTTAATCATGGGGTCCACAGCCGAAGGCTCCCGGATGGCAGATATCGACCTCTCCGTTTATGATGGCCGTAAGCGCGGAGTCAGCCGCCGGCATGTGATGCTGAGGCCGGGTCAATCCAAGCTGTATATCATGGACCTGCGCAGCACCAACGGCACCCAGATCAATGGGCAGCCGCTTGAGGTTGGCTGGGCATACAGCTTGCAGGATAATGACCTTGTCTCAATGGGGAAACTGCACATCCGCATGCGACTCACCCAGCGCCCCACGGCTAACCGCTAACCCAGCCACAGCAGTTCCACGATGACCCTACAGCGACATAGCGAATCAAAAAGGCGGGCCGATCAATCGGCCCGCCCCGTTTGTTACTCTTACTGATTTGCCGGTGTTATTCCACGGAACCTTCGAGGATACCCATCACGTTGTCAAGCAGCTTGAGGGCATCATCGTACTGGCGCTGGAAGGCATTACGCCCCATGATGGAGCCGAAGCCGCCACCATCACGGATAGCGCGGATTTCATCAAGGACGGCCTCATCACCCTTCGCGGCACCACCGGAGTTGATGACAACGCGGCGACCGTTGAAGGTGCTCTTGACGACGTAGCGGACGCGATCGGTCAGCGTGGCATACGGGATACCGGCCTTCTCGATGGCTTCCCTGGACTTCGCATCAGCGATATGATCGGTGGGCAGCTTGACCTTAACGATGTGCGCGCCCAACTGGCAGGCAATGTGCGCAGCATAGGTGATGGTATCAAGCGCCGTCTCGGCTGCCTTGTCGAGTTCAGCGCCACGGGCGTATGACCACAGGACCACCAGCAGGCCCGCTTCCTTGGCTTCCCTCGCGATCTGCGCGAACTGCTCATACTGAAGGCGGCGGTCCACCGTACCGGGGTAAATGGTGTAGCCGATACCGACGGCACCCAGGCGCAGCGCGTCTTCGACGGTGGCCGTCTGTGCCCCCAGCGGGTTCACTTCATCGTGCAGGATGTCATGATTGTTGAGCTTGAGGATCAGCGGAATCTGGCCCGCGTACTTGGCGGCACCGGCTTCGAGGAAGCCCAGCGGTGCCGCGTAAGCATTACAGCCCGCATCAATGGCAAGCTGGAAATGGTACATTGGGTCGTAGGTGCCCTCGTTGGGGGCAAAGCTGCGGGTCGGGCCATGCTCAAAGCCCTGGTCCACCGGCAGAATGACCAGCTTACCCGTCCCAGCCAGACGACCGTGATTCAACAGGCGATACAGGTTCGTCAGCACACCGGGATTCTGCCCGGCATACCAGCTCATAATGTCTTCAATCGTGCGCTCAGATTTGGCGGCAGCCATGGTTCTCGTTCTCCTTCCAGGGATGAAAACACTGGAATACATTTAGGGTCAAGGTGGAGCGGACTACAGCTTTCACATTTGTCCGTTATCACCAAAGCAAGTATACCATGTGAGACCTGCATCGTATAGGTACACGGGGATGTGATCCATCCTGCATCGATGTGTACTTTGACCCCTAATCCAGAAAAACGACTGATACCGGGCGAAAACATCGACGGCAAGTGCAGCCCTGGCGACTACCGGAATAAGGACTTTGCCATCAGGATATCAGGCTTGCCGGGGCCATTGGCATCGGGGATGATACCAACCACGCTGTAGCCTAATTTCTGATAGAACACGAAAGGGTGCCCTGCCCGGTCCTTTATCTCGCTGAGGTGAACAAGCGGATCGGGGAACAGGTCCATGCCACCGACGGAGGTCATCAGTGTTTCGTCGTCAGTACCAAGATAGATCGTCAGGGCTTCCTCGGCACGCAGCATCTCCTCGATACGGAACACCAGCTCACGCCCGATGCCCTGCCGTTGATACCCCGGGTGAACTGCCAGCGGATGCAGCTCCCACGCAGTATTACCATAGGTCGGGATGGCCCCGGCCCAGCCCACCAGCCGCCCCGACTCAGTTGCAAAAGCACCGATGGTCAGATTCTCCTCGGCCAGCATCTCGGAGACTTCTTCCATCGCGGCGGCAAGATCGGGCCACGCATCGGGCCAGCGGTCCGCAAAGGCTTCGACCAGTGTCTCGGCGGCCTGCTGCATGACATCGACGTTACCGGGATTCAGTGGGCGATACACAAACGGCGGATTCATCACGATTATTCTGCCTCCCCTGTGAGGAACGGCCTGCATTATCCTCAGTGTAGAGCGACTCGCGCGAATCAAAAAGGCGCGAGGTCACCCCCACGCCTCATCAATCATGCTCAATCCATGGCTCAGATTACGGGCCGTAGATCACCGGGTACCCGGCGGATATCCAATTGTTGATGCCGCCCATATCACTGACATTGACGTAACCGGCACCCGCAAGGATGTTCGCGGCTTCATTCGAGCGGTTGCCGCTGCGGCAGTATACTACGATCTCGGCATCCTGGTCAGGCAGTTCGTTCAGACGGCCTGACAGTTCCTCAACCGGGATCAGGGTTGCCCCTTCGATGTGGCCGTCATTTTCCCACTCCGCCTGGGTGCGTACATCCAACAGGATATACTCGGTGCCAGCGTCCGCGAGGCGGGCGTTGATCTCTGCGGGGGCCACCATTGACGGCGCGGTAACTGCCGGGGCCGCACAGGCCGCCATCAGGACGGCACTAACCAGCAGCAGCGGGATGATCAGTTTCTTCATGTTTGTCTCACTCCTTGACCAATAACGGTTGCTTACTCAAAGGCCGCGCTCAACAGGCAGGCCAGCACCCACCCAGTTCGCGAGGCCACCTTCCATATCCTTGACGTTCTCATAGCCCATGTAGACGAGATACCGCGCAACAGATTCACTGCGGACGCCATGAGCGCAGTGGACGATCACCTCGACATCGCGCTTGATCTCCTCCTCGATGCGGGCCTCAATCTGCTCGATGGGAATCCACGTTGCCTGCGGGATGCGGCCATCAAAAACGCGCTCAAACTGAGTGCGTACGTCGAGGAGCACCAGGTTTTCGCCTACTTCACCGAGGCGGTTGCAGACCTCCTGCGGGCTGACCAGATCAGCATAAGGCTGCCGGATCGGGTTGACTGCCATATTCTGTTCCCCCATGTGTGCCAGAGCTGTCTCAAGCCCTGCGGTGTCTCTATATACCCTGAGGGAGTATAGCAACTCCCCCGTTCGATGTCATCCCTAAACGCAAAGAAGCCCCATCCACAGATGGAGCCTCTTGCCTTGGCTGCTGTTCGCAGTTCCGATTACGGCAGCAGTTCAAACACCACGTAGACCTGTAAGTTCACCGAAAGCTGCCCGGAGCTGATCGCCGGGGCCGCCCCGGCAGCGGCTTCCGCAAAGGCCATATCCATGCCGTTGCGGCTGCTCACCGGCATCCCACCGCCTGATTCGCTGATGCTGATCGGGTTGCCAACGCGCACACCCAGCCCCTCGGCCAGTTCTTCAGCACGCTGGCGAGCATCGGCCACGGCAGCGGCGCGGGCCGTGGAGACCAGTGCGTCCTGGTCCTCGATACCGAAGTCCAGGTTGTTGACCTGGTTGGCACCCGCATCAAGGCCAGCACCAATCACGTCACTGGTCATGGTGATATCACGTACCGTCACGCGGATGTTGTTCGAGACGCGGTAGATCACCTGCCCGGTCAGGTCGCCGCTGTCATCACGGCGCTCCTCGGTGGAGACGTTGAAATTGCGAGTCTGGACATCATCGGAGGCAATACCCATCTCGGTCACGGCCCCGGTGATATCAGCGGCAATCCGGTTGGCTTCTTCAATGGCCTCACCGAGATCGTTGCCCCTGATACTCACGCCAAGGTTGACATAGGCCACATCCGGTGACCCCATCGCTTCCCCATGGCCGTTCACCGAGATCGTGTTTTGCATCTCATTGTTGCCACCTGATGCGGTTGGCGGGGTGCAGCCCACCAGCACGCCACCAGCCATCACTAATGCGGCCAACGCCACGATCAGGGTCAGGGTGTTGATCGTCATACGGTCCTTCGTCATTGCTACGTTACTTCCTTCCTCAGTGTTTCCTTTATGAATGGTGCCTGTTGAGGCACTTCACCGATCAGAACGTCACAATGGAGCGGAAGGTTCCATCAGACGGCAAAGGGTGGTTCCTGGCCGATATGACGATACTCCCACGCCAGTGTCTCACGGAGACCATCCGCCAAGGGGCGCGTGCTGAACCCAAGTTCCTCGCGAGCCTTTGCGTCCGTCCCGTAATACGTCACCCCGGCACTGTTGCGCATCGCCTCGCCCGTGAAGATGGGCGGCAGCGGGTTGATCGGGTCCAGCGGGGCCATCAGCCCGGCGTTGAGCTTCATGAACCACGTTGGCAGCTTGAGCGGCGGTGCCGCCTTCCCCGCGATCCCGGCGCATACATCAAATACCTCGCTCAGCTTCATAGGCGGCCCGCCAATAATGTAGTTCTGGCCGGGTATACCCTGTTCCATCGCCAGCACATGCCCGCGTGCCACATCGGCCACATGCGCAAAACACGCACCAAACTCCGCGGGGACAAACGGCAGCAGCCCACGCAGCCAGTGATTCAGCATCAGGTGAAACGCCGAATGATCCTCCGGGCCGTACACCATCCCGGGGTGAACGATTACCAGCGGCAGCCCCTCTTCAATCAGCGGATCGGCCACTTCATAATGTGCGCGCCACTTGCTGAGGTCATACGTCGTGAGGTGTTTGCCTTCGTAGCGGTAAGTCTCATCAACCACCTGGCCCCCGGTGTTCGAGAACGCCGCGATGGTGCTGGAGTAGACGCCCTTCGGTACGCTGAGTTCCTTCATCAGCGTAAGTACGTTACGCGTCCCCTCGACGTTGATCGTCATCGCCGGGGATTTATCACGCGTGCCGACCTCGTACCACCCCGCCACATGAAACACGCCATCGACCCCGGTCATGCCGTCCCGCATCGAGCCAGGATCGGTGATATCCCCCTTCACGATCTGAGCGCCACGCGCCGCCAGCGCCTCGGCTTTGGCCGGTGTGCGGGCCAGTACCCGCACCTCGTGCCCGGCATCGAGAAGCTGGTTTGCCACATGCCCGCCGATAAACCCGGTCGCCCCTGTAATAAAGTACTGCATCAGAACTTCCCCCAGTTTTAATGATGGTCCATTTAAATCAAGCATACCCCGTTGAGGCATGAACACAAATAGCGCCGAAATCACAGGGGCTATAATCAGTACCTGGCAACGTGTAGCAGAACCCGCAGCATCTTGCCGATGCCTTCATCCGGCTCATATGCAAAGATTGGTGCAGCCCCCGGCCCTGTCAACTTGACACTTGATTTTGACCCCAAAAATGAGGCATGGTACAATGTCTCGTCGCGGGAGCGATGGCCGAGTGGACGAAGGCGGTGGTCTTGAAAACCACTGAGGCGCTTGCCGTCTCCGGGGGTTCGAATCCCTCTCGCTCCGCTCCGCCCTCACCCGGCGGAGGTGCATCTGAATATGGGGAGGTGCCAGAGTGGTTGATTGGGGCCGCCTGCTAAGCGGTTAACGGGGTGACCCGTTCGCAGGTTCGAATCCTGTCCTCCCCGCTCTACAGGATCTACTTCGAACTGTAGTACAGACTGAAATTACGCCTAACATAGCGTGTTTCGGCCTGACAGTTTGGGAGTAGATTTTTGTTATGGCACAACCGTATTCCCATTCAGGTATCATTCACGGTGACCGTTTGACGGTCGAAGCCGCATCGCAGCTCACCGGCTACAACCCTCAGTACCTATCCGCACCCGATGTCCAGATCGTCCGGCACCTGTCACATGGCAAAACCGTCCGTGAGATCGCAACTCTGCTGGAGGTTGAGGAGCATAAGGTCAACTACACCATCCGCCGCCTGAAGGACACCCTCGATGCAAAAACGCACGCGGAGCTGGTGGGGAATGCGCTGCGCATGCGTTATGTGACGTTAGGGGATTTGGAGTAGTTAGAGATGACATCCTGCCACTCTTGAGGTCAAACGTGCGCCTGCACATCTGTGATACATTGCAGGTTTACAGAGCATTGGTACCTGGGCTTCAACTCATCGTTAAACCGGGCCGTTGATTCCGGGGTGATAACCAGCGGGGCGTTTCCTGCAAGCGCCTATGATGAGTTGCA
>CAYMGV010000040.1:0-22339 GCA_964390105.1 uncultured Anaerolineae bacterium | reverse complement strand
GCTGCGGTGACGATCCGCCGGGCTGCTGGTTACCCTGCCCGCTGCGCTGCGGTGATGATCCGCCGGGGCGCTGGCCGGGCTGCTGGCTGCCCTGCCCGCTGCGCTGCGGTGACGATCCGCCGGGCTGCTGGTTACCCTGCCCGCTGCGCTGCGGTGACGATCCGCCGGGGCGTTGGCCGGGCTGCTGGCTGCCCTGCCCGCTCATCCACGAGGGTGTGCTGCCGCCTTTGACCGAGGACCAACTCTCGTCTCTGCTGTCAATGTCATCGACATGATCATCCACAAAATGGTCGTCTATATCATCGTACAGTGGGTCATCTGATGGAAAGTCATTCATGATTCAACCGTTCAAAGCTACCAGTTACCGGCAGGGTCCACGCCGCAGCACGTTCTGCTGTAGTTGAACCCCTTCATCACCATCTTGAAATGAAGTACAAACAGGGCGGGATCAAAAAAACCGGTGACAGCAGGGTGCCCTGCTGCACATCACCGGTAGTATACACTGTTTAGGCGCTGAGGACTCAGTCGGCGCGATTAAAAATACCGTTGGGAGTCGTCGTGCTGGCTTCGCTGTGCTGGTTATCACGCAGGCTCAACCCCAGCCGACGCGCCCCGCCATCAATGTTGAGGATGCGCGCCGTGATCGTTTCACCCTCTTTCAGCACGTTACGCGGATGCAGGAACTGCCCTTCTGCCAGCTCTGAAATATGGATCAGCCCTTCAAGGCCGTCTTCAATGCAGGCAAACGCCCCGAAATCGACCACGTTGGTGATCACGCCGGAGACCACCTCGCCGACCTCGTAGCGGTCCTCGACGGTTTTCCACGGGTCAGGTTGCAGGCGTTTCAGGCTGAGTGCGATCCGTTCGTCATCAGGCTCAACGCTCATAATATGGACGGTGACTTCCTGCCCGCTGTGCAGTACGTCACGCGGGTGATTGACCCGCCCCCATGACAGCTCGGAGATGTGGATCAGCCCTTCGACGCCACCCAGGTCAATGAATGCGCCGAAATCGCACAGGTTGGTGACCGTACCCTTACGGTGCGTCCCAGGCTGTAATTTATACAGTAGGGCGCTGCGCTGCCCGGCCTCAACGGTGGCGGCCCGCTCAGAGAAGATCAGGCGGTTTTTTTCGGAGTCGAGTTCGATGATGCGCAGCGTGAGGGTCTTCCCACTGTAGCGGGAAAGCAGGCTGCGTCGCTGGATATCGTCAATATCGACGGGAAAATCGATCAACTGGCTGGCAGGCACGAACCCGCGCAGGCTGTTCCATGTGACAAGCAGGCCGCCTTTGTTGTAGCCGGTGGCGGTCAGTTCAAGCACCGCATCTTTATCGAAGATTTCAGTGGCACGATCCCAATCCTCATCGTGCGTTTCTATCCCGTAATCCCCGTAAAAAGCATAGCTATCATGCCAGTCATCGTCGTTGCGTCCGTTGATGACAGGGTCCTTCCGCGCGAATTCACCCTGCTGCAGCAGGGCCTTCCAGTATCCTTCAGCCAGTTCATCGGGGGGCTGTGCCGAGGAGATCGCATCATCACGATGCTGATCGGTGTCAGACATACCAGCTTGCCTTTCTAACAATTACAGATAATCGTACAATAAATCCACCGGGTTGCGTGATATCAGTTGACACACTCCTTTGCCAGTGTGTCAGCTTGGGGCTACCATCAATTGTTGGCGCAAATGAGAGTGTGGAGACGCCCGATATAAAGCACCCGTATAGTGCTTAAGTACTACCAATAACTAGAATGCCAGAATCCGGGAGAAATGTCAACTTGAGCGAGGAAGCCGCAGGACCAACCCTATCAGCTGTGCCGGGCTGGCTGACGCTGATCATATGGTCGCTGCTGGGCCGGGTCAGCGGGCCGGTGTTTGACCAGGAAACGAGCGGCTGGTCCTATATGGGGTTCTGGCGGTCGCTGCGCGGCGGCTGCTTGCCGCTGATGATGCTGCTGCTGCTGGTGACGGCGGCGGGGTGTACCCTGCCGGTTGCACTGGTGACGCTCTCTGAAACAATGCTGTGGGTTGAGCGCCTGATGATCCTCAGTATCGTGCTGCTGGTGGCCGTGCTGCTGACAGGGGAAATGATTAAGCTGATCGCGGGGCTGTTGGCGACAGCGCTTGGTGCCACCGTGATCGCCTCCGAGATCGAAGGGGGGCGGCTGAATATGCTGCGCGTGACGCTGCTGACCCCGCGCCAGATCGTCGCGGGGAAGTTTGCGGCAGTGCTGCATGAGCTGCGGTGGCCCTTCCGCATGGTGGTGCTGGCCCGGCTGATCGTGCTTGTGGGTGGGATCAGCCTCGTGATCTCGGCGCTGATCTACGGCATGATCGGCGCGGCGGAGGTCGCCCAGTCGGTGGCCCCGACGGCACCGCTGACCCCGGAACTGCTCACACCCCCCGTGACTCCGGAACCCGCCGTCAACCCGCTGAGTGTTGTGCTGGTCATCGTGGATATCGTGTTGAGCCTGGTGCTGGTGCTGACGTGGCTGGTGTATTGGCTGGCCGAGCCGCTGTTGTCAGCGGCGCTGTTCACAGCGATGGGTGTGTTTGGCTCCTCGCTGGCGCGGACGCGGTCGAGTGGGCTGATCACGTCACTGGCGCTGCGCATGGGCTTCTGGGTTCTCACCTATATGATCTCGCAGGTGTTTGGCCTGCTGGCGATGACGGCGTTGGGGCCGCTGATGGCGCTCTCGACGGTGACGGAACTCAACTGGCTGACGACCCTGATCAGCCGCCCCGAACTGCTGGCGCTGATCTATCTGCTGACGGTGTTTGCCAGCCTGTTGTTTGGCATCGCATGGACGCTGGGGCTGGCGTGGGTGCTGCTCTCCGCGACGGAACGCCGGGTCGAGATGCTGCCATATGGGCGCTAACGTTCCCCGAATTCTGGACGTCAGGGCACTTTCGCATTAGAATCCGCTCGGCATGGTGGGAGAATCTCCCGTGGTGCATACCTGATCTGTACACACACATTTGAAAGAAGGCATCAGCAATTATGGGTCCGTTACTCATGGAATGTATGGCAAATCGCCGGGTGGCGTTATGTATCCCGTGGAACGGGGAAGCCATCCCGCTGATTTACTGGTATGGCGTGCTGGCCGCGATAGGCATCTTTGTGGGCACGTTTCTGGCGAGCAAGCACATCGAGAAAGAGGGTGAAGACCCGAACGTGATCTGGGATGCACTGCTGTGGCTGTTGATCCCGGCGATGATCGGTGCGCGCCTGTGGTATGTGCTGGCCGAGGTCATTGGTGGCAGCGACTACTACTCGCTGGCTCGCCCGCTCCAGATGATCAACCCCCGTGATGGCGGGATGAACATCTTTGGCGGTGCGGTCTTCGGCCTGATCGCGATGATTATCTACGCGCGCCGCACCAAGGCCAAAGGCTGGCTGCTCACCGATGCAGCGCTGCTGGGCCTGCTGGTAGGGCAGGGCATCGGGCGTTTTGGCAACTTCATCAATATCGAGCTGTACGGCCCGCCGACCAACTCCGGCTGGTTCGGCATGTTCGTGCCCGAAGTCTACCGCATGGTGCAGTTTCGGGGCCTGCCGGAAACCACGCGCTTTCACCCCACGATGCTGTACGAGGCGTTCTGGCTGTTCCTTGTGGCGGGGGTGCTGTGGTATCTGTTTGATCGCTACCAGGACCGCTTCATCACGGGGGCCATTACCGGCTTCTACCTGTTGTTTAACGGGCTGGGGCGCTTCATCCTTGAGGTGGCGGGCTTGCGCCCGGATCAGCCGCTGCTGACCACCACACAGGGCGGCGTACCGATCAGCGTCTCAATTGTCCTCGCGATGTTCTACGTCGTGATTGGCCTGATCATTGTGCTGGATCGCTACAACTACCTGCGCATTCCGACCATTGATCGACCGCAGACGCTCAAACAGCGCGAGGAATCCCATAAGTCGCTGGTGCGTGCCCGTGAGCGGGCCGAGCGCGAGCGCGAGAAGGCGAAGCAGCGCGAGGAGCGCCGCAGACGCCGTCGCCAGGTGGCCGGTGAGGCCGACTCTGACGCATCCGGCGAGGACGATGACCTCGCCTCCGACGGCACGTCAGAATAAGGAGCGTGACCATGCTTGAGCAATGGAAGCAGTTCATCACGGCAGCGATCATCGGCGACCCGGATTACGACCTCGACCCCGATGAGCCGCTCATCTCAAGCGGCCTGATCGACTCGTTCAGCCTGATGGATATCGCGCTGCACAGCGAGGAAGCATTCGGCATCGTCATCGAAGACAGCGACCTCAACGCGGACAGCTTCGACACACTGAATGAACTGGTTGCCTTTGTGGAGAGCCGTCGGTAACCCCTCATCCCATCAATTGGCAAACGAAACGGGCACCTCACAGGGGGTGCCCGTTTGCATTGCTCCCTGTGGCGGCCTGCGGTGGGTGGCGGATGGCATCGAGGGGTGCCCGGTTTGCGGGATGCGGGCCGGTGACTATAGTGAGGGAGTACCGAGAGCAGCCGACTGTCCCTGCCGCTGCTCAGTGCCAGCCAGCGCATCGGCAATCTTGAGGGCGATGCTTTTGTGGCCTGCCCTGATCCTGGCGAACGCATGATGATCCGTATCGAGCGCACACGTAAACGTACCCTGTGAGCGGACGACCTGATATGACCCAGCCCCGTGAGATCAGCATCGCCTTTCAGACCAACAAGAACCCGGCGCAGTATGCCGCGCTGGCAAAGTTGGTCAACAACTATGAATTTGATGCCGTGACGGTGTACAGCGACGTACCGTTTCATCCCGGCTTTGGTGCGCTGCTGCTGATGGCCCCGCACATCGAGCGGGCACGGCTGGGTGTGGCGGGGGTTTCCCCGGCACGTATGACCCCCATCGACATGGCGGGCAATCTTGCGCTGCTGGCCGGGGTGGCCGGTGGCGGTGCCTATCTCGGTGTGGTGCGTGGTTCATGGCTGGGTGAACATGGCGTCGAGGAGCCGGGTAAACCACTGGCGGCCATCCGTGAGACCGTTCATATTGTCCAGATGCTGCTCAACGGCAGCGGTGGTGGTTTCGAGGGGCAGGTTTACCAGATCGCACCGCATGTGCGTGCCCCGTATCCGCTGCCTGGCGAGGTGCCCCCGGTGCTGATTGGGACATGGGGGCCGCAGTTGTGTGCCATTGCCGGGGAAATCGCAGATGAGGTGAAGGTCGGTGGGTCGGCCAACCCGGATATGGTGCCGATCATCGCGGAGCGTATCGCTGTGGGCGAGGAGCGCGCGGGACGTGAGCCGGGATCGGTGGGTGTGGTGATGGGTGCGGTGAGTGTAGTCGATTCCGACCGCGAATTAGCGCGGGCACTGGCACGCGTCGAGGTGGCGATGTACCTGCCGGTAGTTGCCGCGCTGGACTCCACCGTTGAGATCGATCCCGATCTGCTGGACCGCATCAAGGTCACCCTGCACACCGGGGAGGCATACAAGACGGCCTCGCTGATTTCCGATGACCTGCTGGATCGCTTTGCACTGGCAGGCAGCCCCGATGACCTGATCACGCAGGCCGCGGAATTGTTCGAAGCGGGGGCATCGCGCGTGGAATTCGGCTCGCCACACGGCATCGATTCAATTGCGGGGCTGCGGCTGTTGGGCGAGCAAGTCGTCCCGGCGCTCAGGCGGATGGGGTATTAGAGCCACGGGTATTAAGCCCCCCGCACAGCCCCTTCGAGACTGTGCGGGGGGCTGTGGCGGTACGTCCCCTATTCAACTTTTTCGAGACTCTGCGTCTGCTACCTCAGCCCGATCCACAGCACCTCATACGGGGCCAGTATCAACCCCTCACCACCGGTGATCACCCGCGTCGAGAGTAGATCATGGTAGCGGGCACCGGTCTCCAGCCAGCCGAGGTCAATGGACTCGATGCGCTGGTCCTCCGTCGTGAAATTGCACAGCACCAGCACCTGGTCCCCCTGGCCCGGCATCGATTTTACATAGCCATACACACGTCGGTTGATGGTCGCCAGCACGCGCGTGCTGCTGGCTGATCCAAACGATGGCTGTTCCTTGCGCAGCCGGATCATGTTGAGCATAGGCTCGTACACCCGCCCGGCGATAGTGGTGGGGTCGGTGCGCCGGGCATGTCGCTTCCAGTCATAGGGTGCGCGGTGATGCCAGCGTGAATCATCAGCGCGGGCTGGATCATGCAGGAACGTGTAATCGTTCAGCGTGCCGATCTCGTCGCCGAGGTGCAGCAGCGGCAGGCCGCCCATGCTCAGCGCGATACTGTACATCAGCAGCACCCGCCGGATCGCCAGTTCGATACCCCATGCATCATCGTCATTTAAGGCTTTTTCCAGCCCGGCCAGCGAGGCTGTCGTGCCGCTGATGCGCATATCAAGGTTGCGTGGGTTGAACTGGAAGGGGTACCCCACCGCGAAGCTGCCGGGTTCCTCCCCGGTGTAGAAACGGTTGAGGTACTGGCGATGCCCGAAGCCGTGGATACCAAGCGCCTCGGCGTCCTCATCGGCAAAGCCCCAGCCGATGTCATCGTGACTGCGCACGTAATTGACCCATGCAGCGTTGCCGGGCAGGATGCTGAAGCGGCGTTCGATTGAGAGGCGCAGCAGGTGCGTATAGCCGGTTGCCAGCGCCTCCCACAGTTCGACCATGAGCAGCGGGTTGTAAGATATCTCGCATTCACGCCCGGCCCATTCGCCGGTGCCGAGGTATTTCACCACGTCATCGGGGTGGACGATGGCCTCTGACTTGAAGATCATGCCCGGTGCCGCGATGCGCACCAGTGCGTTGTAGGCTCGGATCAGGGTGTGGGCCTGCGGCAGGTTCTCACAGGGGGTGCCCATCTTCTTCCAGATAAAGGGCACCGCGTCCATCCGCAGCACATCGACTCCGATGTTAGCAAGAAACAGCATCTCTTCCAGCATCTGCCGGAACAGGGCCGGGTTGCCGTAGTTCAGGTCCCACTGGTAGCTGTGGAAGGTCGTCCACACCCAGCGGTCGATATCGGGCTGATACGTGAACGCGCCGGGGTGTTCATCGGGGAATATCTCGCGCAGGGTATGCTCGTAGGCGTCGGGCAGGGTACGGTCCTCAAAGAAGAAATAGTAATTCTGATAATGCGGATCGCCCGCACGGGCTTTTTGCGCCCATGTGTGGTCATCGGAGGTGTGGTTGAACACGAAATCCAGCACAAGGCTGATCCCGGCCTCGTTCAGCTCATCGGCAAGGGCACGCAGTTCCTCCATTGTGCCGAATGCCTCGTTGACTTGACGGTAGCTGCTGACCGCGTAGCCGCCATCGCTGGGGCCTTCTGGTGCCTTGAACAGCGGCATCAGGTGCAGGTAGGTCAGGCCCAGTTCCCTGAAGTACGGTATGTTCTCATGGACCCCGGCCAGCGTCCCGGCAAACTGATCGACATACAGGAAGGCCCCCATCATCTCATGATGCTGGTACCAGGTCGGGTTGGCCTCACGGTCATGATCCAGCCGATGCAGGGCCGGGGTCCGGGCGCTGTAAGCATCAGCAGCAGTCTCGAAGATAGCCTCAAGCTGCCGGGCGAAATCGGCCTGAATGCCGTACAGGCTGTACAGCAGTTGGTAGATATCGGGGGCATAGCGATCAAAACGTGCAAGGAAATGCCCGGTGGCAGGTGCGTTGGAGCCGTTCAGCCGGGCGCTTAGTCGCCCCCGGATGGCTCTGAGCAGGGCGTCACTCCCATCAGTCATTGAGCAGTGCCTCCACCTGCTGCGGTCCCGGCAGCGCAGGGATAGCGCCGCGTGCGGTAGTGGCAAGCGCCCCGGCTGCGTTACCGAAGCGCACGGCCTCGCGTATGGCGTCCTCGGATTGCAGCAGGTCCGGGTCAGCCAGCCAGCGTGACAGTATGCCAGCCATGAAGCCATCGCCTGCGCCCGTGGTATCGACCGTAGCCACCTTGAAGCCGGGCACATGCCCCATGAAGGACGGCGTGAAGTACCATGCCCCGTTCATGCCATCTGTTACCAGCAGCAGCCTGATCTCATTGTGCCACAGGTCTTTGACCCCGGCCCTGACATCATCCTTGCCGGTGAGGAATGCCAACTCCTCGCGGCTGACCTTGAGCAGGTTGGCCTCCGGCCAGCCCAGCATCATGCCTGCTTTGGCGGTCTCGGCATCAGGCCACAGGTTGAGCCGTAGATTAGGGTCATAGGAGACCGTTGTATCACCACGGTGAGCCGCCTCAACGGCGTGCAGCGTCGCCGAGCGTGATGGCTCACTGATGAACGTGATCGAGCCAAAGTGGAAGATGTCAGCGTGATGGATAGCCCCCTCATCAACATCCGCAGCCTCAAACAGCATATCGGCGCTGGGATGCCGGTAAAACATGAACTCGCGCTCGCCATCGGCCCGCAGGGAGACGAAGGCCAGCGCGGTGCGGGCGGCATCCGAGAAGCTGAGGCCGCTCGTATCGACGCCGTTATCTGCCAATACCCCGGCCAGGAAGTGCCCGAAGTCATCCTCGCCGACCTTACCCATGAACCCGGTGGGTACACCGAGTTTTGCCAGCCCGACAGCGACATTAGCAGGGGCACCCCCCGGAGCCTTCTTAAAGGCGGGGGCGTCGGCCAGTGTGACGCCGGATTCAGTCGAGACAAAGTCGATCAGCAGTTCGCCGAAACAGATCACGCGGGAACTCATGGGGGGCATGGGCGCTCCTTATGGCAGGCAGGGTTGAGTGAGTTGGGGTAAAGAGCGGTCAGCGATGTCGGGACGACATCTTCTGCTATTATACAACCACAGGGTGATCGGGGTGTCAAGATTAGGGATATGATTCCGTTGAAATCGCTGTGAAACAGACCAGTGGTAGAATGAAGCTAGCTGTCAGGCTCCTCACAAGAGCTTAGGGTCGCGTTGTGGTACGGAAACACTAACAGAACAGGACGAGGATTATGGACTTTGGTGTGCCACTGGAACGCAAACCGGATGAGTTCCGGGTTGGGCTGACGCCGCAGGGTATTCAGCTCTTAACGATAATGGGGCACCGCTGCTATGTGGAGCGGGGCGCAGGGGCCGGTGCAGGCTTCTCTGATGAGTTGTATGAGAGCGCGGGTGCGCGCATCGTATACAACCCCGAGGAAGTGTATGCGCGGGCCGACATGGTACTCAAGATCGGCTCCCCCACCTACGAGGAGCAGGACTGGATGCGCGAGGGACAGATTATCGCGGCATGGTGGCACCTCGCGGCACGGTCGGGCCAGACGGCGCAGGCCGTACAGGAGCGCGGTATCACGGCACTGGCTTATGAGCAGATCGAGGGGCCGGGCGGTACTCACCCGGTGCTGGTACCCCTCAGCCAGATTGCCGGACGCATGGCCCCGCAGATCGCGGCACGCTGGCTGCAAAATGACGGCGGCGGAAACGGTGTGCTGCTGGGGGGTGTCGCCGGTGTCCCACCGGTCGAGGTGGTGATCCTCGGTGGGGGTGTGGTGGGTGAAAATGCAGCCCGCGCATTTCTCGGCACCGGGGCGCGTGTGCTTGTACTCGATATCAGTGTGGAGCGCATCCAGTACGTCAGTGAGCGGCTCGACCGGCAGGTCACCACGTTGATCGCGCATGATTTCAACGTGGCGCGTGTGATGTCCTTTGCCGATGTGGTGGTCGGTGCGGTGTTGATCCCGGGGATGCGAACCCCACAGATCATCACGCGGGAGATGATACGGTCAATGCGGGATCGCAGCATCTTCCTCGATATCGCCATTGACCAGGGCGGGTGTGCCGAAACCAGCCGCCCGACCACGCACAGCAACCCCGTCTATAGTGAGGAGGGCGTGATCCATTACTGCGTGCCCAACCTGACAGCGGTGGTGGCCCGAACCGCAACACAGGCCTTCCTGAACTCGGCATGGCCGTACATCAAATCGATTGCTGAACATGGGCTGGATGCTGCCATCGAAGCCGACCCCGGGCTGGATGCCGGGGTAGCCGTACGTGGCGGGCAGATCGTTAACCCCGGCCTTGCTGCCTATCTAAAGGAGAACTGAACCCCATGGCTTGGACCGATATTTACAGCGCCCGGCGCTGCACCGCCGAGGAGGCGGTCAGTATAGTGAGCAGTGGTCAGCGCGTTTTCCTGACGGGCAACTGCTCAGTGCCGCTGACGCTGGTAAAAGCCCTGACTGAACATGCGATAACCCTGACCGATGTTGAGATTGTGCAGGTGCTGACCATTGGTGCGGGTGATTTCGTGCGCCCTGAACTTGAAGGGCATGTGCGCGTCAACACGATGTTTATCTCACATGATGTGCGAGCCGCGGTCAATCAGGGTGCTGCCGACTTTACCCCGGTATTTCTCTCCGAGGTGCCGCGCCTGCTGCGTGAACGCCCCACAGACATCGCCCTCATTCACGTCTCTCCGCCCGATGAACATGGCTTCTGCTCCTTTGGGACAGAGGTTGGCGTGACGAAAACGGCGGCGGAGGTGGCGAAGATCGTTATTGCCGAGGTCAACCCGAAGATGCCGCGTACGCTGGGAGACAGCTTTATCCACGTCAGCAAGATCGATCACATCGTCGAGGTCGATTACGTGCTTCCAGAGTTCCCGATGGGGACGCCCAACCCGATTCAGAATCAGATCGGGCAGTTGATCGCCGACCTGATCGAGGACGGCAGCACCGTTCAGACCGGTATCGGCGGCATCCCGGATGCGGTGCTGCAATACCTCGGTGACAAGCGCGACCTCGGCATACATACCGAACTATTCTCCGATGGCGTGATCGATCTCGTGGAGCGCGGCATCATCACCAATGAAGCCAAGACGCTGCATCCCGGCAAGATCGTGGCCGGGTTCGTGCTGGGGACACAGGCACTTTACGATTTCATACACGATAATCCGGTCGTGGAACTGCACCCCACCGAGTACATCAATGACCCGTTCCGCATTGCCCAGAATGACCGGATGGTGGCGATCAACTCCGCCATCGAGGTAGACCTCACCGGGCAGGTGTGCGCCGACAGCATCGGCACACGGCTGTACAGCGGGGTGGGTGGGCAGGTCGATTTTGTGCGCGGCGCGGCACGCTCACGCGGGGGGAAGCCGATCATCGCGCTGCCGTCTTCGGCCAAGGATGGAGCCATTAGCAAGATCGTCCCGACGCTGAACCCCGGCGCAGGTGTCGTCACCACGCGCAACGACGTGCATTATGTCGTTACCGAGTACGGCGTGGCGCATCTCTATGGCAAGACTATCCGTGAGCGCGTACGCGCCCTGATCGAGATATCCCACCCCAACTTCCGGGAGGAACTGGAGGAGAAAGCATTCGAGTTCAATTACCTGTCAAAGAGCTACAGCGGGGTGGGGTAAAACGTTACCCTTTGCCCCCCTGTCCCCCTCCCCCACAGTTCGCGCAGCTTGACGCTGCACTCTCGGAGGGAGGGGGAACTCCCGGCGGGATTGGGTGCTGGATATCGACCCAACCTGCTTCAGGACTTACGCAGTTGTACTGGGCACCTTGATTGCCACGGTGTGTATTTACGTAAGGCCTATACTTGTATTTGCGGTGATCCCTTCAGGCCGCTGCCTGTCAGCGCCACCACAATCGAGTCACCCGGTGCGGCCTGCCGCGCAACGACTTCGACGGCAGCGGCAGCGGTGGCGCTGGTTGGCTCGATGAACAGGCCGCGCCGGGCTGTTTCAGCCTGTGCTGCCCTGATCTGCTCCTCCGTCACGGCCACCGCCAGCCCTTCCGTCTCGCGCAGTGCGGCCATCAACCGGCTGCCGCGCACCGGCGCGTTGATCGCCAGCCCCTCCGCGAGGCTGGGTAACTCCGGCGGATCGAGTGCCGGGACATGATCCAGCCCGGCGGCAAAGGCACACACCACCGGGGCCAGCCGCTCGGCCTGCGCTGCGACGAGATGCGGCAGCCGTTCGATCAGGCCCGCCGCATGCAGGCGTCGGAACGCCAGCCATATCCCCAGCAAGTGAATCCCCTGCCCAACCGGGACGATCACCCAATCCGGGGCGGCCTTGCCCATCTGCTCCCACAGTTCCCAGCCGACGGACATCTGGCCCAGCAGGAAGGCCGGGTGATAGGCGTGGGTTGCCAGCGTGACCCCGCGCTGCATCGAGGCAACTGCGGCTTCCTTCGCTGCGATGCGCGGCCCCTCGATGGGGTGGACTTCCGCGCCGTAGATCGCGACCTGGGCCTGCTTGGCGGGGGAGGCATAGGCAGGCACGTAAATCTCGGCTTTGATCCCGGCGGCGGCGGCATAGGCCGCAATGGATGCGCCCGCGTTCCCCGATGAATCCTCCGCGATGCGGGTCACGCCATGCTTCACCAAATAGTTGATCATCAACGCAGTGCCACGATCCTTGAAGGAGGCGGTCGGCGCGAAGTACTCCACCTTGGCGAGGACATCATGCCCGGAGAGGGTCAGCGGCAGCAGCGGGGTCCAGCCTGCGCCAAGCTGCACGCGCGGCTCGGTGAATCCCGCGCCGTACAGGTAGCGATAGCGCCACAGGGTCGGGTCGTTGCGGTCGATCAGGCCGGGGTCAAAGTCCTCACGGGGTGTGGCCTCCCACGCGCCGCCGCACTGGTCGCAGCAGTACTGGGCCGGGGTCAGCGTGGTTTCATGGCCGCACTCGATACAAAACACTCGCATGGTACGCGCTTTCTCTGGTCGCTTCGGATGAGTCTATTATAGCGAGGTGTGGCTGAGTGGTGGGGAGGAATCAACAAGGCCGGTCCCCATCACAGGGACCGGCCTTTCGACTGCTGAACGTAGTCAGAGCCAGGCGTTAATCGCTGATGGCAGGCTCTACGTCGTCCATCATGCCCTCGAATTCCTCGCGGTCCACGGTTTCGCGTTCGAGCAGGGCTTCGGCCAGCATCGTGACCTTGTCCTGGTTGTCGGTCAGCAGGGTGATCGCCCGCTGATAGGAGTCGTTGAGGATGCGATTGACTTCTACGTCGATGATCTCCGCGGTCCGCTCGCTGTAATCGCGTGATTCACCCAGGTTACGACCGAGGAAGACCATCTCCTGGTCATCGGTGTTGTACACGCGCAGGCCCACATCGGTCATACCAAAGCGCATCACCATACCGCGAGCAATACTCGTGCAGCGTTTGAGATCATCACTGGCCCCGGTGGTAATCCGCCCGAAGTTGACCTGTTCGGCGGCACGGCCTCCCATCAGCCCGACGATCATGTCCTCAAGCTGATCGCGGCTCATCAGCAGGTTATCCTGGCTTTCCGGAAGATACATGGTATAGCCGCCTGCCTGCCCGCGTGGGATGATCGTGATCTTGTGGACGGGGTCGGAATGCTCAAGGTGATACATGACCACGGCGTGCCCGGCCTCGTGATAGGCGATGACGCGCTTCTCCTCCGGGGAGACAACACGGGTGCGGCGCTCCGGCCCGGCGACGATCTTCTCCATCGCGTCCTGGAACTCCTGCATACCGATACTGCTGATGCCGCGCTGGGCGGCAAGGATGGCCGCCTCGTTGACAAGGTTCTCGATATCGGCCCCGGCAAACCCCGGTGTCAGCTTGGCGATGGTGTCGAGGTTGACATCGGAAGCCAGCGGTTTGCCGCGCATGTGGACTTCGAGAATTTCCTTGCGACCCTGGATATCGGGGCGATGGATGAACACCTTGCGGTCGAAGCGGCCCGGACGCATCAGCGCGGGGTCCAGCACGTCGGCGCGGTTGGTGGCCGCGATCACGATGATGTTCGTATCGTTCTCGAAGCCGTCCATCTCGACCAGTATCTGGTTCAGCGTCTGTTCGCGCTCATCATGGCCGCCGCCCAGCCCGGTGCCGCGCATCCGGCCCACGGCGTCGATCTCATCGACAAAGATGATGCATGGGGCGACCTGCTTGGCCTTATCGAACAGGTCACGCACGCGGGAGGCACCCACCCCCACGAACATCTCCACAAACTCGGAGCCGGAGATGTGCAGGAAGGGCACGCCTGCCTCGCCTGCGATGGCGCGGGCCAGCAGTGTTTTACCCGTACCGGGAGGGCCGATCATCAGCACGCCCTTGGGCACACGCGCACCCATCCGCAGGAATTTATCAGGGTCACTGAGGAACTCAACAATCTCGGAGACTTCCTGTTTTGATTCATCCATCCCGGCTACGTCATCAAAGGTGACGAGTGGTGTATCGACGCTGATCATCTTGGCGCGGCTGCGGCCAAAGTTCATGGCCTGATCCTGCCCGCCGCGCATCGAGCGCATCATCATCACCACCAGCCAGCCGACGAGGATCACAGGCAGGATGAAACTGAGTACCTGCCATATCTGCATCCCGGCGGCAGGCCCCGCGATCTCGATGTCGAGGTTAGCCAGCGTCGTCTGTTCGACGCCCAATGCTGCCAACGTCTCATAGATGGTGGCCCCCGATTCCTTGCGGCTTTCCTGGATTTCACCATTCCGTAATTCGACGATGACATCCTCGGAGCGTACCGTGATCTGGCTGACCTGATCATCCTCGATCAGATCGACTAACTCTGCCATCGTGATCTGGCTGCCGCTGGTAGCGACCTGCGACATGATGAACTGGGCACCAAGGATAGCGGCAATAATCAGCCCGACAATGAGCAGCCCGCGTGACCAGTTGGCCGGCCCGCCATTGTTTTCGTTTTGAGGTTCGTTATTCACAAGTAGAAGTCCTTACAATACGCGCTTGATTACGTGCGTTTGAGTGTACCACGAAAGCATCAGCGAATTCATGCCCCTGCCCGAATTACCGGGGCGGGGTGTGGTTCTGCCGGGGCATGATGCCTGGGGAAACGTCACATATGTAGCGTTAAGGGGGAGGAGGCTATGTTAAACTAGAGTGTGTCTGCAAACCGCTTTTCACCGCACCCCTTCCGCGCAGCATTGCTTTGCAAAGCTGGCGGAGAGGGAAAACGGCGAGCGCAATGAGCCGAGGGGTGAGGTAAAACGCGCCAGGCTGGTGTTTTGATGGGCTTTGCAGGCAGCTAGCCCACACACAAAGTATGAAAGGACCCTCACTGATGAAAATCCTGGTTGGTGCCGACCCAAACGGCTATGATCTGAAAGCGAATCTGATTGAATACCTGGTCGAACTCGGCCATGACGTGGTTGATATGGGGGCAGGCCCCGACGAAAACACCCTGTACCCCGACGTGGCGCGTGACCTCGCGCTGGAGATTGCCCGGGGTGTCACCGACCGCGGCATCCTGATCTGCGGGACCGGGCTGGGCGTCGCGATTGCAGCCAACAAGGTCCCCGGTGTGCGAGCCGCCACCTGCCATGATCCGTATTCCGCCGAGCGTGTGCGCAAATCCAATAACGCGCAGATCATTACCTTTGGCGCGCAGATCATCGCACCGACACTGGCCCGCACGCTGGTCGATCACTGGCTGGCCTCGGAATACCAGGGCGGACGGTCAGCCCCCAAGGTGGACCGCATGATCGAGATCGACAAGGAATTCAACAAGCCCGTGGAGTCAACTGATGAGTTTTGATCCCCCTATTGTTATTGGAACGGATGCCATCGATAAGCTGCTGGCCTTCTGTAAGGACTCCGGCTATACCGATTACTTCCTTATCTCCGATACCACGACCTACGACGTGCTCGGTCAGCGGGTGGCGCAGGTCTTCATCGATGCAGGCATGGATGTGAAGCCCATCGTGCTGGAAGGTGAACACGTCATCGCCGATGAATCCTACCTGGTGGAGGTTTTCATCCAGGCGCGCGGCGAGGACCGCATGTACCTCGCGGTGGGGGCGGGCACACTGCACGACATCACCCGTTTTTGCAGCGACCGCTCGCGCTGCCCGTTCATTGGCGTGCCGACCGCGCCCTCGGTGGACGGCTTTATGTCCGTAGGTGCGCCGCTGGTGGTGGGCAAGCTTAAAGCGACGCAGATTTGCAAGCCGCCGCTGGGCGTGTTTGCCGATATCGAGACGCTGGCCCGGTCCCCGGTCGAGATGCGGGCGGCTGGTTTTGGCGATCTGCTTGGCAAGTTTACCTCCGTGACCGACTGGAAGATCGGCCATCTGCTGTGGGATGAACCCTATCAGCAGCCGGTGTTTGATAACCTGTGGACGGCGACCATGGGCTGTATGGAGGCCGCCGCCGAGATCGGCGCAGGTACACCTGAAGGCATGGAACTGCTGTTCGATGCCCTGATCGCCTCCGGGTTTGCCATGGTCGATTTCGGTAGTTCACGCCCCTGCTCCGGCACGGAGCATCATTTCTCGCATCTGTGGGAGATGCGGCTGCTTCAGCAGGATCGCCCGGCTATCCTGCACGGTGCCAAGGTGGCCGTCGGCCTGATCTACGCGGTGCGCCGCTACGAGCAGATCAGCCGGATCAGCGAGGAACAGATCGCATCAATGCTGGAGGAGATCGATCTGCCTGACCGCGCCGCTGCTATCGCTGAAATCCGCGAGACGTATGGCCCTATTGCCGATAAGGTCATCGCGCAGCAGCGCCCCTTCCTTGATATGACCGAAGACGAATTCGAGGCGCTCAAAGGCCGCATCATCAAACACTGGCCTGAAATCCTTGAGCTGGCGGCCATGCTGCCTTCGCCTGATGACATCATCGCTGCGCTGGAGGCCGTCAGCGCTCCTACCGATGTCGTCCCGCTGGGTATCACGCCGGAGGAGATCGAGATGGCGAAGCGGTCGGCGCACTTCTTCCGCGAGCGCTTTACCATCAGCAAGCTGTTTTACTACCTCGGCCTTGAGGATGAAGGTTGAGAATGTTGATATGGATATCGCAAGCATGATCGTTTACCCCCACTCCCTCCCCCACAGCTTCGATGGGGTGCCTCCCGTTGCATATCCCCTCGTTTCAAGGTCAATCCACCTTGAAATAAGTCCCAACTTCGCAGGGTGCCGCGCTCTCGGCGGGAGGGGGTCAGGGGTGGAGGTAACGCGTGGTAGTCACTTGTCCGCATCCCTGGTAGATGTAAAGGCAGGACGATGAAGATCGACGGATTCATCTTTGACCTTGACGGCACGCTGTATCTTGGTGATGCTGCCATCCCCGGCGCGCCGGGGGCGCTGGCCGACCTGCGTACACGCGGAAAGCAGGTCCGTTTTGTGACCAACAAGCCGCTCGAACCGCGCGAGAACTACGCCGCCAAGCTGAGCAAGCTGGGCATCCCTGCCAAACCGGGGGAGGTTATCACGTCCGGCTACGTGATGGGCTACTACCTCGCCAGGCATCACCCTGAGATGAAGCTGTACGTGATCGGGGAACAGAACCTCAAGGACGAACTGGCCGGGTTCGGGCTGACGGTGCTGCCCGAATACCTTGACCAGGATGAGAAGAACGTGATCGACCCGGTAGGTGTCGATGCGGTGGTGGTTGCCTTTGATCGCACGCTCGATTACCGCAAGCTCAATACAGCGTACCAGGCGCTGGTGAAGGGGGCGAAGTTCTTCGCCACCAACCCCGATAAAACCTGCCCGATGCCGGGCGGCGGCATCCCTGATGCCGGGGCCAACATCGCGGCATTGAGCCACATGACCGGGCGGGAACTTGACCTGCTGGCGGGCAAGCCCTCGACGGTGATCATGGGTGTGGCGATGGACGTACTCGGCACCTCACCGGAACGCACCATGATGATCGGGGACCGGCTGGAAACCGACATACGCATGGGTAAGGAAGCGGGGATGAAGACCGCCTCGGTGCTGAGTGGGGCTTCAACGCGCCAGCAGGCTGAGGCCAGCCCCTACCGCGCCGACCTGATTTTAGAGTCGGTGGCGGACCTGCCGGGGTATATCGAATAACTTCATACTCACCGAAAGATAAGCGCGGAAGCCGCTAGCTTTAGCTATGGGGTAATTGACAAAGCAAACAGGGGGCGTCTTATTAACGTCCACCCCTGTTTCATTTTTAGCCGCAGCTATTCAGTCTGATCCCTCGCGGATGCAGCGGCGTGCATAGGCCGGTGCATCCGCGATTGTTTCAACGTGACGTACTGCTCCTGTGCCAGCGCAGCCGTCATCAGCCCGGCAGAGAGGCTGAACCACGGGGGTTCAGATACGGAATGTGTTGTCAGAGAGCCGCACGTACTTTGCGATCTCTTTCCCGTTGATCGACACAGTGCCTTCCCTGGGGCTGCTGAGGTCAAACGTAATGGTGCCGCTGCTGTCGGTGCGCCCGTTGGAGTATGTCCAGCCGCCGGGCCATGAGATATGGACATCAGCCCCGGAAACGGGCCTGCCACTGCCGTCTACTACGTGGATACGGATCATGGGAAGTTCTCTCCTTATTTATGCCCCCGGTGTGGGGGTGGGGTTGGGTACCACCGTGATCGGGATCACGAAGTGCTGCAACTCACTGCCATCGATACGCACAATTGCCAGCCGAAGCAGATAGGGGCCTGGCGTCAATGCCTCGGCGTGCAGCATTTCGAGGACATCGTTTTCGACCTGCAACCGGTGGATATCGCCAATGGTGATCCACGGGTTGGGGCTGCCGTCCACCACCTGGATCTCGACCTTGTAATAATCGATCAGCGGTGAGGACCACATCGCGGTGCCGATCACCGGCAGGATGCCGTAGACCTCCTGCTCCGGGCGTGGGCTGGCGATGGCATAGGCCGCGCCGGTTTCGGGGTCGCTGGTCAGGTCGCCGGGGTCAACCGCCACCGTGATCAGGTCGTCGGAGCAGGGCAGGTTCGGCTCGATGGGAACGCCGTTGCGGTACGCCCAGTTACGGGCACGGATGGCGTCCACCGGGTTCGATGGGGCGGCGATAAATACCTGGAAGCTGGCCCCCTCCGCCTCAAGGCCCTCACCGTTCAGGATGCAGTACGGCGGGGTGGCCGGTGACGGCACACCGTCGGGGTAATCGGCGGCGGCAAAGGCGGCCCGAACCGCCTCCTCGACCTGCTCCTGTGCCTCCTCCGGGATCGCCAGAACCGCCATGGCGAGGATGCCCTCCTCGATCACGACTCGTGCGGGGCCGAGGCCCGGCAGCGGGTTACCGGCCTCATCGACGCGCGGAGTCGGTGTGGGGGCGTTGGTGGGGGTCGGCTCCGGGGTGCCGCCGGTGATCTCCAGCAGTTCCTCATCGGTCCAGTCGATGAACCATTCCGTGCTGCTGCGCGGGCATCCACCCTCGGCGGGGACTGGGTCACGCAGGCTGCTCAGGATGCAGACGGCGTTTTCGCTGACGCCGTCGGGTGCGGTGAACTCGGCGCCGATCCCCGGCAGGGCCGGGTTTTCGAGCAGGGCGGTCAGGTCGGGGCGGCTGTAGACGGTGCTGAAAAAGTCATTCCAGATCGGCGCGGCCCCGGTTAGCCCGGAGGTGCCATCGGCCATTGGGCTGTTATCGGTGTTACCAGCCCACACGCCGACGACGAGGTGCGGTGTATAGCCGATGGTCAGGTTATCTCGATAGTCGTTGGTGGTGCCGGTCTTGGCCGCCGCCGGGAAGGGCAGCAGCAGGTCCGATTCCGACCCCATGGCCGGGGTGCGGGCGGCGTTATCGCTGAGGATATCACTGATGACAAAGGCCACGCGCTCATCGAGGACCCGTTCGCCGGGTTCGGTGGGTGCTTCATAGATCACGTTGCCGTCACGGTCCTCGACGCGGGCGACCAGGTGCGGTTCGATGCGATGGCCGCCGCTGGCGAACACGGCATAGGCACTCGCCATCTCGATGAGCTGGACTTCGCCGCCGCCCAGCGTCAGGGAGAGGCCGTAATAAGAGGCGTCCTGTACCAGTGATTCAATGCCGAAGCGGTTGGCGATCTCCAGCAGGCGGGGTACGCCGACTTCACGCATGACCAGCACGGCGGGGATGTTATAGGAGTTTGCCAGCGCGTCGCGCAGCCGCACCGGGCCGTGATAGCGCAGGTCATAGTTGCCGGGTTCGTAGTCAAACCCGGCCCCGACCCCGGTATCAAAGGCCATCGGCACATCCCAGATGATGTCCGCCGCCGTCCAGCCGCTCTCCAGTGCAGCGGCGTAGGTCAGCGGCTTCATCGAGGAGCCGGGCTGGTGCAGCGCGACGGTGTTGTTCACCGCGCCGTCGATGGTCTCGTCGTTGTAGTTCACCGAGCCGACCATCGCCAGCACTTCGCCCGTGTAGGGATGAATGGCGATCAGGGCCGCGTTGTTGAGGTTGTGCTCCTCGCGCACCTCGGCCACGCGCTGCGCCACGATCTGCTCGGCGAGGTCCTGCATATCGAGGTCAATGGTGGTGGTGATGCTCAGGCCGCCACGGGCCAGCAGTTCGGCGTCAATGCCGGGCAGTTCGGTCAGGGCACGGCGGGCCTCGACGGTGAAATGCGGGGCAACCAGCGGGATATCGGGGCTGGCGAGGTCATCCACTGACAGCGGCGACGCGGCATAGGCGGCGTCGGCGTCGGCCTGTGTGATGTAGCCATCACGGACCATCAGCGTCAATACCTGGCCCTGCCGTCCCTTGGCGATATCGAAATAAGTGTAGGGGTCGTAACCCACAGGGGATTGGATCAGCCCGGTAAGGAAGGCCGCTTCGCCGATGGTCAGATCGGCGGCGGGCTTATCGAAGTAAACGTTGGCCGCGCCTTCGATTCCATAGGCGAGGTTACCGTAGTAAATCTCATTCAGGTACAGTTCAAGGATTTCGTCCTTGGTAAAGCGCTGTGTCATGACCCATGCCAGCGCGATCTCCTTGAGTTTGCGGCGCAGCGTCTGCTCCTGCCGCTCGGCGTAATCAAACACGATCTGACGCACCAACTGCTGAGTGATGGTCGAGCCGCCCGATACGATCTCGCCTTCCTCGTACCATTCCAGCGCCGCGCGTGTCAGCGATTCGGGGTCAAAGCCGGGGTTCTCGTAGAAGGTGCCGTCCTCGGTGGCGATGGTGGCCCAGCGCACGGTGAAGGGCACCTCGTCGATGGTGATCTCGGTGCGGCGGCCTTCACCAAACAACTCATAGAGCAGGTCGCCATCACGCGAGTAAATGCGGGAACTCTCAAACTCCTCGATTCCCGCCATCGATTCGAGGATCAGCAGGTCGGCTTCCAGTTCGGTAGCCAGCGAGTTATAGAGGATGATGCCGAGGATCGTGCCCACCAACAGCACAATACCGAGTGCCATCCCGCTCACCAGCAGCACCGTCGGGAAGCAGCCGAGCTTCTGTTGACGCCGCCGCTTTTTGCGCTTCTGGCGGGTGGGCGGTGCGGCCCCGGTCGGGGCGTGGTCAAAGAACTCGTCGGTATCGATGCGCTGTCCATCGCCGGGGAGCGTTGGGTCGTCGCCGTGGTGGGGGGGAAGCTCACTGCTCATGTCCATCAATCCCAATCTGTACCGGTCCAATGACGGAATTCTATCATGAAGCCGGAGCGGCAACCATGCACCCGGGTGCTGGAATCAAAAACAAGGCAGCGTACCTGCTGCCCTGTCGATTCATGCGGTTTCAGCTTATTCGAGGTGGCGGGCCACCACGTCACGCAGGACAGAAGGGCGCATATCGGCCTTATCCATCACATCAACAACCAGTGAGGGCAGGGCATCGGTATCTTTGAAGCGCAGTTTGGCGATGGCGGAAAACACGATCACGGGGATATCCTGCGTGGTGATGTCGTCATTGAGTTCTTCGAGGACATCTTCACCCGTCATGCCGGGCATCATCAGGTCCAGCAGCAGCAGGGCGGGTTTCTCCTCGCGGATCATTCTGAGGGCTTCGGGGCCATTGCTGGCGGCGCGAACCTCATTGGGCAGCGTGCGGAGACACAATGCAACCAACTGGTGAATCTGAGGCTCGTCGTCTACGATCAGTACATAGGATTTAGACATATGTCGCGGTCAATCTTCTTTCAAGGAATAGTCCTTTATATTGTGTGCTAATATGGGCTGAATAGCAACTTGAATCAGGGAAGTTCTCCATGAGTCGTCTGGTTGAAAGTGTGCCCAATTTTTCGGAAGGCCGGCGTGATGATGTGCTTGCTGCGCTGACCCGCGCTGCACAGCGTACGCCCGGCGTCCATTTGCTGGATGTTCATCGGGATGCGGACCATAACCGCTCGGTGTTTACGCTGGTCGGGCTGCCGGGGGCGGTCGTCAGCGCGGTTTTTGAGATGGTTAAAGTTGCGGGTGAGCTGATTGATATGAGGCAGCACACAGGCGTACATCCGCGCATCGGTGCCGCAGACGTGGTGCCGCTGATCCCGGTCGAGGGCATCAGCATGCCGGAATGTGCCGAAATGGCGCAGCAGTTGGGGCAGCGCATTGGCGAGGCGCTCGATCTGCCGGTGTACCTGTACGGTGAGGCGGCGGCACGCCCGGATCGCAGGAAGCTGGAAAACGTGCGGCGCGGCCAGTACGAGGGGCTGCGTGAGGCCATCCGTATCGACCCGGGCCGCCAGCCCGATTACGGCCCGGCGCGGCTGGGCACTGCCGGGGCGGTGGCC
>CAYMGV010000039.1:0-22352 GCA_964390105.1 uncultured Anaerolineae bacterium | reverse complement strand
GGCATCGGCTTGAGCCAGCCCACGCGCTCAAACCCGGCATAGTCCGCGATGAGGAACTCGCCGCCCCAGGTGGTGCCGTCGGGGCCGTAGCCGGTGCCATCGAAGGCCAGCCCGATCACGGGGCGGTCGCCGGGGTGTTTGTGTTCGGCCAGCACCGCCGCGATGTGGGCGTGATGGTGCTGCACCTCGATCAGCGGCAGGCCCTCCCGCGCAGCACGTTCACGCGCGTAGCGGGAACTGAGATAGCCGGGGTGCGAATCACAGGCCAGCAGGTCCGGCGTGGTGCGGAACAGGCTCTCGTAGTGTTCGGCGCTCCGCTCAAAGGCCTGGTAGGTCTCGTAGTTTGCCATATCGCCGATGTGCTGGCTCATGAAGGCGCGGCCATCACGCACGAGGCAGAAGGTGTTCTTCAACTCGCCACCGACGGCCAGCAGCGGTGGCCCGTCGAGGGGCATAGGGGCCGGGTACGGTGCATATCCGCGTGAGCGGCGCACGGGTAGTTCTTCGCCAGCGTGGACGCGCATTACGGAGTCATCGCAGGCTATCTCGATGGGGCGGTCGTGCAGCAGGAACAGATCGGCGATGCCGCCCAGCCGCGCGAGGGCGTCGTCGTTATCGGTAACGATGGGTTCTTCGCTGAGGTTGCCGCTGGTCATCACCAGCGGGATGGGGTCCTCATCGAACAGCAGGGCGTGCAGCGGGGTATAGGGCAGCATCAGGCCCAGTGTGGACTGCCCCGGCGCGACCCCGGCACTGAGATCGGTATCTGCACGCTTGTTCAGCAGGACAATGGGATGGGCAAGGCCGGTCAGCAGGCCGCGCCCGGCCTCATCGATCTCCGTATAGCGGGCGGCCATGTCGAGGTCAGCGACCATCAGCGCGAAGGGCTTGGCGGGGCGCTTTTTGCGTTCCCTGAGCGTGGCAACGGCGGCATCGGAGCGGGCATCACAGGCAAGGTGAAAGCCACCCAGCCCCTTGATCGCGACGATCTTGCCGTCATGCAGCGCCGCGACCACGGCACGCACCGCGTCATCCCGCCGGGCGAGAACCTTAGCGTCGGGTGTGGTAAGCCATACCTGCGGCCCACACTCCGGGCACGCGACGGGCTGTGCATGGAAGCGGCGGTCGTGCGGATCGTGGTACTCGGTGGCGCACTCCGGGCACATCTCGAACGGGGCCATAGTGGTCAGCGGGCGGTCGTAGGGCACCTCTTTGATGATGGTGAAGCGCGGCCCGCAGTTGGTGCAGTTGATGAAGGGGTAGCGGTAGCGGCGGTTGGATGGGTCCTGCATCTCGCGCAGACAGTCGGCGCAGATCGTGACATCGGCGGAAACCGGGAGAAAATCGCCCGGTTTGGATTCGCTGTGGACGATCTCAAACGCGGTGAAGCCGTCCGGTGAGCAGGATGTCACTGTGACGGCATCGATGCGGGCCAGCGGTGGGGCTTCATTTGTGATGGCGTCAATGAACGCCTGCAAGAGGTCAGGGTCGCCGTCGATACGGATATCGACCCCGGCGGCAGTGTTGCGCACCCAGCCGGTCAGCGCGTGGCGTTCGGCCAGCCCGTAGATGAAAGGGCGGAAACCCACCCCCTGCACCACGCCATCGACATGGATGGCGGCCCCGCCCTTGCCGCTGTGAGTCATGGCAGGCTCCGTTAGCCGTTGATTGCTTTGACCTGCATGCGCAGCCAGTCGATCCATGGGTCCATGCCATCACCGGTCTTGGCAGATACCTGGAAAATCTTCGCATCAGGGTTCAGGATTTTGACACCCTGGCTGAAGTACTCGACATCGAAGTCGATATACGGCAGCAGGTCCGTCTTATTGAGGAGCAAGGCATCAATACCACGATACATGACCGGGTACTTGTACGGCTTGTCATCCCCTTCAGGCACACTGGCGATCACGATGCGCTTGTGCTGGCCGAGGTCCCACCATGTGGGACAGACGAGGTTGCCGACGTTCTCGATCAGGACGATGTCGAGGGCATTCAGGTCAAGCTGATTGAGCGCGGCCTGCGTCTGGTGTGCTTCGAGATGGCAGCCACCGCCCGTATTGATCTGGATGGCAGGCACGCCCTGCGAGAGAGCCTTATCCGTATCAATGCTGGAGGCGAGGTCGCCCTCAATCACACCCAGCCGGAATTCCTCTTTGAGGCGGCGGGCAGTGGCGAGGATGGTGGTCGTCTTGCCAGCGCCGGGTGAGGCCATCACGTTGATGCCGAGCGTCTTGCTGTTATCCAGCAGGGCACGGTTTGCCAGTGCAATCTGATCGTTGGCGGAGAGGATGTTCTCTGTAATGACGACTTCTTCAGTCATTTGCGGCTTCCTTGTTGGCACGCATCTTTTCCTCAAGTTCGGGGATTTCATCCAACAGTTCAAGGTCACTCAGCACATCGAGGGTGCGCATGGCTTCTTCCTCATCGATCTGGCTGATGGCAAAGCCGACATGGATGATGGTGTAATCGCCCACTTCAATCTCAGGGACGTAAGCAAGGCAGGCTTCACGGATCACGCCGCCGAAGTCCACCCGGCCCATTGAGATGCCTTCGTTCTCGTAAATTTCGATCACTTTGCCGGGGATACCAAGACACATAGGGTTCGTCCTTTCAATATACGGTTCTCGATACGTTGTCACTCACTGATGATGATTGGGGTGTGACCACACCGCCGGACTGGTGAACTCCACCGCTGCTATCATGACCGTACAGGTGAGCCGATTGGAGTTCAATATCGTCTTCAGTGTGTTGCGGCTGGATCACTTGCATGCTGATTCAGGCTGTGTATGTGATACCCAGCTTATACAATCATAATACTCTCTATGAGTATTGTAGGACACTCTGCCCCGAATGGGTGGGGACGTTCGGCACAGAAACAGATAATATTTGTCACTAATACGTCAGCGTACAGGCAGGACGAAAGCGCTGTGCACAGGGGTGCACTCTGCGGTATCCTTAACTCAGGCAGAACAGCACGTACTAACGTGAAAGATGTTTTGCCGCCTGATCAACCTGACCCATCAATGGAATCCATATCTATGATCGACCGGAACAATGACCAGTGGTTGGCCGACCTCCGGGAAGACGCACCGCATCGCACCGAGGCCCTTGAAGACCTGCGCACCCGGCTTGAGCGTGGTGTGCTGTACTACCTGCGCAACGACCGCAGCGACTTAACCAGCCTGACCTACGAGGACCTCGGCCACATGACGCAGGATTTTGTACAGGATGCGCTGCTGAAAATCCTCGATAACCTCGATACGTTCCGGGGGGATGCGCAGTTCACGACATGGGCCTCCAAGATCGCCACGCGCGTGGCGATCAGCGAACTGCGACGGGCACGCTACAAGGATTACTCGCTGGACCACCTGACCGCCGAGGGTGAGACCCTGCCAACCCTGACCGACCTGTCTATCGCGCCATCAAAAGGCCCGCGCCCCGAACGACATACCGAGCGCGACGACGTACTCAACCGCATCCAATACGGCATCGAAAACATCCTCACTGAGCGGCAGCGTATCGCGTTAACGGCCTATACCATTGACGGGGTTCCCATGGATGAACTGGCCTCACGGATGGGGACCAATCGCAATGCGCTCTACAAGCTGGTTCATGATGCACGGGTCAAGCTGAAGGGCTATCTCGAGAGTGAGGGCTTCTCAACTGATTACGTGCTAGCCCTGTTTGAGTAAGCCAAACTGGTAAGAGGAACCGCTGTGCCCTCGTCAGGGTAGTTAAGAAGACTATTGGAGAAGTGTTACTACTCAGCCTGATTTTGTACTCAGATTTGCGATCTTGATTGACATTTTGGATTGTGTTCAGGTACAAAACATATGGCGTGAAGATCGTTCGATATCTCAAATTAGGCACAAAAAGTGGCCTGAGTAGTTACGGAGAAGTTAAAGATGACCGCATCTCAGATCGATAAGATGGTGCGCTTCATTGTGAAGACCCACAAGGAAGATATCACCTGTGATGAGTGTTACGAGCACATCGACCGCTACGTGGACCTGATAGATTCAGGTGCCCCGTTGGATCAGGTGCTGATCAGCGTGCAGCGTCATATTGAGAACTGCCCGTGCTGCTTCCATGAACTGGAAGCTCTCCAGGCCATCCTGAAAGGCCAGGAAGAAACTGAATCCGACGTGTAACCCGCGCACCCAGTTAGGGGCAAGGAGAGGATGAACTATGGCTATTGAAGACGTAATGATCATTGGGTCGGGGCCGGCGGGTTTTACCGCCGCCCTGTACACGGCCCGTGCTAACCTGAACCCACTGATGATCACCGGGGACCAGATCGGCGGGCAGGTTTCGATCACGCATGAGGTCGAGAACTACCCCGGCTTCCCCGAGGGAATCAGCGGGCCGGACTTGGTGATGACCTTCCAGAAGCAGGCTGAGCGCTTCGGCGCGCGCATTGAGTACGACATGGTAACAGGCGTCGATTTCAGTGATGGACCGCCCTTCACCATCCACACGCAGAACGGCAAGGATTACCGCGCGTGGTCTGTCATCATTTCGGCGGGTGCCTCCGCCAAAAAGCTGGCAGTTCCCGGTGAGGATGACTACATCGGGCGCGGTGTGAGCTACTGCGGCACTTGCGACGGCTTCTTCTTCCGGGATAAGAAGATCGTCGTTGTGGGCGGTGGTGACAGCGCGCTGGAGGAAGGTATTTTCCTGACCAAGTTTGCCACCGATGTTAACGTGCTCCATCGCCGCGATGAACTGCGCGCCGGGGCGATCCTGCAGAACCGCGCCTTCAAGAACGAAAAGATGGGCTTCACATGGGATACCGTGATTGAGGAGATCGCAGGGGAAGACACAGTGACACACGTCAAGGTGCGTAACCGCAAAACGGGCGCGACCAGCAGCATCGATACCGATGGCGTGTTTATCTTCATCGGCCATTACCCCAATACTGGATTCCTCGGTGACGCTGTCATGTTGGATGAGGCGGGTTACGTCATCACCGATGACCATATGATGACCAACGTTGAGGGGGTGTTCGCCGCCGGTGAAATCCAGGACCCCATCTGGCGGCAGGTGGCGACCTCGGTGGGCCAGGGTGCCGCCGCTGGCATGGCTGTCACTCGCTGGCTTGAAGAACACGAGGACGCCTTCAAGGAGAAGGAGGCCGCGCTGTCGGCTGATTAAGAGGGGTATGCCCCTGCACTGCGCTTGACCAGAGGGCCGGAGATTGTGTCTCCGGCCCTCTCTGGTTATGGATGCAAGCCTGCCCGATGCTGTCAACCCGATTGCCCGATAAACGAAACTTATGCTACTGTAGAAGTACATCATACATACAGGAACCGAGGAGGCCCACCATGGCAGAGAGACGAACCCCGGTTGTGATCATCGGTGCGGGCGGATATGCAGGCACGATTTATGATATGCTGGCGCATCGAGCGGATGTGCTGGTGGTGGGCTGTACTGACAAAACGCTGGGGATGAGCGAGCGCAGCCACAGTGACCACACGAACCTGCGCATCCTCGGTGATGAAACCGCCCTTCCTGGCATTAAAGAGCAGTATCCTGACCTGCACGCGGTGCTGGCCTTAGGCCCGGCATTGCTTGATGTGCGCGGCAAGGTCATCAACACCCTGATGCGGCAGGGCATTGACATGTTCACGGTGGTGCATCGTGGTGCGCTGATCTCGGACCGCGCTACGCTTGGTGACGGGACCGTGGTACAGGCCGGTGCCGTGGTCAGCCCCAACGTCACCACCGGGCCGAACTGCATCCTCAGCCTTGGGGCCACCATTGATCATGATGTGAGCATCGGCAGCAACTGTTTTGTCGGGCAGGGCTCCCACATCGCCAGCTATGTTGAGATCCGCAACAACGTGGTGGTTGAGATCGGTGCGCAGATCAACCGGCGAGTCGAGATCGCGGACTCGGCCCGCATCATGGGCGGGGCATTTGTCAACACTGATGTACCGCCGCATGCCGTGATTGGCGGCGTGCCGGGCCGGGTGATCCGATATGAAGAATAGTTGGGTGCTGGGGCTGATCCTGGCTGTGCTGATGCAGGCAGGATGCGGCTCGGTTTCAATGGCCGAGGTCGAAGTGCCACCTGTCCCCACAGCAATACCGACCGCTACCCTGATCCCGATCCCGTCCTCAACAACCAGCCTTGTCCCGACGGCGACCGCCACCGCAACGCCAACCGCAACGCCCGATCCGCTGCTGGCAAACTGTCTGCGTCCCCCTGATGATTACGCCCGTATTGATGAGCGGGGACACAGCCTCAGCGCCCGTACAATGGCAATGCTGGCGCACGCAGAAGCGATTTACGGCGGGTCTCATGATTTCCGGCTGGCGATCACGCAGGGGTCATATAACCCGGGGGTGGTCTCGGCCAGCTTTGGGACGCATGACGGCGGCGGTGCGGTGGACCTCAGCGTGCGGGCCATCAACAATTACAATGACATCCTGTATGATGACCTCGACATGATAATCCAATCCCTTCGCATCGCGGGGTTTGCAGCATGGGTGCGCTACGAAGATGACCTGTACCCCGGCTCTGAGATTCACATCCACGCCATCGCCATCGGTGATGCTGATCTTTCCGAGGCGGCACGGCTGCAACTCGATGGGCCTGCCGGTTACTTCCGTGGATATGACGGCCTGCCAGTGGACCCACCGCAACCGGATCGATACGGCGGTCCTATCGTGTGCCCGTGGATGCAAGACCTTGGCTACTATGACCTGAGTGGGTCGTGATCACGTTGCAACTCTGGCCCGCCCGGCGCGTATACTAATTATGAGTGAGAGTTCAATGATAGGAGAAAACTGAGAAATGACTGACACGAATGGTAAGGCAGAAAACGAAGTCCCTGAGGCCGAAATTCCGGAGAACGAGAAAGTTTACGATTCGTTCGACTTCAAGGAAGAATTTTCAGAACTGGGCCAGGCCTTCAGCGATGCAATGAGCCGTGCCTGGAACAGCAAGGAACGCTACGAGATCGAGCAGGATGTCCGTGACGGCCTGCGCCGCTTCGCTGATGAGATCGAGCAAACTGCCAATCGCGTGCGCGAAGGTGAACTTCGCAACGACGTGAAGGACAACGTGCAGAAGGTTCGTGAAGACATCGAAACCGGCAAGGTCAGCAAGGATATCCGCAAGGGGACGGCTGACGCGCTGCGCAACCTGCGCGATGCCCTCGATAAGATGGCAGACAGCTTCACCCCGGCAGAAGACGAAGCACCCGTCGAATAACCACCATCCACCTGCGGCGGACTTCAAAGTGGGCGATCATCGGATCGCCCACTCTTTTTGATTCTGCACTACTTATCGCGGATTACAGGGCGGCCTTCTCCGTGATTTTTTGATAGGTCAGCCGCCACATCGATTCCGTCGTGGGGCGGATGTGGCAGCGCTCATCAACGCGGCGGCCACAAATGCCTATAATATGCTCGTCATTTGCCAACAGCGGGATGCGATCGCGCCAGTCGGCAGGGATGCGGGCGTTGATCATGTAATCGGAGAGCTTTTGCGTGCCCACGCCCTCAAGACGGATGCGGTCGCCGGGCTGCCGGGTGCGCAGGGTCAGCGGCAGGGGCGCGGCATCGGCATCAAGTAAGGTGTAGGCCCCCCAGCCATCCAGCAGGCCGGGGTCCCAGTCCCAGTTTGGTGGGTCGATGTCCTCGACCAACTCAACCAGCACCTCCCAATCGGAGCCAGGCAGCGGATACAGGCCCGGCGCATCGATGGTGAGGCTGGTCCCGGCATCCATATAGGGGCGCTGAGGCTGGCTCTGTTCAAAGTCTTCCGCTGCGATGATCAGGTGGTCGTAGCTGACGATGAGGGCCAGCCCGCCGGGCAGGTCGGCGCGGTCACCGGTTGACCCGCGGTCGGCAAGCCGTACGGCGTTTTCGATGTGAATAAAAGACAGGTCTTCGGGCGGCGTATCGAGCAGGGTTACAGCATGGCGGAGCGTGGCACGGCGCAGGGCCAGCGGCAGCGCACGCCAGCGGTCAAGATGCACAGTGACATGATGGCCCGTTGTGTCCAGCTTAACCCCTTCCCATGCGTCAAGCAGTGCGGCGTGCAGCAGATCGTAATCGGCGCTGGTGATGGATGCCAGCCTTGTCAGACGATCCCTCAGGCCGGGGGTTTCCCGTTCAAGCATCGGCAGGATGTCATGGCGCACCCGGTTACGGAAGTACGCCATATCGGAGTTAGTCTCGTCAAAGCGCGGGTCGAGGTGGTGAGTGGCGCAGTAGCGCTCAACAACACTGCGCGGCGTTTCGAGCAGCGGGCGCAGGATGACGAGATCGCCGGGCAGCGGCCTGAGCGTGTGAGCCTCACTGAGCGGCGCAACGATCTGCATCCCCCGCAGGCCAGCTAACCCGCTGCCACGCAGGAAGTGCATCAGCACGGTTTCGGCCTGATCATCCGCGTTGTGAGCGGTGATAATGGCCTTTGCACCGAGCCTGCTTGCCTGATCGCCCAACGCGGTATAGCGGGCGCGGCGGGCAGCATATTCGATGCTAAGACCATGTTCCGCCGCAACCTGCCCCGCCTCGACGCGGCACACCACGCAGGGTAAATCAAGCGCCTTTGCCATCGTGCAGACATGATGCTGATCGGCATCGGCACTGGGGCCGCGCAGCCCGTGATGGACATGGACTACGGTGGGATGGATGCCAAGATCATGGTGAGTGCTGGCAGCGAGATGCATCAGTGTCATGGAATCAGGGCCGCCGGAAACGCCCAGCACCACGGCATCGCCCGGATTGATCACACCGCTGGCCTCAAGGGCGCGGCGAAACACAGTTGTCAGATTCATGGGGTTTGTCACTTGAAGAATGGACACGGGTACTGTTCCTATTATAAGGGTAAATCTGTGCGTACAGGTCAACGCAACCCGTGCGGAACCTGTGCGCAGGGCGGGTTTGCTTGCACCACTTCCCCCCTGAAGGTACGATCTGCCCCATTATGGAGGGTGCCAAGTGAAAAGACGGACACTGACACTCATCGCTGCGATGAGTTTAATTGCTGGCCTGATGCTGACCGGCACAGGCTTATCAATGGCGGCGGAAAGCGCGGCCCCCGCCGCACAGGATGCGACGCCATCGGCCACGCAGCCGGGCCAGATTCAACTGCCGACCGCAACTAATACGGTCGTGGGCGGCCCCACAGCGACGCCTTCACGGACGCCGACACTGGTTCCGATCCTGGTGGAGGCATCGGGTGACCCCACCAACCTGCGCGGCGGCCCCGGCCTTGATTTTGATATCGTCGGGACGGTAGAGCAGGGTACCCGGCTGCCTTTGATCGGGCGGTTGGTGACTCTGCCGTGGCTGCTGGTGGAATTTGCCGATGCACCGGGCGGGAAGGCATGGATTTTTGAGCCGCTCTCGACGGTGCTGGGTGATATCACGACAGTGCCGCTGGTCGAAGCGCCTGCGCCGCCGACCATAGACCCGACACTGGTGGTACTCCAGGCCACGGCGACCGTGCTGCTGCAAACGCCGGGGGCGGTCGAGACCGCGACGGCGCAGGCATTAAGCGTGCCGACGGGGGTGTTTACCGTGACGCCGGAAGGCAGCGCAGGCGAGATGGGCCTGCCCACCTACACCGCCCCGGCTCCACTGCAACAGCCGGATTCGCTGGCAGCCCCCATTGCTGTTGAGGAGCGAGGTGGCATCGCACCCGGGGCCATTATCATTATGCTGGGCGGCATGGGCCTGCTGACACTCGGGCTTGGCCTGCTGCGCCGCCTGTGAGTCCCTTTTCTGTGGATGAAATTCTGACGTGAACCGTAATCGGTCTAACAGGGGGTTTCTCAATACGCGCTGGGCGCTGGCAGCGATCCTCATCGCAGTGTCTGTCTTGCTGGTCATTGCGGGAGGGCGCAGCGGCCTGCTGCGCCCGTTGATCTCGGCAGTACTGGCCCCAACCTCACCCGTTGCGGAGTTTCTGACGGGAGCCACGGAGGCCGCCGTCGATGCTGCCGGGCAGACCCCCAGTTACGAGAACCTGTTGGTGCGGAACCGTGAACTCGAACGCACGCTGGCTGAATTGCAGGTGGAGATCGTGCGGCTGCGTGAGATCGAGGAGGACTACGACCGCCTCAGCATCATTGCGAACTACGCACAGGATAACACCGACCAATCCCTGGTGACTGCCAACGTCATCGCGCGGGATACCAGCAGCTATCTGCGCTGGGTGATCATCGACCGGGGTGCCCGTGACGGCGTGCAGGTCGGTAACCCGGTCATTAACGACCTGGGGCTGGTAGGGCGCGTGGAGGAGATCACGGCCAGCGCCGCGTGGATTCGGCTGGCAAATGATCCGGGCAGCGCGATCAATGCGCGGCTGCAGGCCAGCCGCACCGAAGGGCTGGTGGTGGGGCAGCTTGAGGGGAGTTTGCAGCTCACGCTGATCGCACAGGATGCCGTGGTGAATGCCGGTGATATCGTGCTGACCTCCGGCCTGGGCGGATCGTTCCCGGCTAATATCGTGGTTGGGCAAGTCACCAGCGTGCGGCGTCAGCAGGGCGCGTTGTTCCAGACGGCGGAACTGCGCTCGACGGTGAACTTTGACGATCTGGGTATCGTGGCAGTGATCACGGCGTTTACGCCCATCGATACGACGATTTTTGACGACGTGATCGAGCAGGAAGGTGAGGAGCAGTGAGCCTTCAGATCGGCCTGCCTTTGATGTTTCTTGCGGCGCTGTTACAGGCAACGGTGTTTGCCAGCCTGCGCCCGGTGCTGTTTGGCAGTGCGCCCGACCTGGTGCTGCTGGTGGTGCTGGCATGGGCCATCCATGATCCGGACCGCGAAGGGGCCGTGTGGGCCTTTGCCGGCGGCCTGCTGCTGGACCTGTTATCCGGGGCACCGCTGGGGCTGTCCTCAATGTTGATGGTGCCGCTGGCCTTTGTGATCGGCTCGATTGAATCAGGCGTTTACCAGAACAACCTGGTACTGCCCGTCGTGCTGGGGACGCTGGCCGCAGCCGCCTTCCATGTGGGATACGCGATCTTGACACGGGTGCTGGTCGGCACGCCGATCCCGCTGGGCGATGCCATCCTGAACATCGCGCTGCCCGCTGTTATGATGGATGCCGTGCTGATCTACCCCGTCATGGCGCTGCTGGACGGCCCCTATGCGCGGCTGCATCCCCGGCAGGTTCGTATCTAACGCAGGGTTTTTCCAGACTGGACGAGTCCATGCAACTTAAAGACCCCCAAAAGAAAACGTACAACCCGCTGCGGCTGCATATCTTCCAGGCTGTTGTGGTGATCACGTTTGCGCTGCTGGCCTTCCGCATCTACCAGTTGCAGTTCATCCTGGAAGATGAATTCGTCAACCGGGCCGACGAGAACCGCTTCTCACAGGTCAGTGAAGCCGCTTCACGCGGGATCATCACCGATCGCAACGGGGTGGAAATGGCGATCAACGTGCCGAGCGCGAATGTCACGGTGACACCGGCACTGCTGCCCGCCGACGAAGAAGAAGAGATGGAAGTCCTCACGCGGCTGTCGAGCCTGATTGGCGTGCCGCTGGAAGGTGAGTTGAACACTGTCGATGAGCGCGGCATTCCGCAGCAAAGCCTGATCAATATGGTGCGCGAGGGCGAGGGTATCGCACCGTTCCGCGCGGTGACGGTCAAACCCGATGTGGGTGAAGACGTGGCGCGCATCATCCTTGCTGAACAAGGCTCGCTGCCCGGCGTCGATATCGAATATGTCAGTGTGCGTGAATACCCGACAGGGTCGCTGACGTCGCACATCATCGGCTATACCGGGCCGATCCCGGAACGTCTTGCGGATGATTTCCTTGCACAGGGCTACGTGCTGGACCGTGATCGCATCGGGTATGATGGCGTGGAGTTCTCGCTTGATGAATGGCTGGGCGGTTCACCGGGTCTTCAGATCGTGGAGCGCGACGTAGCGGGTGAAGTCATCCGCACTATCGGTACCGCGCGTGAGCCGGAACCGGGCTACAGTGTACGGCTGACGATTGATGTTGAATTGCAGGCCGCTGCCGAGCAGCATCTGCGCGATACCTTTGACAACCTGCGCACGATCTCGCCGGATAATCCCATCGGGTTTGGGCGTGGCGTTGTGATCGCCATGAACCCGCGCACGGGTGAAATCCTGGCGATGGTCAGCCTGCCCGCCTATGACAACCAGCGCTTCGCCCGTAACATTGACTACGCCTATTATCTGCGGGTCTCTGAGGACCCTAACAACCCGCTGCTGAACCAGGCGGTAGCGTCACTGTACCCACCGGGGTCGGTGTTCAAGATCGTGACGGCAACCGGCATTCTGGAGGAAGACATCGTTGACCCATTCTACCTCGTCAATGACCCGGGGCAGGTGGTGCTGCAAAATCGCTATTACGAGAATGACCCCGGGCAGGCCCAGACCTTTGTGTGCTGGAACCGCGAGGGGCATGGTGACGTGAATATCATCCAGGCTATCGCCTTCTCATGCAACGTGTTCTTCTATAAAGTGGGGGGGGGCTACCAGGACGAGGTGCCCGGCATCGGGCTGGGTATCAACCGGCTGGGGCACTGGATGGAGATATTCGGGTTTGCCCAGTCCACCGGCATCGAACTGGCGGGGGACCAGTACATCCCGAATATTGCCGTTATCCCCACCCCGGACTGGAAACGCCGGGTGTGGGGCGAGAACTGGTCCACGGGCGATACCTATAACTCCGTTTTCGGGCAGGGCTACGTGCTGGCAACCCCGCTGCAGGTCATCGGTGTGGATAACGTCATCGCCAATAACGGCATATTCGTGCGGCCTACACTGGTGCTGGAAGTGTTGGATGCGGACGGACGTGTGGTGCGCGGCTTTGAGCCGGAAACCGAAGACATCCGTGACCGCATCCGGGAATACCGCGAGAGTGTCGGTGAAACGTATGTCGATACGTTTGATGATACGCTGCAGTACATCCAGGAAGGTATGCGGTCAGCGGCAACCATTGAAGGTGGAACGGCAGTCCCGGCACAAGAGAATTACTTGCCTTATGTGCCGATTGCGGCCAAGACCGGCACGGCGGAGTTCTGTGATGACGTGGCGGCACAGCTTGGGCAGTGTGAGTTTGGTAACTGGCCGGATCACGGCTGGTATATGTCTTACGCACCGTATGGTAACCCCGAGATCGCGGTACTGGCCTTCGTCTATAACGGCGGTGAAGGGTCAGCGGTGGCGCTGCCCGTGGCAGCCAGCACCATGAATGACTACTTCCAGCTCAAGACGCAGCGTGCCATTGAGCAGCAGATCGAAAATGAGCAGGCCGCCCGTCTTGAGGCGGAAAGGATGACCCCGTAACAATGACGGCAGCCGATCCCACATCCACCAATGAGCGAAACCGCCACATTCGACAGACCAACCGCATGACCTGGGGCTGGGCACTGCTGGCAGGCTTGCCGCTGGGGATGGCGGTGGCGCGGCTGCTGTATGAAAGCGCTCCGATGACCTTCCCCGGGCTGGGCGATTCAATGCGCAGCCTGATCGCCGGGATGGCAGGGGTGCTGCTGTGGCGCGTATTGCTCGATGCGCTGGCGCGGGTCGATGAGACCGAGGGGGCACGCATGTACCCGGCGGTGAGTGCGGCGGGGCTGCTGGCGGCGCTGTACATCTTTACACCACCCGGCACGGTGAATACTCTGCGCGGTGCGGTGCTGATCGGGGCGATGCTGCTGGCGACGGCCTTGATCCTTTCCGAACAGGCGGTCATCCGCGAGCGTCTCAGTTCACCCGGCTGGTGGCCCCCGGCGCTGGCGGGCGGGATTGCCTTTGTGGCGTATCTCGTTACGATGCCGCATGTGGTGGGCCGCGCCGATACGTTTGAGTTTCAAGTGGTGGGGCCATCGCTGGGTATTGCGCACCCCACGGGGTATCCACTCTATACGCTGCTGAGCAAGCTGTTCAGCCTGCTGCCGTTGGGCAGCATGGCGACACGTATCAACCTGATGTCCGTGGTCTTTGCCACGGCAGCGGTCGCCCTGCTGGCACTGCTGATGGGGCACATCCTGAAGGTCCGCCCGGCGGTGGCGGTGGTCGCGGCGCTGGTCTTCGGGCTGTCCCCGACGTTCTGGGGGCAGGCGGTGATCGCGGAGGTGTATGCGCTGCACAACGCGCTTGGCATCGGGCTGATTGTACTTTCCCTGTGGTTGCTGAATCGAACTGAAAAACTGACATGGCCGGTCTGGCGCGGCGGAATCGATGGTAAAGACGTTTCCCGCGTGGTGCCTGCCATCTTTGCGCTGGCCGGGCTGGGGCTGGCGCATCACCTCACAACGGTGCTGCTGCTGCCTGCCGTGATACTGGCCGTGCTGATGGCGTGGCCGCGCCTGCCGGTGAAGACATGGCTGATCAGTATCGGGTTGATGCTGGCCGGGCTGGCGCTGTACCTGTACCTGCCGGTGCGCTGGCCGATGCTGCACAACGGCACGCCGATGCCGCTTGGTGATTTCATTGGTTGGATCACGGGGGCGCGGTTTGGTGGGGCGCTGCAGCTGCGAGCATGGCTGGATGACCCCGCCCGCTACGGCATCGTGGGGCGGCTGCTGCTGGATGGGATCGGCGTGCCGGGTGCCGTACTGGCCGGGTTCGGGCTGGTGATCCTGTTCACCAGGGAGTGGCGGGCCGCGCTGATCACACTCGGCGCGTTTGCAGGGGTGATCTTTTATGGGTTGAATTACCTTGTGCCTGACCTGCTGGTGTTCATCCTGCCCGCCTTCTGGCTGATGGCGACCTGGATCGCGGTGGGGGCAAGCTGGCTGCTGGATGAAATCCCAGTGCGGTTCGGGCAGCGTTATGCGGCGGTGCTGGGCGGTATCGGGCTGGCGCTGCTGACGCTGATCCCGGCCACGTTTGCATGGGAAACACCCCCCACACTGGATTGGTCTGATGAAGCTGCGCTGGAGGACTGGGGTCGAGAGGTACTGGCCCTGCCGCTGGATGAGGGAAGTGCCATCCTTGCCGACAGCGAGAAGATCGCACCGCTGGAATACCTGCACAGCGTCGAGGAACTGCGTCCTGATATGGAGATGATCGTGCTGGGGCTGGAGACTGACTATTATGACGCGCTGTATGCGCGGCTGGGCGCCGGTCAAACGGTGTATCTTGCGCGGCTGCTGCCGGGGCTGGAAGGCTCGTATTATCTGCGGTCAGTTGGGCCGCTGATCGAGGTCGGCACAAAGCCATCATCAACCATGCCGGGAGGCTTTACTGCCACTGACACAAGATGGGGAAATGACATCGCGCTGACAGGCTTCCACATCGACGCCGACCCGCCCGCCGTGGGCGAGCCGCTTGGATTGACATTGGCATGGCAGGCCCCGGCTGTGCCGATCAACGGCGGATACCATATTCAGATCAGCCTGCTGGACGCCTCCGGCACGGTGGCCTGGCGCTCCGACCCTGCCTTCCCGGTCAGCGGGCGCTATCCCACATCGGCGTGGAAGCCCGGCGAAGTCATCACCGATTACCATACCCTGCCCCTGCCGCATACACTGGAAGCGGGAATGTATCAGCTTGCTGTGCGGCTGGTCCCGCCCTTCTCTGATGAGGCGCTGGTGCTGGTCGATGGAGCGGAACAAGCCGTGCTGGGGGCCGTTGAGATCGCCCCCGCGAGAAACACACCGCCCGCGCTGCCGGGCCGAGCCATTCGCACCGCTAACGCTGCGCTGGCCGGGTTCTCGGCCTCAGAACGGGCGCTGGCGGGTGGGCAGGTTCAACTGGCGGTGGATTGGCGAGGGGCTGAAGGTGTTCAGCGGGTTGGTGGAACATCACTGGTGGAGGATGCCAGCGTCGCGATGCCGTTTGATGGTGCCGAGATTACCCTGACGCTGGATGAGGATCGCCTGCTGTGGGCGCTGGAAGGCGACACACTGCGCTGTGGGTGGAGCCTGCCGGTGACGGATAGCTGCAAGCTGGGTGAGACGGCTATTGAAGGGGAAACTGCTGCCGGGGCCATCGCCAACTTTGATAACCAAATGGTGCTGATGAGGGCTGATTTCGAGCCGGGAACGCTGCGGCCCGGTGACTGGTTCGAGATTACGCTGGAATGGCAGGGCTTACGGTCGATGGGAGCGGATTACACCGTGTTTGTACAGTTGATCGGGCCGGATGGCAGGCCGCACGGCCAGATCGACCAGTGGCCCGCGCAAGGGACGTATCCGACCAGCACATGGCCGCCCGGTGAGCGCGTCACAGACCGCTACCGGATCCCGGTTGATGCTGACGCCCCGCCGGGACTGTACGAAGTGTACGTGGGGGTGTATCTGCTGGGAACCAATGAGCGGCTGCCGGTGATTGGTATGGATGGAAGACCGGTGGATGATAAGGTCAGTTTTGAGGGATTAGCGGTGGATTAAAAGAGGACAGAGGCCGGTAGAATCGCACCACTGCGATGAGGCAATGGTTCATTATGTAACACCCCTGTGACAGATAATACACACAGGGGTGTTTTCTATGCTGAAGGCTTATCGGATCACCTGCAGGGCAGCAGGCAGTGTCTCGATCTGAACGGTGGTGACGGTATCTGATACCAGCGCGAAAATCTCGCCGTCAGTGTGAATCTCCATCGCACGGTCGGTTTCAGCACGGATCGAATGGACGGTGCCCTGCACGAACCACTTCGGGAAGCGGTACTGGGATGAGGCCAGCACCACGATCAGGAAGAACAGCACATGCAGGCGGCCACATTCACGCATGATGGTGTAGCTCACCTTGCCGTCATCGACGAGCGCATGCGGTGCGACCGGGAAGCCACCGCCCTCAGCGATGCCGTTACAGATGCTGATCTTCCGGATGCTCTCGACGAAGGTGCCATCCTCGGTGGTGAAGGTGGTATGCAGGCCCGGTTCCAGCCCGATAATCGCCTTGAAAACCGCCAGCAGGTATTTCGGCAGGCCGCTGAGCCGGGACTCGCGGCTCAGACGGTTGACGATGCCGGTAAAGCCGACGCCCATCGAGTTGTTCCAGTATTCGGTGCGCCCGTTGTTGTCCGTGATGCTGGCGGCGTCACAGGGTATGGGCTGGCCGTGGAACACACGCTGGATGGCCTGATCGGTCTTGAGGGGCAGTTCGATGTTGGCGGCGAAGTCATTGCCGGACCCGACCGGCACGATGCCCAATCGTGGAAGTTGATCGGTTTGCGCGGTCAGCAGGCCGTTGACGATCTCGTGTACGGTGCCATCACCACCGACGCACACGATCACATCGGTGCCGTTTTCCGCCGCATCGCGGGCAAGGTCGATGGCGTGGCGCGGAGCATCGGTATAGCGCCAGTCAAGCTGGTGTCCGTCCTCCTCTGCCACACGGGTGATATGCTCAACGAGGGTTTCGCGGTGTGAGCCAACGCGACCGCTGTCTGCCTGGGGGTTCAGGATGATGGTATAGTGTGCCATTGCTTGCCTTTGAGTGTGTAGAAAGGTTCAAAGGATCAAAACAATCAAAATGCGGTTTGGCTACGATCACAGGTTGAATCCGGGTGTTCCAGGTACGGGCTGTGCTATAATCCCCGCACTATGAAACTTGTAACCCGTCTCCTCGGCCTGATCGTGGGCGTGCTGGCGCTTCTGCTGCTGACGCAGCCACCCACTGCCCATGCCCAGCCCGTCGTCACCGATGCCTTCCCGGCCCCCGACTCAGCGGTCGATACTGTGCCGCAGACGGTGGTCATTACGTTTGATCGTCTGATCGAGCCGTCCAGCGTGCGGCTGGTGGTACGTGACTCCGCCGGGCTGGCCGTTAATCTCAGCGATGCCGGGGTAGACCCCGAACGCGGGAACACGATCCGCGTGAGCATCCCGGCACTGAACAACGGTTCATATCGTGTTGAGTACCGGGCTGCCGCGCTAGGGTCGCCAGTGATCATCAGCGGGAGCTATGGATTTGACATCGCGCTGCCTACCCCTGAGCTTTTCATCATCTCACCGGCTGATGGCGCATCGCTTGAACCCGGCCCGATGCTGCTCGAAATGCAGGTGCGTTCGGTCGATTTTACCCTGTATGATACGCGCATCGTTCTTTACGTCAACGATGAGCCAGTCACGGAGTTGACCGGGCTGACGCATGAGTTTGAGTTTGAGCCGGGTATCTACGAGATACGAGCCGTGATGTCGCAGTTGGGGAGCGAGATCGAGGGTTCAACTAACGTGATCACGGTTGCCGTGCATGAGACGGATGCCGAGTTGGCCGGGCGTGAGGCCGCCGCTGCGCAGATCGGGGATGCAGGCACTACGCTTTCCCTGCCCGAACTACTTGGGTTGGGTGCTGCCGGGATCGCGCTGCTGGGGTTTGGCTGGTGGTTAGGTTCCGCGACCCCCTCGTGACGGTTCTGTTGCAAAAAAACAGGGAGCTGAGATAAGCTGGGCAATCATTCCCTCATCCTGCCCCGAGACCCCATACCCACACTCAACAATCCCTTCAAGTGGCGACACGACGAGGGCGAGATCATCCTGCTGTGTGTACAATGGGCAAGCTCACCCCCATCAAAAAGGGTCATTCATGAAGTCTTTGCCGTTCCATTTACAGATCGCGCGGGTGCTGTGGCTGCTGGGGTGGCCGCTGATCATCGCCGGTATGGTGATGTACGTCCTCGATGCCAACCCGGCTTTCCGTATCGTACTGGGTGCCGGGTTCGTATTTCTGGGGATTAATGTCATTCTTGCACGTGACCTCAGCAGCGCACGCCCTACACGCAGCTTTACCGCGCGTGGTCAGGTTGTCCGGGGGGAACTGCACAGCCGCGCCGGTCTATCTGACCTCAGCATTGGGGTCTGTGACACCGACCGCGTAGCACAGACGCGCTACGGGCCATTCGGGATGCCGGAGTTTGACTTTCGCGATGGCATCGCGTATTTGTTCATGAATCGGCAGCCTGTATCCACCAATGTATCGTACTGGCGAGCCGACCTCGCCGGGAACATCCTGTGGGATCTCGACGTGCGTAGTTCCATCGGCAACCTGACGCTGGACCTGGGCAGCCTGCGGTTGGAGAATGTCACCGCGCACAGCACAATGGGGCGTATCAGCGTCAACTGTGCCCGGCGCGGCTACCCCACCATCGACCTCAAAACGGGCATGGGAGAGATCGAGGTGCATGTGCCCGTAGGGGTGGGGGCACGCATCACGGTGACGCGTGGCAGGCTGGCGACCTTTAACGTTGAAAACCCGCGCCTGCTCTCAGTGGGGAGCGGCCAGTACACCACCCCGGATTTTGACCAGACCGCAGCCCACGCCGAGATCGTCATTCACAGTGCGGCGGGTGACATCCTGCTGACATGATCAGACCGTGGCACAAGCTGGGCTGATCATGGTTATGAAAACGGAGCCTTATGATGGCTCCGTTTTTGTTTCTATTCACCTTCTTCGTACTCGTACTCCGGGCTTGGAGGGCGCAGGTCTGCGTTATCTTCGTCACGCTCGCCGGTATCTTCCTCCAGCGGGCGGCGGCGGCGTTTGCCCCCTTCGATGGGGATTTCCGCCTTGATCATACTGGCGCGATCCTCGTTCATCAGGTCGATCTCGACGCGTTCAGGGTCAAACTCCACGTAGCGCGAAATTACCTCAAGGATTTCATCTTTAAGCTGCTGAAGCTGCATCGGTGAGAGGTCGCTGCGATCGTGCATCAATACAAGCTGCAAGCGATCCTTCGCGGTCTGCCCACTGCTGCGGCGATCCCCACCAAAGAGCTTTTCAAACAGGTTGGTCATTCCTTGATCCTCCCGGTGGGTTAGCTATCTTTGCTGCCAGACGTGCTTTCAGCCGCTGGCTTCTTTGCTTCAGTGGCCGCGTCTTCCGGCTTTTTCGCTGGCTCAGTTGGCCTGACCTCCGTCACCGCCGGTGTTTCGGGTGCCTTGGCGGGTACTTTATCGCCCAGTGGTTTAGCCTCAATCGGCTTGGCGTCAGCTTTTGGCTCCGGCTTTTTCTCCTCAGCGGCTGGCTTTGCTGCTGCGGGTTTCGCTTCAGGGGTAGCGGCTGGCCTGGCGTCGGCCTTTGGCCCCGGTTTTTTCTCGGCTGTAGCGGGCTTCGAGGCAGCAGGTTTCTCCTTCGCCTCGACCGCCTCGACCGTGGGTTCCTTCTTCTCCGGTGTCGCCTCGCTGGGTTTTGGCTTGGGTCTCACATCCGATTTACCGGGTTTGGCGCTGGTCATCGGCTCACCGGCCCCACTGGGTTTGAAGCCCAGTGATTTGAACAGCTTGCCCATGAAGCTGCTGTCATCCTCCATTGGCATGAAGGGCACGTCTTCCCCGGTCAGGCGGCGGGCGATATTACGGAATGCCTGCCCCGCTTTTGAATCCTCCGGCTTGAGCGTGGCCGGGGTGCCTCGGTTGGTACTGATCAGGATCGTCTCATCCTCCGGGATGAGGCCGATCAGGTCAATGGCGAGGATATCAATGATGTCATCGGGGCTAAGCATATCGCCCTTCTTGACCATCTCCGCCTTGAGGCGGTTGACGACCAGTTTACCCGGCCCCTTATTCTCGGCCTCAATCAGGCCGATGATACGGTCAGCGTCACGCACAGAGGAGACCTCGGGGTTGGTGATGATGACCACCTCATCTGCCGGGGCGATGGCGTTGCGGAAACCGCGTTCGATGCCAGCGGGCGAGTCGACCACGATGTAATCGACATACTCGCGCAGTTCGTCGCACAGGCGTACCATGTCACTGGGGCTGATGGCGGTCTTGTCCCGCGTTTGCGCTGCCGGGATGAGGTACAGGTCTTCCTTGAGCCGCTTGTCCTTGATCATGGCCTGCCGCAGACGGGCACGCCCTTCGATCACATCGACAAGGTTATAAACAATGCGGTTTTCAAGGCCCATCACCACATCAAGGTTACGCAGGCCAATATCGGCATCAATGCAGGCCACCTTATAGCCGAGTGACGCCAGCGCCACCCCCAGGTTGGCTGTGGCCGTGGTTTTGCCCACGCCACCTTTTCCGGATGTAATCGTGATTACACGCGCCGCCATGCTTATCCTTCCTATCTATCCACAGGGTAAGGGATCAGGAACCCCACTCGCGGGCCACAATCTGCCCATCCTCGATGTATGCCATCTCGGGGTTTGGACGTCGCCGGGTGTCATCCGGCCCGATTGCGACCTGGTTTGCTATACGTAACTGCTGGGGACGCATATCGAGGGCACAAACCACCGACTCAGTATCGCCGGTTGCCCCTGCATGGACGGTGCCACGCAGCCGTCCCCAGATGACGATATCACCCCCGGCGATGATCTGAGAGCCGGGGTTCACATCACCGATGACCAGCACATGCCCGGCGTGCCGAATGGTCCGCCCGGAACGCAGGGTCGATTTGACCAGCACCCCCAGCGTGCCATCGACATCACTATCAATGGGCGGCAGGTCATCATTGTATTCATCGGTTTCAGTGTCTTCGTCGGAGTCGTGCGGCTGGGGGAGGTCCGTCTCAAGGTCACTGCGGCGGGCCGCCCGGATCGTTTCTGGTGAGGCCCCCAGCAGGGAAGACAGCCGGACGTCGTGCTCGGCCAGTTTGTCCTTCAGTTTTCGGATGTCGTCACGGTCCAAAACGCGGCCTCCTACCTGGAGAGCGACTGCTGCCCCTCGAAAGAACCCGGATTGTGCGCTGATGGCTTCCAACAAAGCGGTTTCGGCCTCAGCCCATTCACCATCTTCGTTGATAGTTATCAGCAGTCCTTCACGAATCCCTTTGATGGAAATAAAAGGTGCGCTCACGGCACTGCCCCCGGTTGATGGTGTAGTTCCCCGGCATTGTAGACCAGCCCCCCCGGCTGTGCAACTCAGGTGCGGTCTCGCCGGGGTTAGAATAACGTCGCCTTTTTACCGGGGCGCGGGTCGTAGTTGCTGGCAAACTGTTCAAGTGTGGTCTGATCGATCAGCCAGGTGTTGGCAAATTTACGGGCAGGTAGCTTGCCTCCCCGGATCAGACGCCGCACCGACTCCGGGTGGATGTTCAGGCGGCGGGCTGCTTCGGCCACGGTTACGTAGTTTTCGAGTTGGTCGGTCACGGCGAATCCCAAATTGTTGTTAGATGCAACAGATTATCTCTTAAGTATAAGCGTTCTCCGGGGGCTGTCAAATTGAGCAGATCACAAGGGTGCAGTTCAATTCTGTGGGCCTTGGTGCTACGGTTGTTTGCACCCCCGCTTGACGTGGCGATTGCAGATTGGCTTGCGCCACAGTCAGGCCGCCAGCGTAGATGCTTCGCATCTGCTGCAAAGGGTACCGATCAGGGACACTTTTGGAGTCTTCAGAATGGTGATCGGTCGTGGTTTTACGACCCAAGTCTCGGTGGTCGTTTTATTGCCCCCTTTTTAACTCGACTTTATCCATTTGGTAGACACTCACGGAAAGTGAGTTATGATGAACA
>CAYMGV010000038.1:0-22535 GCA_964390105.1 uncultured Anaerolineae bacterium | reverse complement strand
GATGGCCGCCGGGGCCATCGACGTGACGCTGCCAGGCCGTCGCGGGCCTCTGGGGCGGCTGCACCCCGCCACCGTCATGCTCCGTGATATTTACCGCATCTGGGGCGATATGGGTTTCCAGGTGTACCGCAGCCGGGACGTGGAATCGGACGACATGAACTTCACCTATCTCAACATCCCGCCGCATCACCCGGCGCGCGATATGTGGGATACGTTCTATACCACGAAGGAAGGTGTCATTCTGCGCACGCACACCTCGCCGGGCCAGATTCACGCCATGCGTGAGTATGCCCCGGACCCCTTGCGCGTGATCCTGCCGGGCATGGTGTACCGCTATGAGCAGGTCGATGCCAGCCACGAGTTCCAGTTCAACCAGGTTGAGGGCGTGGTCGTGGGGCGCAACATCCACCTGACCGACCTCAAGGGCACCATGATCGAGTTCGCCCGCCGCGTCTACGGCGCGGAGAAGGCCGTGCGCTTCCGCTGCTCTCACTTCCCGTTCACGGAACCCAGCGTCGAGATTGACGTGGAGTGGGAAGGAGGCTGGATGGAGATCGGCGGCGCAGGGATGATGCACCCGGTCGTGCTGAAGAACGGCGGCTATGACCCGCGTGAGTACAGCGGCTTCGCCTTCGGCATCGGCCCGGAACGCATCCTGATGGTCAAGCATCGCATCGAGGATATCCGCTACTTCTGGGGGAACGACCTCAGATTCCTTCAGCAGTTTTAGGCGGTGGCCCCCGCATAAGCTTATCAAGCTTATGCAGCCCCTTTTTGGCGGCGCAGGGGACCGATGACAGACCATCACATCAACACAGGACGACAAGCTGATAGCTGACGGCTGAATACTGACAGCTAATAAGGAGAACAAACATGCGCGTACCGATTTCATGGTTAAAAGATTACGTCGATCTGACGGTCCCGGTGGAGGAAATTGCCTACCGCCTGACATTGGCCGGGCTGGAGGTCGACACGATTGAGTACATCGGCATCCCGGCAGGGGAAATGCCGCGCGACAAGGCCATCAAGACCGCCGGGGATCACCTCGCCTGGGACCGCGAGAAGATCGTGGTGGGTCACATCCTTGAGGTGAAGCCGCATCCTGACGCCGACCGCCTCGTACTGGCGATGGTCGAGTCCGGCATCGGCGAAGTGGAGACCTGCGTTACGGGTGCCCCAAACCTGTACCCGTACAAAGGCAAAGGCCCACTCGATACGCCGCTGGTCACCGCGTATGCTCGTGAGGGTGCCGAGGTCATCGACGGGCACGGCGACGGGGTCAAACGCATGGTCCTCAAGCCGAAGGAACTGCGCGGTATCATGAATCGCACCATGGTTTGTTCCGAGATGGAACTAGGCATCAGTGAAACCCATGAAGGCATCCTGATCTTTGAAACCGACGCCGTTCCGGGCACCCCCCTCCAGGACGTGCTAGGCGATGCGGTCCTCGAACTGGAACTGACGCCCAACATGGCCCGCAACTTCTCGATCCTCGGTGTGGCTCGTGAAATCGCGGCGCTGACCGGGCAGGAAGTCAGACTGCCCGGTCAGCACATCGAGATGACCGGTGCGCCGATCAAGGGGCAGGCTGCCATCGAGATTCATGAGCCGGACCTCAACCCACGGTTCACCCTGGGCCTGATCAGGAACGTCGAGATCAAGCCGTCCCCGTGGATCGTCCGGCACCGCCTCAAGTTGATGGGCATGCGCCCGATCAGCAACATGGTTGATGTGACCAACTATGTCATGCTGGAAACCGGCCAGCCGCTGCACGCCTTCGATTACGACGTGCTGGTGAAACGCGCGGGGGGCAAGGCCCCGACCATCATCACACGCCTGCCCGAACCCGGCGAGCGCCTCACTACGCTCGATGACGTGGATCGTCAGTTGGATGAGATGACGATCCTCGTGTGTGATACCGAGGGCGTACTGAGCCTCGGCGGCATCATGGGCGGTGCAGAATCCGAAGTAAGCGATGTCACCACCAACGTGCTGCTCGAAGCGGCGAACTGGAACTTCATCAACATCCGGCAGACGCTCAGCGCACAGCGTGAACACGGTGATGAGATTCGCTCCGAGGCCGGTATCCGCTTCAGCCGTGGCGTTCACCCGGCACAGGCCGAGGTGGGCCTGCGCCGTGCCACCGAGATGATGCGTGTCCTGGGTGGCGGCGAAGTCGCCGAGGGCATCATCGATGAGTACCCCAACCCGGCAGACGTTGTCACAATGCCGCTGCCAATGGCCGAGGTGCATCGCATCCTCGGCGTGGACCTGCCCATTGATGAAGTCGAGCGCATCCTGCGCGGGCTGTCGTTCGACGTGGCACGAGCCGATGATGAGACCCTGCGCGTTACCGTGCCCGGATTCCGTACCGATATCGGCTATCTTAACTTCGCGCATGACGAGGACATCCGCGACGTCGTGGGGCAGGCCGACCTGATCGAGGAGATCGCCCGCATCTACGGCTACGACCGCATCCCGAATACGCTGCTGGTCGATGAACTGCCCCCGCAGCGCAACAACATCGAACTCGACCGCGAGGAGAGCATCCGTAACCTGCTGACCCGTGCCGGGATGCAGGAGGTCATCAACTACCGTATGACCACGCCCGAACTTGAGGCGCGGCTGGTACCGCCCGGCGCGAAGTCGGACTGGTATGAAGGCGAATACGTCACGATGGCGAACCCCATCAGCGCGGAACGCACCGTGATGCGTCACACGCTGATGAACGCCATGCTGGAGGTACTGGCACTCAACGGGCGTGTGCATACCCGGCTGGCCCTGTTCGAAATTGGTCATGTCTATCTGCCGGTCGATGATGAACAACTGCCGCACGAACCGGCGCATTTGTGCCTTGCCATGGCAGGCGAGCGTGATACCCACAACTGGCAGATGGGCGCACATGCCACCCTTGAGGTGATGGATTTCTACGACCTCAAGGGGGTGGTGGAGGAACTGCTCGAAGCGTTGAAGATCGACGATGTCTCCTACCGGACCTCGACGCATTCGAGCTGCTATCCCGGTCGTGCCGCCGATCTCTATGTCGGCAAGACCCTGATCGGCACAATGGGCCAGCTTCATCCGTTGGTGGCTGAGGCGTATGAACTGCCCGACCTGCCGGTGCTGATCGCGGAACTGGAGCTCGACCTGTTGATCGAGGTGGCGGGCGACGGGCATCACACGCGCTCGATCTCACCCTACCCGGCAGTCTACCAGGACATCGCGTTGGTGGTTGATGAGGCGGTCCCGGCGGCGGAAATCGCCGCGACGATCCGCCAGGCGGGCGGCGATCTGCTGGCCGGTCTGCGCCTGTTCGATGTGTATCGCGGGGAACAGTTGGGTGAGGGCAGGAAAAGCCTCGCCTATTCACTGACCTTCCAGTCGATGACCAAGACCCTGCGTGACAAGGACGCCGACAAGACGCGCAACAAGATCGTTAAGTCGCTGGAAAAGAAACACGGGGCCGTGCTGCGCGGGTAGCATCAGCCTTCAATCGGGTTCTGACGGACGCCCCGAATCAGGATCAGGGGGATACTGGCGGCAAGGGCCTGATACCCGATGATGAGTACAATTGGGTGAGTCCTAATATTCAAAAACGAAGAAGCCCACGTCGCAATGACGTGGGCTTCTGTGCTGCGGTTAGCTGCCGCTTATTCGGTGTAAATCGCGTTCTTGACTTCCGCGATCAACTGCGTGACCGGGATTTCACGCGGGCACGCCGTTGTGCAGTTGAAGATCGTGCGGCAGCGCCACACGCCGCTTTCATCGCTCAGGATGTCCAGCCGTTCGCGGGCGGCAGTATCACGCGTGTCGAAGATGAAGCGGTGTGCCTGGACTATCGCCGCCGGCCCGACATACGTGCCATTGGCCCAGAAGGACGGGCAGGAGGTCGTGCAGGCAGCACACAGGATGCACTTCGTACCCTCATCGATTCGATCTTTGTCTTCCTGCGTTTGGCGACGTTCGCGGCTATCCCCAGGCACCGGCTTATCGCTGATGAAGTACGGCTTCACTGAGCGGTAATGCGCCATGAACGGTTCCATATCGACGAGCAGGTCTTTCTTGATAGAGAGACCCAGGATCGGTTCGACCTGGATGCGCCCCTTCTCGCTGGTCACGTAGTCCTGCACCAGCGCCTTGCAGGCGAGGGAATTGATGCCGTTGATGCGCATCGCGTCCGAGCCGCATACGCCGTGGGCGCAGGAACTACGGAAGGTCAGTGTGCCATCCTCGTACCATTTGACACGGTTCAGCAGGTCCAGCACGCGCTCGGTGGGGTCCACCTCGCTGAGTGTGAATTCCTGCCAGTATGGTTTAGCATCGCGTTCCGGGTCAAACCGTCGGATGCGTAGCGTGATTTCCATTTGTTAATCCTTTGCTTATCCGTATTACCGTTTGACCTAGTAAACGCGTTCTTTAGGCTCGTAGCGGTCGATCATGACCGGCTTGTAGGTCAGTTCGATCTCGCCATCTTCCTTGAGAGTTGCCATCGTGTGCGCCAGGAACTTCGCATCGTCACGCTTTTCGAAGTCATCCCGTGAGTGCGCCCCACGGCTTTCCTGGCGGGCCAGCGCTGAGACAGCGGTGACTTCTGCCATATCAAGCAGGCAGCTCAGTTCCCATGCTTCGAGCAGGTCGTAGTTGTACTGCTTGCCCTCATTATCAATGGAGATTTCGCTCTCAAAGCGTTCCTTGAGTTTTCTCACGTCCTCGACGGCCTGGGCCATGCCCTTTTCCTCGCGGAACACGCCGACGTATTTCGTCATCACGTTCTGCATTTCCTCGCGCAGTACGGCGGGGCGGGTCTTGCCCCTGGCCTCACGGATGCGGTTGAACGCGGCTTCGATGCTTGCCGTTGGGTTTTCCGGCAGCGGTACGAACTCCGCCGACTTGGCGTATTCGGCCATCTTGATGCCACCCCGGCGGCCATATACCACCAGGTCAGTCAGCGAGTTGGTCCCGAGGCGGTTGGCACCGTGGACAGAGACACACGCGCACTCACCGGCAGCATACAGGCCGGGCATCACGGTGTTGCTGGCGTCGATGATGACTTCAGTATCGACATTGGTCGGGATGCCGCCCATGGCATAGTGCGCTGTCGGCTGAACCGGCATCGGTTCAGTGACGGGGTCCACGCCCAGGTAGGTGCGGCAGAAGTCGAGGATGTCCGGCAGCTTCGTCTCGATGTACTCACGGTCGATGCGCTGGTCCTCGCCGTCCTGCTCAAGGTAGTAGTTTACGGTTTCAGGGCGGATATCAAGGTGGACGTAGTTCTTACCCTTGATGCCGCGCCCGGCTTCGACCTCAAGGTAGATCGCGCGGGAAACGACGTCACGGCTGGCAAGGTCCTTGATGGTGGGGGCGTACTTCGCCATGAAGCGTTCGCCCTCGCTGTTCAGCAGCACGCCACCTTCACCACGTACACCCTCGGTGATGAGGATGCCCAGCCGGAAGATGCCGGTCGGGTGGAACTGGAAGAACTCCATGTCCTCCATCGGGATGCCGTGGCGATACAGGATGGCGTTGCCATCGCCGGTCAGGGTGTGGGCGTTGCTGGAAATCTGCCAGACTTTGCCCCAACCACCCGTCGCGAACAGGAACGACTTCGCCTGGAAGACGTGCAGTTCGCCGGTGCTGAGTTCAATGGCGACTACGGCGGCGGGCTTGCCGTCATTCATCACTATATCAACAACGTGGAACTCATCGAAGAAGTTCACCTCATTCTTAATGCACTGCTGGTACAGCGTCTGGAGGATCATATGCCCGGTGCGGTCAGCGGCGTGGCAGGCACGGCGAACCGCAGCCTCGCCGTGATTGCGGGTGTGCCCGCCAAAACGACGCTGTGAGATTTTGCCTTCGTCGGTACGGTCGAATGGCAGGCCCATGTGTTCAAGCTCGACGACAACGTCGATAGCTTCCTTTGTGAGCACGTCCACCGCGTCCTGGTCAGAGAGGTAGTCGCCGCCCTTGACGGTATCGAATGAGTGCCATTCCCAGTTGTCTTCCTCGTGGTTGCTCAGCGCCGCGCCGATGCCGCCTTGTGCCGCTCCCGTATGGGAGCGCGTCGGGTACAGCTTGCTGATCACGGCGGTGTTCACCTCGCGGGAGGCGTACAGCGCGGCCATCAGGCCCGCACCGCCAGCACCCACGATGACTGCGTCAAACTGATGTGTTTTCATGTCAGATTCATTATCCTGTCGTTGGAGTCAGTCGAGTGGTATCCACCGTATGTTACATTGAGAACGGGGCGGCGATCAGGGCGATGCTGCCTGCCGCCAACACGATCACTGCCAGCGCCACCAGCGCGATGGTCAACCCACGATTCAGCTCGGGTTTGTGAACGTAGTCATTAACAACATACTTCAGGCCACGGAAGCCGTGCATCCCGGCAAACCACAACAGGGCGGCGTCATAAATGCGCCAGCCAAGATAGGCCCAGCGTTCGTTGATCACCCATTCGAGCGAGATCACCGCCACGCTGTTGATGACGTGCATAATCGCAAGGTGGATGAAGGCCAGCGGAATCAGTAACAGCCCTGAAAGACGCATGAACCGCCACCAGAACATATCTTTTTTGCTTGCGCCACTAGGGGCGGCGCGTCCACCGGTTTTACTTATTGTTGCCATTCTCGTGTTCTCCCTTACGCGCCAAGCAGTTCGACGATGTGGCCGAGCATGATGAACAAGATGGGGATGAAGACCACCGCCGTCAGCACAAAGACCCCCCACGTCATCTGACGCTGGTACTTCCACATCTGCGGGCGCATATCCATCACCGCGATGCGGAGGCCATTAAAAGCGTGGTAAATCACTGCTGCCATCAGCAGCACTTCACCGACGAGGAACGGGGGAGATTTGTATAACGCCACGGCATGGGCGTAGAGGTCCGGGGCAAAGTAGACCCATGAGGTATCAATGACATGGGTGATGAAGAACAGCAGCGTGCCGAGTCCGGCGGCACGATGGCCGATCCACGCTAGTTGTCCTTCCTTCCCCCGGTAGCGGAAGAGTTCGCGAACAGTGGTTACAAGTGTTGCCATAGGGGTATCCTTCCAAACGGTTGTGTGCGGACAGCAGCCTATTTAATTGGGATGGCGTTACTACTCAGCCTGATTTTGTACTCAAATTTGCGATCTTGATTGACATTTTGGATTGTGTTCAGGTACAAAACATATGGCGTGAAGATCGTTCGATATCTCAAATTAGGCACAAAAAGTGGCCTGAGTAGTTACGGGATGGCAATCATAATGGGGCAAAATAATTATCGCGACCATTATAACGGAGCCTTTGACCGGGATCAATTTGGATGATCAGGGCAGATGTCTGATATATGCCACAACAAATTGTGATGTTCGAACGTGTGTGAATTGTACTGTCATCAATATACTACCCTCTTGTATCATAAACCAGTTACAAAGATCATGAACCGTCAGTTATGGGAATCAATCGATACCGTTGTGCTGCTGCCCCTGCTGGTGCTGGCGCTGCTGGCTGGTGTGTTGATGTCCAACGTTGTGTTTGAGCGCCTGCCGCACCTTGAAGACGAGGCCACCTACCGCTTCCAGGCACAAACCTATGCCGCCGGGCTGCTTTGTGCGCCAGCCGCCCTTCACCCCACGGCTTTCTCTCAACCCTTTGTGATCAATTTCAACGGCTGCCGGGTCGGTAAGTACAGCATCGGCTGGCCGCTGCTGCTGGCTGCCGGGGAGCGCTTCAGGGGGGGGTGGCTGGTCAACCCGGTGTTGGGTGCTGCATTGGCCGCGCTCATCTATGCCGTCGCCCGGCAGGTCGGGCCGCGTCTACCGGCCTTTTTTGCGGCACTGATGGGCATCGCCTCGCCGTTTTTCCTGGCGCAGGCCGGGAGCTACATGGGGCATCTCACTGGTGCGGTGCTGACGGCGGGTGCCCTGCTGGCGATCCTGCGCCTGGAACATGCTCTGGCAGGTGATACTCACTGGCGGGGCTGGGCGCTTGTACTGGGGGGCTGTCTCGGTTGGTTGGTGCTGGCCCGGCCCTATAGCGCGCTGGCGGTTTCCGTGATGCTGGGGATCGGGGCGCTGTGGTTGTGGTGGCCGCATCTCCCGGCCCTGCGTGTGCCGCGTTTGGTTGCCTGGGTTGGCGTGCCTGCCGTGCTGCTGGCGGCGCTACATCCCCTCTATCTGTGGGCAGTGACAGGCTCACCATTTACCAATCTTTATACGCTGACCTGGCCCTATGATCGCGTCGGCTTTGGCCCCGGCATCGGGGCATTGGGCGGGCATACGCTCCGGCAGGGTCTTGTCACATCGTTACAGGGCCTCCGTTTGTGGGCCTCCGATCTGTTCGGTCTGCCGGGCCTGAGCTGGCTGCCCGTGGCGCTGGGCGCGGCGGCGCTGCGGGTATCTCATCGAGGCCGAACCGGGGCGCTGGTAACCCTGTTCTGTGGCCCGTTTGTGGCGCTCGTCCTCGCCTATGCTGCCTACTGGGTCGGCGCACAGGTCTACGGCCCCCGCTACTACTTCGAGGCCCATGCCGGGTTGGCTGTGCTGGCCGGGTTCGGCGTGTGGGGGGGCGGCAGATGGCTGAGTCGCCGGATCACCTCACCCCCTAACCCTCTCTACGCAGGTGGAGAGGGAGAACAGGATCAAACAGCAGGGAATGACAGCCAGCAGTATGGCAGATGGGGTGAGGTAGCGGGCGTTATCGTGATCGCTCTCCTCCTCGCCATCAACCTCACACTCTATCTCCCGGCCCGCCTTACTGGCTGGCACACCCTCTATAGCATTGACCGCACCGCGCTCGCCGAACTCGATCAAACCGTGGGTGATGGCCCGGCAGTTGTATTGGTGATAAGCTCACGGTGGATCGAGTATGCTGCGCTGAACTCCGTCAACACACCGCTGCTCGATGGCCCCTTGATTGTCGCGCACAGCAGCCGCATTATCACGGCGGCGGAACTGGCCGCCCTAGTGCCGGATCGCGCGGTATGGTTATACCGGGATGGCCGCTGGACACTCTACAGAGGGATAGATCAACCATGACCACATCAAAACCTGTCCTGATCACGCCCCTGCTGCTGGTGCTGGCTTCGCTGGCCTGCACCCTGCCCGTCCTTGATTCGACACCCACCCCTACCGTGATCATCCCGCAGACCATCCTGCCCGAGTCACTGACCTCGGCGGCGGCAACACGGGAGCCTGCCGCTGGTGAGGTTGATGGTCTGCCCGTCCTCGAACCCTATGACGATGTCTCGCCGCACTACGCCGCCATGCGCCCCGGTTTTGATGACGATGTCGATCAGTTTGCGGAAAGCAGCCGCGCATGGGTCACGCTCGATATGATCGTACAGGACGACGGCCTCAGCATCGTGGGTACGGAGTACATTCGCTTTGTCAATGACTCCCCTGACACGCTGGGCGAGATCGTGCTGCGCATAGTCCCCAACGCCATCGGCTCACAAACCACCGAGCTTATCGGTACGATACAGGTGGATGGTGTTATCGTGGATGTCGCCTACCTTGACGATACCACCACCGTCACCATCCCTCTGCCTGCGCCATTGCCGTCGGGCCAGCAGGTCCTGCTGAGTGTGACCTTTCTGATGAATCTGGAGGACAATTCCCAGCTTGGCTATGGTCGCATCGCCTACTGGGACGGGCAGGCCACGCTTTCCAGCTTCATCCCGATGCTGTCCGTCTATGACCCCCACTCCGGCTGGTGGGACGGCCCGCTTGATGGCCCCGGTGACCCCGCCTACAGCCCCGTCATGCTGTATGACGTGCGCCTGCGTGCCCCGTCTGACCACGGCCTCGCGGCAACCGGAACCGTCATCGAGCAGACCACCGATGCCGAAGGCCGCGCCACGTACCATATCGTTACCGGCCCTGTCCGGGATGTCTCCGTCGCGATGGGACCGGCCTTTGAGGTGGCACAGGACACCTTTGATGACGTCACGATTTCAGTGTGGTCCCTGCCGGGCGATGCTACCGAGGATGACCACGCGCTGCGGCTTACCGCCGATTCGGTCTCCGTGTTTGATCGTCAGTTTGGGGCCTACCCCTTCCGCGAACTCGACGTGATCGAGGCGGTGATCTCGGCGGGCGGCATCGAGTACCCCGGCCTGATCTACATCGCCTCCAATGTATGGGATACGGGCAACTCCTTCTTCGATATCGTCATCGTCCATGAGACGGCGCACCAGTGGTGGTACAGCATGATTGGCAACAACCAGGTCACGGAGCCGTGGCTCGATGAGGGCCTCACCGAGTACGCCGTGCAGGTCTACTATCGTGAGACGCAGGGCGATGCCGCTGGCGATGCCGTCGAGTCCTACTACCAGGATGAGGTCAATTGGTATCTCAGTGAGCGCGGGGGCGCGCTCCCCATCGGCATGGACGCGGTTCAGTACCCCGGTGTGGAATATCGTGTATTCGTGTACAGCGGCGGGGCGCTGCTGTTCGGCCAGTTGGAGGAAGAATACGGCACCGAGGCCATGGATGCCTTCCTCGCCTCCTACTATGATCAGTATCGCTACCGCAATGTTACCAATGAGCTGCTTGGCGATGCCGTCGAAGACGCCTTTGGGCCTGAAGCCCGCGCCTTCTTTGACCTCTGGGTGTACGAGGGGATCAGCAATTAGCGTTTAGCCAGCGCTCGACTCTGGCCGTTTCCCGTGTAGGTTGAGAACAGCTCACAGCAAAACAACAAGACCCTGCCCGGTCACTGGATAGGGTCTTGTTCATGGTCAATCAATTGGCTGACAGCTAATCGCTAATTACCAGTGACCAGTGCCTCGCCGGCCAGCATTCTGTTGATGGCCTCAGCGGCGCGATTGCCGGCGGCCACGGCCTCATTGACCAGCCGTGGCCCGGTGACGGCGTCTCCCCCCGCGAAGACCTCGCGGCGGTTGGTGGCCCCGTTCTCATCGGTGACGATCAGGCCCCAGCGCGTCGATTCGAGTTCGTTTGTGGTCTTCCCGATGGTCGGGTCCGGCCAGAAGCCAATTGCCAGCACCACCGCATCGACCTCAACATCATACTCGGAGCCTGCCATGGGCACCGGGCGGCGGCGGCCTGAGTCATCCGGCTCGCCCAGTTCCATGCGGATCATGCGCACGGTATCGGCCCGGCCATCGCCAGTCGTATCGAGGATAGCCGTCGGCGCAGCAAGGAACTCAATGTGCGCGCCTTCGTCAGTAGCCTTGTGCCGCTCAATAGCGCTGCCGGGCATCTCGGCCTCGGTGCGGCGGTAGAAGCAGGTTACATCCTCTGCGCCCAGCCGAAGCGCCGTGCGGATGCAGTCAGTAGCGGTGTCGCCACCACCGATGACCGCCACACGCCTGTACGCCGTCTCGATGCGTGCCTGCCCGGTGGGCAGCAGATCAAGCGGCAGGTTGGCCCGGGTCAGGAAGTCCAGCGAGGTGTACACGCCGGGCAGGTCTTCGCCGGGGATATTCATTGAGGCTTCCACCAGTGCGCCAACGCCCACGAAGACCGCATCGAGCTTATCCCGCGCGATCAGGTCGTCCAGCGTCAGGTCTGCGCCGATACGCAGGTTGGTCTCGAAGGTGACACCCAGTTGTTTGAGCCAGTCCACCTTCCACGCGACAACGTCTTTTTCCAGCTTGAAGGTCGGGATACCGTACACCAGCAGGCCGCCGGGTTCGGGCAGGGCCTCGTACACGGTCACAGCGTGGCCTTCCACGGCCAGCATCTCGGCAGCGGAAAGGCCCGCAGGCCCAGCCCCTACCACACCGATGCGCTTGCCGGTCGGTGTGATAACTGGCACCGCGACGCCGCCGTGGTCACGCTGGTAAGTCGTAACAAAGTCCTCCAACGCACGGGTCGGGATCGCTTTGCCCTTCTTATACAGCACACAGGCACCTTCGCAGCTCGCTTCGACCGGGCACACACGCCCGCAGACGTCGGTCATCGGGTTGGTGGCCCGGTACAGGTCGGCGGCGCGTTCAAACTCGCCGTGTTCGATGTACCACATCGCCTCCGCCACCTCGTTACCGATGGGGCAGGCAGATACACACGGCTGCCTTACGCAGTGCAGGCAGCGGGCGGCTTCGGCCATGGCCTGTTCCGGCGTCATCGGGACGGTGCATTCGGCCCAGTCGTTGACGCGCTGGTCGGGGTCACGATAGATCACGAGGTCCGGTTCAAGCGCCATACGCGCTTTACGGTCAACGGCCAGCATTTCTTCACTCTGAGGCATTGAAACACTCCATTTACGATACGGGTTGTTGGGTATTCGAAGCGTATCGTATATGAATCGTCCCGTTCAGTATCATCCGTCATGCGTTTTGCTGCCAATCGTCGCGCCGCGCAGTGGTGTGGATACAGGTTACGATGCCGCGGATGCCTCGATCTGCTCAACGTCTTTTGGCTCACCACGGGTGACGAAGCTCATGGTGATGATCGCCAGTACGAAGAAGGCCGGGCCGATCAGGAACAGTGTGCGGTAATTGCCGCCCGTGAGGTCCACTGCAACACCGGAGACCAGCGGGGCCAATGCCGATCCCGTCTGTGAGGCGAGGTAATAGAGGCCGGTGTAGGTGCCCAGCAGGCGCTCATCGTCGGCTGTATCGACGATCATCGGCAGCGAGTTGATGTTGACCAGCGCCCAGCCCATGCCGCCGACGCCCAACACAATGCCGACACCAATTGTGTTATTGACAATATAGCCCACCACCAGCAGCGCCGCGAACACACCTAACCCGATCTGGATGGTGCGCCGCCGACCCAGCGATTCCCCGATGAAACCCGCCGGGATGGCGAAGATGATGAAGGTCAACCCCGCAATGCCGAACAGAGTCGGGGCAAAGCCTTCGGTGACACCCAGTTCAGCGACCGCGTAGGACGTAAAAAACGTATTGATGCCGTCATAGGCGAGGAACCAGAAGAAGATCGAAGCCATCAGGAACAGCAGGCTCTTGCGATAGGCTTTGGGCACAATCGAGATGCCCTTCAAGCCCTTGACAGCCTGTTCTTCGTCGGATTCTTCATGCGCTTCAGGGTACGGCATCTCATCGACAGGCGGCTCTTTGGTGGTCACAAACAGCAGGATCACAGCGATGATCATAATGACAGAACCGACGATAAAAGGGATGAGCGGCCTGATATCAAACAGGCGGGCAATCACAAATGAAGACAGGATCACGGCGACGCCGCCCATCAGGTTGATGACGCCGTTGGCCTTGCTGCGCAGCGGTGAGGGCGTGAGGTCCGGCATCAGGGAGATGATCGGGGTGCGCAGCACCGCCATCGCCAGCAGCATCAGGATGGCACCGACCATGAACAGGATGAACGCGCCCTGGTTGGCACCGATGCTGCCGTTGGTCGCCGCGGTGATCTGCCCGGCAGCGATGGGCATCAGCAGGAAGGAGATGGCCGCGACCGGGGCCATGGTCAGGATGAAGGGATAGCGCCGACCAATGGGCGTGCGGATGCGGTCACTCCATGCCCCGATCAGCGGCAGGATGAAGATTGCGGCGATATTATCGATACCCATGATGATACCCGTCGAGGAGGCGTTGAGGCCGAAGCCGTACGCCTCACGGGTGCTTTCAAAGGCCGGGTTACCCATCTGCAAAAACAGGGGCACAAAGCTGTTGTATAGCTGCCAGATCACGCTGATGCCAAAAAAGCCCAGCCCTATCAGAAAGGTTTTCTTCCAATCCAGTTTCATGGATGCTGCTCCGTGTGGTGGATCATAAAAAGAAGTACTGACACATCATACGCCCGAAAGCTGCAGAGCGTCAATAACAACCACGCCGAATCAACCCTGGGAATCGGTTAAGGGGCGTTGACGGTGATGATCGCGGCGGCGGTGCGTTGAGTTTCTCCACCCCTGGAAGTGGCCTCAAGCTCAAAGGTATGCTGACCTGCTGCCAGTGCCCACCACGTCTCATAGGGGCCATCTGTCCATGTCTCGAATGGCTCCCCGTTGATCCACAGCGTCACCGATGCAGCATCGGCGGGCACACTGAGGCGCACGCGCAGGCGCTGTACAGCCAGCGGGCGGCGCGGGTCGATACGATAGACGGACCCCGGCGCAGGGCTGAGGATCGCCAGTGCGACTTCGGCGGGCGTGGCGTATTGGTTGGAGTCTGTTGGGATGTCGCTGAACAGAATCACGCCTGCCCCGGCTGCCCAGTCAGCGGCGATGGGCGGCAGGTCGAGCGCCAGCACGTCACGCCCCGAATGCGGGTCAGTGATGACGTGGTAGAGCGTGTCCTGCTCCGTTGGCTCATGCCCCGTGATAAACCAGTCAAGGTGGGTGTACGGGCAATCTGATGTAGGAAGCAGACCTGACGGCAGGCAGACCTCAGTGCGGGTCAGGCCCGGCGGACGCTCGAAGGTCAGTTCGGCCTGCCCACCCAGTACGGCCCGCATGAAGTTGTGCCAGATCGGCCCGGCACCGCTGATGCCGCTCACATCGATCATGCGCTCGCCGCTGGTATTACCGACCCACACCCCGGCCACAAGGTTGGGGGTGTAGCCCATCGTCCAGTTATCGCGAAAATCGGTGGTGGTGCCCGTCTTGGCGGCGGCAGGCCGCCCGATCTGGAGGACGCTGTTGGGGCCGAAGGCCGGGGTGCGGGCGGTGTTATCGCTGAGGATGTCGGTCAGCAGCCACGCGACCCGCTCGTCCAGCACGCGCCCGCCGAGGCCGTCATCCGCCGAGTAAATGACCTCACCATCGGAATTCGTCACGTCGAGGATCAGCACCGGGCTGACCGCGGTCCCCCCGTTGGCAAGTGCCGCGTAAGCCGAGGTCAGGTCGATGAGGCGCACCTCGCCCCCGCCCAATGTCAGCGCGAGATCAACGTCGTCGAGGTCGGGTACGGTATCGAGGCCCAGCGAGCCAAGCAGTTCGATCAGGGCTGTGACGCCCACCTGATCGAGCGTAAGGACCGCCGGGATGTTGTAGCTGGAAGCCAGTGCCTCGCGGATTGTGACGGGGCCGTGTTCGCGGCGGTCGTAGTTGAGCGGTGTATAAACGAAGCCATCGGCAGTGATGAACGAGGTTTCCACATCAAGGAGCATAGTGGCCGGTGCCCACGGATCGGGTCGGGCAGGATCGAACGCAAGCGCGTAGGTAAACGGCTTGAGAGTCGATCCGGGCTGGCGCGGTGAAGCGGCAAGGTTCACGGCCCCGCTGATGGCCCGGTCGCTGTAATCGGGGCTGCCAACCAGCGCCAGCACCTGCCCGGTGTACGGATCCATGGCAACCAATGCCGCGTTCTCAACGTTGTGCGCCGGCTCGTCAGCGGTGGGTGTGTTGAGACGGTTGACCTGCGCGGCGATGATCGACTCGGCGGTATGCTGCCAATCAAGTTCAAGGGTGGTGCGCACGGTCAGGCCGCCCGCCGCGATGACATCGGGAGGGAGCCGCGTGATCACGTCCTCATAGGCCATAAAAACGAAGTGTGGTGCCTCAATGCTGTAGCGTTCACCTGCATAGGTGAGGGATTCATTGAGGGCGGTGTCGTGCACTTGCTGCGTGATCCAATCCCGTTCCAGCATCAGGCCCAACACGATCACCTGCCGGGCTTTGGCGGCGTCGGCATCAGTGAGCGGGTCGTAGAGGGCCGGGGCCTGCGGTAGCCCGGCCAGCAGCGCACATTCGGCAGGGCTGAGGCCGCTCACCGGCACCCCGAAGTAGGCCCTTGCAGCGGCATCAATGCCGTAAGCGAGGTTCCCGTAGTAGGTCTGGTTGAGGTAGAGCGCGAGGATTTCATCCTTGCTAAAGCGGCGCTCAAGTTGATAGGCAAGGGCGATCTCACGCAGCTTACGGCGGGCCGTGCGCTCGCTGCTTTCGCCGGGGTCGAGAAGTAGATTACGGACGACCTGCTGCGTGATGGTGCTGGCCCCCGTCAACTCACCACCACGGACGCTGACCCAAACCGCCCGCCCCAGCGCCAGCAGATCAAAGCCGGGATGGCTGTAGTAGCGGGCGTCCTCGGTGGCAAGGGTGGCATCGATGCAGGTTTCCGGCACCTCATCGAGAGGCACGACGCGGTTGCGGCCAGGCTCCTCGCCGATGACCTCGTACAGCGTGCGCCCGTGGCGGTCAGTGAGCGTGATCGACGGCGTGATCAGGCCGTCATCCAGTGTATCGAGGTTGGGCAGGTCATGCAGCAGCCACACCAGCCCGGCACCGACCCCGATCAGCAGTGCCGCGATTACCCCGGTGATGATCCAGCGGCGGCGGGTCATGGTGCATCAAAGTAGCGCGTGACCAGCGGCGTGAGATCGGCTTCAGTGTGGGAAGTGATCGCGTTGAAGTAGTCGGCACGGGTGACGATGGTCCAGCGATTTTCCATATAGTAATCATGGAGGAAGGTGAAAAAGGCCTCATCGCCCATCAGGACACGCAGGTCACGCAGAAAGTACGCCGCCCGTCCGTACATCCACAGGATGAAGCTGGGGCTGTCGGAGTAGAGATAAGGGCTGGCGTTGACATCACCCTGTGGGCGGAACTGATCGACGCGGGCCTCCCACCACCAATCAACGTGTTCAGGGTAGTAATGCTCGATATAGAGAAATTCACTGTAAAAGCCCAGTGACTCATCGAGCCATGCCTCGTTGATCTGGTCATTGCCCACCGCACCGTACCACCACTGATGCGCGATCTCGTGCGCCAGCAGCACATGCAGCACCGAGTTCGGCTCTCCATTGTAGTTGGCATAAGCCCAACCCGTGACGGTGGTCATGGCGGAGTATTCCATGCCCCCGAAAAAAGCGTTTTCCACCACGGCAAGGTCGGTATATGGGTAAGGGCCGAACAGATCGGTGAACAGCGCAATGGAGTCCTCGGCCACCTTCAGCGCATCCTGCCCGGCCTGTTGATGGCCCTCAAGGTAGTAGCTGCGGATCGAGACGCCGCCGGATTCACCCTCGGCCAGCAGGAAGCCGTCACTGGCGAGGAAGGCGATGCCACGCGCGTTCTCGACCTCGAACTGCCAGACTGTGCCGTCATGATCCAGCAGGCCGCCGCTGACTACGGTCACCAGCTCATCATCGGTGGTGATGGTCATGGTGGTATTCGTCAGCGGGTAGAAGGCCACATCGCCGACGGGATGATAGGACCATGTATGCCAGCCTTCGCCCGGCACATAGGGAACGATAGCAGGATACCATTCCCCCGCCTGCAGGATATCCGGTCCCCAGCCTGCATTGCCGATGGGCGGCCACGCGGTATCCAGCACAGGCGGGATCAGGACACGGTAACCCAGTTCGACGGTGACCATAGCCCCCGGCCTGGCGGGTTCGGGGAGGGTCAGCTGCAGCATGGTCAGGGTGATGAACTCACTTTCGATCTGGAGATCGGGATCGGGCATGAGATCGACCCCGACGTTGACCACATCGAGGTGAAACGCGCCCTCGGTGGCGTTGGACACCACATTGAAGATCACGGTGTCGAGGGTGTCCTCACTGGTGTTACGGAAGGCCACCGTCTGATCGACGCGCAGCCAGCGCTCGCTGTAAAACAGCGCCACATCCAGCGTCACATCAGGCAGGAAGTCGGCGTAGGTCACATCCGGGATGGGGGTCGAGGTGACCGAGACCGTGGGGGGTGTTTCTTCGCCTGGCGGGGGTGGGGCGGTGGCTGCCGTGTTGTCCGCTGCGACAGCGGTCGGGGCGGGTTCAGTCGGTGCAGTGATCCCGGTACCCTGTACTTCCTCAACAAAGGCGGTCATGGTAGCCTGCATAACGGCGTCGGGGTCGTCGGTGATGCAGGCGGTGAGGCTAAGGGAAAGCATCAGGCTAATGATAAGGGTGTGACGAATACGGGCGGCTTTCACCGTGGGATACTCCTCTGAACAGAAACAGGGCGAACGCATACACGTTCGCCCTGCGGATATGCGTCGTGGGGCGGCTTATGTACGACCCGGCGGGCGATGCTCAAGGATGAACTTCCTGGGGTCAAGGTAGTGTTTCAATACGGCATCGCGATCTGGCCCCGGCCAATGACGTGGGTTGGTTTCGAGGATGCCGGAGGTCGAAATATCGAAGTGCAGGTGGTAGCTGACCAGCTTGCCGTAGGCGTTGCCAATCGTAGCGATCTGCTGACCACGCTCGACGCTGTCACCTTCCTTGACCATCGGCGTGTGGATATGAGCATAGCGTGTGTACGGGATCGTGCCATCAGCCAGCGGCTCATGGCGAATCACGATCACATGGCCCCATGTTCCCCCGCCAATGGCGGAGTAGGTCACAGTGCCGTCTGCGGATGCGTACACCGGGGCATTGCGGTCCGTATCCCACTGCGGCGTGTTGAGGTTGAGGTCTGCGCCGGTGTGATAGGCCGCGCCAACCGTCTCATAGTACACGGCGAAGCCGGTTGCATCGAACCAGTCACCGGGCCATACCTCGCTGCCGAGACGCGCCTCGGCGGTGCCGACGGGCGGGTCGAACCCGGCGCGTTCATCGGCGGATTCATCCTCAACAACCTGCCGCCAGCGGATGGCGCTGAAGGCCACCTCGCGCCCGGATTCGCCGGTGAGGTCGGTCAGGTTGACCTGGCCACCCCCCTGCTCAAAATCATAGACGACCAGCGGCACCCATTGATTACTGTAACGTGACTGATTGAGCCGCACCAGCAGCTCGGTACCGATGCCGGTAATGCCGTGGATATGGTAACGGGCTTCTTTTGATGTGTTGTGCAGACCAGGGATAAAGACCGAAACCTCGTAAGTGCCTGCGCTGGGCAGGTCGGGCACCCACATTGACCAGGCGCGATCCTGTTTATCCTGCGTAGGGATGTATTTGGTGGTATGCCCGCGCACGCTGAGGAACTGGCTGAAGACCTCGCTGCTGGGCTTGCCGATATGCGTGCCATCCATGTGGCCCGCTGACCCCGGTGCGATGATCTTCTCCCAGCCATAACGACGCAGCACGTCATCAGGGCCGATCTCCTGCGTGACGGACTCCTGGTTGATCACCGGGAACTGGATGGGGCCGATGACGCCCAGCCGCCAGTACGAGAGGCCGGTCGCGCCGCGCACGCTGCGGCAGATATCCTGCGCCTCCTTGATGCTGGATGCCGTCGATGCGCCCTGCAGGACGGGGTAGATGGGCAGGCCGTAATTGCCCCACACGCTGTAGGTTTCGCTGATGATGTCTTCCGGGGTGCGCTCCATGCTTTCCCAGTAGATCTGCGGATGCACGCTGTTGACAAACGGACGCCATGCGTCGGGGAAGATGGTGTCATAGTGCTGGGTACGTGGGTCGGTACTGATGCCGATATGAAAGGCCGGGCCGACCTTATCGCGCAGGCCGCTCATCAGGTCGAGAACATCCTGCCGCCCCCCCTGCCAGAACCCGTCATAGGGTTCAACATCGAGGATCAGGGATTTGACCCCCGCGGTCTTGCAGGTCGCGGCAAGAATTTCCACCTCTGCCGCGACGTCCTGCCCCTTGATCACTGCCCATGCGTGGAACTCAAGGCCCTTGCCGCCGAGTACCCTGACCCAGTTGGCGATATCCTCCGGGCCGTTGATGGGAAAGTCGCCCGAGCTGTCAAACTTACCCTGCCAGTTGGTGCCGTCGCTGGTCTTGACGTAGATCGCATCGGCAGATGGTGCCCATTTGAGGACAGTGTCCGCCAGTTCGCTGATGGAATCCTCGCCAACAACGTCACCTTTGAAGTGCCACAAACCGATCTTGCCGTCAAATGGGGTTGGCATGCCCTTATCCTTCCGTTACATCACAGGCTGGTATTGATACTTACAAGTGTAATGCAAAGGCCCCGGATGGCAATCTTTGGGTAGGGGCTGTGTGGAGGGGGTGGTCAGCAAGAGCGCCAACGGTCCGGATATGCGATGCCAGCACCTGCCGAACGACGAACGGTGACGTTCGCGACCCGGCCAATTGACATAACAAAACAGTTATTCATGACCTTTGGGTGATGCTGTTTTGGCTAGAGCTGATATAAGGTCAGGGAGATGGTTAACGTTGGAAAATCTTCAGAAAAGGATAGAGGATGAAGAACAATATCATTGCAATGGCATCGCTTGTCATCATGGGGCTGTTGCTGGTCGGATGCAGTGCTGCACCAGCCGCCCCCGCCGCTCCTGCGGAACCGGTGGTGATCACGCAGCCCCCGGAAGTGATGGTCGTGACGGCAACACCGGACCTTCAGATGACGATTGACGCGCAAAACGCCGAGGCTGAAGCCGCAGCGAACGATGCCGCGCCAGAAGAACCCGTCGATGAGGTCCCCGCCACAGATGCTCCAGCCCCAGAGGAACCTGCCGCCAACGTTGGGGAACTTGGCTACGCAGGCAACCCGGTCCTGAGTAATTCACAGTGGATCCCCGTCAAGGAACGCTTTGAGGGCCTCGAATACGCACTGGTGCCCGTGGGCTGCTTCCAGGTGGGGGATAACGACGGCTTCCTTGAGGAGACGCCGGAGCATCAGGTCTGCTTCGACCAGCCCTTCTGGATTGGCGTGACCGAAGTCACAAACGAACAGTACGGTGGCAACGGCACCTTTGCCGGTGAGGACTATCCCCGCAACAACGTGACATGGGAACAGGCGCAGGCCTTCTGCGTGAGCCGTGGCGGACGTCTGCCCACCGAGGCCGAGTGGGAATATGCCGTGCGCGGCCCCAACAGCTTCATTTACACCATGGGTGATATCCTTCAGCCCGGCTTTGTGGTCTTCGCGGCCAACTCCGCCGGCGCGGCCACCGTGGGCAGCCAGCCTGACGGTGCCTCATGGGTCGGTGCGCTGGACCTGCTGGGTAACCTCAGCGAGTGGACCAGCACCGGCTGGGAAGACTACCCCTATGACTCCGAAGATGGTCGTGAGCGCGGCCCCGAAGCTGGCGAGACGCGCCGCGTGGTGCGCGGCGGCTCCTTCCAGACCGGGCAGGACAACCTGAGGGCCTCGTTCCGCTCATTTAACCAATATGACTCCGACGAGGTCGGTATCGGGTTCCGCTGCGCGCGGGATGAATAGAGCGGGTTCTGTTAGAAACCGGGTGTAAAGAGCAAAGGGGCAGAATCTCCCTGCGGGCTATCTTCCTGATCCATGCCCCCATCCTGCCCCTCGCTCAGCATGTACATGATTTCATAACCTTCAGGTAACTACTCAGGCCACTTTTTGTGCCTAATTTGAGATATCGAACGATCTTCACGCCATATGTTTTGTACCTGAACACAATCCAAAATGTCAATCAAGATCGCAAATCTGAGTACAAAATCAGGCTGAGTAGTAACACCTTCAGGACTTACGTAGTTGAAAAGGATACATCGATTAGTTTCCAAAGCGATTGAATATGTAGCCATTAATCCTGAGGCGATTAGGGCTGGTGGCGTGGGTCGGTCTGCAGAACTACACTTCCTGCGGATTATTCTAGAGCGCTTGGGAGACGTTCAATGAAAGCAGATTTGTAACTACTCAGGCAGGGACAAATGGCCGCATGAGCAGTGCGTCATGTAATGAGTGCTAATGAGTGCAAGACGTTTTCACCCTGTTTACGGGCGGTCGAGATATAGCTGCGGATGTCACAGAACAGCTCAGCGCCGGGGCGTGTGCGGAATATGCCGGAGACTTTCTGCTTGACCTTGATCATGCGCACATCACGCGCGGCCAGCTCCCGGAAGATACTATAACACTCCGACACCGTCTTCACGGGGCGGGGCTGGGGGAATCTGTTTGCACAGCGTAGCGGTGAGCTGCTGCCGATTCTCGTCACGCACAAACGTGGTCACGCGGTCACCTTCCCGGAAGATCGTATTGCCATGCGGCATCAGGACGTGTACACCGCGCCGTATCGAGACCAGCACACATTCCGCAGGCAGTCCCTGAGCGACCTGTACCACGGTCTTCCCGATAGCGGGGTCGCCATCCTCCAGCGTGATCTGCACGAATTCCGTACCATCCACATCACGAAGCTGGAGCTGCTTGGTCCGCTGCTGGAGTTCGGCGCGGCGGGTCAGGCCATAGTGGTAGGCACGGATGATATCCTCGCGCCGGATAATGCCTGTGAGGCGCAGCGGCTCCTCCTCTGAGAGTACCGGCAGCAGGCCGAGGCCGCGCGTGCTCATGCGGGCCAGCGCATCGCCCATGGTCTCATCCGGGTAGGCCACAATCACATGATCCATCGGAGTGCAGATTTCGCTGATCGGGGTTTCCATTGAGCGTTCATCCCGGTGGATGGCGCGGTTCAGGTCACTCAATGCAACAATACCAGCAAGGTGATTCTTCCAATCGACCACCGGTATCGCGTTCTGATGGGAGTGGCTCAGTGCGTGTGCCACATCGGCCATTGTGGCTGTATTGAACACCGTTTCAGGCTTGCTGTTCATCACCTCTCGCACCATGACGCCCTGCATCACATCAATATCACGCCCACTTTGCAGCCGAATGCCCTCACGTTTCAGCTTGAGCGTGTAGATCGATTCACCGTTAAGCAGGGGCCGCGCGATCAGGATGGCGATCACGGTGGTCAGCATCAGCGGCAGGATGATGCGATAATCGCCGGAGAGTTCAAACAGCAGCAGCACCGCCGTGATGGGGGCGTGCGCGGTGCCCGC
>CAYMGV010000037.1:0-22591 GCA_964390105.1 uncultured Anaerolineae bacterium | reverse complement strand
ACCGGCAACGGCGACCCCGGCACAGGCGACGACTGGCGGTAGCGGCGAGACCGTCTCGCTGTTTGTGATTAATAATTCCGGCCTGGAACTGTGCGGGCTTTACGTCTCACCGACGACCAGCGACAGTTGGGGCGATAACAATCTCGGCAGCAGCACTATCGGAATTGGTACAACCTACGAACTGTTCGATATCCCGCTGGGCTTCTATGACATGCGCGTGGAATCCTGCTCAGATGATCAGTTTGCTGAGAACTATGATGCGGACCTGACCGCTAACTATGAGTGGACGCTGACCCCGGGTGAAGATGCCAGTACCAGCGGCTTCCCGGTCCTGACCATCGTCAACGACGCCAGCGCTTCGATCTGCGAGGTGTACTACTCACTTAACACCGATTTCGAGTGGGGGGTGGACCGTCTTGAGGATCGTCTCGATCCGGGTGAGGTTGCGACCTTCCCGGTCGATAAGGGCTACGGCCTGTACGATATCCGCGCGGTGCAGTGTGACTCCACCAACTGGGTCGAGGACTACCGCGTTGATTTCCAGGATGGCACCACCTACACCTGGACCATCACCGACTAGAGTGTGTTTGAAAACTGCATTTCACCTCACCCCTCGGCTCGCGCAGGTCTGCGACCTGTACTCGCCGTTTCCCCTCTCCGTATACGGAGAGGGGAGGGAGCACCGCTTTAGCGGTGCGGAAGGGGTGCGGTGAAAAGTGACAGCCTGATGTTATGACAGACTTTACAGACAGACCCTAATCTCGGCTAGTTTGAAAATACAGCCGGGCACGGTCATCATACTGTGACCGGTTTTTGATTCAGCACCGTGTACAGGCGTTGGAATACGTATCTATCTGTCACTCAAGTGCGAGGTTATTGTGGTGTGTATCCGTGATTTACAGCGGCTTTCCCGCTTTTGACCGGTGCCCGGCTTTACCTTAATCAGTGGGTGAGTTTTAACCCTCGAATCTCCAGCCGCTGCTCCGCATCCAGCGGCACCACGCGCCAGCCGAACTTCCCCCACGGCGTGACGGTCATGGTCTGGTTATCGATCCACATCACAAAGCCCAGCCTGCCGCGCGGCGCGGGTGCTTCGAGAACCACCTCACCATTGACACGGAAAGTAGCCAGCTTCTCTCCCCGGTCGATCTGATAATGATGCCACGCCGTCATATCAAGGTCGAGGGCGGCTTCCTTTACGCCGATGGCACGCTGCCCAAGCGGCCACAAGGCCCGGTACAGCGGCTTGATGTTCATCAGCGGTACCGCAAGCGGGGCGGTGGGGGCCAGTGCCAGGAAGCCCGGTCGGATGGCGTCAACCGTAGCGGCCTTCCAGCCGTGCCCCGGCGTGTCGAGGTCGAGTTTCATATCAGAGTGTGGCCCGGCAAAAAAGAACCACAGCGCACGTGGCAGCGTTGGGGGACGTGCCCCGGTCATCATGAAGGGGTCATTCCAGAAACCGAACCCCGCCGTGCCGCGCAGGCCATCAATGCCGGGTGAAAACCGCGCCTCGATGGAGAGGGTCAGCGGGCCGGGCCATCTGAAGTCACGGCGGCGCAGCGTTTGATAGTCATCGATCTGGGCGTTGGTGTAGGCCCACTCATCCAGCGGGCCGACGGCAAAGGACCCCGTGCCATCGGCAAAAGAAACACGCCCGCCGTTAGGCGTGTGCGTGTTGAACCCATCGCCGGTCATCGTCTGCGGCCCAGCGCGGATTTATCGAGGCCCAGCCGGGCGGTCAGCGCCTCATCACGGACGGGGTAAACTTTTTCGTAAGGGGTGAACAGGAAGGTGGTATCATGCTGGAACCGGGCCTGCTGTGTGACAAAGCCGGTGATGTTCTCGACCTGCACCGTCCACTCATGCACAAAGCGTTCCAGCATCGAACCGCTGAGGCCCAGTTGAATCGCCCGCCGCTTGATCCGGGTACCGCGCGGGTCGTGGTCGGGGTCCCATTGGAGGCGAACTTCGGAGGCATCAAGGGCAGCCTGCCATGCCGCGCGGCTGGGGTACATCCCTTCAAGGTATTTAGTGTGTACGGCGGTTCGCAGCACCTCCTCAAAGCCGTCACGCGTGATCCAGATGGCAAGCACCACGCGCTGATCGGTATCGGTAGCCCACTTTGAGCGGTACATCATCCACAGGAAGTTGGGCTTGATCCAGCTCATGCGGTCCATGCGGAAGCCATCCACGGCCAGCGTGTTCTGTGCGGCGGCGGCCCGCCCGATGGACTTCCTGTAAGCCTGGTAGACCACGACACAGTCGTCATCATACTGCGCGAGGATGACGCGGCCCTGGTCCGGCCAGCGTTTGGCCTGGTCAATATATGGGGTGTAGCGGAGTTGTTTTTGCATGGGGCAAGTATACAGAGGCCAGGGGCCGGGGGCCAGCAATACGGCTTCACCGCTGCTCTAGGCTTCAAGCTGAAAGCGAAGCTGCACGGATAACGCTAAACCTGGCACCTGGCACCTGACACCTGGCACGACCTCATGATATGATGGAATCAAACCGATCACATGGGGCTAAACCGAGGAAGGGGTGCTGTGATGATTGCCACGATCCTGGTTCCGTTGGATGGTTCGGGGCGTGCCGAGTCGATCCTGCCGCATGTAGAGACGCTGGCAGGCTGTACGGGCGCATCAATCCTGCTGATGCGGGTGGTGGAGCCTGTCCCCGCAATTGTGGCGAGCCACGACGCATGGCCGCAGTTATACCTCGATCAGATTGAACGGGAGATGGTCGATGCCAGGGTGTACCTCAACAACCGTCAGAAGCAGTTGAACGAGAAGGGCTTCACGGTTGAGGTCGATGTTGTGCATGGTGCCATCGTGCCGTCAATCCTGGAGCTTGCCGAGCAGAAAGATGCCAGCCTGATCGCGCTGGCAAGCCACGGGCGGTCCGGGCTGGCATCCGCATTTTATGGCAGCGTGGCCGCAGGGCTGCTGCATCGTGCGGACCGCCCGCTGTATGTTATCCGCGCACCCAGTGAATGAATCAAAAGGGGCCAGCCTGTGACGGGCTGGCCCCCCCGTGATGACCGGCAGGCGCTACGGGATGGGGGGCGCGTCGAACATCTCCTGCAGGCGGGGCATCCAGATATTGCCGACCTCGCCAACAGCCGAGACGCAGGATTTGAACTCCTCGAAGCTGATATCGGCGACGGGCCGCTTGGCCTCCACGCTGATCACGTCGCGTTCGGTGCCGATCTCCTCGGCAGCAACGATGGAGAAATAGGCCATGCCCGTCATCGGCTCGTCGTTCATATCGAGCATATGGTAATACAGCGGCAGGATGTTACCGCTGGTGGCATCGGGCAGCAGGTTGATGAAGGCCTTGAAGATCACGAGGTTGTGGTCGGTAATGACAGCGACATGAAGGCCGATGTTCTCGTACTGGATACGAGCGCGTCCGCCGTCATCGAGTTGAACGCCGTCGGTGGTTTTAGCGAGGTACTCGTTGATGTTCTTGATGCCTTTTTCGATGGCGCGGTTGTGGGCACGCAGGTGGTTCAGCATGGCGGCTCTCCTTGACGATGTGCGGGTAACCCTCGGATCATGATGAGGCCATTATACCGTTGTCTGGGGGAGATGCCTCATCGGACTTTGGTCATGCAGATATTAATAGCTCATTGATGTGTCCGCGCTTGCCTGCATCCCGGTTGATGCGGCGCTGAGCCTGCACCGTCCTGATACGGAATCCGTCATAGAGATCATGGACCAGCGGCGCATCGGAATTACTGACCATGACGTACACGCCTCTATCGGCCAGCCACCGGGCGACCTCCGCCAACTGGTGCTGATGCGCCTCGCCGAATCCGTCCGCGTAATAGTCGGTGAAGTTGGCAGTAGGGGAGACCGGCACATAGGGCGGGTCGAAATACACGAAATCACCCGGCCCTGCATCAAGGACCGCATCAGCAAACGGGCAAACCCGCAGATCAACACCCTGCAAGGCTTCTGAAGCGGCCTTCAGCCGTTCTTCATCGAGGATGGCGGGGTTCTTGTAGCGGCCCATCGGCACGTTGAACTGCCCCTTGCTGTTGACACGCCACAGGCCGTTGTAGCAGGTACGGTTGAGATAGACCATGCGAGCGGCACGCGTCACGTCATCAAGCTCATGGAAGCCGTCTTTGCGATCCAGCGCACGGATACGATTGTAGTATGCCTTTTGGTGGGCCGTGTGCTGATCACGATGTTCAGCCAGCATCCCGATCAAGGTGTCCGGCTGATCGCGCAGCACGATATACAGCCGGATCAATTCCTCGTTGAGATCGGAGAGATGATACCCTTCCGCACGGCCCTCATTCCGCATATGGAAGAACAACGCGGCACTGCCGGCAAAGGGTTCATAGTAGTGCCGCGTGGATGTCGGGAGATAGGGTTCATACTGTGTTAGCAGGCTCGATTTGCCACCCGCCCACTTGAGGATCGGTCGGGCGTTGATACGAGGATCGGTACTCACGAGGGGCGTCTCATCCCTGGAACCAGTGTGCTAAAGAGTGGTAATCATACCGCAACTGTCCCCATTGATGCGAGTTGCAGATTGTCTTTTTTTAACCCCTGCCGCCCTAGAACTTCAAATACCCATCGGGGTCCACGGCGATGCCGTAGCGCAGGATTTCAAAATGCAGGTGCGGACCCGTACTGTTGCCGGTGGTGCCCATCAACCCGATCAGGCCACCGCGAGGGATGAAATCGCCACAGCCGACCTGAACACTGTTGAGATGGGCATAATACGTGCGCCAGCCGTTGCCGTGATCGAGCACGATCAGGTTGCCGTACCCGGCGCTGTTCCACCCGGCAAAGACCACGGTGCCGCCATCCGCCGCATAGACAAGGTCGCCGGTGTCGCCCGCAAGATCGATGCCGGGGTGCCAGGGGTGGAAGCGCTGCGAGATGTAGTAGTTGCCGGTGGGCCGCACGAAGTAGCCGGTGCCCGCCCGCGTCACCTCGACGCCTTCACACAGGCCCGCGCCGCTGCTGGCATAGCTGACGCTGTGGGACCCGGCGTGCGCTGACGGGATCGAGAGAACGGTGCCGGGCTGTATCCCGTAGGAGTGGGGCAGGCCGTTGGCAACCATCAGCGAGTAGACGGTGACGCCATACCGCAGCGAAATAACCGCCAGTGACTCACCCTGCTGGACTTCATGGAAGGTGCCGGTTTCCGCCTCGGCAGGGCGGGCCACTGCGCCCGCCTGCGGGATGTTGAGAATCTGGCCGGGGAAGACTTCCTCGGCGTAGCGGATGCCGTTAGCGGCGATCAACCCATCAACGGTGACGCCGTATTGCAGCGCGATGCTGGCGAGTGTGTCATCATTTTGTACGATATAGGTGGTGCCGCCCGTCTGTGCGCCAGCGGCTTCGCCCTCGGCCAGCGCGGCGGGCTGTGGCTGCGGGATGCGCAGCGTCAGGCCGGGGTACACGGCGGTGGCGTTGGCGATGTCGTTGGCGGCGAGGATGTCATCGACGCTGACGCCAAATTGCAGCGCAACGCGGTACAGTGACTCACCGCGCAGCAGCGTGTACTCGGTGCTTTGAGCCACCGAATACGCGGCCACCACGGTCGGGATCACCAACTGCTGACCCGCATAGATCGTTTCGCTGGAACTCAGCCCGTTGGCGGCCAGCAGGTCTTCCACGGTGACATCAAAGCGCGATGCAATGCGGGAGTAGCTGTCCCCGGCCTCAACGGTATACAGCGTGCCAGCGGGGCTTTCCCGTGGGATGACCAGCACCTGCCCGATGCGGATGCGGTCGGGGTCGGTGAGGCCGTTGGCGGCCACCAGTGCATCGATGGTGATGTCGTAGCGCTGCGCGATCTGGCCGAGGGTTTCCCCGGCTTGCACGATGTGTTCGGTGGTGGTGGTATCGACGGCCACGCTGGCATTCGTGGAGACCAGCGCCATCATGGCAAGGCCCGGCAGCAGCAGCGACGACGCCAGCCACAGCGCGCTGAGGCGCGTCCCGGCACGGCGCGATAAACGGAGTTGGAAGGGGTTCCGGCGCGTGTTCATGCTGATAGTATAGCCGGGGTGGCGGAATCGTGCCGGGGTGGGTGGCAGGTACCGTGTGACCTGGGCGAACCCGGCGTGTCGCAGCGCGGCACAGGGGGTGCAGTTTGAGAAAAGGGCCTCTGTCGTGGTCTATGCGCCGGGCTGCCAGTTGCGCACGAAGTCACGCTGGGCGGTGGTCTCCGGCGATGGGACGAAATCACCGCGCAGTTGGCTGATGGTCGTGATGACGTTATGCCCCGCCTGGTTGTGTCGCATCAGCCAACAGCCGACAATGGTGCCGGTGCGGCCAATGCCTGCGCGGCAGTGCAGGTAGATGCTGCCGTTGTGCCCGGTGATGTGGTCGATGGCATCCAGTACACCGGTTACGGTTGGGCGGTCTGGCACGCTGAAATCCCCGATGGGAAAGTCCAGGTAATTGATGCCGGGGGACAGCAGGTGGTCGTAAGCGGCACATTCACCCGGCACGGTGAGGTCAATGAAGGTGGTTACACCGTGGCTGATGAGGGTCGTCACGATGCGCTCTGTAATCCGGTCAAACTGGATGCGGCTGGGATGGCTGCCCGCAAACAGGCCGGGGGCCACACGGTAGCTCTCAACATAGGCGGTGAGTTCAGGGAAGGGGGCTGGCTGGCTCAACATGCCATTACTCCTGGGAAAACTAACAAGATGCCAAATGTACACCCGTTTAACATCAATGCCACTTAATTTCATGATAATTTCATGAAGATAAAAGAATTTTATGGTTTGGGGCGGCAGGTCAGTTTTCAGATCAGGGGAAAGCTGACCCCTGCCTCCTGGCTCTGTTTACTCCCCTGGCGTCGGTTTGCCGCAGGCCGGGCAGAACGGGGCCGACTGCGAATACGCAAAGCCGCAGGAGGTACACGCCCGGTTCTTAACCGGTTCGGCGGCCCGTGGCGAGGCCGCCCGGGTGGTCTTGCCGTCTTGCGGCCTGGCGTTGGGCTTTCCACAGGTCGGGCAGTAGCCCAGGTGTGACCCGTAGACGTGGGCACAACTGGTGCAGCGGATGCTGCTGCCGCTGTATTCGGCCAGCGGGATGAGGTCAACGGGCTGGATCGGCTTGCCGGTGTCGGGGTCAAATTCGCGGCCTGCCGGGTGATGGTGTCCGTCGGTGTACGGGATCCAGCGGCCTTCATCGGCCTCGTGTTCCTCGATGAAATGCCACACGGTATCGGCATCAATGGCAAAGCCGATGTTGTTGACCAGCGCCGGGTTGATAATGCTGGTGGCGATACCGATCAGATGCGCCTCGGAGTCGATCAGCGGGCCGCCGGAGTTACCGGGGTTGATCGCCACATCGACCTGAACCAGCGGGCAGGTCAGCGTGATACCAAAGCGTTTCAGCGCGATCTCGCCGGGGTGGCGCAGGCCGTTGTAATGACCGCCCGCCACCGCCCATTCAAGGTTGAGCGGATGCCCGATGCTGGCGATCAGTTCGCCCAGGTCGGGTTTGAAGCTGATGCGGTTAAAGCCGTTCATCCGGTCAGCAGGCAGGTTGGCTGGCTGTTCGGTCAGCCGCAGCAGCGCGAGGTCATAGTCGTTGGCACAGGCGATGGCCTCGGCCTCCACGGCCTCGCCATTCCGGAAGTGGATGTAAATCCCCTGCGCCCCATCGATGACATGCTGGCAGGTGATCACCTGCCCATTAATGTACACACCGGTCCCGCTGCCGCCGTCAGGCCGTTCGATCCGGACGATCTGGTCGATGACACGGTTAACGGCGCGTTCGAGCCGGGTGGCGGTGTCACCGGAACCCGGCACACCGATCTCCTGTGTGTGGTCTTCAAGGGCATACTGGGGTGGTTCCCCGCGCCACAGCTTGTGCAGGTCATCGGCCAGCTTGCTGGCCCGGTCATAACGGGCGGCTGGGTCTTTTGCCAATGCGCGCTGCAAGATGGTGTCGATGCCAGTCGGCAGGTCATCACGTTCAGGTTCGATCAGCGGCGGCAGCTCGTTGAGGTGTGCCCACATCATCTGGGCGGTATCACGCCCGGCAAAGGGATGACTGCCGACCAGTGCGTAGTACAGCGTGACGCCCAGCCCGTAGATATCGACGGCGCTGGTGATCGCGGTACCGCCGACGATCAACTCCGGCGCGAGGTACATCGGCGTGCCGACCACCTTGTTGCGCGTGATCTCGGCGGTATCGGCGATGACTTTTGCCACGCCGAAATCGGCCAGGATGGCGTTACCCTGCCGGTCCAGCAGCACATTCTGCGGCTTGACGTCGCGGTGGATGATGCCGTTGTCGTGGGCGTAATCGAGCGCCCCGGCGATGTCGCGGATGATCGGCTCGACTTCCTCGGGGGCCAGCGGGTGGATCAACAGGCGCTCGTAGAGTGTGCCGCCGGGCACATAGGCCATGACGATATAGGGCAGGCCGTCAAATTCACCGACATCGTGGATAGGGATGATGTGCGGATGCTGAAGCCGGGCGGTTGTCTCGATCTCCAGCCGGAAGCGATCGAGGAAGGTCCGGTCGCCCTGCAGGGCCGGGGTCAGCACCTTGATGGCGACCTCGCGGTTCAGAGACTCCTGCCGGGCAAGGTAAATGGTTGCCATACCGCCGCGTGCCAGTTCCTGCACCACGCGGTAACTGCCGATGGTCTGGCCGATTAAGGCTCCGGTTGTCATGCTGATCTCGTCCCTTCTTCGTCCAGCGTTTGTCAATCTTACACCCCCCAATATCCTGGAAGGATATTGGGGGCATCAGCCCGCAGTGCTGATGCGGGGGGTGTTTACCCCGTCATCATCTGAATTCGATTACCACCACAGCATCGAGGTGGGGGGTGGCGGTTCGGTCAGCAGGGTAGAGATGACCTGGAAGAACAGCAGCCCCACCACCAGCAGGAAGATCGCTGCCGCCGCTGCGGCGACCCCGAAAAAGCGGCTGGCGCGGGTCGTGCCACGCAGGCCGATCACGGCGGTGATGGCAAACAGTGCCGCCGCACCCAGCATCATCGCGGTGACGGCTGCCGGGCTGACCTCGCTCTCGGTCGATGCGTTACAGGCCATCGTTGTGACGACCAGTGCGGCCACCGGCAGGAGGATCATCAGCATGGTTGATAGCTTGATCTCGGATAGTTTCATCAAACGCTCCCTTTGTGCCCCCATGCTACTTCGATCCGGCCCGTCTGCCAAGCTTCAGTTATCATCGGGTGAGGCTGTTGCATCCTGTCCCTCTACTCATCAGCCAGCACCTCGACGGTGCCGAGGATGTAGCGGGTTACGCCGGGGTCGCCGTCCACGGGCAGGCTGATGGTGTTCTCGCCGCGAGTCACGCTGACCTCCAATGCCACGGTGTAGGTGCCGGGCAGGTTCGGGGTCGGCATGCCGACGCCCTGTTCGGTCATGCTGCCCGGCTCCCATTGCAGCGGCAGCGTCCAGTTCGGCGGCAGGCTGATGATGGCCGCGACTTCGCCGTCCGGGTCGAGCAGGATCACATTGACGGTGCCGCTGGTGGGCTGCAAGGTGGCCGGGTCGGGGACGGCCACGCTGCTGCCCTGCTGCTGCCAGTGCTGGTAGATGTCACCGTTTTCGGCGGCAGCAGCGAGCCATGCCCGCCACGGCTGTACGAGCGTATCAAGCTGGCCGGTGTTCAGCGCGATGATGGCCCCGATGCGATCCTCGCGGAACAGCGGCCCGGTGGTAATGGTCTCCAGCGTGTCATAGTACGCGGAGAGGCTGCCGCTGTCGATCAGGTTGACGCCGTACAGCCGCGTATCGATATACCCCGGCGGCAGGAGCCGCACAAAATGCCCACTGCGTGAACCGGGGTCGGCGGGCAGGCGGGCCAGAAAGGCATCGTTGAGGGCGTAGGGATCGATCAGGGTGGTGCCGGGAGGCAGGTAGTAACCGACAAAGCCGATGTTGGCCGCGATGATCACATCCGAGCGCCACGCCAGGGCCACCTCGACCTGCTCCCCGGCGACCACGGAATCCGGTACCCCGTAATCAACCAGTTGCAGCCCATTACCAAAGGTGGCGATGGGGGTGGGGGCGTTTACCAGCGCGAGGGTACTGTCGAACAGGCCGCAGTGATCGGCGAGGTCCTCGGCACGGGTGATGCCGTAGCGGGCCAGCCGGGCTTCGGGGTCGGGCAGCAGGCGCGTCGCACTGAACAGCCCCGAACAGGCGTAATAGGCACCGCGTTCATCGGCAACGCTGCCGTAGCTGCGGCTGTCCTCGTAGTATGAGCCGGTGCGCAGGGCACTGCGCGGCGCACCGAACCCGATCACCAGCAGGACCACGGCCCACACCATGCGGGTAAAGAGCGTGCGCATCTCGCGGTGTTGCAGGCGGGCTTTCAGGCCGCGTGTTGAATCCCGGTCGGTGAGTTTGGCCCATGCCGCCGCGTTGAAGGCCGCCACCTCCGCTGTGACCAGCAGCAGCACCGCGCCGACGAGCGGCGTCGAGAAGAAGCGCCCGCTCATGAAGTCACTGCCAATCCAGGAGGTATAGGCAAGGTAGAGCAGGATACCAGCCGCGATGGCCCGGCGTTCAGGGTCGGGTTTGATCAGCGTCAGCACGCAGGCCAGCCCCACCGTGATCAGCGTGATGGGATCGAGCCACAGTGAGTGGCCGAAGTAAAGCAGGCTGTTACCCAGCAGGGCCGAGAGCGGCATCGCGGCGCTGAGGCGGGCCAGCGCCGGGTTGGAAATAGGCGTGCCGTAGTAGATCAGGGAGAACAGCCCCCACAGCGCCAGCGGAACCATGCCCAGCGCCAGCATTTTAAGGTCGTTCGGTTCATGGTGTCGGTACAGCAGCAGTGCCAGCGCGGGTAGATAGATCACCATCATGTCGGGGCGGTTCAGGGCACCGAGCGCCGCCAGCAGCGAGAGCCACAGCAGCCGCTGTGATCGATTCTCCTCATCGGCGGGGCGCAGCATCATGATGATGAACGCCACGAACAGCAGATGTGAGAGCGGGTTCTCCAGCCCGGAGGTGCCGTAATCGGTGGCGGCCTTCGAGGCAGCCAGCAGCAGCACGCCGACGACCCCCGCCGGGGTGCTTTTGGCCTCACGGGCGATCAGCACGCCCACCCCCAGCGAGATGATGATCTGAACAATGATGACGGTGTAGTAGCCGTCGCGGGTGATGGCATACAACAGCGCCAGGACGATCATCCAAAGTGGGTGAGTGTAGACCTGCACCCGCTCGCCGATGTTGTACACCGGGCCGTACCCGGCCACGGTGTTCTGTACCGCAGTCAGCGTGATATAGGCATTCTCGCTGATCCATGCGGTGCGCAGCAGCGCCGCCAGCAGGATCAGCAGCGCAAGCCCGATCCAGGTGATAGGCCTGCGCCAGATGGGCGTGTTCCCTGCCTCAGTCTTTCTTGTCGTCACTGGTGGTTTCTGTACTCCCCGGCGTGTGCAGGTAACCCACGCCATAATCCTGCTCACCCGACATAATAATCGTGAGTAGTTTACCACCCGTGACAACGGGGACGTCAATCACCCGGATGTACTCGGCATAGGCGGCATCGGCGGGCAGCAGGTCGGCCAGTTTGTTAGGCGATTCCGTGAAGAAAGCCTCACGGAAGATGGTATCGGGGTGATCGGGGAACAAGGGCAGCGGGTAGATACCCGCCTCGACCAGGTCCTGGAAGAAGTGTGTGCCGTACGAGACCTCAGGCGTGGTGCCGTTCTCCTCCATCGCCAGTTCGATCAGCACTTTGGTGTTGAAGATATCGCCGTAGTTCACACGTACGCCGAGGTGGATGTTGGAACTGCCCCAGCGGCCCGGCCCCATCAGGATGAAAGGCTCCGCTTCGAGCGCCTGGTTAAGGCGGCTGACCACGCCGCCGAGGTCTGCGCGGGTCAGTGGGTTTTCGATGGCGGCATAGCGGCGTGGGTCCACGTAGACGACGGTGGTGATGTTTTCAGCGCAGCCCTGTGGTATCAGCTCAATGCCATCGAACAGCACATCGTCCTCGGTGATAGTATCAGGCATTTTGCAGTCGGCCCCGGTCTTGCGCTGGCTGAGAGGGCGGCATTGCAGGATCGAGAGCGTGACCTGCGGCTGGGGATAGGCACTCAGGACTTCCCCGGCAAACTCGATATCGACGGGGCGCTTATACGCCTGCTCCAGCACATCGAGCGTGGTGCGCATGAGGTGCATGAAGTCCATATCGTGCAGCAGGCGGTCAAACGTCACCACCAGCGAGTCGGGGTCGAGGTTAAGCGGTCTGCGGTCGAGACTGGTGAGCATCCCCTCCTTAAATTCGGAAGCAATTGCGCCCAGCCCACCGAAAGCTGGGGTGAAAATCTCGCTGATTGGCACCTCCCGGAACTCATTGGCATCAAGGTCCAGCACGTCCACAAAGCGCTGCGAGTAACGCCTGATCTCACCGGGGCTGCTCTCGGGGCGCAGGGTGGGGTGGCTGACGGCCACCATGCGCGGGTAATCGGCTCCGACGCGGTCTACCGCGCGCGTGCCGATTCCCATCACCAGCCGCAGCAGGCCCTGGTCTGCATCAATACGCGGACTCCAGCGGTAGGGGTTGTGGCTGAAGCCCACCCCCGCGAAATCAGGGAAGAAGTAGCTGCCGTTGCGGCGGCCCGCAACCTTCTGGATCAGGATCGCCATGCGTTCGTCGTAATCTGTCAGGCCGACCTGTTCACGGTAGATGAGGGCTTCGGGCCGGATGACGCTGGCGTAGATCAGGATAATGGCGCGCGTCAGCTCCTTGAAGTTCTCCTCCAGCGTGGCCTGGTTAGGCAGGAAGAAGCTGTCATACTTGCCCGCGAAAGAGGTGTCGAAGCTGTCCTCAAGCAGTGACGATGACCGCACGATGAGCGGTTGATCGCCGATCTGTTCCATCAGTTCCCACAGTTCGAGTTCCACGTCCTGTGGCAGGCGGCTGTTGAGGAACTTGGCGCGGGCGGCGGGGTAATCCTCGCGCATCTGTTCCGGGCGCTTATACTTCTGGTTCATGTAGGGGTACATATCGTTGGAGTGGTGGAATCGATAGTACACATCAGAGGCAAGATACCATGATTCGGGGATGGTGATGCGGTCAGATTCGATGCCGTGTTCGGTGGCGTGACGCTGTAATATGCGGCTGGCAAGCAGCATCCCGGCGGCCTTGCCGCCGATCTTGCCGCGCCCGATGCGATGATCGCGGATCCATTCGAGGTCCTGGATGCTGAAGTATTCACGTGCGACGCGCACAAACGACAGTTGATCCGAGATCATGGCCTTGATCAGAACGACGATGATCTCACGTAGGTGGTGCTGAACCTGGGTGCGCTGCTCAGGCGGGAGCGATTCATAGGCCAGGCCCTCGGAGAACAGTACGTCCCAGGGGGCAAGCTCCGGGTTAAAGGAGAGGATGACCTCGTGGTTGGGCTGACGTTCGGATAGCACCTCCTGCACGATGCCCTTGAACTGGTCATGATGCAGGTTGTAGGCGAAGTAGAAATCGGTCAGATGGTCGCGGATAACGGCCAGCCGCGTCTCCCACGTCTCCATCGGTTCCTCTTCCATTGGGTTGATGATGCCCTCGCGCCGCTGTGACGCGATGGCCTTATCACGAACCTCGGCCTCGAAGATATGGGAAGCAATGATGCCCCGGGCAAACATCTCCTCACGCATCCGCTGGCGGATATACCGGGCGAGGATCGGGTACTGGCTGAGTTCGAGATAAAGGGTCAGGACTTTGGGCGTGGCGTACGGATTGACGCTCATACAACCTCCACGTGGTTGTGTGACGAAATTGTGATGTGCTGTTTGTGCAGCATATTGTACCATTGAACCAGGCGCGGGTAGGGTAATCACCCATCGTGTGAAGCCATACCCCATGATAAAGTATCCACAGGTATAGTAGATTCCAACGTATTATGATCCTGTGTTCGGGCGAGCGAAGGACTCATACAGGGTCGGTCAGATAAGGCGTCTCTTTCGCTGTATCAAAAGATAACGGGGGAACCCCATGCAGTTGCTTAAATCCCTGATAACAGATTCAACAGACCCGGCGACGAATGAACGCCTGCGTGATATGCAGACGATGTCGGGCATTGTGCGGCAGCTTGCGCTGGATACCGACCCGGCAGCTATGCCGGACGAGTTGGCGCGTGAGGTGGTGGAGCGCTTCCACCTGTATCATGCGCAGGTTTACGTCCTCAAGGATGACCGGCTGATCATCAAAGGCGCGACGGGGCAGCCGGGCCGCGAGATGGTGGCCGATGGCATGAGCATCGCCCTTGATGACGAGAGCAGCATCGCGGCGGCAGCGGCTCGCCTGCATGATGCGATCACCGTGCCGGACACCGGGCAATCAGAGTACGTTGGCCTCGACACGCTGGTACGTGCGCGCAGCGAGATCGCGGTGCCGCTGTCAAGTGGCAGTGACCTGGTGGGCGTGCTGGTGGCGCAATCTGACACGGCTGACACGTTCACCAATGACTCGCTTGGCTCGTGGCTTACACTGGGGGGGCAGGTGGGTGTGCTGATGACCCATGCCGAGCGCATGGCGGAATCGCAAAAGCTGACCGATGAAGCGAGGATGGCACTTGAGGCCTTTGATGTGCAGGAACGCTATCTTGTTGCCATCAACGAGGCGCTGTCGCTGCTGGCCCAGCAGGGTATAGATGCCTTTAACCGCGTATTTGAGATCATGGGCCGCGCAGCCGGTGTGGGGCGTGTCATTCAGTTTGGTTACGATGTGCAGGATGGCAAAGCCATGATCCGCGCTCAACGTGTGTGGGCCGGGGTTGCCTCGGGTAACCTGCTCAGCGATGAGCCGATCCTGTTTGATACGATGCCGGGGTGGCTTGAAATGCTCCAGCAAGGTATCCCTATCGCATCACAGGTCAAGGCACTTGCCGACGAGGATCGCGATTTCCTCGTTGGTCAGGGCGTTCAGGCCGTGATGATGCTGCCGCTGGTGGTTGTCGGCGAGTTTTACGGCTTCCTGCGGTTTGATCACATCATGGAAGCCCATGACTGGCTGGATGTGGAAGCCGCACTGTTGAGCGTTTTTGCCAATGCGGCGGGTGCGGCGATGACGGCGCGACAACTGCTGAGCGACTCAGCCGAATCACTGACGCAGTCAGAACTGCGGCTTGAACTGGCCTTTGAAATCGCCCGCGAGTTCAGCGCGACGACGGATATCGAAGAACTGCTGCCGCGCATGGTGGACCTGACGCGCGAGCGTTTTAACCTGTACTATGCCCAGTTTTACCGTTACGATGGGGCGCATAATTCCCTCATCATTGAGGCAGGTACAGGTGAAGCGGGCAAGCAAATGAAGGTGCTCGGCCACGCTATCCCGTACGATGCTGAGCGGTCACTGGTGGCATCTGCGGCCCGTAATCACGCCCCGCAGCTGGTCAACGACGTGCATGCCAACCCCGCTCACCTGCCCAACCCGATGCTGCCGATGACACGGTCTGAAGTTGCGGTGCCCGTCCTGCTGGGTAATGAACTGCTCGGCGTGCTGGACGTGCAGGCCCATGAGCGGGACCGCTTCAACGACAATGACGTACAAACCCTTTTGACACTGGCGTCACAGGTCGCGATTTCACTGCGGAACGCCCGTACCATCGCTGATGTGCTGGCGGCCCGTGCTGACCTGCTGCTGCGTGACGAGGCGCTCAAGGCAACCCAGCTTGCGATTTTCATTACCGATACGGCTGTTGAGCCGTCGCCCGTGGTCTACGCGAACCCATACCTTGAAGATTTGACGGGCTATACTGCCGCCGACCTCAACGCCAGCGAGGTCGGGGTCAATCTGCTGGTGGGTAACGATACGGGGCAGGACGGTCTCGATGTTATTTCCCAGGCGATTTTGCGGCGGCGTGAAGGGCGCAGTGTGTTCCGCCAGTATCGCCGGGATGGGTCGATGTACTGGGCAGAGGTCAGCGTCTACCCCATTGGGGAGCCGAGCAAGGACGGCCCCGATTTCTTTGTGAACATTATCGAGGATGTGACCGAGACTGTGCATGCGCAGGAACGTGAGCGCCTTGCATATGACCTCGGCCACCAGTTGACGAGCGTTCTCGAACTCGACGCCCTGCTTTCCACCACGCTGGATCGCCTCTCGGAGACATTCAATTACTATCACGCTCACATCTACCTGCTGGATGCTGAATCGGGTATGCTGCAGGTCAAGGCGGGTCTTGGTGAGGCCGGTGCGCTGATGGTCCGCTATAACCACAGCCTCTCACTGACGGCTGAGAGGTCGCTGGTGGCACGGGCTGCCCGCAAGGTCGAAAGCGTCATCGTGAACAACGTCACACTGGACCCCGCTCACCTGCCCAACCCGCAACTGCCCCGCACGCTCTCTGAGGTGGCGGTCCCACTGGCGCTTGGCCGTCGCGTGATAGGGGTACTCGACGTACAGCACGACATCCCCGATTACTTTACTGAAACCGAAGTACATACGCTGGAGTTAATTGCCAACCAGTTGGCGGTTTCCCTCTCAAACGCGCAGTTGTTCGAGGAGACACAAACCGCCCTGACCCGGACCGAACTGCTGTACACCGGTTCTGACGCCGTGGTGCATGCATCCACGGATGCTGAACTTCTCGCAGTGCTGACCGACCTGACCGACATCGGGCGGGTCATGGATGCAGCCCAGGTTGCGGTGTTCGATGAACCGTGGCTTAAGGACGGTGAGCCGCCGGTCACGGTACGTGGTGTGGCAGCCTGGCAGCGCAGCGAGGATTTCCACGTGGACCGGATCGCGTTCCCGCGTCATTCCGTGCCCATTCAGAACGTCCCGATCTTCAACGTGATGCACTACGGCATGTCGCCGCTGTTCATCCCGAACCTGGATGAGGACGATGCCCTGCTGGCCGAGCGCCGTGAGGCCCTGCTTGCAAACGGCCATAAGGGGCTGTTTGTCTTCCCCTTGATAGTTAACGAGGCCTTCATTGGCTTGCTGGCGTTCCACGCAGCACGTGTGCTGGAGCCGTTCAACTCCGATGTGGTACGCCAGGCGCGCGCCCTCGTCGATAACGCGGCGGTGACCGTCAACAACCGCCAGCTTCTTGAGCGTGCGCAACTGGCCCGGCAGGAAACTGAAATCCGCGCCTCTATTGAGCGCCAACTGCTTGAGATTTCCAGCTTCCAGGATATCGTTGACCTGCTGGTCGGGGCCGTCGCGGCAGAGGGCGGGCCAATGAACATCACTATGGCCCGCTTCGAAGTGGATGACGATGGCAGCCCGGCTGAGTCCGAGATCGTGGCGGCATGGGCCGAAAGCCCCGGGGCCGATCCGCTCATCGGTCAGAAGAATACACGAGATGAATTCCCCCTGGTGACCACCTGGGCGGATCACAAGACGGACCTGCTGCTGTTCCCGGATGTGCAGGCTGATCCGCGAATCTCCGAACGTGACAAGAAGTTCATGGCGGATGGCGGGGTGCAGGCCCTGGCTATTCTGCCCATCACCATCAATGACGTGTGGATCGGGCTGCTGTCCATCAACTACCCCGAGCCGCATCACTTCACACCAGTGGAAGCGACGCTGTTAGGGAACCTCATCGCGTCGATCTCAAATGCCTCAAACACGCTGCTGCTGTTCGAGGAGATCATGCAATCGCGCGATATTGAGTACAACGCCTCGATACGGCAGAACTTGGCGAACCGCATTGCGCAGGATATGGCCGGTCAGCTTGATACGGACAGCCTGCTGGGCAATGTGCTGGAAGGCTTGCAGACCAACTTTGGGTACTACTATGCGCATATCTACCTGCTGGACGAAGACCGCGAATACCTGGCGGTGCGCAAGGGGCTTGGGCAGGCTGGCGATGTGCTGGTTCGGCAGGGGCACTTTATCCCGCTGAATACAGAACGGTCGCTGGTGGCACAGGCCGCCCGCACCCGGCAATCGGTGACTGAAAACAACGTCACTATGAATCCCCACCATCTGCCGAACCCGCTGCTGCCGGAGACGCGATCTGAGGTGGCGGTGCCGATCCTGTCCGGTTCGCGCGTGCTGGGCGTACTCGACGTGCAGCATCGCTACGTAGACCACTTCGGCCCGGAGGAAGTACAGGTGCTGAGCCTGGTTGCCAGCCAGTTGGCGGTGGCGCTGTCCAACGCGCGCCTGTTCCAGGCCACCATTCAGGCTGAAGCTGAAGTCCGCCGGGTGCAGGAAATGTCGGTGGACATGATCGGTACAGCAGACCTTGACGGCAACCTGGTTGACATCAACCCTGCGTGGGAAACGGTGACCGGGTTCACCGTCAATGAACTGCTGGGCCAGCCGCTGATGACCTTCATCCATCCCGACGATGTGGAACACATCACGGAGATTGTCAACGAGGCCCGTGAGCGCGGCGAGGAGACGGTGCAGTATGAGAGCCGCATCCGCACGAAGGCTGGCGGCTACAAGTGGCTCTCAAGCAATATGGTGTACGATATGGAGGACGAGCGTATCTACTTTGTGCTGCGTGACATCACAGAGCAGCGCCGCCAGGAGGCCCGCCAGAACCTGGCGTATGAAATCGGCCAGCAGATTACTACGGAACTGGAACTTGACAAGGTGCTGCAGGAGACAGTCAACCGGTTGGCTGATGCCTTCGAGTACTACCATGCACACTTCTACCAGTACGATGAAGACGCCGAAGTGCTGTATGTCCGTGCCGGGCTGGGTGAAGCCGGTGCCATGATGGCACGTGCCCGGCACGCCATCCCAATTCGGGCCGAACGGTCGCTGGTGGCAGGCGCTGCCCGTAACCGTGAGCCGGTTGTCGAGAACAATGTGACGAGCAGCCCTGATCACCTGCCGAACCCGCTGCTGCCCCATACCCATTCCGAGGTTGCGGTCCCGGTTCTGCTTGGTGAACGCGTGCTGGGTGTGCTGGACGTTCAGCAGGACCGCGTTGGGTACTTCAACCAGGAGGAGGTACAGACGCTGACGATTGTGGCAAACCAGCTTGCGATTGCGCTCTCCAACGCCGAGAACTTCGAGACACTGGAAACCCGCGAGCGCTACCTGCAGTCCCTGACGGCAATCTCCGCCATGCTGCTGCGGGATGGCATCGAGCGGCTGCCGAATGCCCTTGAAATCCTGGGGCAGGCGGTAGCGGTCAACCGTGTCCATTACTTTGAGTGTATCTACGAGAACGGCAAGACCGACTTCCTGAGGCCAGCCTCGTATTGGGCACAGGCAGGCTTTGAGCCGCAGTTACCCACCGCCATCCCTCACATTGAGGCGTGGAAGGCAGAAATGATGAAGGGGGAACTGCTTACCGGGCTTGCCGATGATCTGACCGGGGCCGAGCAGGAGGCCCTTGTGCAGCAAGGCATCCAATCCTTTGCGATGATGCCGCTGTTTGTCGAGGGGGTGTGGATCGGGTTCCTGTCGTTTGACGATTGTGAGAAGCCGCGCACCTGGCAGGATGCAGAACTTGAGCTGCTGGCTACCGCCGCCGCGTCCATCTCCAACGCGATCGCATCAGCCCGCTTTGTTGAGCAAACCGTGGAGACTGCCGCCCGCCTGCAGGAACTCGACCAGTTGAAGAACGAATTCCTGGCGAACATGAGCCATGAACTGCGGACACCGCTGAACTCCATCATCGGCTACTCTGAACTGCTCATTGATGATCTTGGGGCTGAGGTCGATGAGATGTCTCTTGAGGACCTCAAGGCCATTCATTCCAGCGGGCATCACCTGCTGGCGCTGATCAACGACGTGCTGGACCTCGCCAAGATCGAGGCTGGCCGCATGGAACTCAACCTCCAACCGGTCGATATCAAGCAGTTGGTGCCGGAACTGGTGGATATGACCCGCGTGCTGCTCAAGGAAAAACCGGCAGTATCACTCGACGTCCATATTGACGAGGAACTCGGCTCGATCAATGCCGACGTGGTGAGGCTGCGGCAGGTCATCTGGAACCTGCTCAGTAACGCCATCAAGTTCACGGAGGAAGGCTCGATCACGGTCGAAGTCTCGCGCAAGGCAGACATGGCGCTGTTCAAGGTGGCGGATACCGGCATCGGCATCAGCGAGGCCCACCAGGGATCCATCTTTGATCGCTTCCACCAGGCGGATATGTCGGCGACGCGCAAGGCGGGGGGGACTGGTCTTGGCCTGGCTGTCACGCGGGAACTGGTGGTTCTGCACGGTGGTGATATCTGGCTGGAGAGTGTGTTGGGCGAGGGGGCAACCTTCTTCTTCAGCATCCCGCTGATAGCTGAGAAAAAGAAGAAGGCTCCCGCCACCCGTAAAAACGGGCGCAAGAAGGCGGAAGCAAAGACAGAAGAAGCCGCTCCCGGTGACTAGGATGAACGAGGAATAGAATGGCTCGTATTTTGTTGATAGAAGATGATGTTAACAGCGCCATCATTACCCAGCGGGTACTGATGCGTGCAGGGCACGATGTGATCCATGCCGCGGATGGGCTGACCGGCTTGAACATCGCTTCCAATGAGCAGGTGGACCTGGTGCTGCTGGACCTCGGCCTGCCGGATATCGGGGGGCATACCATCGCTGCGCTGATCAACCGTATCCCGGGCCACGTCAACATCGTGGCTGTCACTGCCAGCACCGATGAACGGACCCATCGGCGGGCGTTGAGCTATGGCTGTGTTGGCTACCTGACCAAACCGATCAACACGCGCACCTTTGCTGATGAGATCGCGCAGTACCTGGTTGAGAGTGAGCCGATCATCGCCAATGCGACGGAACAGGAAACGGAGACGGGCGACTCAGTCAGCCCGCTATTCTGATGATGGGGGGGCACAATTTGGGTTTCAAAGTACTGTATGTTGAGGATAACTTCCAGAACTTCCGGCTGGTCATGCGGATGCTGGCCCGGTCAGGTGAATACGAGCTGACCCAGGCACCCGACGGTAACCATGCGCTGGAAATGGTGGGGGACCTCAACCCGGATATCATTCTGATGGACATCAACCTGCCGGATATGGACGGTATGGAGGTCACCCGGCGTATCAAGGCCAACCCGGACCTGCAAAACATCCCCGTGATTGCGCTAACGGCCAATGCGATGGTGGGGGACCGCGAGAAGTTCCTGGCAGCAGGATGTGATGATTACCTGCGCAAGCCGATCACACGTGATGAGCTAAAGACTGCGCTGGTCAAACACCTGCCCGCGTGATGACCGTGACGAGGGGCGGTTGCCACGAATGAACAGCAGCATTAAACTGTGGGGATGCAATCCGTCTGTGGGCTTGCTGTTTATGGGGAGGCACACACTATGTCCCATCCATCGGTGTTGATTTTGGAAGATTCCCCTGATCTTGGCGAGGTGTTCTCGGATGCCTTTATGTTGGCCGGGTATCAGCAGATCGAGGTTGTGATGTCGGGGACGGATGCGCTCGCGATTCTTGAAGATGATATCCCTGACGTGATGCTGCTCGATATGCACCTGCCCGGTATGTCCGGGGTGGAGGTGCTGCGTACGCTTCGGGCTGATGAACGCTACAATGAGATGATGATTATCATCGCCACGGCAGACGGTCAGTTGGCGCAGCAGATCGGCTCAGAGGCGGATTTTGCGCTGGTGAAGCCGGTCAGTCTTGAGCAGCTGCGCGGCCTGGCGATGCGGCTTGCCAAACGCTGAAAGGGACCTTGTCCATGAGTGAATACATCGAATACGGGGGTGGTCGCCGTATTCTGATCATTGAAGATAACCCCAATAACGCTCGCATTATGCGCCGCGTGCTTGAACGGCACGCCTACCGTGTCGAGGTGGCCCCCGATGGCGAATCGGGGCTGGAGATGGCACTGTCCTCCCCGCCGGACCTGATCCTGCTGGACCTCGGCCTGCCTGATGTGGACGGCCAGACGGTGGCCGGGATGCTGAAACAGCGCGAAAGCGGCCTGCCAGATACCCCGTTGGTGGTGGTCACGGCATGGCCCGCCGATACAGCGCGTGATATGATACGGGCCTACGGCTGCGATGGGTACATCCCGAAGCCGATTAACACCCGCAGTTTTGCCAGCGAGGTAACCGATTACCTTGATTCGTGAAGACCGTGTCACAGGAAACTGGAGCCAGCCCTTGCAGCTTGTGCCCGCAAGTCGATTCACTGTTGACGAACTGACCGATAACTATAATCAGACCCGTGTGGATTACCTTGTGCCCATGCCGATGTCAGCCCGGCGTCTGCAGGAATACATCGATGTGTACGATATTGACCTTGATGCCTCCGTGGTTGCCATGGAAGGCGACGAGGTGCTGGGGCTGTGCATGCTGGGCGTGCGCGAAGACCGCGCGTGGATCACCCGGTTGGGCGTGCTGCCCACCAGCCGACGCCGTGGCACGGGCCGCGCGATGATGGAACACGTCATCGATCAGGCTGTGCAGCGCAACCTCGGCAGGGTGATGCTGGAGGTCATTACCGGGAATGACCCGGCATACCGCATGTTTGATTCACTGGGGTTTCAGCCGTTTCGCCACCTGCTGATTTTGCGCCGCCCGCCCGGATCACCGCCACCTATCCCGCAGCCGGGGCCTGCTGACCTGGAATGGCTGGCGGGCGCGGACGCGCTGGCCCGCATCCATTACCGCCCCCGGTCCAGCGCGGGGACCAACGACATCGAATCACTGCATAATGCCGGGGACCTTCGGCTGCTGCGGG
>CAYMGV010000036.1:0-22994 GCA_964390105.1 uncultured Anaerolineae bacterium | reverse complement strand
CAGGCGGCAGGAACTCATCCGGCTGCCCGCCCTGTGCGCCGAGTCCTGGCACCAGGAAGGGCAGGCCTGGCGCAGCGGCACGGATGGCCGCGATGCGATCCGGGTGGGTTGCGCCGATCACAAGGCCACAGTTGCCCGCCGTGTTCCACACACTGACGCGCTCTGCCACTTCAATATAAAGCGGATGCGCCCCGCCGTATCCCTGGAACTCTGCTGAGCCGGGATTGCTGGTGCTGCACAGGAAGTACACCAGCCTGTCAGCGCGTTCGAGAAGCGGCCTGTTGGCCTCCCCGCCGAGATACGGGTTAGCCGTTACCGCATCGACGCCCAGCACATCGAAGGCGAATACCGCGTAGTTTTCCAGCGAGACGGCGATATCGGAAAACTTGCCATCAAGGATGACCGGGATTTCCGGGTGCAGGGTTTTGGCATAGGCGATACTGGCTCGGAGATCATCCAGCGCATTCATACCGAGATAGCCCGCCAACTGGAACTTGAACACCGCTGCATGCGGACCGGCTGTATTGATCAGGTGTTGGTTGAAGGCCAGCGACCCACCGAATGACTGGGTCAGGGCAGTGTTGTGCGGCCCCAGATCAAGGCCGACGCACAGCCGCGATCCCGTTGTGCGGACACGCTCACGGAGTTGGTCTGTTGTGTGCATACGCTACCTGCTTTCCCCTCTGATGTCGTTGAGGCTCTCCACGCCGTTTGACTCCATCCAACCGGCTAACTGGCCGTTCAGGTAGTTGATCAGCGCCGGGCCGCGATAGATCAGGGCGGTATAAATTTGCACAGCGCTGGCCCCGGCGAACAGCTTCTCCAGCAGCGAGTCGAGGTCATGCACGCCGCCGGACCCGATCACATCGAGGCGGTCCCCCGCCTGCTGATAGATGTGCCGGACGACCTCGGTGGCGCGTGCCCGCAGCGGCAGCCCACTGACTCCGCCCGCCTCATCGGCCCAGCGTGGGCCCAGCCCGGCCTTCACCTCGGCCTTGATGGTGGTGTTGGTCGCCACGATCCCGGCAAGGCCGAGATCGAGCACGGTTTCGATCACGTCATCGATCGCCGTCAGGGTCAGGTCCGGCGCTATCTTGACGAACAGCGGCACGTCATACCCCTGCACGCGATCTGCTTCCTGCACGGCCAGTAAGATATCAACGAGATGATCCCGGCCCTGCAAGGCTCGCAGGCCGGGCGTGTTGGGTGAACTCACGTTGACCTCGAAGTACGCGGTGTGCAGGCCCAACCCTTCGACCAGCGCGGCATAGGCGGCAGGGGCCTCCTCAGGCGAGCGGTTCTTGTTTAGACCGAGGCTGATCCCCAGCGGCATCGCGGCGTCTGGTGCTGCGTCAAGATGCGCACGGACGGCGGTCATGCCCTCACTGGGGAAGCCCATACGGTTGAGGATCACGCCCGGCGCGGGCCGGAAGAGGGTCGGTTTAGGGTTACCCGGCTGAGGATATTCTACCACCGTGCCCACCACGACGGACCCGAAGCCCAGCCTGCCGAGTGCCGCCGTGATCTGGCCGTCCTTATCAAAACCAGCAGCCAGCACCAGTGGGTTTTTCAGCTTGACCGGGCGGGTACTGTTTCCGCCGATTGTCGTACTCAACTGCGCGGAATTCGGCTCCGGGCCGGCGACAATCCCCAGCGCAGCCCGGCCTGTGCCGGACTGCTGGAGGCGTGTACCCATGCCCACGATGCGATCATGCACGGCGTTAGGTTGGGTATAGCGGTTAAACAGCGGCCACAATACCTGCTCATAGATGCGAACACGGTTCATATCAGCCCGCAAGGATCAGCTTGAGCAGCGCCATGCGGGTATAGAGGCCATTGCCCACCTGCCGGAAGTACGCGGCGCGCGGGTCGGTATCCACTTCCGGCGTGATCTCATTGACGCGGGGCAGTGGGTGCATGAGGACGACGTCAGGGCGGGCCTTTGCCATGACCTCCGGTGTGATCTGCTGGCTCATGCGGGCACGCTCGTATTCTTCGTCACTGGCGAACCACTCGCGCTGCACACGGGTGACGTACAACACATCGGCAACGTCAAGAACATCATCGAGGCTGTTCGTCTCAAACACCTCGACCCCGTATTCCGTCAGCTTATCACGCAGGCTGCGCGGTAGCTGAAGCTCCGGTGGGGAGACGAAGCTCATCTGGCGTGTGCCCATGTTCGCCATGAGTTCACTCAGTGAATGGACGGTGCGCCCGTACTTGAGGTCCCCGACATAGGCGACATGCACGTTTTCAGGGTCGGTGCGCCCGGTCTCCTTGATGATAGTGCGCACGTCGAGCAGGGCTTGCGTCGGATGTTCCAGCTTGCCCGACCCGGCATTGATCACCGGGACGCTGGCGGCACTGGCCGCCACCACTGCCGAGTCGTCCTCGAAGTGGCGCAGTACGATCAAATCCGCGCCCAGTGCCTCGATGGTGCGTATAGTATCCTCCAGCGTTTCGCCCTTATAAGCAGAGGAGTACTGCATCATGCCGTGGATGCCCAGCACCGATGCACCCAGCTTCTGCCCGGCCTGTATAAAAGAGGTATAGGTGCGGGTGCTGGGCTGGTAAAACAGCACCGCGATGCTCTTGCCCTCAAGGATTTTGGCGCGCTGATTGTGGGCCATCGCCTCAAGGCGGTTGGCGGTGCTGAGGACCAGCCGGATTGACTCGTCATCCAATTGAACGACCGAGATCATATCCTTGCCGAAGAAATCGCTGCTAATCTTCCAGCGCGGCGTTTTCAGCTCGATAAAAATTTCGTGTGTCTGCAATCTGCCCATGATGGTTTTCCCTCACTGTGTTTTTCAAAGCGACCTGGCGAGCATCAGACAAATAAAAAGGGATGCCATCGGCATCCCTAAAGAACAAACAACTCACTATCAACGGGGAGGAATTCACCGTCCTTGAACACCACCTGTCCGCGCACCACCACCTCTCGAACGCGGCCCGCCAGCGGATGCCCCTCAAACGGTGACCAACCGACCTTTGTTTGCAGGGTTTTGACATCCAGCGTGTAGGGCTGATCGAGGTCATCGATCAGGGCATAAGTGTCTTCGCTCAGCGGGATGCTGAAGATACGTGACGGGGCGGTGGCGGTCATCTCGATCAGACGTTCCATCGAAAGGCGGCCCTCGCGTACGGCGTTGAGCATCAGCGGCAGGGTCGTTTCAAGGCCGGGTACGCCGGGCGGCGGGTTCGCGCCGTGTTTTTCTGCCAGCGTGTGAGGCGCGTGGTCATCGGCGATACAGTCGATCACGTCGAGGTTGTCCCACAGCGCCTGTACATCGGATGCAGGCTTGAGTTCCGGTTTCATGTAGCCAAGCGTACCGAGCGCGTCGGCGTCCCTCTCCGTCAGAAACAGGTGATGCGGCGTCACTTCACAGGTGACCGGCAGCCCGGCTTCCTTCGCATCACGGATATACTCGATCTCGCGGGCAAGGCTGATGTGGCACAGGTGCAGCCGCTTACCATAGGTCGCGGCAAGGCCAATTGCCAACGGCACCGATGTATCCTCGGCGTGGACAAGGATTGGTTTCTCGGCGGGCCACAGCCGGAAGTGGTCCTTCAGTACATCGAGACGCCGTACGAACAAGGCACCATGGGTGTTATCGAGGTAGATTTTCAGCCCGGCTGAAAGGTGTGCGGCTGCGGCGGCTTGTTCCGCGTTGCCGGCGATGCCGACGAGATAGGCTCCATACTGGCAGTGAACCGCCTCACCCGCACGACGCAGCTTCTCGCGCAGGGTTGGTTCATCGCTGATGGGTGGGCGGTTGTTGGGCATATCGAGTACGGTGGTATAGCCACCAGCAATCGCCGCTCGCGTTCCGCTGTCGAGGTCCTCCTTGTGAGATTCTTCGAAATCCCGCAGGTGAACGTGTGGGTTGATCGCCGTAAGTTTGAGCGTGCCAGGCATAAAAAAATAGCCTCCAGGGCTATTTGAGAATCCGGGGTCTGTGCCCCGCGCTGTGTGATATAATTCCCGCAAAAATAGTCAATCTATTCACGGGCAATCAGTATACCGCAGCCTGCTTATGCCTGCCACGATCAGGCGCTTTTAGACAGGGAGTCACTTAATAACAGAACCGCAATGTATTTTAATGACATTTCAATATATTTCATACATATTTAGTCTATAATCAGCTTGCTCGTTACACGTTTGCCGGCATATTGCTGCGGGTGCATTCGTGGTTGGGGGAACACCCCCTATTCTTGCGAGCAGCCACACTCTAATCACTGCCCGCCACCTTAAGAACCCGAAAGACCCTCGAATACCCATGATTTGCAGGAGAAATTAACAATGCCCATGTTTGAATGTGACCCCAGTATTGAGTTAAACGGGACCACCACCTATGCCTTTATCTCCAGCCTGTTGACGGAGGAGTTCACGCCGATCCTGGCCCGTCACGGCCTTGACAAGATCGATACCGAGCAGTGGTATCCACTGAGCAAGGTGCTGGATGTACTTAAAGGCATTCATGACGGGGATAACGCCAGCGCCCGCATGATCAGCATCGGTATTGCCGCGGTCGATAACCTTGACCTGCCCCCGGAAATCAGAAAGATGAGCCCTGTGCAGTTCATGAAGCTGTACGAGCAGATATTTCCGACCCGCCATCGCAACGGTTCTCCCGGCAGGATATCGGTTGATGTCCTGGATGAGAACACAGCCATTGCGACCCTCGCTAAAGATATGGCCTACCCCGATGACGTGATGTACGGTGTGTTTTATGCCTATGCCCGTCACCTCGTCAAGGAAGGCCACCACTTTACCCTTGAGTATCTCAATGACGAAGGCCCTACGCGTGAGTCCGGTGGCACCGAGACCCGGATCAAGCTCACCGTTATCTAGCACGCAGCGCCCGGAGCATGCGAGGGATCGTCATTTGGCCTCCCCGCTTTGTGCCTGTTGTGCTGGTTTTTGCCGGGAAGATGAGTTAGTAGCCTGTCACATGGATCGCCCACGCCGTGCCCCCAGGGGGGATAAGCCCCGCCTCAAATTCACGGCGTACCATACGTAATAGACACCCCCAACGCTCCATAAAGCGCATTTATGGAGCGTTGCTGATTCATCATAAAACCTACAGGTGCCACAAAACATCTTCATAAAGTCCACACAAGTTTTGTGCATCCTATAGACAACACGTTGCTGAATTCAAACAGGAGTACAGAATGGTCAAGAAGATTATCATTGCCGCGCTGGCTGTGACCGTCGTCGGTGCAGCCGGGGGCGCTGTAGCGTATCAGATTGTGAACTCAAACGAGATGGCCGAAGCCGCCGAGGCCAACATCGCGCCGACTGCGGCCCCCGCTGATGAGGCCAGTGACCAAGCGGAGCAGCCCGCCGACTTCACCGTGACCAACGGTGAGCCGCAGGTGATGGCCGAAGCTATGGTCGGCGAACCGTGGGCCGGGGCTGGCGTGATTGTTTCCCTCGAAACCAATGGCATGACCCTCATGCTGGAAAACGGCAGCGAGACTTACATTGAGCTTGGCCCTCCCTATGCCTGGCAGGACCAGATCAGCCTTGAAGCTGGCGAGCAGGTTCAGGTTGAAGGCTTCTATAATGGCGAGCAGATTCACGCCCGCGTCGTGACGCTGGCAACTGGTGAATCATTGGAATTGCGCACCGAGACCGGCGCTCCGCTGTGGAGCGGTGGCACCAATAGATCACCCCGGAGATGATCGCGGATGGGCAGGTGCTGTTTAACGTGGCGTGTAAGTCGTGTCATGGGCTGGATGGTTACGGCACACGCATGGCCCCGGCACTCAACAACCAGGCCTTTCTCTCCGAGACGCCCGACGCCGCCATCTACCAGATCATCGCTAACGGCGTACCGGAAACGATGATGCCCGCGTGGGGTGGCCGTCTCGATGAGGCGCGCATCAACTCACTGGTGGCGTTCCTGCGCTCGCTGGAGGAGACTGCGCCACCCGTGGCGGTGGAGCCGTAAATCGGCCCGGATTTCTTACAGGTTTGTTATGGGAGGTTGGGCGTAGGGTTTGCGTAGACATCGCGGCAAGTGTGGAGTGAGGCAGTTATCTACTATTAAGAAGAAGGGCGTAAATCTCTTCTTCTCCTCCTTTTTCTTACAGAGGGCTGGGCCGGCGTAACCAGCCCTCTTAAGATTCTAAAGGCCAGCACAAAATCATCCACACATCATCTCACCACAGTCGGGAGTTTGGGGGCGAAGCCGCCTTGTTCCTAGCCACCCGCCAACCGGGCAATCAGCTCATCAAGGGCGAGTGCCGGGGCGACCTGCCCGGTCTTGATATCGGTATCGACGGAAAGAAGGTAGCGGTAGACGCGCTCAAGTTGTTCGACGCTGCCGTACTGGCGTGACTGTCCCGCCATTTTCTTGACCAGCCACTCGCGCGTGTTGAGTGACTTGGCGATCAGGTTGGCGGGCACCCCTTTATCGACCTGCTCACGCGTGAGCAGCAGCAGCCGGTACTGGCGCTGGATCATGCTCAGGACGCCCAACGGTTCATAGCCGCTATCCAGCAGGTCATGCAGCAGACGCAGGGCGGTTCCGCCATCACGGCGGCCCAGCGCATCGACCATATCAAAGATACTGGCATCTGGCTCGTAAGGGGTCAGCAGTACCACATCCTCACGGGTGATAGTGCCATCCTCGCCACAGAACGTTGCCAGCTTGGCGAGTTCGCTGTCAGCCTGTACGAAGTTCTCGCCGATGCGATCATTCAGCAGTTGAGCGGCATCGCCATTGATCTCGACTCCGTAGTGTTTGGCCTGTGCCTTGATCCAGTTAAGCGGGTTGTTAGGCACATCAAAGCTGAGAACCTGCCCACGCGGGTGCTTTTCAACCAGGTTAGCCAGTTTTTTGATAGCCTGTTTGCGCTGTGATTTGCGCCGTGCGTCGGTCTGCGAGTCGCTGTTGCGTTCACCAAGCTGGTTAGTTTCAATGAAGATCAGCCGGGTGCTTTCCGGCAGGGCATCGAATATATCCTCCAACTTGCCGAGCAGGTCACGGCCACCCTTGGAATTGGCCAGGTTTTCGACAATGACCACCCGCAGGTCGGCCAGGAAGGGCAGGGAATTGGCGGCGGATTGAATATCGCCCAGTGCGAGGGTGTCACCATCCAGCCGTGTGGTATTAAAATCGGCATTGGCAGGATCGCTGATGGAAGCGAAAAAGGAATCAAACGCCTTCTTCAGCGATGGCTCGTCCTTACCGTGAAACAGGGTGATAATGGCGTCCGGGCTGCTCATGGAGTCCGCTCCCGCAGGCCGGGGTACCAGCCGTATAGCACATCGACCAACTCAGCCAGTGCCCCGATAATGGCATTCGGTTTGATAGCCGGGTCGGACAGTTCGGCCATACCATGACGTATCCATACAGCACGCATACCGGCGGCCTGCGCCCCCGTAACATCATCCATGGCGCGGTCTCCCACGTAGACGGCGTTTTCAGGCGGAACGCCCAGCGTGCGCAGGATGGCGAGGAACGGTGCCGGGTGTGGCTTCACTTTGCCGACATCCCCGGCAGTGATGCGCGCGTCGAAGTACGTCAGCAGCCCCAGGGATTCCAGTTCACGGTCACGCATCCACATGGGCTGTGAGGCGTTGGTCAGCAGCCCGATCTTCAAGCCGGTGCTGCGCAGAGTTTTTAACACGGGCACGGTATCCGCAAAGGGGCGCACACCCGGCACGGAATTCCATGCGAAACGACGCAGCAGGTCCTGCACATCAAAGCTGGCGGGGTTCAGCCCGGCGCTTTGCAGCGTCTGACACATAATACGGTCATGTCGCGGGGCGATCCAATCGGGGCCGCTCACGGCTTCCCACGCGGCGCGCATATGTGTAGTCCAGTACATCACCAATTCCGTGAGGTCGGGGACAGTGTGACCCTGTTCCAGCAGGTACTGGTGTACCGGCCCCAGGTTACGCATGCCGACTTCAGACCAGTCAAGTTCGCGGCCACTCCAGTCGATCAGGGTGTCATCAAGGTCAAAGACGACAGCTTGCAGCACGAGGTCAGGTCCTTTCCTAAGATGAACGGGTCAGGTGCGGCAGGGCCAGAAGCACAGAGAGCGCGCTCGGGCCATCCTGCATATCGCCGCTGTGGATCAGGGCCAGCACCTCATCAATGGGCAGCGCGTGGACTTCCATCACCTCACTTGATTCACGGTGAGGTGTGCCCAGCGTGACATCATGGGCGAGGAAAACCCATGATTTTTCATCCGAAATACCGGGCGCGGTGTAGAACGCGCCGATCGGCTTGATCAAAGCTGCGCTTCCACCTGCTTCTTCCTTCAGTTCGCGGCGGGCCATCTCCAGTGGACTGATGCCATTTTCGAGGCCACCCGCTGGCACTTCCCACAGCCATTTGCCGACGGTGTAGCGATAGTTGCGCAGCACCACCAACCGGCCATCGGGCAGTACCGGTACGATGAACACGGCCTCGCCGCGTTCCACAACGGTATACACACCCTCCACCCCATCGGGGAAGCGGACGTCATCGCTGCGCAGGCGGTACCATTTGTTTTCCCACACGATGCGGGAACCCAGCGTTTGATACGGACATTCGGTCATAATGATCCTTACGGTGCTTCAACGCCCCGGATTGTAGCATCGCCATGAGCGGAAGCGCCATGTTGCGGCAGTGAGGCGGCTTAAAGGGGTTTTCGCAGCATGGACAAATGTGAATATTTGCCGAACCCTTGAAATCCTGTTTCTCTCCTGTAATCATCTGATGTATACTTCGTTGTTACCCGTAAGCGGACTGCACGCGGGTATTTTATTTGTCATCAACACCAGAAAAATAACTGCTTACAATATCGAATCATTGTTAAGAGAAGATTGAACAGAATGATGACTTATGTTAAAATAACAAGGCTGTGGAGACACAGATTTCAGCTTGAAGGGTGGTTCGTAGAGAGTGATAATGATTGACAGGCCAGATGAGGCATCAAACGCTTACGACGACCCGCGCGGGGAGATTATGCAGGAGCTTCTCTCACGTGCTGAAGATCGTGGGTTTGTGACGGTAGAGGAGATCATCGAAATCCTCGCAGAGGACTTCGATGAGGCTCTTGTTGAATCCCTTTTGGAAGATCTGGATGATATGAACATCGAGGTTCGTTCAGGAGAAGCTGCGTCAGCCAAACACGAATCGGAAGCCGAAGAAGACGGCGAATCTGACGAGGAACAACTGGCCGATATTAATGCTGTGTCGGCAGATGACCCCGTGGGGCTGTACTTCCGGCAGATGGCACAGGAGCCGCTGCTGAATGCGAGCGAGGAGGTCGATCTCGCCAAGCGCATCGAGATGGGCAAGCTGGCCCATGAGCGGCTGGAAGCTGAAGATGACCTCTCCACCTCGGAGCGCGCCAAGCTGATCTCACACATTGAGCAGGCGCAGGAAGCCCGTGAACACCTGGGCCGCGCCAACACGCGGCTGGTGGTCAGCATCGCCAAGCGCTACATGGGGCAAGGTCTGCCCTTCCCGGACCTGATCCAGGAGGGTAATGTCGGCCTCATGCGTGCCGTCGATAAATACGATTACACCCGTGGGAACCGCTTCAGCACCTATGCGACGTGGTGGATCCGGCAGGCGATCACGCGTGCCCTCGCTCAGAAGACACGCACGATCCGCATCCCGCTGCACATGACTGAGCGCATCCGGCAGATGTACCGTACCGCGCAGATTCTCGAACAGGAGCTGGGCCGCCGCCCGACTCCAGAGGAGATCGCGAAGGAGATGGACATCCCGACCGAAAACGTGCGATCCATGATGGATGCCAGCCAGCACGCCATCGCGCTTGAGCGCCCCGTCGGTGATGATGGTGACAGCGAGTTCGGGGATTTCATCGAAGACCAGGACACGCCGGAACCGGCAGAAGCCGCCGCGCATCATCTTCTGCAGGAAACCATCGAGGAAGTTCTTAGCGAACTGACCCCGCGCCAGGCGCACATTCTGCGGCTGCGCTTCGGGCTGGGCGGTGGTGAGCAGCACACGTTGGAGGAGATCGCCAACAAGTTCGGCCTCTCCCGTGAGCGCATCCGTCAGCTTGAGAAGGAGGCCCTGCGCCGCCTGCGTCACCCCCGGCTGGCTCACAACCTCCGTGATTACTTGTCGTAAGCATGGATTAAACAGCTTAAACGCCCGGCTGCAATGGCCGGGCGTTTCCTTTTGATTTGGGCTGAGGCAGCGCCCTCATAAAACCGGCTGCCCGTACTTGACAGCCACTCGCTGCTTCAATACACTCCCGGCATTATCGCTTGAACAGGACAACCACTTATGACAACAGCGATTCAAACGCATGATCTCACGCGACACTATGGTGATCTCGTTGCCGTCGATGGGCTGAACATGACGATAGAGACGGGCACCATCTACGCATTACTGGGGCCGAACGGGGCCGGGAAGACCACCACGCTCTCGATGATGACCACGCTCATGCAGCCCACCAGTGGTACGGCCACCGTCGCCGGGTATGATGTGGTCCAACAGCCCGCCGAGGTGCGCCGCCGCATCGGGGTGACGTTCCAGGAGATCGTGCTGGATAAGGACCTGAAAGGGCGTGAAGTCCTCGACTATCACGGCCAGCTTTACGGCATGGGCCGGGCCGACCGCGATGACCAGATCGCGCGGCTGCTGGCGCTGGTTGAACTGGAAGACGCCGCCGACCGACTCACGAAGACCTACTCGGGCGGCATGAAGCGCCGGCTCGAACTGGCACGCGGCCTGATGACAGAGCCGGACGTCCTGTTCCTTGATGAGCCGACGCAGGGCCTCGACCCGCAGAACCGGGCGCAGGTATGGCAGTACCTCGAAATGCTCTGCGGGGAGCGCGGCCTGACGATCCTGCTGACCACGCATTACATGGAGGAAGCCGAAGCGCTTGCTGATCATGTCGGCATCATTGACGGCGGCAGGCTGGTGGCAGAGGGCACCACGGCGGAACTGACGGCCAGTATCGGCGAGGATGTGATCCGTGTGTCCGGTAAAGGCAGCGGTGCTGCCTTCGTAGCTGCCTTGAATGACAGGGACTACACGGGTGAGATCGTACAGGCCAATGGCTTTATCCAGATCGGTATTGATCATGGCAACCAGCGGCTGGCTGCTGTCGTAGGGTTGGCCGCCGATTCCGGTTTCGAGATCGAGGATATTTCGGTGGCACGTCCCGGCCTCGGCGATGTGTTTCTCAAGGTAACGGGCCGCGCCCTGCGCGATTAGCATAAGGAGACTCACACGTGGCAGCCACGTTTACACTCTGGAAAAAACACATGACCCGTTTCTTTCGCAGCCCGGAAGCGGTCTTTGGCATGCTGATGCAGCCGATCCTGTGGGTGCTGCTGTTTGGCGTCGGGATGCAGGCACTCCTGACTGGTGGGGGCATGGATATGGGTCTGCCAGATGCCATCGGCTCCGACGATTACACCGGGTTCATTGTGCCGGGCATCATCGTCCTGAGCGCGCTGGCGGGGGCCGTAGCGGGTGGCTCGACCCTGCTCGATGAGCGGCTGCGCGGCGTGATCAAGGAGTACCTCGCCGCACCGATCCCGCGTTACAGCGTGCTGCTGGCTAACGCGCTCAGCACCGCGACGCGGGGCTTGTTCCAGGCGGTGATCATTGCGCTGTTGGGGCTGGTGTTGGGTTCAGGTCTGCAACCCGACCCGTTCGGCTGGCTGCTGGCCGTGCTGTACCTGGCACTGTATGCAGTAGGCATCGCCGGGCTGGCGCTGGCGGTGGCGGCGCGGGTCAGCAGTTCACTGGGCTATCATGGCCTGATCGCGCTCGACCTGCCGCTGTTCTTCGCCAGCAGTGCGCTCTACCCCGTGGCCCTTCTGCCCGGCTGGATGGGCTGGATCGCCCGCCTGAACCCCACCACCTATGTCATTGATGCGGTGCGCGAACTGCTTTACGGCATCACCTATCCCGGCCAGGCCGGGCTGGTGCTGGCCTTTGTCGTCACGCTGGGCTTTGCCTTGCTGGGGATGGGTTTGGCAGCGCACTCATTCCGTGCTGAAGTGCGCAAAACGGGCGGAGCGATCTGAGGTGAGTGAGCGCACGCCGTCGCGCAGTACCACGATCCTGATCCTGCTGCTGCTGATCCTGGGTGGGTTCGCCGTGCGGCTGTGGGGCCTTGATGCCCAACCCTTGCGCGGTGATGAGGGGTTCAGCCTCGTGGTATGGCTGGGGTCGTTCCGGGAAATGTTCGGCTCGCTCGCCACGGTGGACCCGCAGCCACCGCTCTCGCTGTTGTACTTCGTGGGATGGGTGCGACTGGCCGGTGACAGCGTCTTCGCGGCCCGTTACCAGTCACTGCTGGTCAATACATTGACCAGCGCGGTGGTCTATGCCATTGGTCGCCAGTTGGCGGGCCGACGCGTCGGGTTAATCGCGGCGGGGCTGTGGGCCTTCAGCGCCTACCAGTTGTGGTTTGCGCAGGATACCGAAAACGGCGCGATCTGGACGCTGTTCAGTGCACTGGCGGTGTGGTTTATGCTGCGCGGGTTGAAGAACCCGCAGCAGATCGGCCCGTGGATAGGCTATGTGCTGGCCGTCGTCGCCGGGCTGTACACCTTTTACCTTGAAGCGTTTCTCGTTATCTTCCATAATCTGTATGTGTTTGGCACTCACTGGCGCAAGCCTGAGACCCTCAAACGCTGGATCGTGGTGCAGGTCATTGCCGGGGTGCTGATCATGCCGTGGTACGCACAGCCGCGTCTGTATGGCAGCAGCTACGCCCCGACGGCAGGCCCGGTCAAACTGCCGTGGGCATTCCAGGCTTTCTTCTTTGGGGATACCCTGCCGGGGGCACTCCAAATCACACCACCTGAGTACAGCCCGCCTGGCATCGCGGCATGGCTGGCAGTGGCGTTGTTCGTGCTGCTGATCGGCGTCATCGTGTGGGGGCAGCCGTGGGACAGGACCCTGTTTGTGGGGGCCTATGCGCTGGTGCCGCTGGGCCTCATGGCCTTGATGGAGTGGGTCACGGGGGCCGGGTACTACCGGGTTCGCTACGTGGTCGCCGCCGCACCCGGCTGGATGCTGCTGATGGCGCTTGGTGTGGTTTCACTAAACAGGCTGATGCAGGAACGCAGGGTGTCACCGGGATCGATGGTTCTGACCGCTGTCCTGATCCTGAACGCTGCCGGTATTTTTGCCTACCGCTTCGACCCGACTCAGGCCAAAGCACCGGACTGGCCTGCGCTGGCCTCGCCGCTCAACGAGGCACTAACCGCCGATGACGTGCTGGTGTACAACTATCCCGATCCCGCCTTTGAGTACTATTACGATGGCGCGGCAAAATCGATTGTCCTGCCGCTGCCGGGTATCGCTGCCGGGGAAACACTGGCTGAACTTGCGGCTTCCCATGACCGCATCTGGTATGTGCCGTTTGCTACAAACGTATGGGACCGTAACGGCGAGATCGGGGTGTGGCTTGATGTCAATGCCCAGCCGCTGCTCTCATTTGAGGCGCTGTCGATCACGGTGCGGGCTTATGTGCCCTACGATGTCGATCCCGGCTGTGATATACCTCTTGATGCGGCTTTTGGTGATGTCACTCAACTAGCCTGTGCTGTTGTTGTTCCCTTTGGCCCCACCGCTGACCCCGGCGAAACGCTGGGTGTGCTGCTGACATGGCTGCCGCAAGCCCAAACAGAAACCAACCTCACCGGCTTTGTCCACCTGACCGGCGCGCCGCGCCCGGATGGTTCCCCATTGTGGGCACAGGATGATCATCCGCCGCAGCGCGGCTACACCTCGACAACGACATGGCGACTCGATCAACCGCTGCTCGATGCCTACACCCTGGCCCTGCCGCCTGACCTGCCACCCGGCACCTATCAACTCAGCGCGGGGCTGTACAACCCTGCCACCGCTGAGCGCCTGCCCCTCACCACCGATAGCCCCCAACCCTCCCCCGGCGCGGTCCTGCTCGGCGAGATCGTGATCGAGGCTGAGTAAAGCAAACGGGCACCAGATGGTGCCCGTGGTGATTCCTTTTGGGGCAGCGCCCCCATATCGCGCTCTCCCTACGCTTTAGGCAATGTAAAGCTGAAGGTGGTGCCCTTACCTTTTTCGCTGTCAACAAACAACTCACCACCCATAATTTCAACCAGGTTTTTGGTGATGGCGAGGCCAAGGCCAGTACCGGGCTGCTCACGAACATAGCTGTCATCAGCACGCCAGAACTTGGTGAACAACTTATCGAGTTCTTCTTTGGACATGCCGACCCCGGTATCGGTGACAAAAGTCCGCACGAAGGGGCCATCGGCCTTGGCGCTAACAGTGACAGTGCCGCCGTTGGGCGTGTACTTGTAGGCATTGGTCAGCAGGTTGATGGCGATCTGGGAGAGTCGTTTGGGGTCAGCCTTGACCGCAGGCAGCCGCCTCGGGAACTTCAGGATCAGCCTGTGCTCGCGCTTGTCAGCGTCGGCCTGCAGGGTGAGTGCCATATCCTCAAAGACCATGCCGATGCTGACATCCGGTTCAATCTCGACGTTGAGGCGTCCGGCCTCGATGCGGGCCATGTCGCTGAGGTCACTGACGAGGATGCCCATGCGCTCGATATTGCTGCGGATGACACGCAGGAAGCCCTTTTGCTGGTCGGACAACTCACCAACCATACCGATCATATCACTGTAGCCCTTGATCGAGGTCATCGGTACACGCAGCTCATGAGCCATCACAGAGACGAATTCGCTCTTGGCGTCGTTCGCGCGGGAGATGGCCTCGTACAGCCGCGAGTTCTCAATTGAGACGGCGGCGTGGTCAGCAAGACGCATGACAAACTGATAATCTTCATCGGTGAATGCTTTACCACCCTCACGGTCCAGCGCAATGATGCCGATGACGCGGCCTTCACGTTGAATGGGGGCAGTCAGGACGCGCCCATCATGGGGGGCCTCTGACCCGTTGATCATGGCTTTGACCCTGTCGGGGGTGCTGCCATGTTCCGCGATGATGTGGGTGATGCCTTCTTCCAGGTCAATCACGCCGATGGCCCCGTTATCCGCAACCGTCATACGGATGGCCCATTCGAGTGTGAGGCTCATGGTCTTGCTGAAGTTCAACTGCTCGTTAAGCTGACGGTCGATCTCCTGCATGGTCTGGAGTTCCTCGACACGCCGGGTGAGCGCTTCATCGGTAAGGGTGAACAGCCGGGCGTTCTCGATGGCAATGGCGGCCTGCCCGGCAAACGCGGAAAGCATACCGAGGTCCTTTTCATCGAAGACGCCACTGCGGATACTGTTATCCACGTAGATCACGCCGATGATCTTGTTGCGGGCACGCAGCGGTACACACTGAATAGAGCGCAGGTTGTGCGCCACGACGCTGGCCTGCCCGGCAAAACGCGGGTCTTCGGAGGCGTTGGTCGTCACGACCTGCTCGCCTGATTCAGCCACCGTGCGGATGACACTGCGACTGAAGATGAATTCCTCCTGCTGCAGGGATTCCTGTTCGAGGTTACGAGCGGCCTTCATTTCAAGGTTGCCGTCTTCATCAAAGAGCATCAGGAAGCCGCGCTCGGCCCCGGTCAGCTTGATGATGGCATCCATCACCTGGTTGAGCACCTCATCGAGGTCCAGTGACGCCCCCATCAACCGGCTGACTTCATACAGGGCGGCCAACCGCTCCTGTTCACTGCTGGCATTCCGTTCTTCGTTAATTGCTTCGAGCAGGGTGCCGAGGTCCTTGAGGCGGGCCAGGAAGTAGTCCTTTTCAACCTCGTCAGACGTTACCTGGCTGGAGAGCAGTTGTATCGTCTGACGTGCGCCTGCCAAACGAGCGTTAACCTGGCGTTTATCGAGTTCTGATGCCATCTGATTCCCCTGATCCTGAAAGTGAGATTTGTATGACCCTGCCCACAGGGTCTATTGTAAATCAAACCAGCAAGTTTGGTAAATGAGCCATTGGGATCAGGGTAAGCGGATGTTAACCCACTTGCGCAGCGGATCATCAATAACGTTGAAGTAGAACCACATACCACCGGTGATCCCACTGACAATCAGCAGGGTTGCCCACAGGAAGCGCACGTTGGAGACCAGGAACGAATCGAGGAAACCGCTCTGTGGATTGAGCAGGGTATGGCTGAACAGAAACGCCACTGGCACGAACATCGCAGCCCATATCCATTTGTTCCATTTGAAGACAGCGTTGCCCTCGGCAGTGGGTACCGGCAGCATGGTGAAGAACAGCGTCTCAAGCCCAATCATGAACAGGATCAGGCTCACGTTCTGAACCCCGGACGCCAGCGGAGCAACCGTCTCGGCAATGCGCGTGTCTATCGGCTGGCCCAGCAGGTGGACCACCCCGGCGCTCAGTGACCAGCCTGCCAGCACAAAGAACGCGATCAGGCCAATGGTCACGAGGGCGAGCGCCCGTTCACGGCGTTCACGAACCGCATCAGGCATATCCATATCCGCACCACCCGGCGTGCCGAAGGCCAGCCCCGGTGTCAGCCCGAACAGGTGTGAGGCAATCACGGTGAACACTGCGACACCCAGGTTAATGGGATACAGGTGGAACGCGGAGTCGGTGCGCCAGATGCGGCCCATGATACGGCGGGCAATATCGCCGCTGAAGCTGATCAGCCCGACGGTGAAGGCCATGCCCACCGCAAGGAATGCGCCTTCACGGCTGAATAGCGAGGTACCGCGCTCAAGAAACGCAAAGATGATGCCATACAGCGCCAGGATCATGATGATGAGCGGCAGGGTCAGGCAGCCGCGTTTGACGCTGCGCCCCAGCGTCCACTGAAATACCTTCCGGAGTGTCCCCGGGATTTTGGAAAGCCCCAGCGCGTTGAGCCATGCCCGGATGCGCGGCTCCTCGTCACGCAGCATGCCGTCAATCATGGTGCTGCAAACACCGAAGACCATCGCCATCAGGATTGCCAGCAGGATGTTACTGCCGATCACGTCCGGTGCAGTTGAAACTTGCTGCGGGGCCGGGATCGACTGGGTCAGAGATCGCCGCACGACCAGCCCGGTTTCTTCAAGCTGCACCCGGTCACCGAGGACGGCCTCCGGGATTTCAATCCCAAGTATGTTCGGTTCAGGCAGCGGGATCACGCCGCCCTCGATTGCCGGTGGAGGTGGCAGATTCGGGAAGGTTTGGCGCAGGTCGATCACGCCGGTACTGATCATCACCACCAATGCAGTGACTCCGCACAGCCCGCTGAGAAACAGCCCAAAGCCCACGATTCGCATCGCCATCTTACGCATGATGACATCTCCCCTTAGTCAGGATTTTGTTACCGGGCACTGATCCCGGTCTCAGGCTACTGTACCGTCACCGCCACGGGGGGCGCCATGACAAACCACTCCCCAACACCTGCCGCACAGGCATCAACATCGGGGAAGCAGACCGTGAATTGCAGCGTGTAGCTGCCCGGCGCACCGATGGTCACGCCATCGACCCAGTTTTCCGTCTTACCCTCATCCATGATCCAGTTGGTCCAACTGGTGTGGTATGCTACCTGCGCGCCAGATGTATCAAGGATAGCGACCCCGGCATAGCCCAGCGTGATCTTGTCATCGGTTGGGTTCGAGAGGCTGAAGCGGAACTGGATACGCTGGTTGACTCCCACGGTGGGGTTATCCACGGAGAAGCTGATGCTCGTCAGCCCTTTAATGTTGGTGGGGGCAGGCACCGGGGTGTCTGTCACGGGCACCGGTGTACTGGTCGGGGCTGCCGTGGCGGGAGGATTGGTCGGTTGTGGTACGGATGTGTTGGCCGGCTCCGTCGTTGCGGTGAATTCCGGGCTGGGCGTGGCCGAGGGGGCGGGCGTGTCGGTGGGCGGCGGGGTTTCCGTCGGGATCAGCGGTGTCGCTGTCGGCAAACCTCCGCCCTGCCCCTGTGCCAGCGTCGGCACCTCAACGCCAGCCTGTTCAGCGGCAGACATGCGCTCCCCACCGCCTATCACGCCGGTCGCCAGCAGCAGCGCCCCAACCACAAACAGCAGGCCAAGCAGCATGGCCCCCCCGATACCGGCCAGGATCAGCGGGTTGATTGCTGTGGATTGTTCTTCACTCATCACGGTTCCTTCCTTATCATTATCGTGGGGATTATACAGGGAGACTCACCTGGCTGGCACAAAAAGGGCGTGTCCGAGTCACGGGCACGCCCTGAAATGGCCCTGGAGCAGACGATCAGGATTCGATGATCTTCTCGTCGATGAGCTGCTGCTGAACGAGCTGGCCTACCGGGTTAAAGGCGAAGTGCGGCGCGCTGAGTTGAAACTCAATATCAATAAAGGCACGGCCTGCGCGGTTCTTTTCGATGGTAAAGACCACCCACTCACGGTATTGGCGGGCCTGGTACGGGTTGAACTGCACGTGATCTTTTGAGAGAATTTTGAACTTGTTGTTCATGATGATCGCGATATCGCATTCGTAGTCCAGCGCAGAACTGCCACGCAGGTGGAACAGGTGCAGACGCTTCGAGCGCAGACCCTCACGGCCAGCTGCAACGATAGCCATCACCGGCACACCCAGCGAAAGCGCGATATCTTTCAGCCCCTCGACGATGATCGTGACCTTGTCGTTTTCATCGCGGGCACGTTCGGGGTAAATGGCAACCTTCTGCAGGTAATCCACGAAGATCACGACATTGCCCTTGGTGGCCTGAACCAGCTTGGCGGTCATCTCACGGATGGTGTTCAGCGTGGTGACGGCGGGGCTGGCCTTGAGCAGGATCAGGCGGTCGGAGTACTCAGCGATGCGGGCCAGTGCCGGGGAAGTCTTTTCATGGTCGCGCAGGATGCCGCGCAGTGACCCCGTGCCATCACGTCCGAGGTACTTACGGGCACGTTTTGATACGATGATGTCCTGCAGGTCCTTCATGCGCAGGCCGTTGGTGGTGTTCATCTCCGGCGGGTTGACGCTTTCCAGGCACAGCAGGCGGTTAAGCAGATGCGCCTCGGTGTGTTCATAGGAGAGATAGAAGGCGTACATGTTGCTTGATTTGGCGATGTTGCGTGCCATCTGAAGCGCTGTGATGGTCTTGCCTATGCCCTGAGGCCCGCCCATCAGGATCAGTTCCCCGCGCTGCAGGCCGCCGCCAATGGCTGAATCCAGCGGGTCGAAGCCTGATGGGATGGGGATGTAGTTGCTGAGATCACCCCGGATGATCTGCTCGTTTGCCTCATTGAGGACCTGAGTCAAGGTGCGGGGAACGTGTGCGCCCCGATAGGCCTCATCATTCTTTTGTTCCTCTGCCATAGTCAGTTCACCTCAGGCAATTGATAACCCGGTTTAAGGAGAAGATAGTGATAGAAACAGGTAGTTATTGGCAATTCTAGCCCATATCATCTTGTTTGAGAAGTAACGATGCCGATCAGCCTCAAAAATGGCCGGTTCCCCCGCTGACCGGAGAGGGCAGGCAACAGGATTCAAACCTGATCAAACGAACCTGTAAGGTCACCGTTACATGATTCCTATTGGCAATATCAGGCATTGAGAACATAATAGGACCATAGGCACCCAGGTCTTTTTCCGGGTGTTCGGGCCAACAATTCAATACTTGTTTGCTCGCCGAGGAAACTCACATGTGTCTCGCAGGCAGGGGCACATGAGTACCATGTGAGGGATATTATGCGGCGTATGCTCCCCGAATGGAAAGTCATTCGTAAGCAATCAGCAGGCAGGGCACAGGCACTGGTTGAGTTTTCACTCACCATACTTGTGTTTCTGCTGTTAATGTTCCTGATCATCGAGATCGGGCACTTAATGTTCTCATGGATCGTCGTTAATAATGCAACACGCGCAGGCGCGCGCTACGCGATCACCGGTGAGTACATGCCCATGTACGGGGAAGACCCTATGCATGGCTGGAACCTTAACACGGATACCGGTGACCCATTGGACAACATCCCGCCGTGCTGGCCGTTGTTCTCTGATGACGATGTGCTGCTGGTTCGTGGGGAAGCCCCCGACACGACCCAGCTTTTCCAGCACTATCGTAACGCGCGGACCTGTTCCGTCGAGGATGAAACGCTGCATGCGATGCGCGGCCTTTCATTAAATACCGGTGCGACCTTCTATCAGCCGGGATACTACGACGTGCAGGTGATGGCGGTCAATGACCCGGTGTTATCCGACGCCGAGATCACCCGCTACTTCTCCGCCAACTCCACCAACGGTCTGAAGGTCACCTTCCCTGAAGAAACGGACACTGCCAATAATATTGCCGGTGGTAATGCTATCAACCTCGGCACGGGCGGCGATCCCATCTACCTGGGCTACGCCGGACGCCCGCAGGAATTCGTGATCGTACGTGTGTACTACCGCAAGCCAATCCTGACCCCGGTGCTGAGCAGCATCGTGGACAGCATCATGCTGGTCGGTACAGCACAGATGACAAACGAAGCCTTCGGCAGCACAGGCGTTCAGCGTGAGGCCATCCTTCCGCCGGAACTGCCCGACGTGCCAACCCCCGGCCCACTTGGCCCACCCGATATCGTGCCGACCGGATTCACCATGCTGTCGTCGCCCTCCATGCCGATGAACCCCAGCCTTGATTATCCGCTGGACTTCCGCGTGACGATGGAAAACCAGGGTGAAAAGGACGTGCTCTCCGGCTTCCCGTTCCTGGTCGAGCTGATCATTGTGCCCGAAGCTGATGCGGCTGCCATGACTATCCCCGATGTCTCGGAAACGGGTACATGGCCCGGCCCAGCGGTCTCGCTGGGTACGCACACCCTTGATGAACTGCTCTCCGGTTACGTTAAGACTGAAGACATCACCATGACCCTGGCGGCAGGCACACTGACTGATGGCACCTATCGTGTCTATGCCTATCTTGATAGCAGTAACCAGATCAACGAGGCTGGCCTGAGTGGCTCGCCTGAATACAACATCGCCCGTGAGCGAAACAACATCATCCGCATGGACAGCGACATCACCGTCGGTGCCGCGGCGGACATCGAGATCGAAATTACGCCCGATGACGTCACGCCGGCCTCGGGTGACACACTGGTTTATACCGTGACGGTGAATAACCTCAGCACGCTCTACCCCTCATCGGGTGTGGAGATCAACTTCACGCTTGACCCGGGGCTGGAACTGCTGACGGTGAGTGATACGACCGACTGCACCTTCACACCGGGTGATGCTGAACCGGTGGACTGCGTGCTGTCTTCCGCTATCTTCGCCAGTGGCAGCTACAGCGTCCAGATTGCGGTTCAGCCCAATACCCCCTATGCGACGCTCAGTGCTGCTGCAACCGTCAGCGCGACCACACCGGACCCGGACCTGACCAACAACGCGGCCCTTGAGACGCTGGTTATCGACGCGATAGATATTGAAGTGACCAAGTCCATCCAGGGAGCACCGGCCAGCCTGACGGTGGGTGACATCATCACGTTTGTGATCGATGTGGTCAACCTTGAGGATAATCCCAGCGGCGAAGTCATCATCACGGACGTACTCTCGGCTTCCTATGACTTCCAGGCAGGCACTGAGAGTGCATCATCTGGCTCGCTGGCCTTTAATGCCGCTTCCAACACCGTGACGTGGACGATCCCCGCCGATGTGGCCGCCGGTGGTGAACAGCTTACCTTTGATGTGGAAGTGATCTCGCCGGATACCCCGGATAACACCGTGACCTCCAGCTTCACACCACCGGATGCGAACCCGACCAACAACGAGGACACGATTTCACCGCTGATCGCCGAGGTGGACGTGCGCCTGTACAAATATGTCAGCGATACCACCGTCGCACCGGGGCAGGTCATCCAGTACCAGTTTGAGGCTTCCGTCAAGCCGGGTGACCCCGATGCAGTTGGCGTTGTGATCAGCGATGTGCTGCCCACGAACATGACTCACTATACGGGCACGCCACCCGCTGGCATTTCGACCTGTGCACCGACCGTATCACCGTCTGCCTATGATGGTGGTTACGACCCCGGGACTGATATATGGGCCGTCAGCGGTGACCTGGCCGCAGGCACTACGGTGACGTTTACCATCTGTGCCGAGTTAGACAGCGGCGCTGCCGCTGGAACCAGCATCGATAATACGGCGTCGATCAGTTCGAATCAGTTTGACCCGGCAGCAGGCAACAACGACCGTGACCCCGGTTCCGCGAACCCGCTTGCGACGGTGCTGGTCACCCGTGACGCTGACCTCGCCGTGACAGCGCAAGTGACCGTCGGTGGCTCACCGGTTACGTCAGTGCGTGCGGGTGATGATATGACTCTCACCCTGGCCGTGACCAATGACGCAGGGTCGCAGGCAACACCGACTGATGTTGCCTTGTCTAACGCTATATCGGCGGCACTGGCCGCGGCGTTTGACGGCACGCCAACCATAACGGTCTCACAGGGGTCCATCAACACGGGCACCCAGGCATGGGATATCGGCACGCTGGCCCCCGGTGAAACCGCCACGGCGACCGTCAGCGGCACGATTGGCACGATTGCCTTCGATACCGATGCTGGCTTCACGCCGACCGTGAGTGCCACGGGCATCAATGATACGGACAGCAGCAACGACTCGGTCAGCGTCATTCTGACGTTGAGTTCCGAGACGTCCCTCGTTGATGCAGATTTTGCTGGCGGCTTGTTGGATGGATTTACCTACAGTGATGACCCGTCATGGAACAAGACATCCAGTTCCGGGTCACACGCTGACGGACAGATCAACAGCGATACAGCCTGTGTGCTACTAGGCTATTCCGGTGCTAATGACGTGTCAGGTGGTTATACAACGACCTTTAATACCGCCAGTGATGGGTATGTCACACTGAGTTTTGACTACGCGATCACCGCTTCATCTCAATATGAAAACTACGAGTTTATTGAGGCGTGGGCATGGGTCGATGGAATGTTCCTGGGCAGCAGCATCGGCGAAGATGGCGTTTACTACGTTGACCGCATCACAGGGGCCTATGTAACAAATACGGGCGTCCGCTCCTATTCAGTTACACTCCCGTTAGCAGCCGGGTCACATACGCTGATCCTGGGTGGGTACAACAACGGTTCAACCCAGAATTCGGAAACCGGGGCCG
>CAYMGV010000035.1:0-23080 GCA_964390105.1 uncultured Anaerolineae bacterium | reverse complement strand
GAAGGCGGCCTGACCGTCGGCGCGGGTGTCATCACCGATATTCTCGAATAAGGTAGGCAGATGAACAGGGGAGGCAGCCCCGGCTGCCTCCCTCGCATTTCACCTGCGGGAGGAAAGTTCTCTAATGGCAAAGAAAAAAGGTAACCGTATCCTGGTTAAGATGCAGAGCAGCGAGAGCGGTTACATCTACTACACACAGAAAAACCGGAAGAATGACCAGCAGCGGCTGGAACTTCGCAAGTATGATCCGGTGGTGCGCAAGCACGTTGTATTCAAGGAAACCAAGTAAGTTTGTTGTGCTGGTGAAGGCGGGTGGTTAAACCTGCTGAGCATGGTATAATAAGCAGCGATGCCGCGTAGGCGCGTAGCTCAATTTGGCAGAGCAACGGTCTCCAAAACCGTAGGTTGTGGGTTCGAGTCCTACCGCGCCTGCCTAAGAACTGTCGCAAGACACCGTCATCTCGGCGGTGTCTTGAACTGTAAGGACCCTGCGAGTTTTTCAGGGTGAAGGTTAAGCAAGTTCCCGGCGATGAATCGCCGAAATGACCCTGTGAGCCAGCACTGATAATAAAGGACAGAACATGGCTGACAAATCCAAAGGGAAAGCCGTTAACAAGGGCGCCAAGAACAACAAGAGCAATATCGGCATTATTCGCTACTTCCAGGAGACGCAGGAAGAACTGCGCAAAGTCACCTGGCCGACCCGTGAGGAGACCCTCCGCCTGAGCACCATTGTGCTGATCGCGACGATCATCTCCTCACTTGTACTGGGTGGCCTGGACTTCGTGTTCCAGCGGCTGGCCGCGCTCCTGGTTTGATTGAAGCCGAGAGGAGCCGCTGCCCCTGTGCCCATCGCCGAAAGGATTGACAAAATGGTAACCGATGACGATCAAGTAATCTTGCCCCAGGGCGATCAAGACGTTCATTGGTACGTCGTCCATTGCTATTCAGGCTATGAAAACAAGGTGCGCCACGCCATTGAGCAGCGCATCGACACGATGGGGATGCAGGACCGTATCTATGACGTCATTGTACCAACCGAGGAAGAGGTTGAGATCAAGGACGGCAAGCGGCGCGTTGTGGAGCGCCGCGTATTTCCCGGCTATATCCTCGTCCAGATGGTGTTGGACGAAGACTCGTGGTACGTGGTGCGCAATACGCCGGGTGTGACCGGGTTTGTGGGTATGGGCAATGACCCGACGCCGCTGCGCGAGGAAGAAGTCGCGCAGATCATGCAGCGCATGGAAGCCGAAGCCCCGGTGGTGAAGGCCAACTTCCGCGTGGGTGAGAAGGTGCGCATTATCGATGGGCCATTCAACGACATTATCGGGACAGTTGGTGAGATCGATATGGAACGCGCCAAAGTGCGCGTGATGGTCTCGTTCTTTGGGCGGGAGACGCCTGTGGAACTGGACTTCCTGCAGGTCGAAAAGCAATAATAACAGGACCCCTCTCTGCCCGCTGAATGGGTGGGGTTATTCCATCGTCACCGGATGGGCGCGTCGTTATTGACGGAGATGCCCCCATCTTTGTATTAATGGAGAAAAGCATACGTCATGGCTAAGAAGATCAACGCAATTGTGAAACTTGAGATCCCGGCAGGCAAGGCCAACCCGGCCCCGCCGATTGGCCCGGTTCTCGCTCAGCATGGCATCAACCTGATGCAGTTCTGTAAGGAATACAACGCCCGTACGGCCAACCGTATCGGTGACATTATCCCGGCAGAGATCACCGTTTATGCCGACCAGTCCTTCACCTTCGTGCTGAAGACTCCGCCGACCGCGTCACTCGTCCGGAAGTACGCCGGTATTGATAAGGGGTCCTCGATGCCGAACGCGGAAAAGGTTGCAACGCTGACCCGGGCACAGGTCCGTGAGATCGCTGAGATCAAGATGCCGGACCTGAACGCCAACGATATCACAGCGGCTATGCTCCAGGTCGAAGGGACCTGCCGCAGCATGGGCGTACTCATCAAGGAATAACTAACCGACTGAATCGCAAGTGGGAGGGGCACCCTGTGCCCTGTTATGACCACAGGAGGAAATAAACCTTATGGCTAAATACGGTAAGAAATACGCGGACAGCATGAAAGAATTGGATCGCGACAAGCTGTACGATCCAGGCGAAGCGATGAAGATGGTAAGGAAGTTTGCCCGGGCCAACTTCGATGAAACGGTGGAAGTCCACATGCGTCTTGGTATCGACCCGCGCCAGGCGGACCAGCAGATGCGCGGCACCATCCTGATGCCTGCCGGGCTGGGCCGCAGCGTCGTGATCGCAGTCTTCGCCGAGGGCGATGATGCCCGTATCGCCGAGGAAGCGGGGGCCGATATTGTTGGCTCCGATGACCTCGTAGAGCGCATCCAGAAGGAAAACTTCTTCGGGTTTGATATCGCGATTGCCACGACCAACATGATGGGCAAGGTAGGCCGGTTGGGTAAGCTGCTCGGCCCACGCAGCCTGATGCCGAACCCCAAGTCCGGCACGGTGGTACCCGGGGAGGACCTGCCGCGCGTCATCGAAGAAGCGCGCGCCGGTCGTGCCGAGTACCGCAATGACCGTACCGGTAACCTGCATGTCTCGATTGGCAAGGCCAGCTTTGATGAAGATGCATTGATGCAGAACTTCATGGCACTGATGGACGTGATGCGCCGTGAGAAGCCCGATGGCATCAAGGGGATTTATATCAAGAAGCTGGTGCTGACCTCCACGATGGGGCCGGGTATCAAGATCGACCCAAACACTGCCATTCAGCTTGGCACCTAAACCAGGCCGAATCGACAGCACAGACCGGGAAACCTCAACAGGCTTCCCGGTTTTGCTTTTTGCAGGATCATTGCATTCCACCGGGCGAATCGGGTATACTTGCCGTTGCGTTTGAGACAACATCATACGGAGTCTCTCGCCAGAGACAGTTGGTGCCCGTGACCTGGCTTCACCTGACCCGGGCTTAATATCCAACCGAGGCGGATGCAAGACAATATCTAACAGATGCCCCCTGTGCGCCACACAGATGCCGCCAGGTTGTTTTCTGTGTCGATTGAAGGTCTTCGCCGCTCAAGCAGGCGAAGGCTTTTTTGATGCCGATCACAGGCGCAATCTGTGTGCGGTAGAAACAGGAGAAACCTTCTTTGGCACTTTCACGCAAACGCAAGGAAGAGCTGGTTACACAGTACAACGAACTGATTGGCGAAAGCAATGCGATCTTCTTCACTGAATATCGTGGGCTGACGAACAAGCAGTTGACGGCTGCACGGCGTAAGATCCGTGAAGCTGAAGGCGTGTACAACATAGCCAAGCTCACACTGTTCCGCATCGCGATGCAGGAGCAGGGCTATGAAATGCCTGATGACCTGGCCGGTCGTCCGATTGGTATAACCTATGCAATGGGCGAAATCCCCCGTGCGGCAAAGGCTGTTACTGATGTTGCGGATGACAACGAGGTGTTCAGCGTTGTGGGTGGTATCGTAGGTGGCAACTATGTCAGTGCTGCCGATGTTAAGGCGATTGCCAACCTGCCGCCGCTGGATGTGCTTCGTGCCCAGCTGCTCGGCACGATTACTGCTCCGTCCTCACAGCTTGTGGGGGTGGTTCAGGCTGGCGTTTCAAGCATCGTCAACGTCCTTCACGCTTACGTGGAGAAGGGCGAAGGCGAAGCTGCCGCCGACTAAGCCGCGATGCGATAGATTGACGATAATTAACTGATTACCCAGGAGAAAACAACACATGGCTGATCTGCAGAAGCTGGTGGATGAACTCAGCGGCCTGACTCTGATGGAAGCTGCTGAACTTAAAGGGATGCTCGAAGAAGCATGGGGCGTTGAAGCCGCCGCTCCGATGGCGATGGGTGCTATGCCGATGATGGCTGCCGCCGCCGCCGAACCGGAAGAAGAACAGACTGAATTCACCGTGGTCCTGAAGGACATGGGGCCCAAGAAGATCGACGTGATTAAGGCCGTCCGCTCACTGACCGAGCTGGGCCTGAAGGAAGCCAAGGACCTCGTCGAAGGTGCGCCGAGCACTGTGATGGAAATGGTTCCGAAGGAAGTGGCCGAAGACGCCAAGAGCAAGCTCGAAGAAGCTGGCGCGGCTGTCGAGCTTCAGTAACTCCTTCCGCAGAGCCTCGCGGTCCTCGCAGGACCGTTCCGGTTCTATACCTGCCGCAACACACAGCAAGGCCGATCCCACTGGATCGGCCTTGTTTTTTCTTTTTGTGCTGCACGGTCAGTTTCTAGCGCACCGCGCGGCCTGTGATGTGCGGGCTGACAATGCCCGGCCAGCCTGCTTCAAAGGTCTCCAGTGCGACTTCGGAGAAGTCAGCCGCGTAGATAGCAGCCCCGGTATCGCGTGTCAGGTGGCAGCCATCGCCCACGAAGCGCCACGCCGGGTTAATGACCTTCTGGACCGTGTGGGTACTGGTGTTCGGGTGTGCGGCGACGTGCTCCAAAAACAGGAACTGCCCGCCCGGCTTGAGCACACGCCTGATCTCGGCGAGGGACTGCGCCAGATCGGAGACCGAACACAGCACATGGGTGGACAAAACCGTATCGAAGCGTTCATCCTCAAAGGGGATGGCTTCGGCGGGGGCCAGCACGGTCTGGTAGCTGGGCGTGTGGGCCGCCTCTGCCTCGCGTTCAAGGTACTGCATCATGAACGGATTGGGTTCCAGCAGGGTGAGATCGATGCCGGGCGGGTAAAACGGCAGGTTGCCACCATCCCCCGCACCGACCTCCAGCACGGCCCCGTGCGCCTGCTTAATAAGAGGGATGCGCTTCTCCAGCGTGAAGTCATCATCATGTGCCGATGACGTCGTACCCGAGAGGGTGTGATGATAGAAGGTGGCAAACAGCCGTTTTTTGAGCCCCATCCGTGTATTTCTAGCTTTCTGTTTCAGCGGCGGTGACAGGAGCCTTACCAAACAGGCGCAGCACCAGCAGCACCACCGGGTTCGATTTATCCTTCTGATGGTCAAGGATGCACACCAGCACAAAGCCGATCACCATCAGGCCGAGGGCGAGGGCAAACTCCGGCGTTGCGATGTCAGGCCAGAGCAGCCGTTCACTCAACGCGAACTCCGCCCCGTGTCGGTCGATGCCAAATGCTGTTGCCTCGCGCCACGGCCAGATTTTACGCAGCGAGCCTGCCATAAATCCGACGAGGGTCGCGATGACGATGCTGTGGTAGCGCTTGAGCAGCCAGCTCAGCACGCGTGAGAACAGCGCCAGCCCGACCACGCAGCCCACTGCGACGAAGATCAGCGGCACGACGTTGAACTCAACCACGGCGTTGAGTACGTACTCATACTGGCCGAGGATCAGGAGGATGAAGGCCCCGGAGATGCCCGGCAGAATCATGGCGATGATCGCGACCGAGCCGCTCAGGAACAGCGTCAGGTAGTCGTTTGGCGCATTGACCGGTACCAGCCCGACGATGAGCCATGCGGCGGCGGCCCCGGCAATCAGCGCGATAACCGGGCCGATGCCCCACTTTTCCAGCGTGGCACCCACGGCGATGATCGAGGCGAGGATCAGGCCGAAGAAGAACGCAAACACGAAGACCGGCTGGGTATCAAGCAGGTACGAGAGCACCTGTGACATGGTCAGCACAGCCAGCCCGATCCCGGCGAACAGCGCGACAAGGAACTGCCACGGCATACTATCGAGAAGCTTCTTGATACGGAAGGTTACTGCCAGCCTGATCTGCTCAAAACCGACGGACTTGATCGCTTCAATCAGGTCCTCGTAGATGCCGAAGATGAGGGCCATGGTGCCGCCGGAAACACCCGGTACAATATCGGCAGACCCCATTGCAAAACCGGTCAGCACATAACGGAGGTATTCCTTAAATGTGCTCGGTTTGGGGTGTTCATGTTCGGTTGTGGTGCTTGTCATGCGTTTGATGTCCTGTATCTAAGCAAGTATACGGGCTGTTATTCTGCCCGGCAGGGAAGTATACCGTTTTTATTGTGTGCCGTCATCAGGGGCGGATCAGTATAGGGGAAACGTCTTGCACATCGAAACATGGTATGATTCCCGGGCCAAAGATGAAACGGGAAAGTGAAACCACATGGCCGTATCCGTAACTTACCTTGGTGTGGCGGGCTGGCAGATCGAGGCCGGGGATACGCGCCTGACGCTGGACCCGTACTTCAGCCGGGCCTCACTGCTGACCATGCTGATCCGCCCGCTGATCCCGGATCGGGAGGCGGTGGCGCGTCACATGCCACCCACCGACGCGGTCTTCATCACCCATACCCACTATGATCACATCGCGGATGTGCCCATGATTCATGAGCTGACCGGTGGTGCCGTGCCGGTCTATGTGCCGCCGCAGGGCGTGGAACTTCTCAGGGTGCTGAACGTCGAGGGGCAGGCGGTACAGGTGGTTTCCCCGCATGAGCAGGTGCAGATCGGTGAGATCACGCTTACCGCGCTGACAGCTCCCCACCGCAAGGTGTTGGGCCGCATCCCGTTGATGGGGCCGCTGCGCCCCCACCTCACGCCGCCGCTGCGTACCTTCGATTACCGCATGGATGTCCTGTATTCCCCGCTGATCGAGGCTGGCGGGCTGCGGCTGCTGGTTACCAGTGGCATTGATGCCGAGCCAGGGGTACCCGCTGATGTGCTGTTTGTCGGGGCCGATGCCGATGATGCGCGGCTGGGGCGTATCCTGCAAGCGGTAAAGCCCTCGGTGGTGCTGCCCAATCACTGGGACGATATGTTTGTCCCGGTGGATCAACCCCGCAAATCGATGCGGCAGCCCGGTATGCCGCTGGCCCGTGTCGATATGGCGGCGTTCCCCGACCGGGTGCGGGCCGTCCTGCCGGGTGCCGAGGTGATCGTGCCGGGTACGTTTGAGCGCGTTATACTGGCTGAATAAGGAGGTCAAACGATGGCAGACTGGCGTTACTACCAGATCGAGATGCAGGATGAAGACCGCGACGGGCCGCGTGCCAACTGGGGTAAGTCCGTCACCCTGATGTATGAGGTCAATGACGAGGGCTTCGTGACGCGGCAGGTGGAGCTGTACAAGAACGGTCGGACGCTGTTCTACGATCAGGAACACGTATCCGACGAGTACAGCTACCTCAGTGAGACGCGCTTCCAGCAGGATGAGGTCGGTGCCATGCAGCCCTTCCGGGTGCCCCGCACCGAGTTTGAGCGGGCGTGGCGCACCTTGCGTGCCCTCAACTACACCCCGAAGCGGTAGCTGACTTTTCTTGTTGGGGCAGAACGCCCCACGTCTCTACTTGCCGCCGAGTAACCCACCGGCAAGGCCAGCGAGTCCGCCGCCGTCTTCGCCGGTGAGGACGGCCTCAACCTGCCCGGCGATGGGGGCCGGCAGCTTATCCTTGAGGTAGCCCGCCACCACGGCCACGACCTTCTCCGCGATCTCCTCGGAGACGCCGGTTTTTTCCACGATGAGTTCGATCAGGTCGTCTTTCATGAGTATGGTCCTTTCAGATGACGCGTGACTAAAGGCCCCGGCAGATAGCGCAGCCGGGGCGGGTGATTAAGGGCTAGCGCTGTTACTTCCTGAAAACCAGGTTGACGAGGAACAGCAGGACAAGCGCGCCAAGCAAGGCGACGACGACATCCGTGATGAAGGGGCCGCCGATGCTGAACCCGATGTTGAGCAGGTTAAGCAGGAAGCCACCTACAGCGGAACCGATCAGGCCGACGATGATGTTACCAACCAGCCCAAAACCCTTGCCCTTGAATATCTGCCCGGCGAGGAAACCCGCAATGGCACCAACAACCAGCCAGATGATGATACTACCAAGCATAAGTCCATTCTCCTGTATGATAGATGTGTGTTACCCGTTCCAATACTGATTACAGTATAGAGTATAGGCCAGTTTGTGACACCTTGCGTCATGATATTGTTAAATCGGGATAAAAATGGCCTAGAATACCTGTTCGGTTTGCTGTAAAATCATCGATATGACATCTCCATCAGACCATATCCAGAATATTCTTGATCATCTGCCACGGCGGCCCGGCGTGTACCTGATGAAAGACGCCGAGGGCACCGTGATTTACGTCGGCAAGGCGGTGAACCTGCGCTCGCGGGTGCGGTCGTACTTCCATGCCAGCGCGCTGAAGGGCGGGCCATACGTCAACAAGACGGCGAAGCTGGTTGAGGTAATCGCCGACATCGAGTTCATCGTGGTGGACTCCGAGCTTGAAGCGCTGCTGGCCGAGATCAACCTGATCAAGTCACATAAGCCGCGCTTCAACGTCCGCCTGAAGGATGACAAGCGTTACCCATACATCAAGGTTCACTGGGCCGATGACTTCCCCAGGGTGACGATGACGCGCCGCATGGTCGATGACGGCTCGCGCTACTTCGGGCCGTACACCAGCGTTTCCGCCGTCGCCCGGACGCTGGATGTGCTGCGCAAAGCCTTCCCCTACCTGACGTGTGACCGTGACATCACCGGCGAGGATGATCGCGCCTGCCTGTATTACGATATCAAGCTGTGTAATGGCCCGTGCATCGGGGCAGTGGACCGTGAGGGGTACCGCGCCAACCTGCATCACCTGATGGACTTTTTACAGGGGAAATCCGAGGACATCATTGATGACCTTAACGCGCTGATGTGGGCGGCCTCGGAGGGTATGGATTACGAGCGGGCCGCCCGCCTGCGTGACCAGGTTAACGCGATGGAACTGGTTATCCAGCGGCAGAAGGTCGTCTCAAGCACCAATGCCAACCAGGACGTATTGGCCTTTGCGCGTGAACAGGGCGATGCCGTGGTACAGATATTCTTCATCCGGTCGGGTAAGATCATCGGGCGCGAGCATTACGTGCTGGAAGGCACCGAGGACGAGAACCCCGCCGAGATCATGTCGGACTTCATGAAGCAGTTCTATGACCGCGCCGCTGAAATCCCCCATGAGGTGCTGCTGCCACATGAACTTGAAGAAGCCGAGATCATCGAACACTGGCTCAGGAACAAGCGCGGCAACAAGGTGGCGCTCAAGGTGCCGCGACGCGGGCACAAGCGGGAACTGGTCGATATGGTTTCCGAGAATGCCGCCGAGACGCTCTCCATGCTGCGTATCCAGTGGGAGGCTGACTCGATGCGGCAGGAAACCGCACTGAAGGATATACAGGATGCGCTGGGCCTGGCGGAACCACCGGCCCGCATCGAGTGTTATGACGTCAGCAACACGCAGGGCGTCGCGATCTCGGCCAGCCGCGTGGTGTTCGTGCAGGGCGTTCCGCGCAAATCCGAGTACCGCAAGTTCAACATCCGCAGCGTCAAGGGTGCGCCCAACGATTATGCCTCGATGAAGGAGGCGCTGGACCGGCGCTTCCGGCGCTGGCAGGACGCGCAGGACGCCGCCGACCTGCCGGGCCAGAAGACCAGCGACCCGACATGGGCCATCCTGCCGGACCTGCTGATCGTTGATGGCGGCAAGGGGCAGCTTGGCGTGGCGGTTGAGGTGCTGGAGGATTATGGCCTGATGGGTGTGGTGCCCGTCGTGGGGCTTGCCAAGCAGTTTGAAGAACTGTTTGTGCCCGGCCAATCGCGCTCGATCCGGCTGCCGCGCCGCTCACAGGGTCTGTACCTGCTGCAACGCATCCGCGATGAGGCGCACCGCTTTGCCATCACACACCAGCGCAAGCGCCGCGACAAGCTCGGCATGACCTCCATTCTCGATTCGATCCCCGGCGTCGGCCCGGCCCGCCGCAAGGCGCTCCTCAATCATTTCGGCTCGATCAAGGCCATCCGTGCCGCCTCCATTGAGACCCTCGGTGAGGTGCCCGGTATTGGCTCGGACCTCGCCGCCGTCATCAAGGCCGAGATGCCGGGCGAGTAGGCGCGGGTCTTTTTTGTGGGGCGCTGCCCCACACCCCGGGTATTTGGCTTAATTCCAATTGCTGATCATGCTCTGTATCTGTTAGTGTTTATAATTGGCGCATCGCAACTATTCCGGCACACTGCGCCGGTAGCCGAGCAAGGGATCGCGAGGGATCATTCAGGCTGAAAGCTGATTGCTTACAGCTAAAAAGGGCAGTGCCTCCATATCAGCAGCCACAACCATACAAAGGAAGCCACATGATTAAGGTGGGCAGCATCGAGATTGAGATCGTGAGCGACGGGCAGATTATGGCCGATACGGGCGGACCGTTCGGGCTGGTGCCGCGTGCGCTGTACAGTAAGTACCTCGTGCCGGATGAGCAGGGCCGCGTGCCGATGGTGCATAACTGCCTGCTGGTGAAGGCCGGGGGCAAGACGCTGGTAGTCGATACCGGCATTGGGACGAAGATGAGTGATAGGATCGAGGGGCTGATGGGCCTGACCCGGCCCAACGGCGGGCTGCTGGCCGACCTCGAAAGGAAGGGCGTGGCGGCGGCTGATGTGGAGGTTGTGATCAACACGCATCTGCATAACGATCACTGCGGGGGCAACACGTATTATGATGCGGATGGTGGGGTCCAGCCGACCTTCCCGGATGCGATATACTATGCGCCACAGCGCGAATACCAGGATGCGCTGTTCCCCAATGAGCGCACCCGCGCCACCTACATCCTTGATAATTATGCGCCGCTGGTGGCAGCGGGGCAGATGAAACTGACCCACCCACAGCAGGAGGTCATGAGCGGGGTGTGGATGGTCAACACGCCGGGACACACGCCCGGCCACGCCTCGATCCTGTTTGATGACGGCGGTGAGTATGCGCTGTATGTGGCCGATCTTGCATCGTTTGCCATTCACTTTGTTAAACTGGGCTGGATGACGGCCTATGACGTCGAACCGCTGGTGACGCTGGAGACCAAGCGCATCTGGCAGCAGTGGGCGCTTGAACATGACGCGACGCTGTTGTTTGAACACGACCCCCTGATCACGGCGGGCAAGCTGGCGCCGGGTGAAAAGGGGCTGGGAATTAACCCGCTTTAAGGACCAGTTATGACTTCAATTGCATTTGCAACCTGCCGCGACCTCCCCGACCTGATCGACGATGATCGCGCAGTGATGGAGCGGCTCAACCAGGTTGGCGTGACGGCGGAGGCCCGCACATGGGATGACCCCTCGGTTGATTGGGCAACCTATGACGCCGTGCTGATCCGCTCCGTGTGGGATTACACTGGGCGGCGTGCTGACCTGCTGGCATGGCTGGATGCGCTGGATACGGCGGGGGTGCCCGCGTGGAATCCCACGGAGATGATTCGCTGGAACAGCCACAAGGCGTATCTGCGCGACCTCGAAGGGCGCGGCGTCAAGGTGGTTAGCAGCGAGTGGCTGACGGCCTCTGATGACCCGTATGAGGCGATGAAGGCGCGGGGCTGGCTTGAGGCGGTGCTGAAGCCTGCCGTCAGTGCCAGTGCCATTAACACACACCGCCTGAGTCTCGCCGACCCGCAGCCAACCGAGATGACGGTGGCCGAGGACTGGCTGATCCAGCCGTACCGACCTGAGGTGGCGCAAAACGGTGAACTCTCAATGATTTACTTTAACGGCACCTACAGCCATGCGCTGCTCAAACGGCCTGCCCCCGGGGATTTCCGTGTGCAGGAGGAGTACGGCGGTGCCAACACGACGGTGTATCCCTCCGGGGAGACTATCGCCAGCGGGCGGGCCGTGCTGGATGTGCTGGATGTGATGCCGTTGTATGCTCGCGTCGATGTGCTGGCGTTGCCTGCCGGGATGCTGCTGATGGAGCTGGAAGTCTTTGAGCCGAACCTGTACCTCAGCTACGGCGAGGACACGGTCGAGGCATTTGCCCGCGCGATCCTGGATCGGGTGGGTGGGTAGGTAGGTAGGTTGCCCCGGTCCTCATGTGCACCAGTGTGCAAATCACCATCACCCCGTGACAGCACCGGCACAAACGGATAGAATGGCGCGGTTTGATGCTGTGATACGGGGTGCTGGTGGAATGATCCGAGTACGAGCGTTGGAAGCCATGAAACAGGATGCCGAGGGCATTGGTGCGCTTCGCATTGTGTATTTCCTGACCATCGGGGCGGGCGGCTTTGTTGTCCCGTTCCTGAGCCTGTTCTATACACGCCGGGGCCTGACGGGCACGCAGATCGGGGTGATCTCGACGGTGGCGGCACTGGTGGCGCTGATCGCTGCGCCGATCTGGGGCCGCTGGATGGACGCAGCACAAGACCCGCGCCGCGTGCTGCGCTGGAGCATGATCGGCGGAATTGCGTATTACCTGCTGCTGGTGCTGCAACATCGCTTCTGGGCGATGCTGGTGCTGGCCGGGGTAGGGTCCTTTGCGGTCTCGGCCATTTTCTCGCTGTCCGATTCAATGACGATGCGGCTGATCCAGCGGGTGGGCTACGGCAGTATCCGGCTGTGGGGGTCACTGGGCTGGGCCGTCACGGTGCTGCTGGCGGGCGTGGTGATCGAGCGTTTTGGCATCGAGATGTCGTTCCCGGGGTATGCCCTTACGATGTTGGGCGGGGTCATCATGCTGGGGCTGGTGCCTAATCCACAGGAAGCCAGCGCCCTGCCACATGTGCCGCGTGCCAAGGGGGCACCCGTTGATCTGCTGCGGTTGGTGATCTCTCGCCCGGCGCTGATCGGGCTGGCGCTGATGGTGGGCCTCAACATGCTGACGGCGGGGCTGCTGTTCCAGTTCACGATGGTGTACCTTGAGGACCTCGGCGCGTCGGATATGCTGATCAGCGTGGCGGCCATGCTGTCTGCCGTGGTCGAACTGCCAATGATGCTGGCCGCTGACCGCGTGCTGCGGTGCTTCCGCCCGGTGTGGGCGCTGGTGGGCTGGGCTGCGGTGATGGTGATCACACGGGTGATCGTGGTGCTGGTCCCCACAGTATGGACAGTGCTGCTCTCACGCGGGCTGGATGGGGTATCCTATAGTCTGCTGGCGGTGGGGCTGGTGATGTACATCAAGCGTCATGCCCCCGAGGGCAAGTCGGCCACGCTGATGGCGCTGTTTGTCGTCACGCTGCCGGGGTTGGTTCAGATGGGGGCCTCGCCGTTACAGGGCTGGCTGTACGATCTCGGTGGTGGGGGCTGGCTGTTTATCACGGCGCTGATCGGTGCCGTGGCTATCCTTGCGGTAGGGGTGTGGACAGCAGTCGTCACGCGCGGGGGGCGCGAGGGTCTGTCAGTCCTATAAGATAAGGATCGACACGGGGCACCCGCTGCCCCGTGATCCCACTGCCCGCGGCTGGCGGGCAGTGCAGGTCACACACGACAAATCATAAACAGACGGGAAAACGCCATATGAGCCTGAAATCAGAAATCTACGAACAGCCGATGGTCCTGCATCGTCTGATCCATGACAACGTGGAACAGGCGGAGAAGATCGCAAAAGTCATCCGCAAGCGCGAGGTGAAATACGTGTATCTCGCCGCGCGGGGCACATCCGATAACACCGGGATATATGCCAAGTACCTGTGGGGCGCGTACAACGGCCTGCCGCTGGCACAAGCGACACCGTCACTGTTTACACATTACCAGGCAGCCCCCACATTTGATAATGCACTGGTGCTGGGCATTTCGCAGTCAGGGCAGACCCCCGATGTGATCCGGGTGCTGGAGGAGGGGAAGCGGCAGGGTGCATTGACCCTCGCCATTACCAATCATGCCAGCAGCCCGCTGGCCGATGTGGCGGATGAGGTGTTCCATATCAATGCCGGGGAGGAGAAAGCCGCTGTCCCGACCAAAAGCTACACTGCGACCTTGATGGCGCTGGCGATGCTTTCGGCAGCGCTGGAAGGTGGCAGGAAGGGCAAAGCCCGGCTTGATGCGTTGGTCAAGGTACCCAAGGCGATGGAGAACGTCCTTCGTATGGATGTTGCGATTGAGCATCACACCGAGCGCTATCGCTTCATGGATCAGTGCGTGGTGTTGGGGCGCGGGTTCAATTACGCCACGGCCTTTGAGTGGGCCTTCAAACTGAAAGACCTGGCTCACACCATGGCGCAGCCGTATTCCTCGGCGGATTTCCGTTATGGGCCGATTGCGATGGTCCCGCATGGCTTCCCGGTGTTCGCCATCGTACCGAGTGGCAAGACTTTTGATGACGCGATGCAGTTGATGGACCTGCTGAAAACGAAGTATGAGGCCGAGTTGATCGTGATTTCCAATGACGACCGTTCGCTCAGCAAGGGGCAGGTAGCACTGGAGATGGAACCGGACATCCCGGAGTGGGCCAGCCCGTTGGCCATGATCCTGCCTGCGCAGTTGTTTGCCTATTACCTCGCATTGGCGAAGAAGCTCGACCCGAACACCCCGCGACGGCTTGAAAAAGTGGCAGATACAAAGTAATGTCAAAAACGCAAAAAGGGTGGATGAGAGACACACGCATTCACCCCTTTGCCGGGTGCCCGGGGTTGACATCCCGCCGGATCACCAATACTATGAAATCTGTGACGTAACGGGTACAATCCTGATTGTGGATAAATTCACCCGACAGGCTTTAAACAGGGACGAGACCAACCAGCAGATTACCCCGCGTTTTCATCCTGTGACGCATTGGGTGAGACCAGTTCCGAGATGTTATGTTTGACAGCATACGCCGCCGCTTCGGCCCGGTTGGAAACGCCCAGCTTGGAAAGGATGCTGCTGACATAGTTGCGGACGGTGCCTTCACCGAGGAACAGTTCTGCGGCAATCTGGCGGTTGGTCAGGCCATCGGCTACCAGCGCCAGGACAGCCAGTTCCTGCGGGGTGAGGTCGGTAAAGGCCGCTGCCAGTTGGGCTTTACGCGCCTTGCGCATCTCTGAGAACATGGTGGTGGTCATGGCCGGGTCAAGGATGCCCTCACCGCGACTGACACGGTCAATGGCATCGACCAGCCCATTATCGCCGATACGCTTCAGGACATACCCTGACGCCCCCGCCTGAATGGCTGCGAACAGCAGTTCATCTTCAGCATAGGACGTCAGCATCACGACGCGGCAGTCTTCAACAGACTCAACGATCTGGCGGCAGGCCTGGATGCCAGAGAGGCCCGGCATGCGGATATCCAGCACGACGACATCGGGCTGAAATTCCTGTGCCCGGGTAACAGCTTCCTCCCCGGTTTCGGCCTCCGCGATCACCTGGAAGTGATCATGCTGCTCAAGCAGGGCACGCAGCCCAGCGCGGACGACCGCATGATCATCAGCAATCAGTATGCGGGTGGTTCGAATCATAGGCTCCACTCATCCATAGGAATGACATAACGCCAGGAAATAAGAGCGATATTAATGATAATAAATATCCAGATAATGATAACAGAACAGATGCATAATGCACAGCGGTGATTTTAATTCAACCCATTCGCGGATAACCAGTGACAATCGTACCGAACGATCCATGCATAATATCCTATCGAACCTTAACGAGGTAGTAAAGGTCGTCAAGTACGCAGTGGAAGCCCGCACACTTGACGACGTTTTGCAGCGGATCGCGGATGGCACACGTCAGATCATGGGCGTGCGCTATGCCGCACTGGGCATCCCGGATGGGGAAGGCGGGCTGCGCTTCTTCAAGGTATCGGGGATGAGCGAAGACCACGCATCAATGCTCAAAGAGCCGCTTGGGCGCGGGTTGTTAGGCGCGATCATGTCAGAACGGCGGATCATCCGGTTGGCGGATATGAAGGAACATCCGATGTCCTCGGGTTTTCCAACCCATCATCCCTATATGAAGACCTTCCTTGGCGCGCCGGTGCAGGTGGGGCATCAGCTTTTTGGGATGCTGTACATCACCGACCGCACCGACGGCCAGCCGTTTGATCAGGCCGATGAATGGCTGATCGAAATGATGGCGGGCTACGCCGCGCTGGCGATTGCCGGGGTCGAACTCAGTGAGCAGCAGAACCAGATCACGCTGCTGGAGGAACGCGACCGTATCGCAATGGAACTGCACGACGGCATCATCCAGTCGCTGTATGCGATTGGAATGCAGCTTGCCCTGCTGAAGAACACCGGATCGCTCTCATCGGCCCATCTCAATGGGCCGATCAACGCACTGGATCAGGTCATCGACGATATCCGTGACTACATTATGGACCTGCGCACCAGCCAGTTTGAGAAGCGCAGTGTGTATGACACCCTCGAAGACATGGTCGCCCGGCTGCAACCCGCTGATGGGACGGTCGTGAAGATCGAAGCGCCGCACCAGCCGCCCCCCATCTCGGCGGTCTCATTTGAAGCGATGTGCCAGATCGTCAATGAGGCGGTCAGCAACGCCGTGCGCCATGCGCATGCCAGCGAGATCAGGCTGCGGGCCTTTGAGGGGGATGGCTGTTTCATGATCCGTGTTGCGGATAATGGCAAGGGCTTTAACCTCGAAGACCCTGACATCAGGCAGGGCATGGGCCTGAATAACATCTGGCAGCGTGTCCGACTGCACCAGGGCACCATCGATATCGAATCAGAATCAGGGCAGGGCACCACCCTGACGGTCAGCTTCCCCGCGTAACCGGCCCAACTCCGCTCACTGCATACTTACGTCATGGTGATATTAATCACCATGACAGTGTGTAATGTGTCAATGTCATCTCCACCCGTAAGTGACTACACTTAAAATATACCAATCAGTAAAAAGGCGAGGCGTACAATGGCCTCGCCCATTGTATGCCATTGTCGTTGTGGCAGAAGCGGGGAATTCGGCTATGCCGGTCCTATCACATGGGGAATCGCTGCATGGTGCGGTGGCGTCCGGTAATCATCGTAAGGCACGCGGGATGAACGTTGCAGACATCATGACCCATAAGCCGGTCACGATACACTATAGCACGAGCCTGCGCACGGCGCTTGAGATCATGGAAGACGCGGCGTGCCAGCATTTACCTGTACTTGATTCGGAAGGGCACCTGATTGGCATCCTGAGTGATCGGGACTGCCGCAAGGCACTCCAGCGGCCATTGGCAACGCGGGAACACTGGGAATCAGCGGATATCATCGACCGCATCGAGGTGCGCTCACTGATGACCCCGGCTCCGATCATCATTGAACCCAGCGCAGATGCGGCTGAGGCCGCGCGGCTGATGCTGGTTAATCATATCAGCAGCCTGCCGGTGATGCGCAGTGAAACGCTGGTGGGCATCGTGACAAAATCCGACCTGCTGATCGCGTTTATGAAAATGACAAGTGCCGGGCACTGATGAACGGACCGTATCGGTGAGCCGTCACAGCGCCGGGCCTTATGCCCGGCGTTTTTGCTTCCCCGAATGCCGTGCCCGGATCAGTGAGATGGCACGCTGAAACACTGGGACACCGACAAAAGGCCCACAGAATTGAACGACACCCGAAACACTGTGCCCAGTTGGCGAGAATGATGGACGGTGCTACCATTGGGGTCTATCAACTTCACACACCTAAATCGAATCAAGGGCATCAGATGGGCAACGTAACACTGACCCCGGGGCAAATCACATTACTTGAAACCAGCTTCGACCGCGTCAAAGCGGATGGGATAACGTTCGCTGCGTCATTTTATGACGCCCTGTTTGAGCAGCACCCGGAGACGATGCCGCTGTTCGGCCATGCCGATATGCGCACCCAGGCCAGTAAGCTGCTAAGTGCAATGAACACCATCATCAACTCGTTTAAAGACCCCGACATCCTGCACGGTTACCTTGGTGCGCTGGGCCTGCGTCATGAACGGCGCTTCATGGTCAAGGAGCGGGACTACATCGGTTTTCGCGAGGTTCTGATAGAGACGCTCGCTGATTTTTTTGGGGATGACTGGACCGACGAACTGGCCGAGGTCTGGACGATGGCCTTTAACGAGATCGCCCGCGTGATGACCGGCCATTAGACCGGATCGATGCACATTGGCCCGTCATTTGCCGGGCGGTTGACATAAGTTGAGACGGGGTAGTACGCCATTTTATCCGATGGATAGGCCCGGATGTGATGCCCGAGCGTTTCCGGCTTACGCTCGGCTGGGTCGAGCCAGTCCTCGTAACGCTCAAACGGCAGGATGACCGGCATCCGGTTATGTACATCGGCCATCAGGTCATTCGCCTCGGTGGTGATGATGGTGCAGGACCGAATGGTGCCGCCGTCGGGGGCGTTCCACACGTCCCACAACCCTGCAAAGGCAAACGGTTCGTGATCCGCCATGTGGATATACACGGGCTGTTTTTCCTTCCCCTCGTGCTTCCACTCGTAGAACCCATCAGAAAGCAGCAGGCAGCGCCGACGTTTATAGGCGTTGCGGAATGACGGCTTCTCGCTGAGTGTCTCGCCTCGTGCGTTGATCATCTTGTAGCCGATCCGGGTGTCTTTGGCCCACGACGGGATCAAGCCCCAGTTGTAAAAATCGAGCGTGTTCCTGCCATCATTGACGACGACGGCCACCGGCTGACTCGGCGCAACGTTGAAGCGTGGCAGCAGATGCCCCTGTGCCGCCTGGGGCACGGTGATCCACGGGAAAGCCTGCTGGATACCACCAGCATCGAGGGTCTGGGTAAAGCGTCCACACATGAGGGTAGCTCCTGCTAGCGGGCGTGCGTTATGATACAATGATAGAATATTTGTTCGATTAATGCTTGTGATGCCGCTCCACCAAAAACACCCCGGCTCACAAAAAAGATTGCGATGCAGGGGCAAAGCCCCCGCATCTTAGCTTGTTTATCACCTAGCCCGGCAGGAAGAGGAACGCCAGCCCGATGATCAGGTAAATACCAAGCAGGATTGCACCTTCCAGCCAGTTCGATTCGCCATCAAAGGCGATGAAGGCCGCTATCAGCGAGGCTGAGAACAGCGCCACCAGTTCGAAGGTGGTGAAGATCAGGTACATCTGGGTTCCGGGAATCAGCAGGCTGATAAACACGAGCACCGGCGCGACAAACAGCGCGATTTGCAGGCTGGAGCCAAGCGCCACAGCGAGGCTGAGTTCCATCTTGTTTTTGATGGCGACCTCGACCGCGACGAGGTGTTCGGCGATGTTGCCGACCAGCGGGATGATGATGATGCCGATGAAGAACTCGGTGAGGCCCAGCGATTCGGTCACGACCTCCACCGACCCGACGAGGAATTCGGAGAGGATCGCGACGCCGACCGTCGCCAGCAGCAGCGTGATCAGTGTGCGCCGCACCGACCAGCCGCCCTCGTGGGTTACGGCTTCATGGTTATGCGGACCTTCACTGGTCTGGAAGGAGTACAGCACGCTCAGGCCATACAGCACGATCATGACGACGGCCACACCCTCGCTGAAGCGCAGCTCTGAGATCAGATCGGGCGCGATGGCGGCGTTAAAGATCGAGGGGATGATCAGTGCGACGACAGCGAGGATCAGCAGGGTGGCATTGGTGCTGGCCCGGCGGCGGTCAAAGGCTTGAATGCCGTTCTTCAGGCCGCCCAGCAGCAGGGCAAGGCCCATGACCAGCAGCAGGTTGCCGATGATCGAGCCGGTGATGCTGGCGACGACCAGTTCCACCAGCCCGGCACGCAGCGCGAAGATCGTGATGATCAACTCGGCGGCGTTGCCGAGGGTGGCGTTGAGCAGGCCGCCTAACTGCGGCCCGGTGTGGTGTGCCAGCTCCTCGGTGGCCTCACCGATCAGGTCCGCGACGGGGATGATCGCCAGCGCGGAGAAGATGAAGACCAGGACGGGGTCCCAGTGCTGTAGTTCTGCCAGGATCGCGAGTGGGGCGAAGACCAGCAGCCCCAGGATGATTTTCTTAAACATGGATTGTTGTCTCCCCAGGAGGTGTGTTGCTTACTCAGTGCCCTGATTGTAGACCATCAGGACCCGAACGGGAATCGGTTGAGGTGAATCGCCGGCCTTCATCCGTTACACTCTGATCCCGCTAAGACACCGTGAGCGAGGGGGAACTGCCATGAATGATCCGCTGGTGATGAACGACGATCAGCAGACTGTCTATGAGATGGTGGGTGGCGATGCGACCTTTAAAGCCCTGGTCGATGCGTTTTACCGCCGCATCGAGGCCGACCCGGACCTGCGCCCGATGTTTCCCGACGACCTTGAACCGGGCAAGCATTGGCAGTTCCTGTTCCTGGCGCAGTACTGGGGCGGCCCGGCCCGCTATGCCGAGGAGCGCGGCCATCCCCGGCTGCGGATGCGTCATGCCCCGTACCCGGTAACGCCTGACGCGGCGCAAAAGTGGCTCAGTCACATGGTGGCTTCGATTGACGAAGTGAGCATCGCGGAGCCTGCACGCGGCATGATGATCGCGTATTTTGAGCGCGGTTCGTCTTTTATGGTCAACACCAACGACACCGGGTAGACGAGGACTGGGCTTCTAACCGCAGGCCAAGCACAAAAAAGTTGACGATCACGCTCCGGGTATGGTAGACTTCGCATGATATGATGCCGTCGATTTGTTGGCGGCCTTATCCCGGTTACCAATTGACATCCATTAGCTGAAAGGGATTGCCAGATAAGCAGCCGATCTGATTCACCGTCCAAGACTCGTGTAAATGAGGAAATCCGTGTCCGTGAGGTGCGCCTCATCGACAGCACCGGGGACAATCTCGGTGTGATTGGGATCAAGGAAGCCCTCGAACGGGCCTACGATGCGGATCTCGATTTAGTCGAAGTCGCCCCGCAGGCCAAACCGCCTGTCTGCAAGATCATGGACTACGGTAAGTACCAGTACGAGCAGGCACGCAAGGAACGCGCGCAGCGCAAGACTCAGAAGACGCAGGAAGTCAAAGAGATTCGCCTGCGCCCGAAGACCACCGACCATCACCTGTCATTCAAGATCAGGGATGCGCGTGGTTGGCTTCAGGACGGGATGAAGGTAAAAGTGCGTATTCGCTTCCGTGGGCGTGAGATCACTTACCCGGAGATCGCACGCGAAGCCCTCGATAAGATCGCGACTGAGCTTGAGGATGTCGCCGTGGTTGAATCGAGGCCAAACATGGAAGGCCGCACCATGCTGATGGTCCTGGCACCCAGGAACAGCTAAGTGATGAAGGAAGCTCACAGCAACAGACGCCTGTAGAACTGCGCCCACCCTGGCTAAAGAGAAGCCCATGATGAAGGTCGGATGCGGAAGTATCCGACCTTTTCCTGCCGCAGAGCGGTCGGGGGCAGTGGGCAGGTGCGCTGTATGATTTTAAGGAGAATGGGACATGCCGAGGAAATCGACGAAAAAAGGCAAGTACAAACTCAAGACGCACAAGTCAACAGCCAAGCGCTTCAAGATGACGGGCAGCGGCATGGTGGTGCGTACCAAGGGGCCAAAAAGCCACTTCCGTCGTCGTAAGGCGAAGCGCACCAAGCACATGCTGAGCGAGATGGTGCCGGTCGCCAACAAGGGTGACGTCAAGCGGATCAAGCGTCTTGCCCCGTATATGAAGAAGTACAACACGCGCCCCTCACGTCCGGGCAGCCGTGGTAAGGGTAAGCGTGGCTAACGCCCCCGGGGCGTGCCATGTGCCCTGCATCATGCAGGGCGTTGATAGAACATAAAGAGGAAATCAAATGCGCGTAAAAGGTGGAACTGTGACGCGCCGTCGTCACAAAAAAGTACTGAAACTGACCAAGGGCCAGTACGGCACCCGTGGTAAGCTGTATCGCCGCTCCAACGAGGCAATGCTGAAGTCACTGTCATATGCTTATCGTGACCGCCGTCAGCGTCGGCGCCAGATGCGCCGCCTGTGGATCGTTCGTATCAATGCGGCGGCCCGCCTGAACGGCACGACTTACAGCCGTCTGATGCACAGCCTGAAGCAGGCCAATATTGAGTTGGACCGCAAGGCACTGGCTCACATTGCCATGCATGACCTGGAAGCCTTCAGCGCAGTGGTGGAAGCCGCCCGCTAATACAGGCTTGCCCTCTGGCATGTCATCAAATGAAGTAAAAGCAGGCGCTCAACCGAGCGCCTGCTTTTGCTTGCAAACACATTCTAGGGTCTGTCTGCAAAGTCCGTCAAAACACCCGCCTGGCGCGTTTTACCTCACCCCTTGGCTCATTGCACTCGCCGTTTCCCCTCTCCGTATTACGGAGAGGGGAGGGAGCACCGCTGAAGCGGTGCGGAAGGGGTGAGGTGAAAAGCGGCTTGCAGACACATTCTAGTCTTCTTCGGTGGTTAACGTCAGCGGCTTCGACCCCTTCTTCCTGCTCCGTTGGGGGCTGGAACTGTTCTTTTCCGGGTCGGGTTTTTCGGGGGCTTTCACGACCTCAACCACGAAGGTCAGCCCGCCTAATGCCACGGTATCAGCAGTCTTGAGCATCTGCGCCATACCCTTGCCAACCGGGATCGCATTGACAAATGATCCGTTGGTGCTTTCAAGGTCGATCAGGAACAGCCGGTTGCGTGTGGGGCGCAGCAGCGCGTGCTGACGGGAGACGCCCAGCGTCTCAGCTTTGAGGTTAGTCAGGTCGATGTGGGGGGCGCTGGGGCCACTCACACCACGGCCAAGAATGGTATCGCCGTAGATATCCAGCCCGAACGTGATCGTTGGTGCCGGTGCGGCAAACTTCATCTGGATGCGCCACAGCGGCGGGTCCTTGAGTGCTTTGTAGCCCGGCGGCACCGGGTGATACTTCAGGTTGTCGGGCAGAAAGCGTGAGCCGAACTGCACACCAAAGCCGGGGATGGTGAGAGCCATATGCTGCTCGGCGTTTAAACGGCTGGTTTCGCCGTCTTTCTTCTTATCAGTCATCTTAGTTTCACCTGATGATGAGAACGAGGCCCGTGTACCCCCCCACGGTTGATTTAAGTATACCAGAAATAAGAAAAGCAGAAAGGCACCGTTTCATGCCGACCCTCGCGTTCTACAAACCATACGGTGTTCTGACTAAATTTACCGATGCCGGTGGGCGGCCCACATTGGCCGGTTACGTGACCGTGCCGGGTGTGTACCCGGCAGGTCGCCTCGATAAAGACAGCGAAGGGCTGCTCATCCTGACCTCCGATGGGGCCTTGCAGGCACGTATCGCTCATCCTCGCTACAAGCTGGAGAAGGTGTATTGGGCACAGGTCGAGCGCATCCCGGATGAGGCGGCGCTCCAATCACTGGCGCAGGGTGTCGAGATCAAAGGGGGGCGGACCCGCCCGGCCCGTGCCCGACTGCTGAATGGCGCGCCGGACCTCCCCCCACGTGACCCACCGATCCGGTATCGTAGGTCAGTAGCGACGGCGTGGCTGGAATTGGCGATCAGGGAGGGGCGCAACC
>CAYMGV010000034.1:0-23282 GCA_964390105.1 uncultured Anaerolineae bacterium | reverse complement strand
TGATCATAGACAGGATTATAACTCAGTTCTGTGCTATTGTGAATGTTAACTAATACCGCACTCCCTGATCTGGTCGTCTATCTCGCCGGGGTGGACCCCGTCAAAGGGGATCGCTTTGGCAGGCTGGCCCTCACCAGGGAAGGACTCTATCGACGTGACATGATGGTCTTCGAGGCGGTAAAACAGTATGGCGTCCCGGTTGTGCTGCTGATGGCTGGTGGCTACGCAGCGACCCCGTATCATACCGCCGACCTGCACGCACAGGCCCACCGCGCGGCAGCGGCGGTGTTCGGGTAGGGGATGCGGGCGCATATTATGGGGAGTCTTGTCTATCCATGAGATACTGAATAGAGGTTTCCAGGAATCAACAAAGTGGCTGTGTTCGATATTAAATAGGGTTAGGACTTACGCATGCGTAAGTCCTGGGGGTTTTGGAATTGCACCAACTTAAATCCCCCCATGATTGTTTTTCTATCCGCCGATCTCGGACATGACGCGGTTCATGGGGATGACACCACCGGCGAGGCCGTGACCCCACGGCTTGTTCCAGATTCCGGCACGGATGAGCTGGCGCAGATCACCAGGAGTAGCACCGTCACGGAGCGGGGTCAGCAGGTCGATTTCTTTTTCGCGCAGCAGGCACAACCGCAGCTTGCCATCCGAGGTCAGGCGGGCGCGTGTGCAGGCCGCGCAGAACGGCGCGGTGACAGAACTGATGAAGCCCAGTGTGCCCGGCGCATCCTTGATACGGAAGATGCGGGCCTCACCATCGAGGCGGCCCTCATTTTGCACCGTCAGCGGGCCGAACTCCGCTTCGATGTTGGCGCGTAGTTCAGCCTCGGTCACCACTTCCGACTGTTGAAAGGCGGAAGTGGTGCCAAAGGGCATCATCTCGATAAAGCGCACCTGCCACGGGTGATCCAGCGTGAGGGCGGCAAGGCCCAGCACATCATCCCCATCGTTGAAGCCGCGCACCACCACCGCGTTGATCTTGATCGGAGCAAGCCCGGCCCGTTCTGCCGCCGCGATACCGGCCCACACATCCCCGATTTGTCCCCAGCGTGTGATACGATGGAAGCGGTCGGAGTCCGTGGTATCAAGGCTGACATTGACGCGGCTCAACCCGGCCTGTTTAAGCGGAACGGCCAGATCATTCAGCAGGATGCCGTTGGTCGTCATCGAGAGGTCTGTGCCGGGCACAGTGGCCATCTCCCGCACGAGGTCAACCACGTTGGCGCGGGCAGTCGGCTCACCGCCGGTCAGCCGGAACTTGTTAAAGCCGAGTTCGCTCATCAGGCGATACAGCGTCAGCAGTTCATCGTCCTGCATCAGTTCCGCGCGCGGGCGGAAGGTCATATCCTCCGGCATGCAGTACACGCAGCGCAGGTTGCAGGTATCGGTAAGGGATATTCTGAGGTATCGGATGTTACGCCCAAAGCGGTCAATAGCCACTGATTTGACTTCCCGGCAAAATAATACGAAAAATGGAGTGTACACACTCACACCGATTCTACCAATCCACCCCAATAATTCAAATGAACATCTTTTTTATTCGCAGGTGAAAGAGACGCGACTATGAGTAATCTACACGATGAACAGGGCCGCTGGAAGCGTGAAACGCGCGATCCGGCCATTGAACGTTACCCGGAACGCAAGGAATCCTTTGAGACGTCCTCCGGTATCCCGTTTGACCCGGTCCCCCTGCCCGCCGAGTCTGATTACATGGAACAGCTCGGCTTCCCCGGCGAGTACCCCTACACGCGCGGCATCCAACCCACCATGTACCGGGGGCGGCTGTGGACCATGCGCCAGTATGCCGGGTTCGGCACGGCGGAGGAGAGCAACCTCCGTTACAAGTTCCTGCTGGAGCAGGGTCAGAGCGGCCTGAGCGTGGCCTTCGACCTGCCGACCCAGATCGGCTATGATGCCGATGATCCGATGGCGCTGGGCGAGGTCGGCAAGGTGGGGGTGAGCATCTCGTCACTGCGTGACATGGAGACGCTGTTCGACGGCATCCCGCTCGATAAGGTCAGTACCTCGATGACGATCAACGCCCCGGCTTCGATCCTGTTGGCGATGTATATCGCGGTCGGCAAGCGGCAGGGTGTAGAACCTGCCAAACTGCGCGGCACCACGCAAAACGACATCCTCAAGGAGTACATCGCACGCGGCACGTACATCTACCCACCGGAACCCTCGATGCGGCTGATCACGGATATGTTTGACTACTGCAACCGCGAGGTGCCGCGCTGGAACCCGATCAGCATCAGCGGCTACCACATCCGCGAGGCGGGCAGCACCGCCGGGCAGGAGGTGGCCTTCACGCTGGCCGATGGCATCGAGTATGTGCGGCGTGCCATCGATGCCGGGCTGGATATTGATACCTTTGCCGGTCGGCTGTCCTTCTTCTTCAACGCCCACAATAACTTTTTGGAGGAGGTCGCCAAGTTCCGCGCGGCCCGCAGGCTGTGGGCACGCATCATGAAGGAGCAGTTCGGCGCGCAGAACCCGCACTCATGGATGCTCCGCTTCCACACCCAGACGGGCGGCAGCACCCTCACCGCCCAGCAGCCAACTAATAACGTGGTTCGCGTCGCACTGCAGGCCATGGCGGCGGTGTTGGGCGGCACACAGAGCCTGCACACCAACAGCATGGACGAGGCCCTGGCGCTGCCCACCGAAAACGCCGTGCAGGTCGCGCTGCGCACCCAGCAGATCATCGCCCATGAATCCGGCGTGGCCGATGCCGTCGATCCGCTGGCCGGGTCCTATGTGGTGGAACAACTGACGGACGAGATCGAGCGGCAGGCCCGCGTCTACCTCGACCAGATCGCGGAGTATGGTGGAGCACTCAAGGCCATCGAAGCCGGGTTCATCAACCGCGAAATCCAGGAGGCGGCTTACCAGTATCAGAAGGATGTGGAAGTAGGCAGGCAGATCGTGGTGGGCATGAACGCCTTTGCCGTCGATGAGGAGATTCCCATCGAGATGCTGCGCGTCGATCCCGCCATTGAGCAGGCGGCGCATGAGAAACTGGCGGCCCTGCGTGCCGAGCGCGATAACGAGCAGGTCAGCGCATTACGGGCGCAGCTTGAGGACGCCGCACGCGGCTCCGAAAACCTGATGCCGCTGATCATCACCTGCGTGGAGCATGACGTCACCCTCGGCGAGATCGCGCATTCGCTGCGGCATGTCTTCGGGGAATACCAACCGGCGCAGTTCTTCTAGAGGCATCAGGTATCAGGTGTCAGGCGTCAGACATCAGGCAAACTGACCGCTGTATTTCACTGGCCCCTGGTCCGCGCTTTAGCAGCGGCGACCTCGGTCCTCTCAGTTTTGGAGACTTTCGTATGCCAACCATCAAGAAAATCGACCATCTCGCCATCGTCGTCGAAGACCTCGACGCAGCCGCCGCGTTCTATCGCGATCAACTGGGCCTGACCATCGAGCAGGTACAACATGTCGAGCGGGAGGAAGTGACCGTGGCCTTCCTCGACGTGGGCGGCAGTCACATCGAACTGTTACAGCCCACCACCACTGACAGCGGCGTCGCGAAGTACCTCGCCAAACGCGGCGGCGGGATGCATCACCTGTGTTTAGAGGTCGATGACATCAACGCCATGCTGGAAAAACTCCACGCGGGCGGTGTGCGGCTAATCAACCCGCAGGCCGTCGAGGGCAACGGCGGCAGGCGCTACGCCTTCATCCACCCGGAGAGTACCTTCGGTGTGTTGATTGAGCTGTACCAGTACCCAGGGTAACCCGCATGGCACAGGCAATCATCGTGATGGGCGTCTCCGGCTGCGGCAAAAGCACGGTCGGGGCGCTGGAAGAACCCACCGACGCCTTCACGCTCGATACCGGGGAGCCGCCGGGGGTGCTGGCGGGGCGGATCGTGGGGTGGGTCAGCGCGAGGTAATCAGCCGATCATCAAACTGATAAGGTTCAACACTCACGATGTGAACGCGCTCTATCAAACGATGCTGGGGGTTAATCAGCCTGTTCCATTCACCCTTTACTACCGCCGAGGGGGCGCGCAGAAGCAGGGTTTTACCCGCTTTAATCCACTCCTCACCCAGTTCGGCAAGCGCCATTGGGGCAGGGGAATCTGCCCAACTCACTGGCAAATCATCAGGATTGATCTGGTCATCATCAATGGTATCCGGCACGGCAATCTCTGCAATAACCATATCAGCCGGAACGATGCTCATCGGCAAGTGAACCAGATACTCTACCGTTGCTAACGCGCGACTTTCCGAGGTGTATAGAACCGGCGTCCCTTTTCGATTCCACCGGCCCCCATAGCGACGTGCGCCATCGCCAGTCAGATCGTGAATATAGCGTTCCTTCGCAATGCGATAGACTCGCATTATGAAAAGATACCGTGTTCGATCCGCCCTAACTCATCAAGGATCATTCCAATGCCATAGCGGGAGGAAAGCAGTTCCGCGGGCTTCTTGTTACCAAGTGCCACGCTGGCCGTGTTCAGCCAAACCTGGAAGTGTTCAAGAGAATCAAAGACCTCATCACCACGGGCGAACACCTGCGCGATCTGGATCACATGTTCCGAGACACCTTTGCTCAACAGGTCCGATTCCGCCTTGCGCTGCAAGGTGCGTTCTGAAATTTGCAGGATACCGGCCACCGTCTTCATCGTCATCCCGGTTTGTTCGGTAAGATCGATCAGGGCCTGTTTAGGAATACCATTGTTGCCAAGTTGGTACAGGTCCATATCGCTGTGAAGGGTGCCCCCGATCACTGCGGATCCGCCCAACAGCGTTTGAATGGTCAGTGCCGCCATGTTATCACCTCCGACATTTGTCCTAATTATAAGGACAATTGTCAAGGGCGGCAACTCATAACCATCCTCTCGATCCCCTCCCCCCCCCAAATCCACCCCCACTGTAACCACCTCGCGTATAATAGAGTCGCCTCGCTTACACACACAACTCAGGAGAATAGCATGTACCACTTCGACTGGATCAAACGGCACGCCGAGCGCACCCCGGATCACCTCGCGCTGGTGGAGATCGAGACGGGGCGGGAGTTCACCTACGCGCAGTTCAACGAGCGCGCGAACCGCTTCGCCAGCTACATGGTAAACGACCTCGGCCTCAAACGTGGGGACCGCGTCTCGATCCTCGCAGGCAACAGCACCGACTACCTCGAAATCCTGTTTGCCTGCGGCAAGGCCGGTATCATCCTCAATACGCTCAACTGGCGGCTGGCCGTCCCGGAGCTGGAATTCATCCTCAATGACTGCACACCGCGCTACCTGATCTACGAACCGACCTTTACCGAGTCCGCCAAGACCGTGCTGGCTACGGTGAACAGCCTCAAAGGGGCCGTTGTGCTGGGGGAAACCGGCGCAGAGAACGAGATCACCTACGAGGCCGCCCTCGCCGCCGGGGACCCGGCAGGCGTTCTGATGCCGGACCTGACCTACGACGATACATGGGCCATCATTTACACTTCCGGCACTACCGGTAAACCCAAGGGCGCACAGGTAACGTATGGCAACTTCTTCTATAACGCGGTCGGTATGGGCCGCGCCATTGACCTGACATCACAGGATATCAACATCAACGTGCTGCCGACCTTCCACATCGGCGGGCTGGGCCTCTACGCTGGCCCGACCCTGCACAGTGGCGGCACCGTGCTGATCATGAAGGCCTTCAGCCCCGACCTGTTCCTTAAGGCCATCGCCGATTACAAGGTCACCGTCGGGCTGCTGGTGCCCTCCATCTACCTGGTGCTGGATCAGTACGAGGGTTTCGACAAGGCCGACCTCTCCACCATGCGTCACTGGGCCAGCGGCGGATCACCGCTGCCCTCCGCGCTGGTTCATACCTATGCGGAGCGTAACATCCTCATTCAGCAGGGCTTCGGCATGACGGAAACCGGCCCCACGGTCTTCCTCGTCGATATCGATCACGCCGTCGAGAAGGCGGGATCGGTGGGTAAGCCGGTGCTGCATACCGATGTGCGCATCGAGGACCCCGAAACCGGCGAGATACTCGGCCCCAACCAGCACGGCGAACTGTGCGTGAAGGGTGGCAACGTCACCAGGGGCTACTGGAACCGGCCCGATGCCACCGAGGCCGCCATCCGCGCTGGCTGGCTGCATACCGGCGACGTGGCGATGTACGATGACGATGGCTTCTATTACATCGTGGACCGCGTCAAGGATATGTACATCTCCGGCGGTGAAAACGTCTACCCCGCCGAGGTAGAGAACATCCTCTACGAGCATCCCGCCATCGCTGAGGTGGCCGTGATCGGCGTGCCGCATCCCACATGGCAGGAGGTCGGCAAGGCGATTGTAGTCCTCAAACAGGGCCAGTCCATAACCGAGGAGGACGTGATCGCGTTCTGCCAGGGCAAGATGGCGAAGTACAAGATTCCGAAGTCAGCGGCCTTCATCGATGCGCTGCCGCGCACTGCCGCCGGTAAGGTCCTCAAGCGGGAACTGCGCCAGCAGTACGCGGAGGGCTGATCATGGCCCTCCAACCCGGTGACAGCTTCGTGCTGCCGCGCACCTTCCGGCAGGCAGACTTTGATCGCTTTGCAGCGCTGTCTGGTGATAACAACCCCATCCACGTCGATCCGGAATTCTCGGCGCGTACCAAGTTCGGGGCCACCGTCTCCCACGGGATGCTGCTGTACACCTGCGTGTGCGGCGCATTGGAGACATGGCTGGCTGGTGCTGTTCAGCTTGAGCAGCGCCTGATGTTCCCTGCGCCAACCTATACCGGCAAGGTGTTTGACATCGTGCTGACCTGCCTGGAGGTCGATGAGACAGCAGGCACGGCCCTGATCGAGACGGTGACGGCCAACATGGACGGCACCCACGGCCTCGAAGGGCAGACGTTTGTGCGGCTGCCCGGCGCTGATCCCTTCCCTGTGGCTTACGAGCCGGACTCCCGCGAGTCCGAGGATGCCGCGCTCCGTTCGATGGCGTTGGGCCAGTCGGCCATGCTTACGCGGGCTTTCTCCGCCGCTGATCTCGCTGAATATGCCTCACTGGCGGGCATCGAAACACCGCCGGGCACGGTTCCCGGCCCGCTGCTGGGTGGCCTGTTCTCAACGCTGCTGGGCACGACGCTGCCCGGCCCCGGCTCTAACTATCTGAAGCAATCGCTGGTCTTCACCGCCGAGGTCCTCCTCGATCAGATGATTGACGCCGAGGTGCGAATCCACCGCATCCGCGCCACCAAGCAGATCGTCAACCTCGATACGACCTGCACCGTCGGTGAGAAAACCGTCTGCAGCGGCGATGCGCTCATCATGGTCAGCGACGTTGTCTGATCTGGGGGGCTTGACTCCACAGCCACTTACCTTACACTAGCGGCCTGCGTGGGAGTATCTATACTAAGGAGGAACTGACAACGAGAGGGGAAGAAGACGATGGAAGTTATGACGATGGCGCGGGGATTGTCGCTGGTGCTGGTACTGGCAATTGTTGCAGGCGGTGCGCTGCTGGTGCTGGTCGGCGCATTTCTGGCTGTGCGCAGCATGGGGCAGGCCACGGCAGATCCAAATGCCACGGTCGTCGCGGGCATGGGTGCCCCGGCAGCAAGGAAGCGCAAGGTCAATCCACTCGCATGGGCCTTTATTATTCCCGGTATGATCGGTGCATTGATTGGTGGGGCATTGCTCACGCTCACACTCATCAGCGGGCCGCCTGCCGTGACAGAGACACCGGAAACCGCAGCCGAAGCCCCGGCGGAAAACCCAACGGAAACGACCGCCCCAACTGACGCACCTGCCGCCAACGAAACACCCACCGAGGTAGTCGTGCAGCCTGCCTTTACCCCGGTGGTTTCGGATGAGGAGGCCGTGGTTGAGTCAACCCCAGCCACCGACCTGTTAAGCGTTACCGCCACGAGGCCGGTATCGCTGCTGCGCACCACGCCCAGCTTTGCATCCCCGGTGGTAGGGGAGGTACTCGCTGAGGATGAACTGCTGCTCCTCTCACGGCTGCCCAACCGCAGTTGGGCCTATGTGCGGGCGCGGTCGGCGGGCATTGAGGGCTGGATCAACGAGCGCGACCTGAGTGACACCGCGTTCACGTCACTGGCCGATGTGCCGCTGGCTGAAGATATCCCCGCTCCGCCTGACCCGGGCGATGCCCCGGCTATCCGTAATATCGATATCCCGACCGTGATCGGTGCTGGCGGCGGGGAAGGCACCTTCGAGTTTACGGATGCCAATGGCGATGCCCGCCGCTTCTACCTTGAAGCCGTCTATGCTGATGCGGGTTTCGGTGACAGCGTCGTAGAGATCGTCAACCCGGAGAACGAGATTCAGACCATCCTGATTTTTAGCTGCGGCACGCAGGAAGTCACGCTGTCACTCGTTGTGGAAGATGCCGCCGGGAACCGCAGTTACCCGGTGTATTTCACCTTCGAGTGCCGCTGATTAACTCCTTCATGACGTGCTTTCGGTGACCCCCAGGGCGCGGAAGCACGTCATATCCATATCCTCCCGATTCGGACTCCGGTTCCCATCTTAAATGGTGTATTATCGTATAGACACAACCACAGCGACTCACGGGAGGAAGGCCGAAGATGGAAATCGTACGGGCGCTGGCGGAAGCACCTTACAAGGTCCTCGTATTTATGGCGGGGTTTTTACTGTTTGCTGCCAGCATGGGTGATATCTATATCAAAGGGTTTGAATTCAACATCCGGGAAAAACCAAACGAAGCAAACACGCCGCAGGAAGAAGAAAAGAAGATGGCCCGCAACACAGGTAAGACCGGGTTACGGAAGGTGATTGTGATCTGGCCGCTGTTCATCATTGGGTTGGCAATGATGGGCGGTGCTATCGCGCTGTGGGTGATTGATGATCTCATGCTGAACCCACTCAACATCGCAGCCGGGCCAACGCCAACCGCCACCGCCACAGAGCCGGTCCCGACAATGACAGATACACCGTCCAGCGCAACAGCGCCGCCTGTTGAAATGGATGAAACGCCAGCGAACACGGAGGAAGCCGTTGTACTGGCCCCGATCACAGCCCTGCGTGATGGGCCATCGGGGGCGCACCCCGAGATCACCCGCATCCGGGCCGGTGATCGAGTCAACCTGACGGGCAAAGGGCCGAGCGGCCAATGGGCCTATGCCGCCTATGGCGACTTCGAGGGCTGGCTGTGGATCAACGACCTTGCGATCAACGCCAATGACATCGCGGACCTGCCGACCCGCATTGGGCCAGAACCCCCTGAGGGCCTTGCGGTACTCTACGTGGACTTCCCCCGGTTTGTCTCCAGCAGCGGGGCCTCCGGCATCGTCATGTACCAGGGTGTTTTGCCCATCGAGAAGATGACCTTCACCGTTCTGGTGGAAGAGGCCGGGTATGCCGGCTTTTCCGTTGAGGTGAAGCCGGGGCAGGAGACGCTCGATTTCTACATCTCCTCCTGTGGGACCCAGCAAATCAGCATGGAAGTCACCCTGACGGCCAGCGACAGCACCGTCAGCGCGCCGTACCTGTTCAGTTTTGAGTGCCGCTGATGGCGGGCCTGACGCTGATCAGACAGCCGGGTGACCTGGCCGTCTGCCGCCTCGATGCCGGGGTGGGGCTGCCCGCGTGGGCGCTGACCTCGCCGCTGTGCTTCATCGCCCGTACCCCGGATGAGACATCGGTGGTATGTGCAGCAGATCACGTACCGCCCGGCATCATCCATGAGGCGGGATGGCGGGCCTTCAAGGTACAGGGTCCGCTCGATTTTGGCATGGTCGGCGTGCTGGCATCACTGGCGGGCACGCTGGCCGAAGCTGGCATCTCGATCTTCGCCGTCTCCACCTATGACACCGACTATATCCTTGTGAAATCGGATAGCTTCGCCAGCGCGGCCGAAGCCCTCCGGGCAGCAAGCCATACTGTCCTCTGACACAAAAGGTGCTGTCGTGATGACAGCACCTTTTCCTGTTTATCATTAAGCTGACGGCTGTTCGCTGAAAGCTTTTCCTGAACTCTGATGCCTAGATATGGATGGTTTCACCAACGAGGCCGTGCGCGGCTTCCATCAGCGCCTCGCTGATGGTGGGGTGCGCGTGAACGTTGCGAGCCACTTCCTCAGCGGTCAGTTCCGCATTGTGCGCCAACGTCAGTTCCGGGAGCAGTTCGGTGACCTCCGGGCCGACCATGTGCGCACCGAGGATTTCCCCGTACTTCGCGTCACTGATGATCTTGATGAAGCCCTGGTAATCGCCAAGTCCCAGCGCCTTGCCGTTAGCCTGGAACGGGAACTTCGACTCCTTGACTTCGTAGCCTTCGGCCTTTGCCTGTTCCACCGTGAAGCCAAAGCTGGCGATCTGCGGCTGGCTGTAGATGCAGCGCGGCATCATGCGGTAATCCAGCGTGATCGTCTCATGCCCGGCGATGACCTCAGCGGCAACCAGCCCCATGGCGCTGCCCACATGGGCCAGCATCATCTTGGCGGTCACATCGCCGATGGCATAGATATTGGGAACATTGGTGCGCATCTGTTCATCAATCTCGATAGCACCGCGATCTGTCAGGCGCACGCCGCTGTTCTCAAGGCCGTACCCCTCGGTGTTAGGCGCAAAACCGATGGACACCATCACGCGGTCCGCTTCGAGCGTCTGCTCGCCCTCGGGGCCGTTGACCTTGACCGTGGCTTTCTTGCTGTCCTCGCTGATGCTCTCGACGCGGGTATCGGTCAGGATGGTGATGCCCAGCTTCTGATAAGCCTTGGCAAGTTCCGCACTGACCTCGGGGTCCTCCAGTGGTGCCGGGCGATCCATCATCTCAACAATGGTCACATCGACACCGTAGTTGGCCCACACATAACCAAATTCCAGCCCAATCGGGCCAGCCCCAACGATCACGACCTTGCCCGGCAGGTCATCGGAGAGGATAGCCGGTTCATAGGAAACGATGCGGCTGCCTTCCTTATCCATCTCAACACCGGGGATAGCGCGCGGGTGTGCCCCGGTGGCGATGATCAGGTTGTTGAAGGTCAGGGTTTCCTCAACGTCGCTGTTAGTGACGGTCAGTGTGCGGTCATCCTTGATATAACCCCAACCGTCGTAGGTGTCGATCTTGTTCTTCTTCATCAAAAAGCCGACGCCCTTAACCAGCCGACCGCTAACCTGGCGGCTGCGCTTATAGGCCGCCCCGAAATCCAGCGAGAGGTTATCAAAGCTGAAGCCGAACTCCCTGGCCCGGTGCTGAAGGGTGTGAGCCACTTCCGCGTTTTTTAGCAGCGCCTTTGAGGGAATGCACCCCACATTGAGGCACACGCCGCCCCAGTATTTCTTCTCAACAATAGCGGTCTTCAATCCAAGTTGTGACGCGCGGATGGCTGCCACATAACCGCCGGGGCCTGCCCCCAGCACAACAACATCATAATCCTTGCTCATTGGGTTCTCCTTTGCATGTGCGCCATCATCTGATGGCACACCTCAACACACGGCCAACGTGTGCGTGTTGATCATCATTGCCCGGTGAGTGGTTCAATCATCCACCAGCTTACCCGATTCTAGTGGGCAACGACGTGATCTACCAATGGATTGCACAGCCGTGCATGAACCGGTCAGGTCAGCAGCAGCGCTGGCAGGTCGGCAGGGCTTTCCAGCAGCACATGCGCCCCCGCTTTTTCGAGTTCCGGGGCTTTGCCATAGCCGCACAACACCCCGGCACACCATGCTCCTGCCGCTCGCCCTGCCCGTGAATCAACGGCGGTATCACCCACCATCAGGCAGCGCTCGACCGGCACGCCCAACGCAGCGGCAGCAGCATGAACCGGCTGCGCGTGCGGCTTGATGCGGTAGGTTGAATCACGCCCGATCAGGGTGCCAAACAGGTCTGCAACACCATGTCCCGCCAGAAATGAATGGATTTCGGTGGTGCTGCGTGTCGAAACAGCGGCGATCCTGTAGCGGTCAGAAAGCATCTGCACCGCTTCCAGCGCACCCGTCACTGCCGGGTAAGTGGCGAGGTCTTTGCTCCCCTGCAAACGCACCACCAGCCGGATCAGTGGGCCATCCAGCCCTGCCATGTCAAACAGGGTAAACGCCACGTTGACCGGTGACTTGATCGCCGTGATCAGATTCCGGGCAAGCTGATCACCGTCAGGATGGTCGGTGAGCCGCTCAATGCGGCGCTGCCAGTTCTGCACATCGACGTTATCGGTATCGATCAGGGTGCCGTCCATATCAAAAAGAATGGCGTCGAGGTCACCCGGCGTGAATGGGGCTGAGGGCACAGTAACTCCTTGCTGGTATAAAGAGTATGAAGCAGCCGCATTGTAGCCCCATGGCAGATGATACACCAGAAATCCGCGAATAGCTTTGTGATTTCTGCCGGATTCTTGATACAGCGGGGGAGTATTGTGGTATGCTCTTACCCTGTGTGACCAAACCCAGATGCGAAAAGGATTGTAAATGGCTTACGCAACAGTGAAATGGCTGGATGGCAAGCGATTTGTCGGGACGGACAGTACCGATCATTCCGTCGTGCTTTCAGGAACCGGTGATGATGGCGGTATCGGCATGAAGCCGAGCGAGATGGTGCTGGTGGGGTTGGCTGGCTGCACGGCTTATGATGTGGTCGCCATCCTGACAAAGAAACGCCAGCCGCTGACCGGGCTTGAAGTGCAGGTGAGCGCCGAGCAGTTGGATGAAATCCCTTACAACTTCACGAAGTTTCATGTTCATTACATCGCGCGCGGGCGCGGCCTCTCTGAGAAGGCTGTTAAGGATGCTATCGAACTCTCTGACGAGAAGTACTGCTCCGTATCGAACACACTCAAGCTGGCCGCAGAAGTAACGCACGATTTCGAGATCATTGACGAGAGTTAACAGTTATGATACGCTAATTAAAAGGTCGCTCAATAAAGCGAGCCTTTTCCTGTAACCTAAACAATAATAAGCCTCAACATTCCCCGTCCAGGCGTAGTTACTAAGGACGGGGTTTGCCATAAGATCGGATGTGGCTGATACAATGACCCGTTTGCCAGCCATTACTATCCAGGGGAAATGAATAGCTGCGTAGTTATACCTGTTTAACAGGCTGGCAACCCAATGTCATATTGGGTTATGGATTTGGGCCGCTTCTATTCTATATCTGCCGGGCAAGCCCGCGTGCTGCATCGATCCAACCCTCAAAATCCGGGGAAAAATGCCCCGGTGCGGTGATGAGTTCTGCAACCTCAACCGGGGTCAACACCGCCAGATCACAAAAAGTCCTGATACCTCGTCTGCGCAGCTGATCGGCATACGCATCCGCAAGTCCCGGTATGCGCGTCAGGTCATCGTCTGTCTTCGACAGACGCTGTGCGCAGTCTTTACGAGTGAACACACGGCCATCAGGGAGTTGATACACTTCAACCGCCTGGCTGGCTGGCGCGGGGGCAGGCGGAATAACCGCATCACGCAGAACCTGGCTGCGTTCTTCGAGATCAGCACGGGCGTTCCTGATATCCTGTTCGCGCTGCTGGCGTTTACGGTCGAGCCGTTCGAGAGTCTGTTCAAGCGCTTCGATTTGACGGCGAGTCTCGTCGATCATCCTGTTGTTCTGGTTTACGTTTTGCTGGAGGGTTTGCAGTTCGTTGTCCTGCCACTGGATGGTTTGGCTCAACCGGTTGATCTTGACCTGGTTGGCCTCATGGACCTTGTTCAGCATATCCATTTCTTCCATGTGACCATCCACCCGTACCAGCAGCGATTCGGCCTCTTTTTTGTGAGCCGCCAACTGTTGTTTCAGGTCTTCGGCCTCGGCCCGGGCCTCGTCTGCCTGGTTTTGCTGCTCATCAAGCTCCAACACCAGCGAGGCATATTCATCATCCCGTTCCTGCATGAGCTGTTTGCTCGATTCAATGGCCTTCGCCAGGGTCTGAATTTCCGTGTAGAGCCGGGTCAGATCGATCTGAAGTTCAGCGGCCTGCTTCCGGCGTTCTGCGCGCAGGTCTTCGGGAGTCTGGCGTTCTTTTCGGCGGGCGGAATACTGTTCACTGAGACCGTGAATCAGCCAGCCAAAGGCCAGCCCAACAATAAGGGCCGTGGCAATGTACAGGTAAGAGGTTTGCATAGGGACTCCCCGGTGGGCACCTGAGTCTGAACTCTAACCACACATAAGTACCATAGGGTGATTTATTATCGACTGTGATGTGATAATATTTAGATAAAGATTGTTTAAAGTTTGAAATTAGTGTAATCGCTGATGCTTCGAGGGGCAAGCACCAGCAGAATTGTTAACGATTGCGCCCAATTATGTCATTTGCGCAGGTCACAACGTCATTGATACAGGCCGCCAGCCAGGTTCTCAGCACCCTTGCCGACGAGGCACGAGCCGGTTTCGAGGATTCTGATGCAGCCGAATACTTTGTGGTTGAAGCATGGGCCCTCGATGCAAACGATCCGGCTGTGCTGCGTGATTCGATTCGCGCTGCTCTGTCTTACTACACCTCCCTGTCAGTAGAATATTCTGATCGCATTGCCCTGTTCAACCAGCTCCTTGAATACGGCGGGAGCCGCATCGAGCCTTTCATGCGTCATCTGTGGCAGTCCACCATCTTCCACATGGAGCGTGCTGGCGATCTTGTTTGGTCCGAGTACGCGGAACTCAAGCGTGATGTTGTGATTGAAACCGGCCAGACCCTGCCCAACTCATGGGGTAACTGGGTTGAGGAAATCGAATTCCTGATGGCCGATATCGAGCAGCGGCTTATTGCAGCCAACCCGATCTTTGAACACCTGTGCCTCTCCCCGGATGTCACTGATCTGCTCGATAACGCCCTACTGGCTGAGATGGCCCGTGAGGCTGCCAACCGCAGTGACAATGAACCCATCGAAATCCCCGCGGAGCCGTTTAGCGCAGCAGCCACCCTGAGCGCCTTCATCCACAGGCAGGCGGACCGCACAGCCAGTATCCATCCACGCGGGTACCTTGATGCCGTTGGCCGGGGCATTCAACTGACCGATGTGTTTTCTCCGCTGCGGCTGGTCTCTGCCGCAGATGCCGCGTATGAGTCGGACTACACCCGATTCCAGGTGGGCACCCCGCGCGATCAGGTTCTCTCAGCCCGGGATGGCTATGCTGACCGGCGGCACCTCTCTGAACGGCGTGGACAGACCGTCAACGAGGTTCTCAACCGTGAGAAAGCTGTGATCCTGCTGGGTGAGATGGGCGCGGGCAAATCGATGCTGCTGCGCCACCTGACCTATGAACATGCCCGCGTGCTGCTGGAGGATCAGGACCAGAGCTTCCAGATCGAGCAGCGCAGCGGTGGCAATTACACACTCAACCTGGCGCGCGCCCTGCCTCTCTATATCGAGCTTGCAAAGTATATTGAAACGCGGCAGGAAGGCCAGCCCCTTGCCGATTGGGTGCTGCTCCACTTCGCGGGGGAACTCAGGGATGATGGCCTGATCCCACTGCTTGATCACCTGCTGGCAACCGGGCAGTGCCTGGTGATGCTGGATGGCCTGGACGCTGTAGTAACTGATGAACAGCGCCGTATGCTCGTCAATGAGGTGATCGAGGCCGGGCGCTACTGGGTATCGGTGGGCAACCGGGTGATTGTCACCTGTCGCATTCCAACCTACTCGGCCACGCCGCTGCCCGAACCCTTCGAGCCGTACTATCTGCAACCACTGGATCGTGCGCAGATTAATTCCCTGCTGCTGCACTGGAAGCTGGCTATCGCCCGCTTTGAGATGCCCTCCGTCGATGAGGAATTTGCGCTGCGCAGCGCCCATACGGAGACGCTGGCGCTGGTGCGCGAGGTCATTTCAACACCTCGTTTGATGGAGATGGCCCGCAACCCCATGATGCTGCGCCTGCTGGTGCAGGCCTACCTGCCCGGTGGCACCCTGATGACCAGCCGCGTCGCGCTGCTGCGCCAGGTCACTGATTCCCTGATCCGTGAGTGGCGTCTACCGGACCGCTACCAGGCCGAACCGGTCGTACTCGAATCTGAGGCCGAGTACCTGATGAGCGAACTGGCCTTCTGGGTCCATCACTCACGCCCATCCGGCACCCTGCTGGAACGCGAACTACGCCACATCCTCGCCTATGCGTGGCAGCAGCTGCATCCCGAGGCCAGCGATGAACAGGCCGAGGACGCGATCACGTCCTTTCTCGCGCATCTGCGCCGCCACAGCGGCGTGCTGATCGAAGTGGACGCGAATCGGTATGGCTTTGCCTTCAATATACTGAAGGAATACCTTGCTGCCCGCTACCTGATCTCAAGCTATCGGCTGGCCCCCGAGCGTATCCGACGGCACCTGCATGATACGCACTGGCAGGACGTGATCCGGCTGGCGGTGGGCATGGCCGGGGCACGTTCTCGCGATGATGCCTCAGACCTGATCGAGTCGGCTATCCTTGCACGCGGCCTTCAGGTCGATCAGGGAGATTCGGTCGGTGTGTTTGAGGATTACCTGTACCGTGACCTGTTCTTTGCTGCACGCCTGCTGGGCGATGACCTTGATGTGCGCCCTGAGATCGGCCAATACATCGTTAACAAGCTGTTAACCCTGTGGACCGACGGTGAGCGCACCGCTAAAGGGCGTTTTTCGCTGCTCTATACACAGGCCCACGAACTGCTGATGAATCTCGATGAGACACCCACCGGGCGTTACGCGATGCAAGCCATCATGAACCACATCAGCCGGGGCACCGAGCATGAGCAGGCTTTCTCCATTGATGCATTGACCTTCTGGCCGTCGCTCCGGTTGCAGGCCCGTGAAGCGCTGGTCCAGTTTGATTACCAGGCTGCACCGCCGCTGGTTCGATTGGCCTCCGCACTGGCGATGCGACACGCCGGCGAGTTGAATCGCGACGCCTACGCCAGGCTGCTTGGCCTTGCGGCTGACCCTGACAAGCGTGTCTCAGCGGCAGCACAGAACACGCTCCAGCACGCTGACCCGGTGCCTTACGAGGCACTGCGCCTGTGGGTGGAGTACCTCCACAGCGGCAACGCCGTCCGCCAGCGCGTCAGCCTCAACATGCTTGAGCAAATCGGGACACTGCCGCCCCTGGTCATCAGTGAACTGATGGCGCTCGTTGATAACAGTGAACCCGTTGTGCGCCAGCGCACCATTGACGTATTGGGCACCGTCTCAAACCTGCCTGACGACGCGCTTACCGCCCTGTGCCGCATCATCTCCGATGATGATCCACAGGTGCGGGTTGCCGCCATCAACGCGCTGCGCCGCCCTGTTGAACTGCCTGACGAGGTGATCTCGCTGCTGATCCGATGGACCCACGATCCCAACGTCAACGTGCGGCGCGCCTCGACGCTGGCGCTGGGCACCTGCACCAACGATACCAGCGAGGTGCTTGAGGCTCTGCTGGAGCGCATCGATGACATCGACAGCATCCGTGAGGCCGTGATCGAGCCGCTGGTGATCAAGGGACGTGACCACCCTGAAGTACTCAATATCCTCGCGCACATTGTGCGGGATCACATGGCGGGCATCCGCATCGCGATTGCCACCGCCCTGCATCATTTCACCCATCCCGGACCGCAGATACAGGGCCTGCTGCATGTGCTGCTGCGTGATACTGACCCCGAGGTACGTGCCGCGACGCTGCGGACGGTTGCGGCGATGGAGAACCCCGGCCCGCAGCTCATTGAAGATATGATATCGCTGACCTCAGTACAGAATCACATCATCGCATCACAGGCCATTTCTTCACTGGCAGGGCTGCGCAACCTGCCGGGCGAGGCACTTGTGGCACTGGTCAAGGCGCTGCCCGTGTACTGGCAGACCACCGGGGATGAAGTGCTGCGCTGTATGCAGGCCCATGCACCGCTGCCGACAGATGTGGTCAACGAGGTGATGGATCATGCCGTCTCGCGGGAGAGCAGCCGCCCGACGCCCACCCGTGTCTCAGCAGGCTTGCGTGCTGTTGCGCTCCGTATCCTGGGGCTTGCCATCACGGAGCATGCTGAGGTGATGCACATTCTGCTTGAAGCGGCGGTGGAGGCTGAGGCGAGTGAAGTACGCATAGCGGCCATCCGGGCGCTGTCTGCCGCCCGTGAACTGACACCGACCATCCGTGGCAGGCTGCTGCATCTGCTTCAGCGCAGCACGCTGGCGGTACGGTGTGCCGGGGCTATCACATTGGGTGAGCTGGTCTATCGCCTACCCGACCCCGGCTTTGACTATGACGACCTGATGGATATTTCCAACCACTTGGCTGGCCTGCTGGAGGAAATCACGCCACGGGCGGCGTGGGAACCTGACCGCGAACTCCAGGACGCTGTGCTGCAAGCACTGGACCGCGTGATCGCGCGGGCACGCCGTTCGATGCCGCGTCTTGGGCCACGATCAGAATATTCGGGTGGCGATCTTTACTAACAACGCGGCGACCGGGATCGCCCGTGTGATGACAGTGCTGTCTTCCACCATGTCGGCAGCCGTATCGAGAATATCACCAATATAACCCAGCTTACTGAGCAGCGGACGCCGTGGCGGAGTCTCGGCTTCCGCCACAAGATCGGCCACTTGTTCGAGGTTTTCGAGCGCCTCACCGGCAAGCCCCGGGTTCAGTTCCCCCGCATCACGTGCCGAGATAATCAGGTCCCGCAGTTCTTTCATCTTCTCGGCAAAGCGGCTGAAATCCTCGGATTCATCGCTCTCGGAGCCGATGTTCCAGATGTCGCGTCCGGCGGCCTGCTTGATCGTGATGTGGGCATGACCTAACCCGGCCCCCATGCCCACATCACCGTGAACAACCACCGAATCACCGCCCACACGTGGCGGCACCGCTGGCACCTCCTCTGATTCAGGGGGTTCATCTTTGGTGGGTTTCATGTTAGAATTTTGTTCATCTTTCATTATAATTTCGTCTCCCTGTAATGGGGTTCATTTTAGGGGCTGATGGCAGCAAGCGCAATAACAAACGGGGCACAGCGATGAGTAAGCTAATTCCACGCAACCCACTCAACATTATCCCTTCCAATGGAAGCGGCAGCGACGGCAGCGACGGCAGCGGCAACCAGCCCATGCCCAACGAAAAGGACCCCGGTAATATCACCAAGGTGCTAAAAGGTCTGCGCTCTCAGCTCAATGCGCTGCGCAACAGCCATACCGGGGAAGGGGAAATCCCAGGTGAGGCCGACCTTGAGCGAGCCATCGCCCACATGGAAGCAGCCCGGAAGAACAAGCGGGCGGCTCAGGTCCGACACGACGCCGCCACACCCGGCTTGCCTGCGGAACCGCCAAAGGCACCGGCCACGCGTGACTCCAATTGGGTAGGCGGCAGCGTCGCGCCGGGCGGTGTTGTAGGTGATGGCGAAGTGATCTTTCAAGAGGGCGTCGCCGGGCGGGACTATGTCAGAGCGGATGTGTATATCGCCCATGCCGATACCGTCAATGGCCCCGGAGTCAACACCCCCGACCTGCTGCGTGAGACCTACCTACAGCGCATGGTTCATGCTGCCAGCCGAGTCTCGCTGGGGCAGCTTGCTATCCGTGAGCGGCGCGGCGATTATCGCCTCCCTGAAATCACCCTCGAACGGATCTATATCCCGCTCGATATCACCCGCTCACAGAAGGCCGCCCGCCAGCATGACGGGACTGGCCGCCTGACCATCAACACCCCCGTGCTGGATCAATTGATCCGGGCGCGGCGGCTGGTCATTCTCGGTGATCCCGGTTCCGGCAAATCAACGCTAATCAACTTCCTGGCAATCACGCTGGCACTGGCCCGGCTCGATACTGAAAACGAGCAGGCGTATCTTCAGCGGCTGTGTGTCTCTGATGATGGGCATCAGCGCGCCGCCAAGTGGTCCTACGGGGCCTTGATGCCGGTGCGCATCGAACTGCGTGAACTGGTGCAGGACATCCCCCAAAAGACGAAGAAGGGTGATGCCCGCCTGATCTGGGTACACATCAAGCGCCAGCTTGAGCGGGTGGGACTGGAGGAGTTCGAGCCGCACCTTAAGGCACATATCCTCAAGGGTGAGGCGCTGATCATGTTTGACGGGCTGGATGAAATCCCGCAGATGACCAGGCGTAAGATCGTGCGGGATGCCATCTCCGATTTCGCGGATAGCAACGTCAAAACGCGCTACATTGTGACCTGCCGCGAACTCTCCTATAACGACCCGGACTGGCAGCTTAGGGGCTTCCCGACAGTGACGCTGGCCCCTCTCAGTGATATTGCGATTCATGACTTCATCAATAACTGGTACCGGGCCATGGTGACGATCGGGCAGCTCACCGAGGTGGTGGCCCGCAAACGTGCTGCGCAGCTTGACGCGATCATTGATGATTTCAACGACCTCGCCAGCAATCCAATGCTGCTGACCGTCATGGCAATCGTCCATACTAACAACGGCACACTCCCGCATGAGCGCGCACGGCTGTATAACCAGTGTGTCAACCTGCTGCTGTGGCAGTGGCAGCGTGCCAAGAACACCAGTACCGGCGAGATCGAGCCTGGCATTGAAAACCAGCTCGATACACGCGAGGAACTATTGGTCAATGCACTGTGGGACCTCGCCTACGAGGCACACAGCGCGTCTGATGGCACCACGGGGGCCATGCAGATGCGTGAAACCGAGGTGATGTTCGTCCTCAAGCGTTACCTTGACTCGTGGGAGAAAGCCGAACACTTCTGCCAGTACGTTGAGGAGCGTTCCGGCCTGCTGATCGGCAAGGGCGAACATGCAGACCAGGACCACCCCAACGCCCCGGTACAGCTCCGGCTGGGGGATGCCACACGTGAACGGACCTATTCATTTGCGCATCGTGGTTTCCAGGAATTCCTGGCGGCGTGCTATATCGCCGCATCACAGAACGCCCCTTCGCGGCTGGTCAACCTGACCAAGTATGGCGACCTGTGGTACGAAGTTATGCGGCTGACAATTGGGCACCTGGTGTTCAATCACCATAACCTGAACCAACCTGTCTACATCATGGACGTGATGTGCCCCATCGAGCCACCCAGCGACGAGAATGGCTGGAGGCGCGTATGGTGGGCCGCTGAAATGCTGGCGCTGATTGGCTATGACACGGCGAAGAATGTCGATCAGGTGGGCGAACGCACTTGTCAGCGTGTGATGACCTACCTCAATGCGCTGGTACATCACGGTGAACTCCCCCCCCGTGAGCGGGCACGCGCCGCTGATGCATTGGGCCATCTGCGAGATACCCGTTCCGGTATCATGGGCTTTGATGCAGGTAAGGACATGCTGCGAATCAACGGCGCGCTGGCTCCGGTTGGGCCAGGGGTGAAACCCCAGAAGGTCCAGATCAAGGCATACCGCCTTGCCCGATATCCAGTGACAAACTACCAGTTCCGGTACTTCTTTGAGAATGAGTACCTCAACGATAAATGGTGGTCCCCGCAAGGGCTGGCATGGCGTGAGCGCAGCCGCCATCACGGCGGTTATCTCAATGACCCGCACCTTGGCAACGATAACCGCCCCGTGGTCGGTGTAACTTGGTTCGAAGCGCAGGCCTACGCCACCTGGCTTTCCAGCAAGGTCAAGATGCTGCTGCGCCTGCCTACCGAAGTTGAGTGGGAATATGCCGCAGCAGGCAAGGAACGCCGCCGTTACCCGTGGGGCGACCTTGGCCGCGAGACCATCGCCAACCTGCGTGAAGCCCACGTCGCGGAGACAACGGCGGTGGGTATCTTCCCTGAAGATATCACACCTGAGGGCGTTTTCGATATGGGGGGTAATGTCTGGGAGTGGACCAGCAGCCTCGCCCTCGATTGGCCCTACCAGGCAGGCAAGCACGAAGACCCCGTCAAACCGGGCGCACGTGTGCTGCGCGGCGGCAGCTATGACACCGCCCGTCAGCAGGCCCGCTGCACCGAACGTCACGAGGTTGAACCGCATGCCGTTGTGCCGTTTATCGGGTTCCGCCTGGCAAGAGACGCAGAATAACCCCGCAGGGCAACCCCCGGCAGTTGGCGTGCAGCCTGCACCTGTACCAGCGCGCCGGCCTCATCATCTGATGTGGACATTGGTTGCAGCAGCCGTTGGAGATCATTCAAGGGCATTTCGTGACGGGACCGTACCGGGACGCTACAATTCGGTGAAACCAACGGAGGAGCGCTCATCATGCCAGGCACCACCGAGGACACCCAAATCGAACGCCATGACCTGCCCGTCCGCGTGCTGGAGGCACTGGGCCGCGCCTCGCAGTTCGGCGGCCTTGGCGATCAGGTCGAGGAACTGGGCCGCTGGCTCAACAATCCCCCCGATGAACGGGGCATCGCCCCACGACTGGCCGTCATGAGTGGTTTATTTGGTGCAGCTATCCTCATCACTGTGACCCTGTGCGTGCTTACTTACTGGGTCGTGCTGGGCGTTCAGTTGGTGTTCTATTAGAGGCCACAGATCATAGTCCCCCGTTCGTGGCAGTTGAAAGTGAACAGTTAAAACGCAGCAACTACCCCCACCATCACCCCAATCATTACAACAAGCACCGCCCAATCGACGGGTCGCATTGCCAGATCGTACAACACCGGGCGCGGCCCCCTGGCAGGCATACCGAACCCACGTGCCGCCAGCGCCAGCGCCAGCGAGTCACTGAGCCGCAGTGCCGCAATGATCAGCGCTACCACGGTCGGCACGACGGATTCAGCACGGGCACGAATGCCGCGTTTCTTCGCCACCAGCCCGCGCGCCTGCTGCGCCTCGCGGATACCGCCGTACAGATCACCCACCGTGCCCATGTATTGCAGCGCCAGCCCGATCACCATGCTCCATGTGTATGGCAATCCCAACTTCTCAAAAGCCCGAACCAGCCGGTTAAGCGGCGTCGTCAGGATTGGGATAAAGACAAGAAACGCCGCCGACGCCACGCGCAGCGCATAGCGCAGGGCCAGCAGCAGGCCGTACTCGGTGATGCGCATTGGCCCCAGCGTCAGCAGTGCGGAACCATCACCGGACGCGAAGATCGGCTGCAGGATCAGCACGATCAGCAGGATCGGAGTCAGCGCGCGCCATGATCCCAGCAGCGCACGCACAGGCACGCGCCCGGTCAGCAGCACCAGGTGAGCCAGCACCAGCACTGAAAGCAGCACCTCCAGCCGACCGAACCACAGGATCGCGAGGATGCCGCCCAGCGTCATCGCCAGCTTGACACGTGGATCGAGGCGGTACAGCCACGACGTCCCCGGCGTGTACAGTCCCGGCGTACTCATGTCGATGACTCCACCGCAACAGCCAGCCCTTCGGGGGTCAGTACACGCGGCAGGTCGATGCCATCCGCACGCGCCCGGCGCACCGCAAACGGCGCGATCAGCCCGGCGCGGGTCAGCAGGTCATCCTGCATGAACAC
>CAYMGV010000033.1:0-24063 GCA_964390105.1 uncultured Anaerolineae bacterium | reverse complement strand
TTGTACTCGCGCCAGCGGTCACGCAGGCGGCGGTTAAATTTCACGACGTTGCGGGCCTTGACGCGGCGGTGCGTGGGGTACACGACGAAGCCCAGCCACGGGATGCCCTGCCTCACCGGCGTGACCTGTGCCGGGCCCTCGTGGATTGTCAGGCGCAGCCCGGCCAGCCGCTCGATGATGGCGGCCTTCCATGCCCACAACTCACGCTTGCTGTCACTGAACAGCGCCATGTCATCGACATAACGCAGGTACCCTTTGCAGCGCAGCCGCCGCTTGACGAAGTGGTCGAACGGGTCGAGGTAGCAGTTGGACCAGAACTGCGAGGTCAGGTTCCCGATCGGCAAACCGCGTTCCCGGTACACGGCGCCGGGGCCATCACCGGGGAAGTGAACCCTGTCGTACTGGTCGGTCAGCACGCCGCGCCCGCTGGCGATGATCTCGCCGATCAGCCAGCGCGTGCGCTCATCGGCGACCTGGCGGCCCAGTATCTCCAGTAAGATCGCGTGGTCAATGGCCGGGAAGTGCTGGCGGATATCGAGACGCATCACATAACGATAACGGCGTGAGAAAGCCTGCAATCGATCCACCGCGCGGTGCGTGCCCTTGCCAACCCGGTTGGCGTAGCTGTCATAGATAAAGCGCCGCTCAAAGACCGGCTCGATCAGGTTGCACAGCGCGTGATGCACCACGCGGTCACGGAAGGGGGCGGCGCTGATCTTGCGCCACTTGGGGTCATGGATGATGAAGCTGACGTAGCCTCCGGGCCGGTAGCGCCCGGTGATGAGGTCGTGCTGGAGGTCGAGCAGGCGGTCGGCGAGGTGGTGTTCAAAACCGGCGGCGGCGGGTTTGCCACGCTTGCCGCGTGCGGCCTTTCGATGGGCCAGCAGCAGGTTGGGCCATGCTGTGATCTGCTGAAATACGCCGCTACCCGGCCTGGTAGATCGTCGGGCGGTAACGTGGTTCCGGCAGGGGCAAGCCGCGCTCCTGCATCGCCGCGATGATCCCGTCGCGGGCGATCAGGACCTGCTCAAGGGCCTCCTGCGGGGTGTCGCCGTGCGCGGAACACATCTCAAAATCGGGGATGTCCGCGATGTAGGCTTCGTCGTCCGGGCTGTAAAAGATGTTGATGTGGTAATCGGTCATTCTGTTTCACCCTCATTCTTGCCGCTTAACTCCAGGTCGTATTTCTCCACAAGTTTCAGAAACTGGCGGACCTGGTACGGCTTGGCTTTGCCGTTGCGATCCGGCTGGATAGATACAGACTGAGGCACATCCGGATGGTCGTAAATCTGGTGGCTGCCTGTTACCCGGTTGAGTGTAAACCCGAAGGCAGTCAGCACTGCCACGAAATCACCGAAGCGGACATTTTTCTGATTGTTGACGAGCCGCTGATAGAGTTTCTCTTTTTTGACCATTCATCCTCACTATCCTGATCATAGCATGAAATGAAGGGAGTCACTATGGCGGAAGACCTGATCATCCTCACCCGCACCTTTGACCTGCTGGCGTGGCTGCTGCCCAAGGCCGGGCGCTTCCCGAAACCGTACCGGCTGACCGTGACCCAGCGCCTGATGGACGCTGCACTGGATTTGCAGGAGGCGCTGTTCGAGGCGGGGTACCACCCCGGGAACACGGGATAATTCGACCAGACCCATAATCCGCATGATAGCCTTGACAACCCCATCTGACAAGCTACAATTCGCGGGCTTTGGTCCTTACCTTCGAGTCCCAGCGAGTGAGTTATGTCGATTGCGTGGTGGTTGGAGCACCTGCCATGGGTGCTGCTGATAGGATTTCTGCTGCATTACCTGTGGCAGCGACTGCGTATCCAGAATAAAAAGAAGAAGAAAGAACAGAAAGGGCCGCCACGCAAGCCGCGCCCCAAATCTCCAAAAGACTGCCCGGCCTGCACGGATGGCCTGTGCCTGTCCTTCTTTCATCCGAAAGAGGTCGTACCCTGGTCTCAAGTCAAAAGCCGCCGAGGTCGCAGGAAGCGTATTGAGACCCAGGGATTTGCTTGCCCAAACCCCGGCTGTGATTACGTCGGCATCACCGACGCTGAGGTTCATGCCCTCGTGGGCAACGGCAAAGGTGGCAAAGACAAGTCCATCCAGCAGTTGCGCTGCCAGGCCTGCACCTGCTCTTTCACCTCACGCCGTAACACCCCGCTCTACTATCTCAAGACCGACCCCGACCGGGTCGGAATGTGCCTGTGGCTGGCGGTCGAAGGGGTTGATATCTCGGTGCTGGTCCGCTTCACCGGTCATGTCGATGCCACAATTGCTCGCTGGCTGACACGCGCCGGCCAGCACAGCGCCCGCCTGCATCACCAGCTCTTCACTGACCTCACCCCGGACTGCATCCAGGTCGATGAACTCAGCGCACCCATCGTGGGCAACCGCACGAACTGGCTGTGGCTCAGCATTGACCCCGCCACCAAGGTTGTCCCGGCCTTTCACCTCGGTCGACGCACGACACAGGATGCCATGGTCTTCATTCATCTGCTGACCTTCACCCTTGCGCCGGGCTGGGTTCCCATCTTTCTTTCAGATGGCATTAACCAGTATTTCTACGCTCTGACCGCGCACTTCGGATACTGGAAGTATCCTGCCAGGCAGTGGGCCTGGCGCGTCAGCCCGAAGTTGCTCTACGCACAGCTCGTCAAGCGTCGTGGCAAACGCAGGCATGATGGCAAACCCTTCGCCTACACCCGCATGATGTGGGGGCGATACCTCGGCCTCATGCTTGGTCTCTATCAGGCCGGGCTCTCGCTCGTCATCCAGACCGCCTTCATCGAGCGTATCAACCTCACCATCCGGCATGGCATCGCGGCCCTGCGTCGGCGCACCTGGGCCAAGGCCCATTCCAATGAAGCCCTCGCCCTCCATATTCATTGGTGGCTGGCTTACGTGCAGTTTTCATGTTGAAAACTGCCAGGGAGAAAATCCGCAGGATTTCTCCACATTATCTCGCACGACCGCATGAATCGCTCAGTGTCCGCGTGCCCGGCTTTCGGCGTCGCTACCGACAGCGATCTCCCGCCATGGCCGCTGGCCTCACCGACCACCTCTGGTCGGTCGGTGACATCCTGCATATGCCGCTTGTTTCACAGGGAGGTGCTGCCTGATCTAAGCAACCATCCCGGCAGCAGCCGGGACGCTTTGATTACCGATAGCCTTGATTAGCCCCCTGGAGCAGGGGTGCCAGCACCCCTTATCCTGTGCTCAGCGGGGCCTCTGGTTGGTCACGACCCCGCTTTTTCGGCGGCTCCGCGCCCCTCTCACCCCTGCCTCGAATTATCCCGTGTTTGTGAATGTTGGACCGTGGTCGCTATTGCAGGACTTATTAATCGCCAGATTAGGCATCGCCTTGTTCATTAAACCTACCCTGGGGAAGGGGACACTTATCCCTTCTCCCTATTTCGAATGTTAACTAATAGGAATCCAGACCTATTGAGGTCCTGCTGAGGCGGCCTATAATTAAGGTGTAAGTTGGAAGTAACAGCTTCTTTCTGGCCTTACCTTGTGGCCTGTGGATGTACTGGTAACTGCGTTGTAATGGAACCCCACAGGAATCCACAACATGTTACTTCTATCGGGATAAACCGCGAGAAGAGCCGCCACTTTTCTCGCAATTCAGCCGCCGGCCCGCAGGGTTGGCGGTTGGTCTTTGTATAATTCGCGGCGCTCAGGGTATGGTACAATTCCTCCCGTTATCCAACGAATGGAGTAAGCACCCATGAACCTCGACGATAAAAGTGTAGTAGAGCGCGTGGATTCCCAGGATATGCTGGGCTTTATTGATACACTGCCCGATCAACTTCATGACGCATGGCAGCACGCCGCGTCCCTCAAGCTGGACAAATCCCTCGCTGAAGTACAGAACATCGTGATCTGCGGCATGGGCGGCTCCGCTATCAGCGGCGACCTGATCGCTGCGCTGGTGGCTGATCGCTGCCCGGTGCCGATTTTCGTCAACCGTCATTACGACCTGCCAACCTTCGTCAGTGGCCCGGCAACGCTCGTCATTGCCCTGAGCCACAGCGGCAACACCGAGGAAACCCTGAGCGCGGTTCAACAGGGGCTTGACCGTGGCGCGAAGGTCATGGCGATCACCACCGGGGGCAAAATCAAGGAGCTGGTCGAATCAGGAGGTGGCACCGTCTGGCAGTATGAATACGTCTCACAGCCGCGTGCGGCATTGGGTTGGCTGTACGGCATGATCCTCGGCGCGTTTCACACGCTGGGTCTGGCGGATCTGGCCGATGGGGTGGCCGAGTCCATCGACATCATGAAACGCCAGCGTGAAACCTATCGCTTCGATTCCCCCGTGGCCTCCAATGCGGCCAAGCGCATGGCTGGGCAGTGTGTCGGCAAGCAGCCGGTGATCTGGGGATCGGGCCTGCTGGAACCCGTCGCGCGGCGTTGGAAGACGCAGATCAACGAGAACAGCAAGACTCCATGTTACTACGAAGGGATGCCGGAACTCAATCATAACACCGTGGTGGGCACCGTGGTTCCCGAAGACATCCTCGGCAAGACGATGATCATCCAATTGAAATCCGCACAGTACGATCACAGCCGCGTGAAGGTGCGTCAGCAGGTCAGCCAGGAGATCGTGCTGCAGCAGGGCATCGGCCATGACGCGGCACGGGCCTCCGGCACAACCCGCCTTGCACAGCAGATGAGCCTGATCCAGTTTGGTGACTACATCAGCTACTACCTGAGTATCGCCAACGAGATCGACGCGACGCCGATCCCGCAGATCGATCTGCTCAAGTCACGGCTGGCTGAGGTCTGATGCCCGTGGACCCTGCTACCACCTTCAGCGATACCGGGTATGCCGAGCGCGGCGCGCCGTCATTTGTATGGCGTGCCGGGCAGCAGCGGCGGCTGGAGATGATCCGCGAGTGGGCACACACGACTGATGCTGCGATCCTGATCGACGGCATCGGGGTGGGGATGTATGCCGCCCATCTACTGGACGATACGCCGCACGTTTACGGCTTCGATATCGAGTTCGAGCGCGTGCAGGAGGCTGTTCAGCGGTCGCCGCTGACTCACTGCGGCGCGGCAGAATGCCTGCCCTACCCGGATGAGTCGTTCGATACAGTTCTCTCCCATGAAGTGCTGGAACACGTCACCAACGACGCCACCGCCATGGCCGAAATGGCTCGCGTGTTGAAGCCGGGCGGGCGCATCGTGCTGTTCTGCCCCAACCGCTGGTACCCGTTCGAGACGCACGGCCATTACTGGCGCGGGGTGTATCACTTTGGTAACACGCCGCTGATCAACTACCTGCCCGACACTCTGCGGGATAAACTTGCCCCGCATGTACGTGCCTATCGCTGGCGCGAGATCGAGGCACTGATCAAACCGCTGCCGCTTAAGGTTGCCCATCATACGCGCATTTATGGCGGATACGATAACATCATAGCGCGCTATCCGACCGCCGGGCGCAGGGTCCGTGACTTCCTGTACCTGCTGGAAGGCACTCCGCTGCGGCTGTTCGGGTTGTCTCATCTCGCAGTCATAGAGAAGGTCGGTTGATTATGAGCGATGCCCAACTGGCATCTGAACTACTGGATACGGCCCGTGAGACCGCTCTCGCAGCGGCGGACGTCATTCATGAACGGTACGATGCCCCCCGCATGGTATACGAGAAGAAACCGGGCGACCTCGTCACCGATACTGACCGCCTGGCGCAGGATGCAGCACTTTCCGTCATTCGTAAACGGCACCCTGGTCACAGCATCCTTGCCGAGGAGGACAGCAGCAATCATCGTATGAATGACGATGGTAGCTGGATCATCCCCGATGGGGTGACGTGGACGGTGGACCCCATCGACGGCACCTCGAACTTCACAACCGGGCTGCCGTTCATCTGCGTGGCGATTGGTGCTGCGGTGGATGGCAAGGCGGTTGCCGGGGTAATCTATGACCCGCTGCGTGATGAGATGTTCACGGGGGCAGCAGGTCAGCCGACGCAGTTGAACGGGGTTGATTTACCCTTATTGGCCGAGCGCGAACTGCGACTGTCCCTTGCCAGCATGGGCTGGGCATGGAACAGCAGCGGCAGCACAAACCTGATCCATGCCGTGCAGGTCCTCGCGCGCAACTGCCTGACGATCCGGGCACTGGGTTCGGCGGCCCTCAGTATGGCCTATCTCGCGGCTGGCCGGGTGGGTTTGTACATGAACCTCGGCCTCAAACCCTGGGATGTGGGCGCTGCCGTTCCGATGATCGAGGGGGTTGGCGGGGAATTCCGCAGCCCCGACGGCAGCCCGTGGCGGCTGGGTCAACCGGCGTTCCTGGCCGGGCATCCGGCCACGCTCGATGAGGCGATCCGGGTGCTGTCATAAGCGGTTACTCATCAACAAAACAAACCTTATCCGCCGGTGTATCCATTCAACCGGCGGATTTTGGTTTTTGTGACGGTCATTGACACAAGCTCCAGCTACACTTTAGAATAGGCCGTGTCATCATAACGGAGGAGAAAGACAAGCCATGAACGATGGATGCGAGAAACGCCTTGCCGAGCAGGTGCTGGGTGACAGCAGTCTCACCGATGAACTGGATGACAGCCTTGCCCAACCCCTGCTTGACTGGGGCATCAGTGTCACCCGGGTATTGTGTCAACAAGCTGAACACATGGAACCGGACCTGGGCGCTGCGTACCTGGATAAAGCCATTGGACGCTTGCGGAAGGCCATGCGCCGTGTCAACAACCTGGTCGGGCAGTTCATTGAGATGGATGAAGCCACCGCCCACGCGCAGCTTCAGCGCGTCATTGAGGCCGCCCAGGATGTAGTGGGTGTGCAGGTCAACATGCTGGGCGGTGATTCCATCCTGCTGACCCGTACCCTGCAGATGCAGGGGCAGTCGGGGGCGCTGTCGCTGCTGGTGGGGCAGGTACTCCAGATCAATGAGGAGGCCCAACCCACGACCGACGATATGCCAGCATCCGCTGAACCCAAAGCGCCGCAGACGCCGCCCCCTGCACAACCGGGGCGAGCGCGTCCGCCCACCCGTGCCGTGCCCCACACGGCGCAAAACGAAGAAGAAACGTCCGACGATAATGAAGAAGGAAATGATAATGCCACATCACGCCGCCGACTCCCGTTCTAAGCGCTTTGCGCTTGGCACCCTGTTATTTGTACTGCTTGTTATTCCGCTGTTGTTAAGTGCGTGCGAACTCAGCCAGGAGGATATCGAAGCGCTGTCAGGCCTGGCTGAAGGCGTGCTGAATGAACAGCTTACCCAGCAGGCCAGTGGAGGAACTGACAGTGAACAAGCTGTCGCAACCGAGGCCACCCCTGTCCCGACGCTTGGCCCTGCTGGGTCATCAGATGGGCTGTGGACCGTGTTCTTCACTAACCCTGTCATCCCGTTTGATGATGTGACCACCGGCGGGGTTGATCAATACGCCGTGCTGCTGATCGACAGCGCCGAATCGACGATTGACATCGCAGCGTTTGAGTTCGACCTCGCATCTGTGACCGAGGCGCTGCTGGCCGCCCATGCGCGCGGCGTGCGTGTGCGCGTGGTCTATGATGACGAACATACCGAGGAAGACCCCAACATCGAGGAACTGCTGGATGCGGGCATCCCCGGTACGCCCGATGAGCGCAGCGCCTTCATGCACAACAAGTTCATGGTGGTGGACAGCGAGTTCGTGTGGACGGGTTCGACCAACTTCACCGAAAACGGCAATTACCGCAACAACAACAACTCAATCGTGTTTGCCTCACCGGAACTGGCTGCAAACTATACGGTCGAGTTCGAGGAGATGTTCAATGGCGAGTTTGGGCCGACTTCAACCGCCAATACGCCCAACCCCGGCGTTGCCATCGGTGACATCTGGGTCGAGAGCTATTTTGCCCCCGAGGATACACCCGACCAGTGGCTGATCGAGGCGGTTTCCGAGGCCCAGTCCTCAATCCGGGTGATGATCTTCTCGTTCACGCTCGATCCGCTGTATGAAGCCATCGCGGAACGCGGGGCAGCCGGTGTCGATGTGCGCGGGATATTCGAGACGCGCGGGGCCAATACGCAGTACTCAGAATGCCCGCGTCTGCTGGCCGATGGCTTCCAGGTTCGTATGGATAGCAACCCGCGCACCTTCCATCACAAGGTGCTCATCATTGATGAACGTATCGTGGCGACGGGGTCATTCAACTTCAGCGCCAATGCGACCGAATCGAACGATGAGAATCTGCTGATCATCCATTCACCGGAGATCGCGGCGGAGTATATGGCCGAGTTTGACCGCCAGTGGGAACAGGCGCTCGCACCCGATGGAAACGAATGTCTCCAACCGGATGATTAAGGGTTGCGCACGGACGCTGGGATTGGCCTATAATTAAATAACGGGCTGATAAAACAGGGGCGCTCATGCAGCACCCCTGTTTCGGAAGAAAGCGACCTGTTCACTATGTCCACTCACATCGATAAGCCGCTTGAGGCGCAGTCACGCGAGGAACTGATCGCGGAGGTTGCGCGCCTGCGTGAGCGATACACATTGCTGGAGCAGGCTGTGCGACTGGGCGAACACGTCACGATGGCGTGCCGTCATGCGCATCTGCCTCAGCCGGTTGGCGTGTCGATCCTGCTGTTTGACCATGATCTGCGCTATACCGCCGCGGCTGGTGATACCCTGGCGCTGACCGGCAAACACCCCGCCGAGATCGAAGGGATGACGCTGGGCGAAGTGTATCGCGAGGACCTTGCCCCCCTGCTGGAGCCGGTGTACCGTGATGTGCTGGCGGGAATGCAAATTGAGCAGGAACGCGAGATCGAGGGAACATCGCTTTATATGCAGGCCATGCCGCTGATGAAATCTGACGGCCTGGTGGATGGCGGGCTGGTCGTGGTGCAGGATATCTCCAGCCTGCGTGAACTGGAACATCGCCTGATCGAATCGGAGGCACGCTTCACGGATATGGCGAACAGCGCCCCGCTGATGGTGTGGGCTACGGAAGCGGACGGTACGCTGAGTTTCGTCAATCAGCGCTGGCTGAATTACACCGGTGTGCGTATGGAGGGCAGCCGTGGCCTGCACTGGATGGACCCGGTCCACCCTGGGGATCGAGTGCGGTTTCAACACCTTCTGCTTGCCAGCGAAACTCCGCCTGAGGGTTTCCGTTTTGAAATGCGTATGAAGAACGCAGACGGGGACTATCGCTGGGTGCTGAATCACGGTATCCCACGGCATCAACCCGACGGGCCGTTTGTTGGCTGGGTAGGGACGTGCGTCGATGTAACGGATATGAAGGAAGCCGCTGACGAGCGGGAGCAGTTGATCTCGGGCCTGCAGGTTTTCGCTCAGAACGTGGCGCATGATCTCAAGAACCCATTGCAACTGGCGATGGGGTTTGCAGCGCTGATGCGTGATAATTACAGCGAGGCCAGCGATGAGGAAAAGCTGCACTGGCTTGATGTGATCGTGGAAAGTACCGAGAAAATGGAATCGATCATTGATGGTCAGCTTCTGCTCTCCGAGGTGGAGCATACCCGTGTGACGCCATCACTGGTCAACATGAAAGCCGTGGTCGATGAGGTCTTGAAACGCCTGCACGCCGATATTCGGCTGTCCAGGGCACACATCGAGCAGCCTGATGTGTGGCTGAACGCGATGGGATACGCCCCCTGGATCGAACAGGTGTGGTTTAATTACCTGACCAATGCGCTGAAATACGGTGGGCAGCCACCTCGTATTGAGCTAACCTGTTCTGCCGCGCCGGATGGCTGTGTCACCTATACGGTGCGGGACTACGGCCCCGGCATCCGGGCAGAAGAACTTGACAGCATCTATGCCGGGCATAACCAGCCCAGCAAAGGCGGTCATGGGCTGGGCCTGTCCATCGTGCGGCTGATCGTGGAACGACAGAATGGCACGCTGTCTGCCGGTAATCATCCTGATGGTGGCGCGGTCTTCCACTTTACCCTGCCCGCTGAATAACTTCAGCTTGTTACCCGTTCACATCATGTTGGGCCATCCCGGTGTTCCTGAAGCGGATTTGCCCTGTCCACTTCCCTCGATGCAGAATACGGGTACAATTAGAATCGTTGTGGTGGAACAACTGTTTCATCTGGAATTGATAGAGATCAGAGAGAGGTAGAGGAGATGCATTTTGTAGAAGCACCCAATAATTTCTACCTGGGCGCTCGCGTGAACCCTGATACACACACCATCCAACGCGATGATGTGGTGTACTATGATGCCCGCGACCTCACCACGCATGGCGTCATCCTCGGTATGACAGGCAGCGGCAAGACCGGCCTGGCTATCAGCCTGCTTGAGGAAGCCGTGCTGGATGGTATCCCCACGATTATCGTGGACCCCAAGGGCGACATCACCAACATGCTGCTGGCCTTCCCGGAGCAGACCGGCGAGCACTTCAAACCATGGATCAGCGCTCACGATGCCAAGCGGGATGAGAGTTCAGTCGAGGAGATGGCCGAGACCGTCGCGCTGAAATGGAAGGCCGGGCTGGCGGAATGGGGGATCGACAACGGACGGATCCAGGATTTCCGCCGGGCAGCGCGTTTCAGCATCTACACCCCCGGCTCCGAGGCGGGGCTGCAGGTCAGCATCCTGCAATCCTTCAAAGCCCCACGCGAGGGCTGGCAGGGCCATGAGGAAAACATGCGCGAGCGCATCTCCGGCATTGTGACGGCGGTGCTGGCGCTGATCGGTATTAATGCCAAGCCGGTCGAAGACAAAGAGCATGTGCTGCTCTCCAATATCTTTGAGCACAACTGGCACAATGGCGTGGACCTCAATATGGAGCAGTTGATCGTGCAGGTTCAGCGCCCACCCTTTAACAAGATGGGCGCGCTGGACCTTGAGATGGTCTTCTCGGAAAAGGACCGTTTCAAGCTGGCACAGTTGCTCAACAACATCATTGCTGCGCCAAACTTCAAGAGCTGGATCCAGGGTGAGCCGCTGGATATCCCCTCGATGCTGTACACGCCCGATGGTATCCCCCGCTGTACGATCCTGTATACTGCGCATCTCAATGACTCCGAGCGGCAGTTCTTCATCACGCTGCTGATGAACACCATCAACTCATGGATGCGTACCCTCTCCGGCTCGACGAGCCTGCGTGCGCTGGTCTACATCGATGAGGTGTTCGGCATGTTCCCGCCGCATCCCTACAACCCGCCGAGCAAGGACCCGATTATGCGCATCCTCAAGCAGGCGCGCGCCTTCGGTGTCGGCATGATCGTGGCGACCCAGAACCCCAAGGACATCGATTACAAGGGGCTTTCCAATATCGGGACATGGTACATCGGCAAGCTGCAAACGGATAACGACAAATCACGTGTGCTCGAAGGCCTGGACAGCGCACGGGATGCCGGCTCAACGCTCAATATCGAGGAGATCGGGCGGCTGATCGGGCAGCTCAACCCGCGTGAATTCATCTATCACAACGTGCATGACCCCACAACGCCGCTGCTGATGCGTTCACGTTGGGCGATGTCCTACCTCAGCGGCCCGATGACGCGTGAACAAATCCAGCGGCTGATGGCGAATCAGCGCGAGGTACAGGCCGCGCATGTGCAGCAGCAAAGCGCACAGGATCGCCAGGGCCGCCAGCAGCTTCCTAACCAGGTGGCTCCCGGTATGGGGGGGATGAGCGGCAGCGCTTCCCCGTCACAAGTCAACCGTGCCCAACCCGCCGCTGCGCCCGCCACCCCTGTACAGGATACCGGGCTTGAGCCACCGCCGGGCTTCAGCATCTCAAAAGGCATCACCAGCACCTCCGTGAAGGAGTTCTACCTGCCGGTGGAGTTCACGCCGCAGATGGCCGTGCATTCATGGGAGCAGTGGACCCGTCAGCCTGCAATGAGCTTTGACGGTAACACCAACCTGCTGTATCGTCCGTCGCTGCTCTCACAGGCAGTGGTTCGCTTTAATGACAGCAAGACGAACACATTCGAAACGTACTACTACGCCTTTGTCGTACCGAATATCCCAACAGTGCCGTATCTCGACTGGATGGAGTACATCACGGACCCGTTCGACCCACACGCCCTCGAAGTCGAACCCTACCAGGATGCCTACTTCGGGGATCTGCCCTCCGAGATGGGGCGCGGCAGTGGGTTCAAGGAGCTGCAAAGCAACCTTGCTGACTGGATATACCACAACGTCTATCTTGTGGCGTGGTATAACCCGGTGCTGAAGATGTACAGCCAGGCCGGGGTCGATCAGCGGGACTTCATGTCGCAGGCGCAGGCCGCCGTCCGTGAAAAACGCGATGCCGAAGTCGATACGATCGCACAGCGGTATGATAAGCGGCTGGCAGCCATCGAGGAGCGTTATGAAAAGAAAGCGCGCCGCCTTGATACCGAGCAGGATGAGCTGCGCGCACGCAAGCAGGAGGAACTGCTCACGGCGGGTGAATCGCTGATGCAGTTGATGAAGGGCCGTGCGTACTACACGCTCTCACGTACCAGCCGGATGCGGCGTTATACCGAGGGCAGCCAGGCCCAACTCGGCAGCATCGAGGAAGACCTGCAGGACATCGTGGGCGACTTCAAGCGCACCGAGGCAGAATTCGAGCAGGCGCTTCAGGCCGTGGACGACAAGTGGCGCAATACCCTGCAGCAGACGGAAGAAGTCCGCATTTCTACCTATAAGAAGGACATCAACCTGATGGTGTTCGGTGTCGGTTGGGTGCCGTACTGGCAGGCCACCATCAACGGTGCTACCACCATCTTGCCCGCATCATCCAGCGGCCTGAGCATGGCCCAGCAGCCCGATATCGGTTCCGGGTACTATGGCGGCACCGATACCTATGGCGGCGGCGGGCAGGATCAGGCTGGCTATGATGACGGCAGTGGGTACCGTCCGAGCCGTGGCCGCGCGGGACGCGGATACTAGGGTCTGTCTGCAAAGCCCGTGTCATCCGCTCAACGTGCGCCTCGCCTCGAAGTATCCCCATGTCACCTGCGCAAGTCCTGCTGTTTAAACCCCAAAGCGGCCCCTTACGAGCCGCTTTGGGGGGTTCTGATGCTGCGGGCCTTAGACCGGGCCGGGGCCGGTGCCGCTGGTTCCAGGGGTCGCCATGATGGTTATCCTTTCGTCTGTAACGAGTAGCGGTTAAGCGGTTACTGATTACAGTCTCGACGAATTGGCGTCCATGCTGAACCCGATCCCGGACAGGCTCCGGACCACTTTCGGACAGGCCGTCCGGGCTGCGGATCAGCGTGCCGCGCCCCGTGTTCCCCGCTCACTCGCAATCGGCACCCGGCGTGTTACAATCTCCCCGACCTTAAACTGACCGTATTGACCGATGGAGGAAGGCCGCCTGTGAGCAACGCCGTATCCCTGCAGAAAATGCTGTTGAAACTAAGTGAATTCTGGGCCGATTACGGCTGCATCATCTGGCAGCCATATAACGTGCAGGTCGGTGCAGGGACGATGAACCCGGCGACCTTCATGCGGGTGCTGGGCCCTGAGCCGTGGAATGTGGCCTATGTGGAGCCAAGCGTGCGCCCCGACGATGGTCGCTTTGGTGAAAACCCCAATCGCATGCAGTACTACTACCAGTACCAGGTCATCCTGAAACCCGATCCGGGCAACCCGCAGGAGGTCTACCTGCAAAGCCTTGAGGCACTGGGCATTGACCGCCGTGAGCACGATATCCGTTTCGTTGAGGACAACTGGAAGCAGCCCGCCATCGGGGCTTGGGGTCTCGGCTGGGAGGTGTGGCTTGACGGCATGGAGATCACGCAGTTCACGTACTTCCAGCAAACCGGCGGCATCAACCTCAACCCGGTCCCGGTCGAGATTACTTACGGCGTTGAGCGTATTCTGATGGCTTTGCAGGGGGTTCGGTCGGTGTGGGATATCGAATGGTCACCGGGCGTAAAATACGCCGACGTCCTGCGCCAGTCCGAGATCGATCACTGTCACTATTACTTCAATGCCGCTGATGTGGAATCGCTGCGCCAGACGCACAGCACCTACGAGCAGGAAGCCATCCGCGCGCTGGAATACGACCCGCCGCTCGTCCTGCCCGCCCATGACTATGTGCTGAAGTGTTCGCACCTATTCAATATCCTCGATACACGTGGGGCCGTGGGCGTGGTGGAACGTGCCGACTACTTCCGCCGGATGCAGCGTCTTGCTGCACGGGTCGCACGCGCCTACGTGGAGCAGCGCAAGGACCTTGGGTTCCCGCTGGTGCCGGAGACATGGGGCCTGGACGTTGAAACCGGTAACGTTTCGGGGCCATCACCGGAGCCATCATTTGATACATCAGCAGCAGCTCCGACCAAACCCGCCCCATTCGTGCTGGAGCTGGGCACCGAGGAACTCCCTGCTTCTGATCTCGACTCCGCCATTGAGCAGTTGGCCGGGGTTGCCCCGGAAATGCTGGCCGATGCCCGCCTTGATTACGATTCCCTGCATGTCACGGGCACCCCGCGCCGCCTCGTTCTGATGGTCGAGGGGCTGGCCCCCAACCAGAAATCCGAAGACCGCGTGCTGCGCGGCCCGCCCGCCCGTGTCGCATTTGACGCGAACGGTAAGCCCACCAAAGCCGCCGAAGGCTTCGCGCGGTCAAACGGCATCAGCGTCGATGATCTTGAACGCGCCGAGGTAGAAGGCGGCGAATACGTCATCGCCAAGGTGCGTGATGAAGGGCAGCCCACCGTCGAGGTGCTGGCTGCTCTGCTCCCGGAGATGCTCTCCCGCCTGCACTTTGAACAGAACATGCGCTGGAACTGGTCCGGTGTCTCGTTCTCGCGGCCCATCCGCTGGATCGTGGCGCTGCTGGGTGGGGCTGTCGTGCCTTTCACTTATGCCGATATCGCCTCCGGTCGCATCTCTCGTGGGACGCGCCTGATGCGTTCGCCCGAGGTCACCATCAAGGATGCGGCGGCCTACACTGAACTCATGGCCGGGCAGGATATTGTCGTGGATCGGGACAAGCGCCGTGCCGTCATAGCGGAACAGATCGAGAAACTGGCCGCCAGCATCGGTGGCGCTATCCCCGATGACCCCGGCCTGCTGGATGAAGTTACTAACCTCGTTGAGCAGCCGACCGCCCTGCTGGGTGAGTTTGAGGAGGAATACCTCGAACTGCCAACCCCGGTACTGATCACGGTCATGAAGAAGCACCAGCGCTACTTCCCGGTGCTGGACAGGAAGGGCCGACTGCTGCCCAATTTTATTACGGTGCGTAATGGCGATGACCAGCATATCGAGACGGTGACGGCAGGCAACGCCTCCGTTATCCGTGCCCGCTTCTCCGATGCCCGCTTCTTCATCGACGACGACCTTAAAATGCCGCTGGCTGAGTATCTGCCAGCGTTGAAGACGCTCACCTTCCAGGAAGAACTCGGTTCCTACTATCAGAAGACCGCCCGTATTGAAGGGTTGGCGGCAAGGCTGGCCGGGCCGCTGGGCATCACCGGCGATGCGGTCGATGTGGTGCTGCGTGCCGCGCGGCTTGCAAAGGCTGATCTTGCGACCCGCATGGTTGTTGAAATGACTTCATTACAGGGTGTGATCGGCGCTGAGTATGCGCGCCGCAGCGGCGAACCCGATGCCGTGGCCGAGGCCATCGAGCAGCATTACCGTCCGACAGGCGCAGGTCGCGCTCTGCCGGAAGCGCCTGCTGCCATCGCCATTGCACTCGCAGATCGCGCCGACAGCATCGCAGGGCTGTTTGCCGTGGGCCTTGCTCCCACCGGCTCCGCCGACCCGTACGGCCTGCGCCGTGCCGCGCAGTCACTGGTCCAGATCATATTGGGCCATGAATTGACACTCGACCTGCGTGAAGTGATGCGCTGGGCCGCCGAGGGGCAGCCCGAAGCCATACGTGAGGCCGCATTGCAAGCCCAGCATGACGTGATGGCGTTCATTTCGGGGCGGCTGTATGGCGTGCTGCGTGAGGATTTTGAGCATGACGTCACCGAGGCCGTTCTTGGCGAGCTGGCTCACGACCCGGCCCAGGCATCCGTCCATGCCGCCCAACTTACCGGCTGGGTCGCCAAATCGGGCTGGGCGGAACTGCTCGATGCCTATGCCCGCTGCGTGCGCATCACCCGCCAGGAGACGCAGTCTTACTGGGTCAACCCCGAACACTTCGAGGCTGAGATCGAAAAGACGTTGTTCGAGGCGTATCAGGAGGCCGCCAGCGCCATCAGGGGCGGAACCGATGTGGACGGGTTGCTGACCGCGTTCAAGCCGCTTATTACGCCGATCACGGTTTTCTTTGACCGCCCCGAAAACGGCGGCGTGCTGGTCATGGCAGATGACGAAAATGTCCGCCACAACCGGCTGGCGCTGCTGCAAGGCATCGTTCACCTTGCCGATGGGGTCGCGGATTTCTCGAAACTTGAGGGGTTCTAGGCGGTTCCGTTGCTGCGGGGGAACAAACAGGGGCAGCTCGATGGGGTGCCCCTGTTTGTTTTGTTCTACTGACCCAGCAGGATGCCGAGTATTTCATCCACATCAACCAACCCGTGCCCGGAGTTGTTGGCGGGATACTCTCCGCCGCATTCCGTCCCCGCACCGTCATATACATTGTCCGCCGTCTCGAACAGCAGGTCCTCGGTGCGATCAATATCGCCGATCAGGGTCAGGTCAGCAGACCACATCAGCGCCACCACCCCGGCGATATGCGGCCCGGCCATCGAGGTGCCGCTGGCATAGCCATAACCGCCACCCGGCACCGAGGACAGCACCCCTGAACCCGGTGCAAGGATATCGGGCTTGATAATGTATGTGCCATTCGCGGTTTGCGCTGGCCCCCGGCTGCTGAACCCCGTGATCCCACCGCCCTGTGCGGATGCACCAACCGAGAGTGCCGCATCCGCCGAGGCCGGTGCCCAGATCGTCTCACAGGCCGGGCCAGCATTGCCCGCCGATACCACGAACATCTGCCCGGCGCTGCGCAACTGTGCCACGCCAATCGCCAGCGTGCGGTTATCGCAGCCTTCTTCCGGCGGGCATCCCCATGAGTTGCTGGTGATGTGCGCACCGCGTGTCGGGTCGCCAGCAAAGGGCGTTTCATCCTGTGGATAGGGCGCAAACAGGAATTCCATGCAGGTCAGGTAGGTGGCCGGGTTGCCGAGGTTGCGCCCGAGATTGCGGCACGCGATCCACTCTGCATCCGGGGCAACCCCGATGCCGGGGTTACCCGTCACGGTGCCCGTGGTGTGGGTGCCATGCCCGTTCTCATCGACGGGGGCAGGTGAGTTCTCCCACGGGTCAAGCCATGTGTAGTCATGGCTAGCCGCGTCCCGCCCAAGATACGAATCGAGGATGGCTGGATGCTGCCAGTCCACGCCGCTGTCCGCTATCCCCACGATGATGCCCTCGCCGGTAATGCCGAAGTCCTCCCATGCCACATCCGCATCGATACTGTCCACACCCCATGTCAGGTTCGGCGTTGTGACTTCAGCAGACATGGGCATCGGCAGGCTGGAAGCCGGTAACGGGCGGGGATGCGGCGCATCGACCACCCATGCCACGTCCGACCGGCGGCTCACCTGCCACATGCGCCATGATCCGCCCTCGATCTCAACGGCATTAACCAGGTAGTGCGGCGTGTAGCGGATGCCCTTCATGTCAAGCCGTCTGCGCAGATCGGCCTGGGTGGTGTCGGCGTGTTCGGTCAGGGTGTGATATACCATGGTAACACGCTCATCACGGTCCGTGATTTCGGTGGCTGGGCTTGTGTCAGCCTGATCGACGAGTACCACCATGAACGTATCCGGGGTAAACCCCGGCTGTCCTATCCCAATATACAGGGTAAACGCCAGCATCACGCTGACTGCGGCTGTTATTGGCCCCAGGATTTCCGCTGTACGGCGCGTATTGAGCAGGCTCACGATACCCAGCCCCACTGTTTTGAGGCCGAGCGCAATCGCCACGGCAACGATCCAGACCCCGCTTAGTTCATCATACATCCAATCCCCGTCGAGGCCGTCGGTCATCAGCAGCGGGATCAGCAGCCCCACGAACAGGAAGGCGAGTGCGGGCAGCCCAGCGATGCCGCTCTCCTCATCCGTGCGGCGGGCCAGCCGGGCCGCCAGCCATCCGGTCAGCAGCGTGCCCAGTGCCAGGTAAATACCCTGTAACCACCAGCCGCGCCCGGCCACCAGACCCGGCATCGCTGCCGCAAGGATTATCCCCGCCAGCACCACCGACCAGAAGGGGTGTTCCACAGGGTATTCATGGTCATAATGGAATACCGCACTCATAACGATGGCCGCCATCAAGGCCAGCGCCCCAGCATCAACCAGGGCGATCAGGGATTCCTCGACGGTGCCCAGCGTCCCGGCCCACAGCCACGGCAGCGTAACGAACAAGCCCATCCCGGCCCCCAGCAGGATCGCGCCCGGCGAGGTTCGGGTTAGCATGGTGTCCCGCAGGATGTACAGCCCCACACCAGCGGCCAGCAGCATCAGCACCGGCGCTGCCAGCGCGGGCAGGCCGGGATAGTGCAATCCACGGTCCAGCGTCAGCAGCGTGCCATGCAGCATCGCATAACCGCCCAGCAGTGCCATGCTGAGCGCCACCCCACGCAGCAGGCGCAGGCTCGGCTTCTTAAGCAGCCGCAGCGCCACAAGTGAGCCAGGCAGCAGCAGTCCGCCAAACCCCACGGTACGCCCAGCATCGATCAGGATGGCCTGCATACGAGACACCGGCCACAGGTCCGGCAGCAGCGTGAACAGCCACAGCCAGCCCAGACCCAGCACCGGGATGATCACAAACGCGAGGATCAGGGCCATCACACAGCCGTTGAGACGTGGCTCCGGTCCCACAGTGGATTCAATTGAGTCGGTCATGTTCGTTCTCATTGGATGAACCAGGTCAATTCTGCGCCCATCATAGCACAAGTCTTCATGGCGTGTGTACCCCGTGCAAGAAGCCGGCGCAAGATCATAATTGTGAAAAACTTTACAAATGCGCTTAAATTGTGATATATTTCACATACTGGTGAGTGTATTTTATGAACGGAATCATAAGAATAACTTGACAAATAAAATCAGGTGATAAATTGCACTGATTTAACGTGACAAGGAACAGTCTCTTTATATTCGTATATGTTAATACAATGAATATGTTGCACACAGACACCTATTCTTGGATAGATTGCCCGGTTGGTACTTGCCAGAATCCCAGCCACCTTCGACATACACAACATTCGCCCCGACCCGTTCAACACGGGCAATGGGCAATACTGCTGATGCGATACGGGTAGCTGCCTGCTGGTACGTCGATCAAGCCTGTCTCACCCTGTTTTTTATGCCTGTTGGACCTGCAGGTATGTTGGTTATGCCCTTGCTGAATGGAGGACCTTAATGAGTATGAATTTCAAGATCATGCCGAAATCGGCGATGGGCGACTGGGTCAAAGCGCTGCGCGAGAAGTATCGTGTGGTGGCCCCGAAGCCCTTGCACGGGCAGTATGTGTTTGAGGAGGTCGAGTCTGCCGCGGAAATGGCGCTTGACTATACCCAGACCGTTCTGCCACCCAAGAAGTACTTTGTCCCACGCCAGGAAACCCTGCTGGAATACAAGCTGGATGGCAGCCACTTTGAATCTGTCATCGAACCGACCCCAACCGTTATCCTGGGGATGCACACCTGTGACCTGCACGCGGTGGAACTCTACGACCGGATTTTCTACCAGACCTACCCGGACCAGCACTTTGATGCTCACCGTAAGAACACCCTGATCGTCAGTATCGAATGTCTCAGCCCCTGCACAGAGCATTCCTTCTGCCGCAGCATGGGCACCGTCAGCGCCGCCGATGTGTTCGATCTGCATCTCCTTGATCTCGGTAATGAATATGCCATCGAGATAGGGTCCGACGAGGGCGCAGCCCTGCTGGAAGGCTGCCGTGGCATCTTTGAGGCCACCGATGATGATGTCCAGCGCATCAATGATCGCCTTAAGATCAAGTGGCAGCAGTTCCCCTATCGCCTGGATTTCGATTTCACCGAGATGTCGGCGCTGCTGCACGATGAGTTCAACAGCGACCTGTGGGATGAACTCGGCGAGAAGTGCCTGGCCTGTGGTATGTGTACACAGGTTTGCCCCACCTGCTACTGCTTCGACATCCACGACGAAGCCGACCTCGAACTGGGCGTGGGCAAGCGTGTCCGCACCTGGGACTCCTGCCAAATCGACTCGTTTGCCGAGGTCGCAGGCGGGCATAACTTCCGCAAAACGCGCGCGTGGCGTCAGCGCCACCGCTTCATGCGGAAGGGGAAGTACCAGATGGATGCCTACGGCCTGATCGGCTGTGTGGGCTGTGGCCGCTGCGCGACGGCGTGCCTCGTTCACATCACCCCGGTGGGGACGTTCAATGAGCTGTACAAGCGTCACCAGGACAATGCAGAAGCGGAGGCGTCATCGTGAATAGCTTGATGAAACAGGTTCGCAAGAACAGTTCAATCTATATGCCTGTCCCGGCGCGTGTGGTGTCCGTACGTGAACTGACGGAAGATGAGCGTCTGTTCACCATCGCCCTGCCGAACGGCCTCTCCCTGCAGCATACGCCGGGCCAGTTTGTCCAGGTCTCGGTGCTGGGGGTGGGCGAAGCTCCTATCAGCGTGACTTCCTCCCCCAGCCGCACCAACGGCTCATTCGAGTTATGTGTGCGGTGTGTCGGTGACCTGACCGCCGCCCTGCATCGCCTGACCCCCGGCGATATCATCGGTGTCCGTGGCCCATTCGGGCGCGGGTTCCCGGTCGGCAAGCTGCGCGGTAAGGACCTCATCTTCGTAGCCGGTGGCCTCGGCCTTGCCCCGCTGCGGTCCCTGATCAACGAGGTGATCGATGACCGTGGCAACTACGGCAAGCTGACCATCATGTACGGCACACGCAGCCCGGATGCTATGCTGTTCCGTGATGAGATCAAGTCATGGCAGGGCCGCGATGACCTTGAGATGCACGTCACAGTCGATACCGCGGATGACGAATGGGAAGGTCAGGTCGGCGTGATTACCACGCTGTTCAACGACTTCTACGCCAACCCGCGTAACACCGTTGCCGTAGTTGTTGGCCCGCCCGTCATGTACAAGTTCGTCATCAGTGAACTGGGTAAACTAAAAATCCCCGATGGCAATATCTGGTTGAGCTTCGAGCGCAAGATGAAATGCGGCGTTGGCAAGTGTGGACACTGCCAATTGAACCACATTTACACCTGCCAGGTGGGGCCATCATTCCCCTATGCTGAAATCAAGCAACTGGAGGAGGCTTTATAATGGTTGCGACACAAACCAGAGCGAAACCCAGGGTTGCTTTCTTTGATTTTACGAGCTGCGAAGGCTGTCAATTGACAGTGGTGGACTCGCTCCAGGATCATCCTGAACTGCTGGACATGGTCGATATTGTCGAATTCCGTGAGGCCAGCAGTGACCGCAGTGAAGACTACCAGATCGCGTTTGTAGAAGGCTCTTGCACCCGCGCGAGCGACGAGAAGCGCCTGCAGAAAATCCGTGAGACGGCTGCCGTCGTGGTCGCGCTGGGTGCCTGCGCGCACCTGGGCGGCATCAACTCGATCCGCAACCGCCAGGAACTGAGCAACGTGCGGGAGTACGTCTACGGGGACAAGGCAGAATGGTTCGATACCTACCCGGCCCGCCCCATCAGTGCCGTCATCGATATTGACGCTTTCATCCCCGGCTGCCCCATCGACCGTGACGAGTTCATCGCCGTGGTGACGCAGGTCCTCCAGGGCCGTGCGCCCAAACTGCCCGATCACCCCATGTGCATCGAGTGCAAGCTCAAGGAAAACGTGTGCGTTTACCTGCGTGGCAAGACCTGCCTCGGCCCGATCACCCGGGCGGGCTGTGGTGCCGTCTGCATGACCTACGGCGACGGCTGCGAGGGCTGCCGTGGCCTGTTCTCCAACCCCAACATCGAATCCCTCAAGGTCGTGCTGGCTGAACATGGCATGTCGATGCAGGATATCGAGGACAAGATGACCTTGTTTCTCACCTATCAGGCTTCGGCCCTGCTTGAGAACACGGAGGCCTCAAATGACTAATGTCAAGGTTGATGTTCATCACCTGACGCGCGTCGAGGGCCACGGCAACATCGTGGTCGATGTGCAGAACGGCGAACTCAAACAATGTGAACTCCAGATTGTGGAGACACCGCGTTTCTTCGAGGCCATGCTGCGAGGCCGCCCCTATATGGAATCCTCGCACATCACCTCACGCATCTGCGGTATTTGCGCGGTGGGCCATGCAACGGCTTCACTGCGTGCCACTGAGCGCGCACTGGATGTCAAGCTCAGTGAGCAGACCATCAAGCTGCGCAAGCTGAACTTCTTCGGCGAAATTCTCGATAGCCACATCCTGCATGTCTATATGTTGGTGGCCCCCGATTTCCTCGGCGTGGGCAGCGTCATCCCGTTGGCAAAAACAGCCCCGGATGTCGTGCTGCGTGCGCTGCGCATGAAGAAGGTTGCGGGTGAACTCTGCAAGCACATCTGCGGACGCCACACGCACCCCATCGCCATGACGGTCGGTGGCTTCACGCACTTCCCCACCAGGCATAATCTCGAAGACCTGCGCGAGCAGCTTGAGGGCATGCGTGCCGACAACGAAGCGACAGTCGAGCTGTACCAATCGCTCAAGATGCCCAACTTCGAGCGTGACACCGAGTACATCGCACTTCGCAAGGAAGACGAATACTGCTTCATTGATGGCGAAATCGCCAGCACTGACGGAGGCACATGGCCGATTGATGATTACCGCGACGTCACCAACGAGGAGATCGTGCCGCATTCATCTGCCAAGCACACCGCCAACCAGCGTGACTCCTACTCTGTGGGTGCGCTGGCGCGCTTCAATGTCAACCACGACCAGCTCAACCCGAAGGCACAGGAAGCCGCAGCGGCTCTCAACCTGATCCCCAAGACCACTAACCCCTACATGAATTCCGTGGCACAGGTGGTAGAGATCGTGCATGCGGTTGAAGAGTCGATCAAGCTGGTTGATGATCTGCTGGCAAAGGGCGTCACACCTGAAGAACCCGCCCCGCTGGGTCGCACCAGTGGCAAGGGTGTCGGTGCGGCGGAAGTGCCGCGTGGGACGCTGTTCCATGAATATGAGATCGAGGAAGGCCGTGTTGTTGGTGCCAACTGCATCATTCCGACGGGCCAGAACCTCGCCAATATCGAGGCGGACATGCGCGCACTGGTTCCGCAGATCCTCGACCGGTCTCAGAACGAGATTACCCTGTCGCTTGAAATGCTGGTCCGTGCCTACGACCCCTGCATTTCATGCTCCACTCACCTGCTGGATGTTTCATTCGAGTAGGGCACAACTCGATCACTGCGGGGGTGTTTCGGCACCCCCGCCAGCCTCCTTTGGATAGGCCTGATGAAAACCCTCGTGCTTTCCCTCGGCAATCCCCTGCGCGGCGATGACGGCATCGGTGAGGCGGTCCTCAACCGGCTCTCCGAGCGCAGCCTCCCCGCCGACCGCGAAAGAATATCATTCCCGTTCGCGGTTTTCGGCAAGCAGGCTCTTGCCCCGGGGCCGGCGGACACAGGAGCGGAACCCGATGGACACGATGACCCGACTCGTCGAGATCATGGCCCGGCTGCGCGGTCCGGACGGCTGTCCGTGGGACCGCGAACAGACCCCAGGGTCGCTCCGGACCTACGTCATCGAGGAGGCCCCGGGGAGCAAGATGATCCGCCTCAATGGCGCCGTGGCGCACTTGGGCAAAGTCGGCGACCTTCTCGTGATCATGAGTTTCGCCCAAGTCGATCCTGTTGAAGCACAGACACATAAAGCAAAAATTCTGGTTTTGGGTGGCCAAAACCACGACATTGTTAAATTAGAGGAGAAATGAGCTACAAACTCTTCATCCCCGGCCCGATCGATGTGGCGCCCTCGACCTACGAGGCCATGACCACCCCCGTGATGGGCCACCGCAGCAAAGATTTCGTGGCCCTGTACGAGAGCATCCAGCCCGGCCTGCAGAAGCTCTTCTACACCCAGGATCCTGTCTTTTTGTCCACCAGCTCGGCCTGGGGCGTGATGGAAGGAGCTGTCCGCAATCTCGTGCAGAA
>CAYMGV010000032.1:0-24301 GCA_964390105.1 uncultured Anaerolineae bacterium | reverse complement strand
AGCACGAAGTCTGGTTGACGAACCCAACCCGGCGCGGTTCGCTGCCGGTACGCGGAGGCCGTTTATGCGGCATCTGCGGCGCATTGCGGTCATCAGGCTGGGTCATGGCGCTTACACCAGGGTACGCAGGGTCAGTATCAACTCATGGGATTCACGGCCACGCTGCACGCGCAGTGTGACCGTTTCCCCGGCCCCGCGCAGCGTCACCCGGATCGCGGCCAAAGTCGTCTTTTCTACGGGGATATCCTGCACCATCTCGATGAAGTCACCGGGCAGCACGCCTGCCGCCTCAGCGGGCGATGCGGCCATCACATGGCGCACGACGGGACGCTCGTCACCATACGCCAGCGTCATACCGCTGGCATCAAACCGATACGGAAACGAGGTACGTTCCGTGATCTCGAACAATGCCCGGTTCCCGGGTTGATCCAGCACCACGCGGAAGTGCTGAAACACCTCCGCGCCGATCACGCCGTCAATGCCGTCCACATCATCGATACCAGCGACGGAAACGCCCAGCGCCGCGACCAGCCCCGGCAGCATCAGCGGCCCCGCTGTCACGTCGGCACGCGCCAGTGCATGCGGTGTATCCGCCCGATCCGACCACTGGGCGCGCGGCCCATCAACGGACAGGTTATTCTTCTCCGTAAATGCCGGGGAAAGCATCAGGTGCGCACGCGCCGCCGTATCCAGCAGGAAGCGGCCCGGGCCACTCGCTGCCCCGCCGATGGTCACCTGTCCCGTCACGATGGGCTGTGGCTCACCGGTCAGCGCCACCTCGATCCCGCCGCCAATGTAGGCAAAATCAGCAGGATCCACCAGCATGATCTGGCGGTTGTCATAATCCAGCGAACACACTGCCCGGCCCAGCAGGTCCGCACCAATGACGCCCGCCACCGACCGGCCAAAACGCGGCAGTGCCAGCGTCTCATTCAGCGGCTCGACGCGCAATCTCTCAACCTCGATCCCGGCGCGGTCAATCTCCAGCGTCAGCGGGCCGGGCAACGTGTCAGCCCCACGGGCGGCACCCAGCCGTTCAGCGGTCAGCACATCGATACGTGTGGTCCTGATGCTGGTGTCAAGGATGAAATCCAACGGTCCGGTGCCGTTGATGGTGACAGGCAGGATGATCTTGTGATCGTAGAGTTCAAACGGTGTGACGGTGTTGATCATGTTTGGCTTCAGTATCGGCAAGTGGCAGGGTAAACCAGAAGATGCTGCCCTGCCCCGGCTGGCTGTTGACCCCGATTGTACCACCAAGCCGTTCAATGATCCGCCGCGCAATAGAAAGGCCCAACCCGAAGCCGCTGGCCTCCTGCTGATTGAACCGTGTGAAAGCCTCAAACACCTGCACCTGGTCCTTCTCCGCGATCCCGACACCGTTATCCTCAAACTCAATGCGGGCCTGGCCGTCCTTCTCCGTCGCCCGGATGTGAAGCGTGGGGTTCGGGTTACGCCCCCCGCTGTACTTGATCGCGTTGCCGATCAGGTTACCCACCACCTCATACAGCCAGCCCTCATGGCCCATGACAACCGGCAGCGGATCACTCACAATGTCCATGGCTGAAGCCGTGAGCTGCGGCTGATAATTCAGCATGACTGAATCGACCACCGTCTGTAGGGGGATCGCCTCAAACGCCCCCTCATGGGCGGTCAGTTGGGCCAGCAGCATCATGCTGGCGATGGTCTGCTCCATCATATGGCTTGCACCGAGGATGTTGGTCATGGCTTCACGGATGGACGGGGTCAGTTCCTCAGTCAGCATGCTGAGCGCCAGCTCCGCGTAGCCACTGATGGCCCCCAGCGGGGACCGCAGGTCATGGGCGACCATGTAGCCGAAGGCGTTCAGTTCCTCGTTCCGCTGCTCAAGGTTGCTCACGTTGGTCTGCAGGTCACTGTACAGGTTGGCATTCTGCATCGCGATGGCGGCCTGCTGGGCAAGCTGGGTCAGCATGCGCTGATCACGCGGAGTGAACCCACCGGTCCCGGCGTTCTTCAGCACATTCACCACACCCAGCAGTTCCCCACGCCAGACGATGGGGACGGCCAGCACCGCACTCAGCGCGAGGTGTTTGTATTGGTCCGCTCCCCCGTGCCAGACCGAATAATCATTGACGATCAGCGGTTCGCCGGTGGCCCATACCCGCCCCGAAATGCCCTCACCTTTGCTGAGCTGCGCGCCCAGTGGCGCTACGTTACTGCCCAGCGCTATGGTCCAGACCAGCGCGTCTTTCTCCGTATCCAGTACATAGATGCCAGCACCATCGGCATTCAGCAGCCGAGTGGCACTTTCAGCGATGACATGCAGCGTGCGCTCAACATCGAGTTCCGTCGTCATATCGAGCGATACCCGGTGCAGGATTTGAAGGTCTGTCGCACCGCGCCGCGCCTCCTCGTACAGCCGTGCATTTGAGATCGCCAGTGCGGCCTGATCGGCAAAGGCTTGCAGTGGCTCGACTATCGCCTCGGTGTAGCGCCCCGGCACATCGCTATCCAGGTTCAGGAACCCGATGATCTGGTATTCATGGATGATGGGTGCCCCCGCCCATGATTTGATCCAGCCTGTCTCCGGGATGGACAGCCATTGGTCGCTGGTGCCGGTGTCCTCGATGATGGTCGGCTTGCCCGTGCGGATCATACGCTGCATCTTCCCGGATTCACGCACCGGGATATTCAATGAGAACAGGTCCTCGCGATGGGGGCCGTACTTATCACCGTGCAGCTTGACGATATGCGCAGCACTGCCCTCCTCATTGATCAGCATGATATTGGCCGCCTCATGCGGAATCACACGTGACAGGTTGTTGAGGATGCGGTCCAGCACCTCATTGAGGTTGAGGGTACTGTTCAATGTTGAAGCGGTATCGCGCAGGGCGTCGGTCAGGGCACGCTGCTGTTCCAGCCGGGCCCATGTCATCTGCGCCTCATGGACGTCATGCAGAATCAGGATATAGCCGGGGGAGGTGCCCAGCCATGTTTCCAGCGGCTGGATGCGCAGGTCATACCAGTGCCCATTGACTTCCTGTTTGAGCTGAAGCAGGCTGCGACCGTCATAGGAATCAAGCTCAGCGCTGATCTGCGACAGCAGCCCCCGGATCGACTGGTCACGCAGGGCAAGTTCATTTGCCCCGAAGATGCGCTCGCCTGCCGGGTTCACGGCCAGCACGCGCCCTTCCGGGCTGATGATCAGCACCGCATCCGGCATCCCCCGGATCACCATTGCCCGTGTCGATGGCAGCATCTCCACCAGCCGGTACCGGAAAAACAGCCACGCCCCCAGCGGGGTCAGCAGCACAAACGAGAATGCCCCCAGGTGGACACCGGGCAGGGGATCCATGCCGAGGCGGAACAGGGCCGTGTTCAGCCAGGGCACCCCCATGATCAAAAGAGGGAGCAGCGTTTGCCCCCAGTAGGCAGGCTGCGAGCGGTATTGACGCCGCAGTATCAGCACGATACTGGCGATCAACATCACATCGGTGTGTATCACGTACAGTTTGTAAAAAGGGGCCGGGGTCGGCGTGAAGCGTGGCAGCAGGCCATCGTAGGAGAACGCCAGGTCGGCCCACATCATCCCATGCCACGGGTTGCTCCATGCGAGGATCGTGGTCATGGCGGGGATGATCAGCAGCAGAGCAACCCATACCGGTTTGAGGTGGCGGTCAAAACTGCCGTACCGCAGGACAAACACCAGCCAGACCGTCGCGATATAGGGCCGCGCGAGGTACGAAATCCTGATCCAGAGCAGTTTATCGTGCTCATGGATCGCGATCAGTTCACCCGCATAGCTGAATGCCCAGGTGACGCCCAGCACAGCAAACAGCCAGAAGGCCAGTGCCCCACGGGCAGGCCGCCGTATCCTGATGGTCTGTGCAGTAAGCCATGCTGTGACTGAGGCTACCATCAGCAGCCCGACGAATATCAGTTTAGTTGATAGCATTGTGTTTTGCGGTATCGGATTGCGGCTTTACGGTATGCTGCGTTACCTTGATTTTGAAACAGCGGCTTCATTTTGTCAACCGTTCCAATGACCGTCCGCAGCCTATGCACCACGCGTCACCGCATCCCCCGGCTTCATGATGATCGGCTCAACCATTGTCTGTGCCCGGATACGGTTTTCCCATGTATTAACATCGACCGAGACGCGCGGAAAGGTGTTGTAATGACACGGAATCACGGCACGCGGGCGCAGGAATCCCAGCGCCTTGAAGGCGTCGCCTGGCCCCATCGTGTAGTTATCGCCAATCGGCAGGATGGCGAGGTCGATGTCCTCATCGCCGTACAACTGCATATCCATAAACAGCGCCGTATCCCCGGCGATGTAGATCGTATCACCGGGCAGGTACAGGATGAAACCGCCCGGCTGTCCCCCGTAGGAGCCATCCGGCAGGCCGGAGCTATGATGCGCAATGGTGTACTTGGCCCGTCCAAAGTCGAAGGTATACGCGCCGCCGTGGTTCAGGCCGTGGACGGTCTCGACGCCCTGCCCATGCAGCCACCGGCATATCTCAACATTACTGATGACCTGTGCCCCGGCTCGCTGTGCGATGGGGGCCGCATCCTCGATATGGTCCCCGTGCCCATGTGTGACCAGGATGTGAGTCGGGTTGATCTCATCCGCCGTGATCGGGGTCACGGGGTTGCCGGTGAACCACGGGTCGATCAGCAGATGGTACTCCCCGATCTCAATGCCAAAGGTGGCATGCCCGTACCATGTGATAGTATGTGTCATTGATCCCATTCCCTTTCCCCAGTCACCTGCTTACATCTTATCACATCCGCCGGATCGTGGTATGATCTGAGCGACTGATGACAGGAGGCCCACATGCTGCTTGCAATCGATATCGGCAATACCAACATTCACTTTGGCCTGTGGACAGGCTCTGCATGGCGCACAACATGGCGTGCCCGCACCATCCTCAGCAAGATGAGCGATGAATACGCCGTGCTGCTGCGCAGCTTCCTCATTGAGCAGGACCTCGGTTTTGCCGATGTGGACGACGTCGTGATCGCGTCCGTCGTACCGGACCTCACCGACGCCTTCGTCAAACTGTCAACGCGATACATCAACAAGACGCCGCTGGTCATTGACGGGGTCAGTACCAAACTGCCTATTCAACTCTGCGTTGATGCCCCGCGTGAGGTCGGCACGGACCGCGTGGTCAACGCCGCCGCCGTCGCGGAACTCTACGGCGGCCCGGCCATCGTCATCGACTTTGGCACCGCCACCACCTACGATATCATCAACGCAGCCGGGAACTACATCGGCGGGGTGATCATGCCCGGCCCCGGCCTCGCCCATGACGCCCTGGTTCAGCACACCGCGCAGCTTCGCAAGGTGGCGCTGACACCGCCGCCCGCCGCCATCGGCACCAACACCATCCACGCCATGCAGAGCGGGCTGTTCTTCGGCTATCTCGGCATGATCGAGGGGCTGGTCAAGCGCATCAAGGCCGAGTTAGGCGGTGGCTCGATCCGCGTCATTGCCACCGGGGGCCTCGCCCCGCTGTTTACGGAGCACACAACCGTCATCGACGACCTGGCCCCCAACCTCACCCTCGACGGCATGCTCATCATCTGGCAGGGGAATCAATAAGGCAGGGCTTAGGCTGTTGTACTCAGCCCCCTGCACCCTGACACCGCTCAATGTGTTGTAACTCCTGTCAGCATGCATACCACTTTGATATCATCGCCCGCTGACCTATAATCACGCACACCCCACGCCCGCATAAGGAGACACACCAGCCATGACCAGCGTTGAAGTCCGTCCCGTCACTACCGAGGCTGAGCGCCAGGCATTCCTGCGGATGCCGTGGCAGGTTTACAAGGATGACCCCAACTGGGTCGCACCGCTGTGGAAGGAACACATCACGTTTTTTGACCCCGTCCACAACGTTGAGCTTCGTCACATTGATATGCAGATGATGGTGGCGTGGCGCGGCGATCAGCCAGTCGGAACCATTATCGCGTTCATCAACCACGCCTATAACGAGTTTCATGAGACCACGGCGGGCTGGTTCGGGCAGTTCGAGGTGCTGGAAGACGAACCAGCAGCGCATGCGCTGCTGGCTGCCGCCGAAGCATGGCTGCGCGAACAGGGCGCGGTGAACATGATGGGGCCAGCCACCTTCAGCACCAACAGCGAGATCGGCATGCTGATCGAAGGCTACGACACCCCCCCGCAGATCATGATGCGTCATGATCGTCCACATGCTGCCCGCTTCGCTGAGAGCTACGGCCTGCCTAAAGGCATGGACCTGCTGGCGTGGAAGCTGCCTGCTGCCCGGTTCGCGGATGACTCTGAAGACTCAATGCCGCCCAAGGTGGCGCGCGTGGTCGGTAAGATCAGACAGCGCCGCAACTATGAGTTGGTCACCCCCAATATGCGCCATTGGGCGGAGTGGGTGAATACCCTGCGCGATATCTATGGCAATGCGTGGGCAGAGAACTGGTCATATGTGCCGCTCAACGAGCTTGAGATCGATCACCTGCAGGCCAGCCTCAAGCCGATGGTGGACCCCAACATCGTGTTCTTCATCAGGCATGAGGGCGAGTTCATCGGCTTTGTGGCCCCCATCGTCAACCTGTATGAACCGCTGGCAAAGGCCAACTGCAAGCCCGGCGAACCTGACTGGCTCCAGATGCTCAGGCTGATCTGGCACTGGAAGGTCGCCAATCCGCCGCGCAGTTTCCGTGTCTTCCTGCTCGGAGTCAATGATTCATATAGAGGACAGGGCCTTGATGCGTTATTATTCTATGAGATCATCAAGGCCGGTCTCAAAAGGGGATACCAGTGGGCGGAATGCTCCTGGATACTTGAGACCAACGACATGATGAACCGTGGTATTGAACTGCTTGGGGCGCATGTTTACAAAAAATACCGTGTTTATGAAAAGCCATTACATTAAGCACCCATTAAACTGAAGGATAGGCATGTCGGACCAAGCAAGGGTTCTCATTATCGATGATGAATCCGAAACCGTGAGTATGCTGAAGAGCTTCTTCGAGCTGTTTTCATACTCTGTTGCCGGGGTGGGGACTGGCAAAGAGGCGTTCAAACTTATTCCAGAGTTTCGCCCGGACGTGATCATCCTCGACCTGATGCTGCCCGATACCACCGGTTACGAGGTTTGCCGGATGCTGCGGCGGGCGTCATCCACCATGGACCTGCCCGTGATCATCCTCTCCGCACGCTCCGCTCGTGAGGACGTGCGCGAGGGCTACCGCGCCGGGGCCACTCGCTATCTCAAAAAGCCGGTTGACCTGGACAGCCTGAAGAACGAACTGCACGCCGTGCTGGAACTTGGCCGCCATGAGCCGCCCTCCGAAGCCATCCAGCTTGAGGACGCGGCCCGGCCCGCTACGGGCTACCAGTACGGCGGCTCGAACCAATACGGCATCTCGATGCCCGTCCGTGACGATGATATCGATTTTGTGATGGGCACAGAGCCGAAAGAACCGGCAATGCCCGGTCGCAGATCCGGGGATAAGCACGATACCATCAAGATACCGGGCATGTTCATCAAACGTGAACGGGACGAGGAACCGCGGAAAGACGATGACAGGGACGCCGACAACGATTGAGGAACCGGGCAGTGACTCAACACCCCCCCCTTCAATGAACCTCTATGGGGCTATTCCTGCTGCATGACGCTACGCCTCATCCCCCGGGTAGGGCACCACATGCGTCTTGCGGATACCCGGATCATCAAGAGACAGCCACGGGCCACCCGGCCACTGCACCTCGATGCGTTCGACATCACGCACCGCACCCAGCCCAAAGTGAGCCACCGGCTCCATCTGACACAGGTAGCCGCTGCCCGCGTCAATCACACGCACCTGCTCCCGTCCACCGGCAAACAACCGCACTATCGCACCCCGTGCAGGCGCTCCGAAGCGCGTGAGGGGCTGCACCCGTATCCAGTGATGATCGGTGGGCACGTGGTACAGCGTCAGCGGCTGCGCGACCGTTTCGCCATGGGCCAGCATCAACTCAAGTACCCCGTCACCATCGAGATCGCCCACGGCGGCCCCGGTGCCCATGTAATCCGGCTCCAGTGCTGGCCCAGGGGGCATCTCGACCCACCGGCCACCTCGAAACGCAAACAACCGGTTGGGCTGCCCCAGGTTATTGAAGAACAATTCCTGGTACCCGTCGTTGTCAAAATCCGCCGCGATCACGTTACGGTTGCGCCCCGGTGCAGCCAAGCGCGCTGGTGCGATGTCACGAAAGGCGCTGGGGCCGTTTGGCACAAACAAGCGGTTGGGACCTTCCCAGTTACCCAGTGCGATGCCGAACCGCCCCTCCCCTGCATCAAATGCAGCGACCCCGCGCGCATACTCGTACATATCCGCAAGAAAGTGGTGCTGTCCCTCCTCGTAATACAGGCCATCGCCCAATGCCCGGAACAGGAAGTTCGCGCCGTTCTCGTTGCCTGTGAAAATATCCATGGCATCCGAGAACAGCGGCAGTGTCAGCAGTGAGCGCCCCCCGGACCCCAGCGCGATCCCGGCATCCTCGGCCACATTCTCCAGCCGGGCCAGTGCCGGGTGCCATTCATACAGCAGCAGCGGGCCGCCGTAGCACGCCACCACGAACCCGTAACGCCCCGTCCCGCTGCGGTCCACGCAAGCCACCGACCGCCCTGCAACCATGTTCACCACGCCGAGGTTCTCATCCAGCCCGAACAGGTCCGACCATGCGTGCCCGTCAAACGACAGCAGGCGATCCCCGTAGCGCTTCGGCCCATCGAAGCTGTCGGAGTTCAGAACATACACTTCCTCACGGCCATCGCCATCAATATCGGCTGCGGCCAACCCAATCGACTGGCGGCGCGGGTCAGCGAGTGCAGCGTTTGCCACATCGACAAAGCCGCCGTCGTCCCATTTCAACACGAGATTGCTGTGCCCAAACCCCGCCACAAACGCCTCGAAGTGGCCGTCCCCGTCCATATCGGTGATGGCGATGCCGTAATTCTCCTGGCGAGGGTTCTTGAGCAGCAGCGGGCTGATGTCCGTGAACATGCGCGACTTCCTTTCCGGGGATCGTCTCTCTATGATAGCCGATGCGCAGGGGGAAAAGAAAAACACCCGTCAATTGCTGATGCCAGGTGCCCCGTCCCCGCTGTGCTGCCATCGCCGTCTTTGACCTGTGCGATCAGCGGGTCATCGTGCTGGATCAGGTGGCAAAGGTGAGGGCAGGGAATCAAAAAGCGGCTGCTGATGCAGCCGCTCGAATGCCGTGGTTAAGCTCTAGGCAACAGCGCTGACAGCCGTCTTACGGGCAGCCACGCGGTTCATAGCGATGCGGACTTCTTCAAGTGAGGCGTTGTACATGCCCAGCAGGTCATCCTCGGTGCCCTCGAAAAACGTCATCACCATGTTGTGATCGAGCGCGAAGAACGGGTCCGAACACAGGCTGGCATCAAGGTCCAATTCCTTGCGCAGGCGGCGCATCATCATCGACAGTGCGATGACCCGCATATCGCGGCGCGGCAGGTCACCCAGGAAGTCCACAAGGTCACGCCATGCGGAACCTGAACGTTCACGCAGATGTGAGACACCGTAATGAGGATAGAATGCTGAGTTGGTATAAAGAGCCATGATAATGCCTTTGTTGCTCTAAGTTCACAGGTATCCTAAGTCTAGGGTCTATGCTTTGCTAACACAATAGGCAGGCCATTCGGGTCTGGTTTAAAATCGGTTTGTAATTCACCTGTGCATGCCGCTGTAACCCTATCGATCCTGTTAGGGCTTCCGCAGATGAAAGCGGGCAATCAACTGCTGCTCCCCGATCCATAGGCTGATTTACCTCAATCATACGCCAGCAAAAACGCAATGTCATTGATGTTGGTTCCCGTCGGCCCGGTTTCGATCAGCCCACCGACCCGCTTGAAGAAGGTGTTGCTGTCGTTGTTGTTGAGATACGCTTGAGGGTCCATGCCCAGCGCACGGCCAGCCGCACAGGTGTGCCCCGTGACGATGGCCCCGGCGGCATCCGACGCCCCATCCACCCCATCGGTGGCAAACGCCGCCAGCGCGATGTTCTCCACACCATCCATCGAAATCGCGGCAGAAAGCGCCAGTTCCTGGTTGCGCCCACCCTTACCTGAGCCGTGGACGGTTACGGTCGTTTCACTCCCTATGATCCAGCAGCACGGGCGATCCGGTCGTTCGGCGAGGTGATGAGACAGCCAGCCCAGCCGCATCCCCGTCAGGCGGGCCTCTCCCTCGACACCCAGTTCAAAGCCGACCACCTGCCAGCCTTCCTTCTGGGCTTCCTGCCGCGCCCGGATCAGGCCCTGGCGGTTGCTGCCGATCAGCAGGTTGGTGACGTACTTGAAGCTGTCATCGCCGGGTTTGATCGTTTCGGCGATGTCGCCTCGCGCCCCGGCCTCAAGATGCGCAACAATACGTGGTGAGACCTCCATCAGCCGATAATCCCGCAGAAGTGACAGTGCTTCTTCATAGGTCGTGGGGTCGGCTGCGGTCGGCCCTGAGGCAATCTCATGCAGCGAATCCCCGATCACATCGGAGAGGATAAACGTCCACACCTGGGCAGGGACCGCCAGCCGAGCCAGCCCACCGCCCTTGAGTTGTTCGATGTGTTTACGCACCGTGTTCAGCTGCCCGATGGGTGCCCCGGCCCGCTGAAGCGCCCCCGTGATAACCCGCACATCCTCGAAGGTCAGGCCCCCGGCAGGCAGCGTCAGGTGTGCGGAACCACCGCCCGACAGCAGCACGATCAGCTTATCACCCTTATCCGCCTTGCGAGCCACCTCCGCGATGGCCTGTGCCGCGATCACATTGCGCTTATCCGGCAGGGGATGGGCCGCCGGGTACGCGGTGAAGAAGCTGCGTGAAGAGCGCGGCGTCGGGCTGTTGGTACGCGGTGAAGTACCTCGGAGTCTCGGCCAGCCGGGCCAGCCGTTCCGGCACCACGGCCACCGCACCCCCCTCCAGGTCACCGGTAAACAGGTTCTCCACCTGTAAGGCCATTTCCAGTGATGCCTTGCCTGCCCCCACAAGGTAGGCCGGGCCGTCCTCGTTGATGCTCATCGGCCAGTTAGCGGAAAGCTGGCGTACAGGGTCGGCGGCCTTGAGTGTCGCATCGATCAGAACCTGGATATGGGAGAGATGGTCCTCGTACTTCAGGTCAGGCATGGGTTTCGCCTATCGCCACATGGGGTCAGGGGGATGATGGCCCAGCCGGGCTGACGGTCTCAACCGCAAAACTCGCCGCCTCGATGGGGGATTCGCCATGCAGCAGCACCGCCTCGAAGGCATCCTGCAGAATGATGCTGGGTGCTGCCGAAGACACCTTCGACCGGACCACCGCGTTTTCCAACAGTGTATCGGCAAACTCCGCGTAGGCATCACTTTCACCCCACACGGCCAGCGCGACCGGCTGCGACGGCAGCCAGCCAGCGGCCTGTGTATAGATACCGTGGTTGGAAGGGGTCATCAGGAATGCGAGCATATCCAGCGCCATCTGCTGACGCCGGGCATCCGTGGTGGTAATTACCCACGCCCATCCGCTGGCAAGGCTCAACGGTGCCCCCGTGGCGCTGGGCACCGCGATGACGCTGGTATTACGCAGATCATCACGGCTGGCAAGATACAGCGTCGAGGTGGTGACGGTGAAGTTCGTTTGACGCTCGGTATAGCGCACCCACGAATCCGCGATCTGCGTCGACTGGAACACGGCAGGGTCGATCAGCTCCTCCTCGCGGGCATCCCTGTAGAAGGTCAGCAGGCTGAGCAGGACATCCTCGCCCAGGGTGGGGCTGCCGTTCTCGTCGATCAGCAGGCCGCCCCCGGCGAGATACTGGCTCAGTATCGTGCTGTTGGCCCCGGTCAGTGTGGCCGCAGGGAAGTCAAAAGCGGCCCCCACCTCAAGGATGGTTTCGTAGTTGGTCGGTGCGGTTTCGGTGTAGATGGTGTTGCGATAGGCCGCGTGCTGAATCTCCAGTACGTACGGCAGTGCCATTAACTGGCCCTCAACCGTAGCGAAATCCACTGCAACCGGGTACAGCGCCTCGACCTGTCCAGGGGGGATCAGCGGCCCCACCGGCACGATCAGTTCCTCGCGCGTGGCCTGTTGGAGGGCATCGTAACTCACCAGGGCGATATCGGGCAGCACCGAAGGTGCCACAGAGGGGGCCGTGCGCAGATAGGCCAGCATACTGCCGTTCCCGCTGACACGCTTTGTCTCGACCGCCACCCGTACATCGGGGTTGGCGCTGTCAAACTCACTGAGTCGGTCGATGAAGGCAGCCCCGGCAGGCGTCCCGGCCCCCGGAGCCAATACCTCCGGCATCCAGATCAGCAGCGTAGATGGACCGGCCTCTTCCTGCACATCAATCGCCGCCGCGCTGATGACAGGGGTCGGGGTGGCATCGCCCACCGTGCCTTCGGGCGTGGCCGTCAGATCGTCCTGTACCGATGGCCGGGCGGTTCCGGGGTCGGCAGGGGTGCAGCCCGCCAGCAGGGTGAGGATCAGCACCAGTATGAAGATGGCTATTGACCGAGTGTACATATAGATTCGCTCCTATCCATTCCATTATAGTCTACCTGCCGCCGCATGCCAGCATGCACCCCGCTTATGGGGTGCATTCGCGATTGGGGGCAGCCTTTCACCCCCTGTGTCAGCAGCTTCGCTGCGCGGCATCCGTCCCCGTAGGTGCCAGGGTCTGTCTGCAAAGCCCGTCAAAACACCCGCCTGGCGCGTTTTACCTCACCCCTCGGCTCATTGCACTCGCCGTTTCCCCTCTCCGGGCAGCATTGCTTCGCAAAGCTATACGGAGAGGGGAGGGAGCACCGCTTCAGCGGTGCGGAAGGGGTGAGGTGAAAAGCGGCTTGCAGATACACGCTAATGCTATGCACCTGCTCGCAAGAATAGGGGGTGTTCCCCCAACCACGGATGCACCCGTCAGCAGGGTGCCGGTTGTACGATCTCGGCCCTTTACGCTATCATTACAGGGGCAGAGTCGCATCCAACCCGCGCTCTGTTCACCGATTAAATCCCCCTCCGTGAATGATGGAGTCAGACACATGAGTTCAAATGCAGGAACCTGGTTTTACAGCACCCCGGAACACGATGCCTTTATGGTGACGGAGCGGCTGAATGCGTCCTTCTGGCAGGCCCGCATGGTTGAAGCGACGTGGCGCTGCGTACAGGCTGAAGAAGGTGCGCCATTCCGCGCCTATGGCTATGCCGGGGACCTCGTGCTGGAAATGGAATGGATACCGGGTGATTGGCTGTCCCTGCGCATGCCCGCCCAGTTCGACGTGGAAGGCTATGTCGATGGTGTCACCAGCCGCATCCTCGCGATCAAGCCCTCCGCCATTTACGAGGATCGCAACGGTCGCGTGGCCTATGAGTGGTACACGGAACTCAACTCGCCGCGCTGGAAGGTCCTGCAGGGCAACGCCGAGTACATCAAGCTGCGCAGGCTGGCCGGGTAACGCTGAACGCCGCTGCCCGCCCATATTGGGTTGCCGCGTTTCTATTCCGTGGATATTCATTGCCAGGACAGGATCACACCATGAAGATTGAGCGCGATCTCGAATACCTTGAATCCATGGCAACCGAGATCAAGCCGTACCTGCTGGGCAAGGACCTGTACTGGACGCTGCACGGTCCGCACGGCGTGCTGCCGCTTGGCACACTGGGCGGGATGATGCTGCGCCTGCACTGCCTCGACGCGCTGCACGGCCAGATGTCTCGCGCCCAGATCGAGCGGTTTGAATCGGCCCGTGCATCGCTGCAAAGTGAAATGGATCACTGGCGCGTGCAGGCTGAGGAAAAGATGGCCCGCGAGGCTGAGGCCCGCCTCCAGAACTGGACGGCTTACCTTGAAGAACTGAGGCAAAACCGCAGCCGCTTTGCGCCCGATTATCGCACGCAGGTGGAAGGCCGGACCATCATCGAGTTTCTGCGCGAGTATGCCGGATCAGCCTTTGACGGTCATCATGTCACCAAACGCATCATGGGCCTTGACCACCTGCTGGGTGAGCTTACCGAAAGCAGCGATTTCATCCTTGAGGATGAGCTGCAAACCGCCTTCCCGCGGGAACGCTGCTGGTGGCTGTACGCCTATCCCATCGCGTAATTCCGCCCCGCTACCCCGCGCCGCGCAGTGACCCTGCGCGGCATTTTTGGCATACGACCCTGATTTCATCCCCTTGCAACCTCATGTATACTGTGTCCCACACACTGTAACTCTGACCATACCTGCCCGGTGATACCCTATGACAGCAGATCAACCCCCTGTAACCGTCGATGCGATGCTCGCTGCCCTGCCTGTTCCGCTGGCCCTGCTGGCACCTGACGGCACCATCTTGCAGGTTAACCCGGCCTTCCTTGACCTGACCGGCTTTGATCCCCTGCATTTGTACGGGAATACCGTGCTGGACTTCGTTGACGGGGACTCGCGCGGGCAGCTTGAGGTCTACATCGCCCGCATGAGTTCTTCACATATGCCGATGCCCATCGAAGTGGCCTGTTCCCCGGATGGCGAAAAACGCCTGATCCTGCGGCTCAACGGCACGCCAATGCGTGATGAGAACGATGACCTTCGCGCGATTACCTGCATGGTGGAAGACATTACCCACCAGCACGAAACCTACACCGACCTGATGAGCCACCGCCGCCTGATGGACCTCGTGCTTTCCGCCATGCCCAACCTGCTGATGGTCGTCAACCCCGGCGGGCGCATCTCAGCATTCTATGCACCGCCTAACTTCTCACGTATCCTCAACCTTGAGGAGAACCCCACCGGGCGCTCCATGGTCTCCGTCATGCCGTCTTCGCTGGTCGATGCCGTCAGCAGGGCCATCAGCGTGGCCCGCCGCAAAAACGGGCAGGCATGGAACGAGCTTGAGTTCGCTCACGGCAGCACCATGGGCTACTTCGAGATCACCGCCTCTATCATTGAAGGCACCGATGAAACGCTGGTGCTGATCGATAACATCACCGAAATCAAGAACTTCGCCATGGAACTCGAACGCCAGCTCCATGAAACGCTCCTGATGAACCGCGTCATCACGGCGGCTGCCTCGGCTCTTACACCGGGGGAAGCGCTGACGGCCATCTGCCATGAGATCGCCCAGGCGCTTGACATCCAGCGCGTGACGTTTGCCCGGTACCAAGCCGAAACCGAGCGGCTGTTCGTACTCGCTGAATACCAGGACCCTGAACTGGGCTTCGATCCCGGAATCGGTATCAGTATCCCATTCAATGGCAACCTCTCGCAGCAGCAGGTCTTTGAGAAGCGCCAGCCGATTGTCATTCTCGACGCGCAAAGCGACCCGCGCCTCGACGGTCTGCATCACCTGATGAAAGCCCGCCGCATCGAATCGATCATGATCGTGCCGCTGGCCGTCCGTGATCAAGTGATCGGCTCCTTCAGCCTCGATTCAACCGTTCAGCGTGCCTTCACCGATGAGGAGGTACGGCTGGTCTCTACTGTGGCTGCGACTGCGGCACAGGCCGTCGAAAATGCCCAGCTCTATGAGGCCGTACAGGATGAACTGGTTGAGCGCCGCCGTGCTGAGATTGAACTCCACCAGGCCAAGGAAGCCGCCGAGGCCGCCAACCGATCCAAAAGCGTCTTCCTTGCCAATATGAGCCACGAACTGCGCACGCCGCTCAACAGCATCATCGGTTATACCACCATGATGTCACAGGGCTTATACGGTGACCTGAGCCAGCAGATGTCGGACCGTCTCGCTACCGTCCTGCGCAACAGCCAGCATTTGCTGGCCCTGATCAATGACATCCTTGACCTGTCCAAGATCGAGGCCGGTCGTCTCCAGGTGGAGATAGCACCGCTTCAGTTGGAACTCATCGTACGTGATTGCATCGTCACGCTGGAGCCGCAGGCTGAGAAGAAGGACCTTGCGCTGGAGGTGCTGCTGCCCATCAACCTGCCCCCTGTTCTCGCCGATGAAGGGCGCATGATACAGGTGATGACCAACCTGCTGAGCAATGCCGTCAAGTTCACGTCGGAAGGCCGCATCACTGTGACAGGCCGCGTTATCACGCCCGGTGAGCTGCCCGACGTCTTCCCCGGTCAGGCTTCGACCCTGCCTGGCAGCCCCTGCGTGCTGATCGAGGTGATCGACACCGGCATCGGCATCAGCGCCGACAACCAGGTGGTGATCTTCGATGAGTTCCGGCAGGTCGATAGCTCCTCGACCCGTGAATTCGAGGGCACCGGGCTGGGCCTCGCCATTACCCGCCGCCTGATCGATATGATGGGCGGGCAAATCTGGGTTGAGAGTGAGATCGATAAAGGCAGCACCTTCCGCTTCTGTCTGCCGGTGGCGGGCGAATAAAGAGGCTTTTTAGCAGCCAGCTTACAGCGCGGCGAAGCCGCATTAAAACACCGGCACCAGCGCAATCCCCAACGCGGTCAGCAGGGCCACGGCCAGCGGCGCGATCAGCAGCGCAGGCAGCAAGTTCCCCACGCGGATTTTGACAACCTCCAGCAGTGAACTCAACGCGATGCCGAGAATCAGCACGCCGCCCGTCGCGGTCATCTCCGTGATCATGGCGGCGCTGAGCAAGGCTTCCGCCTGCGAGGCCAGCAAACTGATCCCGCCCTGTATCACCAACACCGTGACCGCGGAGAAACCGACCCCGATCCCCAGCGACGACGCGAAGGCCAACGCCGCGAACCCATCCAGCATGGATTTGATCGCCAGCAGCCGGTAATCGCCCGCAAGCCCATCCTGTATCGAGCCAAGTACTGTCATTGGCCCCACGCAGAACACAAGGCTGGCCGCCACGAACCCCTGCACGAAGCGCGCGGTACTACCGGCATCGTCCTCACCCGTATTGAAGCGTGCCTCCAGCCATGCCCCGGCGCGTTCCAGCGCCCCCTCGATGTTCAGCCACTCACCAAGAATGCCCCCTGTCAGCACGCTGCCCAGCACGATCAGGATGTTCGCCGTCGCAAAGCTCATCTGCACGCCGATGACCAGCGTCACGAGGCCCAGCCCACGCAGCACCGTCTCCCGCATCGACCCCGGCAGGCGGCTGCCCAGCAGTACGCCCACCGCCGTCCCCAGCAGCACCGTCCCGGCATTAAGAAACGTCCCCGTCATCGCCATCTCCCCGTGGTTGCCTGATGATAAGATGACTATTGTACAGAAGCGATTAGGATTTGTCTGCAAAGCCCGTCAAAACACCAGCCTGGCGTATTTTCCCGCTGCTCAGATTGCCAACCCCTGCCTGCCGAGTCTACAATGACGTTCATGAAGGATGTCATCATCTCCTCAACGCACGGGGATCGCCCGGCTAACCACCTGATCGCCACCGGCTGCGTGCTGATGGCCGTTCCCTTTGTGCTGGCGCTGATCTGGCTGATCGTGGCCCTCTCTCCCACGTTTGCGGCCTACCGCAGCCGCACCGCCCTGCCGATACAGATAGCAGGCCCCGGTGAGGGGCTGGTCATCGTCGCGGAGTTCAGCGGCCCCACCACCATCGACGACCAGATCGACCGTGCTGTAACCAACGCCGTCTACGGCAGCTACAACAACGCGATCTTTACGGGCCGGTCGGGGCGTATCATCACCTCGCATGAGGATGCGCTCGACCTGGGTGCCCGGTACGGGGCCGGGATCGTGGTGTGGGGGGCATCCGATGGCACCGCCGCCGAGGTGACGATCTCGTTTGCCTCCCCGGCGGATGAGGACGAACCGCCGTATCTCACGCTGACCCTGCCTGAAGACGACCCCGGCGGCATCACCTTTGTCGGCGGCTTCCTGTGGTCGCTGTTGGAATTCCACACCAATCCCCCCAGCTACGGCGCATGGAACGCGATCCATGCGCTGGAGACGCTGCTCCACACGGGCGAGCGTCAGCCCGTGCCCATGGATTGGGTGGCGTACTACTATGCCCTGGGCCAGATCGCCAACGGCCAGCAGGGGTTGGCCTTCATCACGGTTGAGAATGCACTCGATGGCAGCCCACCCGACAGCCCCATCTGGCCGTTCTATGCCCGCCTGCTGATCCAGTCAGGCCGCGCTGAAGATGCGTTCGCCGTGGTCGATGGCCTGCCCCGTACCACCGACACCCTGCGAGACCTGTACCTCACTCTATTGGTTCAGACTGGCCGGTACGAGGAGGCCGCCGCCGAGATTGAGTCCCTGCTGGCCCAATCCCCCGGTGACCACGACCTGCTCCTGCAATATGCGGCCCTGCTCGAAGATTCCGGGGACCCCGCCGCCGCCGTCGAGGTGTATACCGGCCTGATCGCCCGGCACCCCGAAAGCCTGTACCTGCGGCTCGAACGTGCCCGCCTCTACCGTGAGATGGGTAACATCAACTCCGCGCTTGCCGACCTGGACAGCATCCCCCCGGTGGATACGGGTGCCGCCCCCGCGCTGCGGCAGGCTGTGCTGCAAACCCGCGCCGATCTGCTGCTTGAATCCGGCGATGCGGGGGCCGCACTCTCCGCTTACCGGCAGCTTGAGGCCGACTTCCCGGCGTCATTTGATGCCCAGCTTGGTATCGGGCTGGCCTACTGGCTGATGGGCGATGAACCGCAGGCCCGTGAAACGTGGGAGGCGCTCGGCTGGAACCTCTCGAATACGTCCGGCATCCGTATCGTGGCGCTGGAACTGGCCCGGCGCGGCTACCCCGCCCCCGCCGCCGACGTTCTCCAGTCTGCGCTCGATATGAACGGCTACGAACACGAAGTCATGTACGTACAGGCTGTCATCGCGCTGCAAGCTGGCGACTATGACGAAGCCTACCGCCTGTACGGGGAAGTCGATGGGCAGATCACGTATGTCGATACGCCGTACAGCCCCACCTTTGTCCGTGAATGGGCTGATGCCGCGCTCGCCAGTGGCCGGGCCGAGATCGCCATCGCCCTCTACCAGCGCTACCTGCTTGAACGCCCCTCCGCCCCTGACGCGGACGAGGTCCGCGCGCTGCTGGAGGGACAATAGCCCTGGCCCCTCCGAAAGAACCCTGATGGAAACCAACCAACCATTACCCCCATCAACTGACCGCACCGTTCCACTCGAAGAAGTGGCCCCGGCTGCCCTGATCCTGAACGTCGTGCTGGTCATCATCACCGTGACACTGTTCCTGTTGGGCTGGGGGTGGCGCGCGCTGGTTGCACCCGTCACCTCAGCCTGGACCTACCTGCTGGCGATCCCGGTCTTCGCGCTCAGTGTGGTGCTGCATGAGGGCATCCACGGGCTGATGATGCTGGTGCCGGGCGGCAAGCCTCTCTCCGATATCCGGTTCGGGTTCCTGCGTGAGTACCTCGCCCCATATGCGCACTGTACCACGCCGCTTCACGCATGGCAGTATCGCATCGTGGTGCTGGCCCCCGGCTTTGTGCTGGGCGTGCTGCCCACACTGGCAGCACTGTGGATCGGCTGGGGCTGGCTGCTGTGGTATGGCGTGCTGATGATGTCCGTCGCACTGGGCGATCTGCTGGTGTGGTGGATGATCCGTGACCTGCCACGCCGCATCCTGCTGATGGACCACCCGTCGGCGGTTGGGTGTATCATCGTCGAGAAGGCGGATGCCCCCCATGACTGATCCCATGCTCGCGGCGCGGCATATCAGCCACACCTTTACCGGCGATGTGGGCACGCTGCATGTCCTTGATCATGTCACGTTCTCGCTGGAGCGTGATCAATTCGTGAGCCTTGTCGGGCCGTCTGGCTGTGGGAAAAGCACCCTGCTGCGTGTGCTGGCCGGGCTGATCGCACCACGGCGCGGCGAGGTGATGCTGGATGGCAGGTCAATCACAGGAACGCCGCATCCTAACGTGGGGCTGATCTTCCAGCAGGCCAACCTGATGCCGTGGCGCTCCGTGCTGGATAACGTTGCCCTGCCGCTGGAACTCGATGGCATTGAGCGCGGCCAGCGTGAGGCCGCTGCCATGCAGCTGATCGAACTGGTGGGGCTGGCGGGATTCGTCAAAACGTACCCGGCGGAACTTTCGGGCGGCATGGCGCAGCGCGTCGCCATCGCCCGCGCTTTAATCAAACATCCCGACCTGCTGCTGCTCGATGAGCCGTTCGGTGCGCTGGATGCCATGACCCGTGAGCATCTCATCACCGAGCTGCTGCGCATCTGGCGGGCCGCTGGCAGCACCATGCTGATGGTGACGCACGACATCAACGAAGCCGTGCTGCTCTCCGATTCCGTGATCGTGATGAGTCCCCGCCCCGGCTCGATTGAGGCCCGCTTCCCCGTCGATCTGCCCCGTCCGCGCACCCTTGAGATGGTGCATACTCCTGCTGCCGGTCGGCTCGTCTCCGCCATTCGCTCCGCGCTCAGGCTGTGAAAAGCTTACAGCGGTCAGCCGTCAGCTTTCAGATGGCTCATCGTTGATACGTCATGCGGGCCACCCCCACGCCCAAACGCTAAAAGCGAAGCGCACTCATCGCTAATCGCCAACGGCTCAGTACACTGACCCCTGCCCCCTGAAACCAGGCACCGGGCACCTGCCCCTGAAACCTCTCCCGCCCTGATACGTACAGGGATCATAAGAGAGGCTAATGACTATCAATCAATTGGAAGTGAGCAGAAAATCATGCCAGAACACATCAAGGAACCGGAACCCTCAACAGAGACCCGGCCAGACCAGCGGGAAATGCCCTCACAGCCTGTACCGGAAAATCATAAATCATCAAGCAGTTTCTTCGTTGGCGCTGCCCTCATCCTGGTGGGCGGATTATTCCTCGCCGGGCAGTTCCTCGACCTCGGCAACGTGATATGGCCGTTTGCCCTGGCAGGTATCGCGGTGGTCTTCACCGTCGTCTTCTTCAGCAACCCGCGTGAAAGATGGTGGGCGCTGATCCCGGCGTGGGTGTTTGGAGCCACCGGGCTGTTCATCATGGTCGAACGGTTTCTCCCCGGTGACCTCGCTGCGCTGTACTGGCTGATGGCCGTCGGCGTACCGTTCTTCGTGGTGTTCATCACCGACCCGCGTGAACGTTGGTGGGCACTCATCCCGTTCTATGTGATGAGCGTCATCGGTGTGTTCGTCACCTTCGAGGGCAGCCTCGGCCTGAATGATAACATCGCAGGTGCCTACTGGACGGGCGCGGTCGCGCTGCCCTTCCTGCTGGTGGCCGTTACTGACGTGCGTGAGCGCTGGTGGGGCTTCATCCCCGGCGGCATTCTGAGCGTGGTGTCACTGGCACTGCTGCTGGCCTCGGAAAGCATACTGGCCTATCTGCTCCCCGTTGGCCTGATCGTCGGCGGCCTCGTGATGCTGCTGACCAACCGCATTGGCAACAAGGGCAGCCGCACTGAGGCGCTGCCGGCTTCCGGCCCGGCAGCCGACCGCCCGCGCGAATAGCAGAACCAGGAACCGGCGGCAGGTGCGGTCCATCGCCCTGCCTGCCGCCACACCCTACAACTTTTGCCGGGGTTCGTTCGTACAGAACGGTAGAACGTGATCCTGGGATGAAATTGAGGCCAAATCATGACGATACCGGAACGTGAACATATCACAACAGACCCGATATCGAAACCGGAATCACCCCCCCGCCCAGGGGCGGTGAAATCGGGCAGGGGTGCGGGCAACGCCCTGTGGGGCCTGCTCCTGATCGCGGCGGGCGGCGTCTTTCTGCTGGCTCGCACCGTGAGTATCGATGCCGGGTACTATGTGTCGATGGGCTTTGGTGGAGCCAGCCTGGTGTTTGTTGCCATATGGGGCGGCCACCGTGAACGCTGGTGGGCGTTGATCCCGGCATGGGTCATGTTCGCCATTGGCGGGCTGATCGGCCTGGCCGTGACCGGTGTCAGTGGCACCGTGATCGCAACCTATATCCTGAGTGCGGTAGGCTTCCCGTTCATGGTGGTGTACATCCTGGACACCCGTAACTGGTGGGCGCTGATCCCGGCCTATGTGATGTTCGCTGTCGCAGGCCTGATCCTGCTGATCGGCATGGGTGTCCTGCGCAACTTCCTGATACCGGCTTATATCAGCGGGGCCTTTGTGCCGCCGTTTATGACCGTCTATCTCGCTAACCGTAACAACTGGTGGGCATTGATCCCGGCGGGGATCATGGGCATCGCAGCCGTGTCCTTCTTCGTGGCCTCCGCCTTCAACCTGATCGGCTACCTCATCCCGGCGGCGCTGATCATCGGTGGGCTGGTGCTGCTGTTCGGCAACCGTCTTCGTTCGTCAAACCAGGTAATCGACCGCTAACACACGGCGGATAAAGGAGTTCATCATGGAAAAACGCAATGCAGGCGGCTCGACCGCCACCTGGGGGGCCATCCTGATCGGGGTGGGTGTGGTGTTCCTTATCGGGCAGTTTGTACCCGGCTTGGGGGGTGCCATCAGCGCCGTGGTATGGGCGGGGATGTTCATCCTCGGTGCAGGCTGGTTCTACAATATGTACCGGCAGCAGCCGCATAACTGGGGTCTGCTGATCCCGGCCTATGTGCTGGCTGCCATCGCGGGCCTGATCGGCGTCAGCACCGTGGTAGGCCGCTGGGCACCGCTGCTAATCCCGGCGTACATCATGTTCGCCATCGCAGCCCCCTTCCTGTACGTATATCTACAGGATACCAAGGCCAACTGGTGGGCCCTGATCCCCGGTGGCATCATGGGCTTCATCGGTGGATCGTTCCTGCTGGCGAGCGTGTGGCAGTTGATCCCGGTCGTCATGATCCTGATCGGTGGCCTCATCCTGTATCGCAGCCTGTCCGGCAGCAAGGCCGAGGGGGCCGCAGCGAACCCCGCAGCCGCTGAACCGACCATGAACGGTCATCATCAAAACGGCGCGACCAAGCCCGCGACCCCGGTCGCGGAGATGCGCCCGCTGGCCCCGCCCGCTGAGGATAAGTAACACCGTGGGGGCTTTGCCCCCACACCCCCAGCAGGTGGCACCGCCACCTGCACCGGGTTAATTGGGTTAGTGACACTATCGCTGATCAGCGATAGTTGAGAAGCTTCCCGGTTTTTGCACGGCTTTACGCATGGCTATGCCATGCGTAGTAGCGCGGTGCAGGAGTTCGCAGCCCCTACCGGGGCTTGGGGCAGCGCCCCAATAAGTACTGGTAAAAGGAAGTAAAGGTATGACACAAGCGCCCGGAAACTCAACCCGCTCTTTCCTGATGTGGGTCTTTGCCGCCGTGCTGGTGCTGGGCGGGCTGGCCTTCCTGCTGCTGAGCAGCGGGGTGATTGCATACAGTGGCCCGGTTGAACCGCTGATCATCGGGGCGACGGGCCTGCTGGCGCTGCCGTTCGCAGTGCGCTGGCTGTCCGTACGCGATGAGACGTGGTCACTGCTGGTGGCGTGCCTGTTTGCCGGGTTCGCTGTGGTGCTGACGGTGATCCTGCTCAACCCGCCTGCGCCGCAGTTGGTGGGCATCACGGCATTGGGTGTGATCGCGGTGCCATTCGTGGCACTGTACCTGCTTGACGGCAGGCGCTGGTGGGCATTGATCCCCGGCTACGCCGCGCTGGCGCTGGCCGTGCTGATGGCGCTGACCATCTTCAGCCTCAGCGTCGAGATCATCGCATCAATTGGCCTGATCCTGCTGGCACTCCCCTCCTGGGTAGCGTACATGAACAACCGCGCTCTGACGTGGGCGGGCCTGCTGGCCGGGCTGTTCAGCCTTATCGGCGTTGTGATGCTGATCGCGTTCTCGTTTATCGCGCTGTTCCAGTCCGGCAGCAATGCCTTTTACATCGTAACCAATGGCGCGCTGGGGCTGGTATTCATGGGTATATGGCTGACCCTGCGACGCTTCGGCTGGGCGTTGTGGCTCTCGATTGGCTTTGCGGCCTCGGCGGTGGTGGCCGTATTTGTGCCCGGCCCTGCCGCGTGGGGGACTTTGGCGCTGGTGATGGGGATTTACATTGCCTATACCCAGATCGACGCCGCCAACCAGGGCAGGCAGGCCACCAGTGCCGCTGCCACACCGGCGGCATCGACGACGCCTGCTCAACAAGCAGCGGCCAGCCCCGCACCTGCGCCTTCAGCCCCACCAACACCGGCACCCCCCCCGGTAAAACCGGCCAACCAGCCGATCAAGCCAGCCATCCCGGCCAACAACGTGCTGCTCTGGGGCGCACGGGGGATGGGCAAGTCCTCCCTCGTCAAGGCGGCCCATGCGCAGGCCAACGACACGGTCGGCGGGCTGACGCTGATCGAGATCCATCGCGAGGACATCCCGACGATCGAGCGGCTGCTGGCGCTCTTGCGCCGCTCCGACGGGCGCTTCCTGGTGTTCTGCGACGACCTGTCCTTCGACCGGGGCGACGAGCATTACAAGAGCCTCAAGGCGGTGCTGGATGGCGGCATC